>WJME01000326.1 GCA_014728115.1 Candidatus Zhuqueibacterota bacterium | reverse complement strand
ATGGCAGCGATATATCGTCGAGGATGAGCCCCTGCGGATCGAAGCCGGAAGCGCAGTGCATGATATCGATGGCGACGGTGATCTCGATGTCGTCTTTGGTGGCGATGGTGGCAGCAATCAGGTGTGGTGGTGGGAGAACCCCTATCCTGATCTCGATCCGCAAATCCCATGGACCCGGCGCACCATCAAGCCGGATGGCGAAAACAAACACCATGATCAGATCTTTGGCGATTTTAACGGCGATGGTAAGGCCGAGCTGGTGTTCTGGAACCAAAATGCCCTGACGCTCTTTCTTGCGCTTATCCCGGAGAATCCGCATACTGATGAACCCTGGCAGTTCATTACCATCTATACCTACAGTAACGAATCCGAACCCGCGCAATATGGCACCTATCCCCGCTGGAAAGGGGTCAACGAACACGAGGGCCTGGCCAAAGCCGATATCGATGACGATGGGGTGCTCGATATCGTCGGCGCCGGCAGATGGTTCCGGCATGAGGGTAACAATGAATTTTCCGTTCATGTGGTCGATGAACACTATGCCTTTTCCCGTTCTGCTGCCGGGCAACTCGTTCCTGGTGGCCGGCCCGAAGTCGTGCTGGTGGTCGGGGATGGCCTGGCGCCTCTGAATCTCTATCAATGGCAAGACGAACAGTGGCACAAAACGACCCTGATCGACTCGGTGCAGGATGGTCATTCCGTGAAAATTCTGGATTTCAATGACGACGGTCATCTCGATATTTTCAATGCCGAAATGAATTTGGGCAACAATGACGACAGTAAAGTCTGGATTCTGCTGGGTGATGGCAAGGGCAATTTCGAGGTCAAGGAAATCTTGTCCGGTTATGCCAATCATGAGTCCAAGATGGCGGATCTCGATGGCGACGGCGACTGGGATATTCTCGGCAAGCCTTATACCTGGCAGGCGCCCAGGTTGGATCTGTGGTTGCAGGAATAGAATCTGGTGCATTGCACAGGTTATTAATGCTGTTTCAATTGTTGTGCGGTCAGTTGATAAAAAAGTGTTTGTAATTTGCCATGATCTATGGACAACACTATTCTGGCAGGATGGATCCTTTCAAAGACAAACCACCGAGGGCACAGAGAATCACAGAGTAAACAAAGAGGACAAGATGAATTCAAAAAAGCAAATATTGATTTTTTTGTTTTTATCGATTATGCAGCCCATTTTTCTCCTGGCAGCGGACGGCAGTTGGTGCTATTTCAGTGTCAGTAATGGCGATCTGGTGGTACCTAACTGCGGTCAGCAGCAAACCGCCAGCCGGGTGATGGCAATCGATAAATGGCAACGCTATCACATTGCAGATTTGCCACAGCGTTCCATGTATATCAAACCCGGCGACCTGGATGGCGATGGCGCCATCGATATCGTAGCCGGCGGATGGTGGTGGAAAAATCCGGGATCGTTGGATGGCGTCTGGAAACAACATCTTGTCGGTGAGCCATTACGCAACATGAACGAGGTCTTTGATTTTGACCGGGATGGAGATCCGGATGTCATCGGCACAAAAGGCGTTGGAGCTGAGACCAATCGGCAATTTGTATGGGCTGAAAATGATGGCAAAGGCAAGTTTACCATCCACAGCAATATTGACAGCTGTGAATCCGGTGATTTCCTGCAGGGTAGCGCTATGATCCGGCTGGCAGATGGCTATGGAATCGCCCTGGGATGGCACAAAGGCGGCAAGGGAACCTATATCATCCGCGTCCCGGACAATCCCAAGACAGAGCAGTGGAAAATCGATCTGGTCACCGAGACGAGCATGAAAGAGGATATCAGTGCCGGTG
The DNA here is from genome assembly GCA_014728115.1 of Candidatus Zhuqueibacterota bacterium. Lineage (GTDB taxonomy): Bacteria > Zhuqueibacterota > Zhuqueibacteria > Residuimicrobiales > Oceaniaggregativiventaceae > Oceaniaggregativivens. The sequence continues at coordinate 35,073 of WJME01000326.1, read as the reverse complement.
ATATCGACCGGGATGGCGATCTGGACATGCTGCTGGGCACGATCTGGCTGGAAAACCGGGATGGCCAATGGATCACGCATGTGCTGGGTGAAACCGCTGATCTGGATAGCGATCTGGAACCGGACCGCAATGATCTGGCTGATATCGATGGCGATGGCCGGCTGGATGCGGTGGTGAGTCCGGAGTTGGGCACGCATCTGCTCTGGTATCGGGCTCCGGAAGATCCGACGCAGCCCTGGATCCGGCACAGCGTCGGCACCATCGAGGGACAGGGATTCAGCATGGATACCCGGGATTTTGACCGTGATGGCGATCCTGATATCGTCATCGGAGAACACCGTGGTGAAACCCATAACCGGGTGGTGATCTTTCAGAATTTCGATCGTGGCCGTACCTGGTCCAAGGTGGTGATCGACAAAGATGCCAAAGACGTCATCGATCATCATGACGGTACCGTGGCTGTAGATCTGGACCGCGATGGCGATCTGGATTTGATTTCTGTGGGATGGTATAATCCCAAGGTCTGGGTGTTTGAAAATTTGGCGCGATAGCCAGGCAAATGGCATTGATCAGTCTGTTGTTTATTTTAGAAAACCTTGGTATCATTCCTCCTTTATGGTCACCAAGGGTTTGGTAGCGATGTACTGGGAACAGACAAGCCATAAAAACCGTATATGGCCTTGCGGGTAGAGTGCCCCATATACCCATTACATTCAATGTAAAAGGAAAGCAAGCTGATGGATGAACACGATCGGTTTTTACCAAAATATTATAAAATCAGTCGCGAGATTATTGCCAAAATTCAGAGTGGTGAACTGTTGCCAGGCATGAAAGTACCCTCGGAAAATGAGATCATCAATACCTATAATGTCAGCAACACTACTGCCCGCAAGATTTTGAATGAGATCGAAAATGCCGGCTGGGCAACGCGGATCAAAGGCAAGGGGACTTTTGTCAAAACCCGCAATGTCGATCGTTCTGTCACGCGGATTTTAGGCTTTACCAAGAATATGATCGAAGCAGGTTACAAGCCTTCCACCAAACTGTTGGATGCCAGTATATTGGAAGAAGACTATACCGATACCATCAACGGGCGTAATTACACTCTTGCTTCACCGATCTATCGAATCAAACGGTTGCGTTTTGCAGATAATGTGCCCATGATGCTTGAAGTACGATATATTTCACTTTTTTTATGTCCTGATATCAACAAAAAGGATTTGGAAAAACCATTGTATGATTACTATCAAGACTTGTATCACCACCGTCTCACAGAAGTCAATCAAATGATTTCCACAATTATTATTAAAGATGAAGAGACCGACCGGTTATTCGGCGTGGACAAACGAATCCCTGCTTTTTTGGTCAGCGGAGTGACTTTTACTGGTCGCGAGATCATTCTCGAGATGGAACGCTCCATCTATCGGGGAGACCGGTACAGTTTTTCAGTTCGTGCGACATGATTTTTTTTATCATTTGTTAGTGCGTCAACGTTAAAAGTTTGAGACCAGCGGAGAGCCCGTTATGTATGAACAAGAATTCGTCAACAGTCTGTATATCCAGCTGTACCGCATCCGGCATTTTGAAACAGAGTGCATCAAACTCTACCGCCAGGGATTGATCAGAGGGTATTTTCATCCCTATCTCGGCGAAGAAGCGATCGCAGTCGGGACTTGTGCCGCTCTGGAGCCATCGGACTATATCACCAGTACACACCGGGGACATGGCCACTGCATTGCCAAAGGCGCTGAATTGAAATATATGGTCGCAGAGCTGTTGGGAAAGAAAACAGGATATTGCTTTGGTCTGGGTGGATCTATGCATATCGCTGACCTGTCAAAAGGCAATCTGGGGGCCAATGCCATCGTCGGTGCCAATGTACCTCTGGGAGTCGGGGCAGCCCTGGCATCCTCCCTGATACAGAATCACAGAGTCACCGCAGTCTTTACCTCGGACGGAGGATCCAATAACGGCGTCTTTGCAGAATCTCTGAATCTGGCCGCTATTTGGAATCTGCCCATGATTTTGGTTCTTGAAAACAATCAATATGCCGTGTCCACTCCCATCTCTGAATCGACCCGCCAGCCTGAACTGTACAAGCGCGGCCAGGCCCTGGGTATCGACAGTATGCGCATCGATGGCAATGATGTGTTTAAAGTCTTTGAGAAAATAAAACAATCTGCGAAAAAATGCCGACAAGGCAAAGGACCGGTACTGATCGAAATGCTCACGTACCGGCATGGCGGCCATCATGTCAATGATCCCGGAACCTATATGCCCAGGGAAAAACTGGATTATTTTCTCTCTATCGATCCTGTCAAGAGATGTAAAACCTATCTCCTGGAGACTGTGGGAGTTACTGAACAGGATATAGCCGATATAGAGTCCGGCATTCATAAAGAAATGCAAGACGCTATCGAGTTTGCCAAAAAAAGTGAGGAATTGTCGCAGGAAGAATTTTTAGAGTTGATACAGGACTATTAGCATGGTCTGCAGGTTCGATCATTACAGATACACTTGAGGAGTCCCTTTTGACAATCACGACTGAACATTCGATAAAGACGAGTCCGTCGGTGAAAATCCGGGAGTTGCTCTACCGAGAGGCCTTGAATGAGGCGTTACGGGAAGAGATGCGCAGAGATCCCCTGGTCTTTCTCATGGGAGAGGGAATTGCCGAGCGCGGTGGATCATACAAAGTCACCGTGGATCTGCTCAAGGAATTTGGCCCCAGACGCGTAATCGATACACCCATCTCGGAAGCCAGTTTTACCGGTGCCGGTGTCGGTGCTGCCATCGTCGGGATGCGGCCGGTGGTGGAGATCCTGTTTGTCGATTTTACCATGCTCATCATGGATCAGATCGTCAATCAGGCTGCCAAGTACCATTTCATGTCCGGCGGCAAGGCAAAAGTTCCGTTCGTCCTGCGCTCCCAGGGAGGTGTCGGCAACGGTCTTGCTGCCCAGCACTCGGAGAGCCTCGAATCGATGTTTTATCATATCCCGGGTCTCAAGCTCGTCATGCCCTCAACACCCTATGATGCCAAAGGACTGCTCAAAGCGGCCATCCGCTGCGACGATCCGGTGATCTTTCTGGAGCACAAGCTTCTTTATCTGTCCAAAGGGTCTGTTCCCGAAAAAGAGTATGTGATCGAATTAGGACAGGCGGATATCAAAAAACAAGGAAAAGACGCCACGCTCATTGCCTGGTCCAATATGATCCCTCGCAGTCTGGAAGCAGCCGAACGTTTAGCGCAGGAAGGTATATCGGTCGAGATCATCGACCCCAGAACCCTGGTACCGCTCGATCTGGATACCATCCTTGATTCGGTACGCAAGACCGAGCATGTGGTGATCGTCCAGGAGGCTGTGCGACGAGGTGGCATTGCCTCTGATATTGCCTCGCTCATCCAGGCAAACGCATTCGATTATCTAGATGCGCCTATCGAAATCGTGGCCGGATTGAATACACCCATCCCATTCAATCTAAACCTGGAAAAGGCGAGCGTGCCTCAGATTCAGGAGATTATCGATGCCGTCAAACGTGTATGTTATGTCGAATGATCGAACTGTTTACCTACTAACTTGAGATGGATTATGCCTCTCGTCAATATGAAAAAGATGCTCATCGATGCTGTCGATGGCGGATATGCAGTGGGCGCTTTTAATATCCTCGATTACAATTCCATGCGGGCGGTTATCGACTGTGCAAAAGAGTTGAATGCCCCTGTGATCGTGCAGACATCTGTCAAAACCGTCAAGCTTTGGGGTCAAAAAGCCATGGCCTCCTGGGCCAGAGAATTATGCGATTCCTGCGCTGTGCCTGTGGCTCTGCATCTGGATCACTGTACCGACGTCGATTATGTCGCGCAATGTATCGATCATGGCTGGAGTTCAGTGATGATCGATGCGTCGGCACAGTCTTTTGAGACCAACCTCGAGTGGACCACCCGGGTCGTCGGCATGGCCAAACCCCATAATATTTCTGTTGAGGCTGAATTGGGCGCCATCGTCGGTGTCGAGGATGATATTTTTGTTCAGGAACGCGACGCCCATCTGGCTGATCCCGATTTGTCCGAACAGTTTTGCCAGGCCGTGGACATTGACTGCTTTGCCCCGGCTATCGGTACTGCGCATGGTATTTATAAAGGCGAACCCGTGATTGCCTATGATCTGATCGAGTCCATCACCAAGCGCACCCGGATTCCCCTTGCATTGCACGGAGGTACCGGTCTCTCTGATGAGGTGTTTAAGAAATGCATCGCACTGGGGTGTGCCAAAATCAATATTTCTACCCAGCTAAAGCATGTGTTTATCGATTCCTTTGTCGAGTATGTCAGAGACCATTCGACTGAATATAATCCGCTTAAACCTCTGGCTTCACAATATGATGCCCTCAAACAGAACATTGCTGAAAAAATCATTCTTTTTGGCAGCGCCGGAAAAGCCGGGCAGGAGAAGATGTGATGGCCAATGCGATCGTAATGCCACAAGTGGGACAAGATATCGAGACCGCCGTACTGGTCGAATGGCGGGTTCAGATCGGAGACCGGGTGAAAAACGGCGATATCGTCGCCCTGGTAGAATCCGACAAAGCGACCTTTGAGGTCGAAGCGTTTGAGGATGGTACGGTGCTTGAGCTTTTGCTGGAACCGGGACAGGAAGGACGTGTTCTTGAACCGATCGCTTTTACGGGCGAACCGGATGAAACGATCACATCGGAAATCGATCCACTGCTCGACGATAAAACCAATGGCAAAGATCCGGAAAAAGCGAAAACAACCGAACCGTCTGATGCTCAACATGTCGTTCACCGGGAAAAAATATTCTCTACTCCCTCTGCCCGGAGAATTGCCAGAGAACATGGCATTGAGGTCTCCTCAATCACCGGCAGTGGTCCCTGCCAGCGCATCCTCAAACGGGATGTTTTGGCCGCTGTTCAAGCTCGGACGCTAACGCAAACTGCCGGAACCTCTGTCCAGGCTCGTACGCTACAATCGGAGCCCGGCAAAAAGGATTTGGGATTCAGCAAGATGCGCAGCCGCATCGCTCAGCAGATGCAGAAAAGCAAACAGACCATTCCGCATTTTTACCTGTTTATGGATGTGGACATGACCGCTGCTCAGGCATGGCGCAAGACGTTTAACGAGAAATCCGGTGCAAAAATCACCCTTACCGATATGTTGATCAAGGCATGCGGTCATGGGCTCAGGCTCTATCCGCGCCTGAATGCCCATGTGAATGCAGAGGGTGTCCGTCTGTTCGATGAGATCAATATCGGTATCGCAGTAGGACTCGATGATGGTTTGCTGGTACCGGTGATCGAAAATGTCTCTGAAAAAAATCTCGAATCTGTCAGCGCTCTTGTCAAAGACCTTGCAAACAATGCAAAGTTGGGATTGATCAAATCCTCTGCCGCGGCCACCTTTACCCTGAGCAACCTGGGCATGCTTCAGGTGGCCAGTTTTATACCTGTCATTAATCCCCCGGAATGTGCCATTTTAGGCGCCGGGGCCGTAGAAAAACGCCTGGTGCCGCAGGATGATCGCTCCTTTACGGTGCGCGAGTTCATGAGCCTGACTCTGGCCTGCGATCACCGCGCCGTCGATGGCACCTATGCTGCGCGTTTTTTGGCCAGTGTTAAGCAATTTCTTGAAGATTTTTAAATTCTGAAGGTAAGGGAGGGTATTTGCTAAACGCTTTGATTTTCGATTGTGATGGCGTGCTCGTCGACACTGAACGGGATGGCCATCGGGTGGCATTTAATCGTGCTTTTGCTGCCAAAGGGCTCGATGCCAGCTGGAGCGTGCAAAAATACCACGAGTTGCTGCAAATTGCCGGCGGCAAGGAACGCATGAAACACTATTTCGATGAAACCGGTTGGCCCGCAGATGTACCGGACAGAGATGCATTCATAAAGGAATTGCATAAACTGAAAACCGATCTCTTTATGCACATCATCGAATCCGGCGAATTGACCCTGCGGCCCGGGGTCGCACGGCTGGTCGATGAGGCTATCGATCAGGGACTGACGCTCGCGGTCTGTTCGACCTCGAATGAACGCGCCGTGAATCTGATCGTGGAAAAACTTTTAGGAGCGCGACGGCGGCAACATTTCAAGGCGATCCTTGCCGGTGATGTGGTAAAGAAAAAGAAACCCGATCCAGAGATCTATCTGTTGGCACTCAAAACGTTGGAACTGCAGCCGGAAGAATGCCTGGTTATCGAAGACAGTCGCAATGGCCTGCTGGCTGCCAAAGCAGCCGGAATGGCCTGCCTCGTCACCACCAATGGCTATACGGAAAAAGAGGATTTGTCCGGAGCCGACCTGTTGGTGCCGGAACTGGGAGACGAACCGACTATCAATGTTGATATACAAACCTGTATTTCGCTCGTGAACAAGGAGACGTTATGAAACTGTTTTTGGATACCGGAGATGTGGAGGCCATTCAGCGCGCTCAGGATACCGGCTTGCTCGACGGCGTCACCACCAATCCCAGTCATCTGGCCAAAGTCGGAAAGCCTGTCAATTCGATCCTGGAGACAATTTGCAGGATCTGTCCCGGCCCTATCAGTGCCGAAGTGATGGCTGAGGATGCACCGGGAATGATCTCCGAAGCCCGGAACCTCGCCGATATCGCAGCCAATATAGCGATCAAGCTTCCGCTCACCGTCGAGGGACTCAAGGCTGTTCCGGCGCTCGAAAAAGATGGCATCAAATGCAACGTCACCATGATTTTTTCTGCTACGCAGGCGTTTCTGGCCATGAAAGCAGGTGCCTCGTTTGTCAGCATCGTTCTCAGCCGTCTGGATGCCATCGCCAACGAAAGCGAGATACTTGTCGCAGACGCGGCGCTGACACGGGATAATTTTGGCTTTGCGTCAGAAATTATTGCCGGCAGTCTGAAAACCCAGAATCATGTGCTGCATTGTCTGCGCGCAGGCATCGATATCGCCACGGTGCCTCCTGATCTCTTTTTTCAAATGTATAAACACAACCTTACCGATGCCGGGCTGGCACAATTCAAAACAGATTGGGCTGCTTTTCAGGGTAAATTATGAGCAAAACCGTATTTTCATTTGGCAAAGTCCTGTGGGATATTCTGCCCAATGCTGTGGTATTGGGTGGTGCCCCGCTCAATTTCGCTTATCGCATTCACTCATTGGGCAATACCGGGTATATGATCAGCAGACTGGGCAGAGATGAGCTGGGTATAAAAGCTCATCAGACCATTCTAGGTCTGGGGCTGGCTGACACTTTTGTACAGTGGGACGATCATCATCCTACCGGTACTGTCAATGTCAGTTTCGATGCCAATAAAAATCCCGATTATGTGATCAATCCCGGCGTGGCTTATGATCATATCGAACTCGTTCCCTCGCTGGCGGATGCCATTGTCGATGCAGACTGTTTATGTTTCGGAACTCTGGCACAACGCTCCTTCAAGGCCCGGGAAACCCTGATGCAACTCGTCAGCCAGCTGCCCCATACACTGTTGTTTCTCGATATCAACCTGCGCAAGGCATGTTATTCACCAGATACGATTGCTTATTCTCTCGAAAAGGCCGATATCCTCAAATTGAATAGAGATGAAGCAGTGCAACTTGCCAGTCTGTTGGGATTGGCTTGGTCCGGTTTGCCCGCGTTTTGTAAAGAGATTGTCAACTCGTATCATCTCGACTATTGCCTGGTTACCCTGGCTGAATTGGGCGCCTATGTACAGGCCTGGGATGACCGTCCGGTCTATGTACCCGGATATCAGGTAAACCTCGTCGATTCGCTGGGCAGTGGTGATGCCTTTTCAGCCGGATTCATTCACTCTGTTTTGCACGGCAAGCCCGTCCAGGAGGCCTGTGAATTCGGCAATCTCCTGGGAGCTATCATCGCCACTCAGCAAGGGGCTACGGTGCCGATTTCAGAGCCGGACCGGGCACAGTTTCTAGCCACACATGCCGTACGCTGTACAGTGCCCTCTTTGGAGGCTTTTATTCCTTAAATACTAAGAACGAAAAATTAAATCCGGGAGTGGTTATGAAAAAGTGGTTCTGTCTGTTTGTGCTCTTTACTATATCCTCCCTATGGTCACAGCCTCAACCTGGTGATGTCTTTCGGGAATACCGCTGGTTCAAAAAAGATGGCGATGCCGGTCAGTCTCTGCGTGTAGGAGGACGAGAAGGCACCACAAATTGGAATACCTCGATCGTCGATGATCATTGGGAGACGGTAAATATCGACTTTCCCTTTGATGTCGATCTGGAGCATGCCATCCGGGCCGAAATCAATGTAGAAAAGATCCTCTGCCATGATGGTACCCGTGGACTAGCGATACAATGGAACGACCGTGATTGGATCGCCATCCCTGAAGCCCGGACCATTCCTGCTCCGCAGTGGCAGTATCAACATCACATCTATCCCTATGTCTCCATCCCTTTGCAAGATATTCAGCCGGGCAAAACGAATCGCTTTAAAATGCGTGTGAGTACTGAACACACCTGGAACTGGCCACAGAATCTGATCTATGGGATGCATCTCTTGATCTACTATGATCAAAACAAATCCCATCCCACCGGCACCTTGACGGGCATTCAGTCAGGTGACCGCATCGGCCGAACCGTCGAATTCGGCGTCGAGGCATCGAGCCCCAATAGCGAGATCAGCCGGGTCGATTTTATCGGCAAATACGAGGATGTCAATTTCGAGGGGGATGGGGTTTATCGCCAATGGCATTACCACTTTTTCCATGGCGAGATTATGCATCACCTTGGCTCTGCCCTGTCCTCTCCCTGGCAGATCCGGTGGAATACCGAATGGGTACCTGATCAGCAAGAGCCCATGCAACTGGCAGCCCGAATCATCGATAAGACCGGTCTGATCTATTTTACAAAAGCGATCACGGAACTGGCGCTCGATCGTCCCGGGCTTTCGGTCGAATTATGTAAACCCTATGATATCCCACAATTATGGGTGACACGAAAGAATGAATTTACACAGAAAATCAACATTCAAGGAGATTTGAATTTCGCCACTGCCTATCAACTGGTCTGGGCAAGCTGGAGTCCGGGATATATGAACGGTGTCTATGTCAACGACAGCCGCGTATTCGACAAGGAGGGTCCCAACTATGCCTATTATGCACATCGTATCACCCTGGAGGATGTGTCGGTGCTCAAAGCCGGGGAAAACCTCATCAAAACCGGCAAGACACCCAAAATCAACGGCAAAATGGTGCATGGTATGGAGGTGGAATATCCGGGGATTATGGTATTGGTAAAATACGAACAGACCAGCAAGACCGATGCCGGCAAGCCGGATAAAGATCGAGAATTTGATTTGATCGGAAATTACCCGAATCCGTTCAATCCGCAAACCACTATCAGTTATAGCGTAACCAAAGCGAATGAGGTTCGTCTGGATATTTACGATCTGGCTGGTCGACTCGTATGTACACCCATCGATGAATTCCTGCCTGCCGGTAAATATGAGACTATCTGGCCGGGTAGAGATGATGCCGGGAGAAGAGTTGCTTCAGGCGTTTATCTGTGTGACTTTAGTCTGGGAGATCAAAAACTTTACAATAAAATGTTGCTCATGAGATAGCGATTGAGGAGGTATGATGAACAAGATTTGTATGGGGATCTGGGGCATGACCAATTTACGGGACCGGTTCAATGTCAATGGGTTCAAAGAGGATGTCTCTGTTCTGGAAAGAATCAAAATCTGCGGCGAGACCGATGGCATCGATGGCATCGAGTTGCATGTGCCCACCGAGATCGATGAAAAGAATGCCGCTGAAATCGAAAAGATTCTCAATGATTATAATCTGCAGATGGTACAGCTCTGTGGCCATACCTGGACAGAGCCGCAATACAAATTTGGCGCCCTTGGTGATGTGGATATCAAAATACGCCAGATGGCCATCGACCGGGTAAAATGGGCGCTGGATATGGGGGCGCGGTTCAATGTACCGATCAGCGTGTTGTGGCCGGCCACCGACGGTAATGATTTTATCCTGCAAACCGACTATATCGCTCTGTACGACCGCTATGTCGATTCAGTGCACCAGATTCTCGACTATTTGCACTCCAACAAGTATAAAACCAAAATCTGTATCGAACCCAAACCCTTTGAACCGCGATCCTGGATTATGATGGGGACTACTGCTTCTGCCCTGGCCATTGTTCAAGAAGTCAATGATCCCAATTTCGGCCTCAATATCGATGTGGGCCATGCGCTGATTGCCCGGGAAAATGTCGAAGACTCGTTCTCCCTGGTCTGCCGCGCCAAAAAACTGTATCATACCCACTGGGATGACAATGACATGCAGGCGGATATGGATGTGCCGCCGGGCTGCGCCAATTTTGAACGTATGGTCAGCATGTTATATGTTCTCGATCAGACCGGTTACGATGGTTGGTTCGGACTCGATCTGTTTCCTTATCGCGACGATTCTGTCGATTTTATGTTGCTTTCGGTTGAAAATCTGCGTCTGGGCCAAGAGGTGGTTCAGCTGATGAACGAACGTGGTGCCAGAGATCTGCGCGCCAGGGGTACCGAGGGCCCGGCCATGTCCCGGTTGATCCGTGACTGCATCATGCAGGTAAAATAGACTCGATCGAAATTCATCCATATATAGAGAGAGGAGATTTGTCATGGCGATGATCAAAGGGCCGGCCATTTTTTTGGCCCAGTTTCTTCGGGATGAAAAACCCTTCGATAGCCTCGAACATATCGGCCAGTGGGTGGCCTCGCTGGGGTATACCGGTATACAGATCCCAACCTGGGATAAACGGGCGATCGATCTCGACAAAGCCGCTGAATCGCAAACCTATTGCGACGAGGTGCTGGGACTGCTCAAAGAGATTGGTCTTGCACCGTCGGAACTGGCGTCGCACCTGCAAGGTCAGGTGTTGGCGATGAACCAGGTGTATAAAACCGCTTTTGCTGCTTTTTATCCGCCGGGATTGAGCGATCAGGAGATTGTCGACTGGGCTACGGACCAATTGCAAAAAACAGTACAGGCGTCGGTCAAGATGGGATTGAAAACCATACCCGTACTGTCAGGTGGATTTGCCTGGCATATGGTCTACCCCTGGCCGCAACGTCCGCCCGGACTGGTGGAACAAGCCTTTGATGAATTGTACCGGCGTTGGCAGCCGGTGCTGGATTTTGCACATGACAACGGCTGTGTTATTTCGTATGAACTGCACCCGGGTTCCGATCTCTTCGATGGAGCCACTTTTGAACGCTTTTTAGAGGTGTCAGGGCAGCATCCGGCGGTGACCATCAACTATGACCCAAGCCATTTTCTGCTGCAACAACTCGATTATTGCCAGTTTATCGGGCTCTATGGGGAACGCATATCCGGCTTTCACGTCAAGGATGCCGAATTTCGTCCTAATGGCATGGTCGGTGTCTATGGCGGCTATTTGGGTTGGACGCAGCGTGCAGGCCGGTTTCGGTCGCTCGGAGACGGTCAGGTCGATTTTAATCGGGTTTTTTCGCTGCTGGCTCAGGCCGGATTTGACGGCTGGGCAGTGCTGGAATGGGAATGCTGCCTGAAAAGTCCTTCCCAGGGTGCTGCCGAGGGCGCTCCGTTCATCAAAGCGCATATGATCGAAACCACAGAGGTGGCCTTTGATGATTTTGCCGGCGGTACAACGGACCGGGAAACAAATTTTAAAATTTTAGGGCTGAAATAGCTGGTCAAATCTGAAATCATTTTGATAGAGAGAGTCAGGAGGATATCATGCAAGAGATTAGAGTAGGAATTGTCGGTGCAGCATTTATGGGCCGCGCACACAGCAATGCCTACCTGGATGTCGGTTCCTATTTCCAACTCGATGCACCGGTTCGCATGCAGGCCGTGTGCGATACCGACGCAGATGCCGCGGATCGCCTTTCCCGCCAATATGGCTGGCTGTCCGTGGAAACCAGCTGGGAAAAACTGGTCAAACGCGATGATATTGACATGATCGATATCTGCACTTCGAACAAGACCCACATGCCCATCGCCGTGGAGGCAGCCCGGGCCGGCAAGCATGTGATCTGCGAAAAGCCATTGTGCATGAATGCAGACGAAGCAAAACAAATGCTGAATGCCGCACGAGAAGCGGATGTCCGGCATATGACCGCATTCAATTACCGCCGGGTGCCGGCCATTCTTTTGGCAAAACAGCTTATCGATGATGGCAAGATTGGACAAATATTTCATTTCAATGCAGTCTATTACCAGGATTGGCTGGTCGATCCGAATTTTCCCTTTACCTGGCGTCATGATGTCAAAGAAGGCGGATCCGGGGCGCATGGCGACATGAATGCTCATACCGTGGATCTGGCCCGGTTTCTGGTAGGAGAGTTTCACTCCATCACTGCCGCTCAGGAGACGTTTGTCAAGGAACGCAACAAACCCGGTGGCACAAAAGACAAGGTGACCGTGGATGATGCGCTCTATTTTATGGCCCGATTTAAAAATGGAGCCCTGGGTAATTTCATGGCCACGCGCTTTGCCACAGGACGAAAAAACTTTTTACGACTGGAAATCTTTGGCAGCAACGGCTCGCTGGTATTCAATCTGGAACGTCTAAATGAACTGCAATATTTTTCGAGAATGGACGCATCCCTATCGCAGGGATTTCGTACCATCATGGTCACCGAAGGAAACCATCCGTTTCTAAATAAATGGTGGCCGCCGGGACATATTATCGGCTGGGAGCATACCTTTATCCATGAAATCGGTGATTTTTTGCAAGCCGTGGCCGGACAAATAGAGGTCAAGGCTGATTTTTATGACGGGCTGCGCTGCCAGCAAGTGCTCGATGCTGCCGTCACCTCGGCCGTCGAACAAAAGTGGATCGATATTCCCAATGCATAATCTGTTGTGCGGGGCAATATTCAAAAAGGAGAGGTAAAAATGGTTGAATCTTTGACCTCTGGAATCAATCCAAAGCGATTGTTTCTGGGCAGCTGTTTTGCCCTCATCGCGACTTCGGTGGCGTTTGCTATGGTGGGCGCGGTAATGGGACCTCTTAAAGAGGTGTTTATACTCACCAATGAACAAATCGGCTGGATCGGTGGGGCCGGCCTGTGGGGGTTCCCGATCACTATCATGATTCTTGGGCCGCTTGTCGATATCATTGGCATGCGGTTGCTGCTACGGGTATCCCTGCTGTTCCATTTCACCGGGACCTTGCTTATGATCACGGCCAATGGCTTTTGGATGCTCTTTGGTGGAGCCATGATCATTGCCATGGGCAATGGCATAGTTGAGGCTGTTTGTAATCCATTGGTCGCGACCGCTTATCCGGATCGCAAAACAGAAATGCTCAACAAATTTCATGTCTGGTTCCCCGGCGGAATCGTGATCGGAGGTCTGATCGCTTATGTGTTCGGCCTCATCGGCTTGAACTGGCAGGTGACACTGGCGATTATCCTGATTCCTGCCTCGATCTATGGAGTTATTTTTACAGGTCAACTCTTTCCGGCAACAGAAAGCAAACAGATAGGTGTTTCTTTTGGACAGATGTTCAAAGAAACCCTGTTCAGACCCTTGTTTGTCGTTCTTGCTTTCAGTATTGTTTTTACCGCCTCTCTCGAGCTCGGCCCTAATCGTTGGATCCCGGCTGTGCTGACCTCTGCAGGCATGCCCGGCATTCTGGTGTTGGTATGGATAAGCCTGATCATGGCGGTATTGAGATATTTTGCAGGTCCTCTTGTGCAAAGATTCAAACCCACGGGATTATTGTTAGGCTCTGCGCTATTTGGAGGTCTGGGTCTGTTTTGGCTGAGTTATGCGGATACATTTTTACAAGCCATTGTTGCGAGTACTGTCTTTGCTGTTGGAGTCTGCTATTGCTGGCCGACACTGCTCGGGATTACCTCTGAGCGGGTTCCCAAAGGAGGGCCCATGGCTCTGGCCTGGATGAGTGGTGTGGGCATGTTGACCGTAGGTCTGATCACATCGCCTTTGATGGGCTGGGTAGCAGACAAGCAATCGCATCAACGTTTACCTTTTCAACAAACCCTTCTCTTGATGGACCAAGGAAAAACCGTTCTCAATTCTGCGGTTGCCGATGCACCAGTGTCCCGTCAGATTGCCATTCGAGGCACTCTGGCGTTGATCGATGATGTGCTGGGCTCTGCGACCGAGGAATCTCTGCCCGAAATCACCACGGCCAATGCTTTGCGTAGTCTCATCAATATCGATCCCACCTCGCCGGTGGCGAAACAAGCTCAGGCGCTCCTGGCTCCGGCTGAAAATTTCGGCGGCAAGCGATCTTTTCGTTTTTTGGCACCATTCAGTCTGATTCCTATATTGATTTTTGGCTTTATCTATTTCAGAGACAGGCGTAGGGGAGGGTATCAGGTCGAGAAACTCTGAGTTATTTCACCAGCACCATTTTGCGTGTCATCGTTTGTGTTTGGGTTTCTATCCGGATTCCCTTTATGCGTACCCTGGGGGTGATCGGGAATCAATTGCATAATGTATCCGTTGTCCGGTTGTAATCTGAAAATATCCCAATATTCCAGTGTATCGCCCTGGGCGTTGAGTTCCTTGTTCAGGGCGTCATAAATGATGTGCCGGCCATCTGCAGTCCATTCCAAAACATCTGCAAACAGTACAGAACAATTCTCCTGGTTTTCGTTCGCGTCGGGAACGTAAAGCGGATATTCTTTGTATGCACCAGCCGACTCGAGATCCATGACATAAATGGTTGGTTCGAGTCTATTGAGGATGGCTGCCAATTTTGTTCCATCGGGTGAGATGGCTACATTCCAAAATCGGTTGTGGATATCCAGTTGTAATGCCTGCTGGCCATCGATGGATATGCGGTGAGGGTTGTATTGATGATCTATGTAATATATTGTTCTGCCATCAGATGTCACCGAGGGTTTGTTCAGAACAGAATTTCTGGTGAGTTGTTCGACGATAATGTTGCATGCCAAGATCATCCTTGGTCGTTTTGGACTCTATCAAATGATCATCCTGACCTAAGCCATATACCGCTTTTATCAAATCGAGCGATGCTGAAATGGTTTCCTGTGCAGAGGTTTTTGGTGTAAAAGGTGTCAAGTTGACATTGCAGAGAAATACGGGCTGTCCCTGAGGGTCCCAAAAAAGTTCAGCCTTGCCTCCGGTCGCTTGTTCAATTCGATTCCACGCTGATCCCTGTCCGCTTTTCATGGCCAGAGGAACATGTCCCGATTGATCTGAATGTTTGGGGTTAAACGCCGTCAAGACAGGTTTGACGAGAGGATTACTGCCATACTGGGATATCAAGTTATTACGAGTCGCATTTGCTGCTTCCAGTCGTCGATTTTTTTTCTTTGAACGTTCTGCTTGTCTTTTTTTCAAGCAGAGTCATATGTACGAAGTACAAGCTGTGTTCTTTAATGCTTGCATTCCTTTATTCATTTTAGTTAATTAAAACTAGTCGAGTCCATTATTCAAAGGAGGGAAAAGGGAGCTTATGCCAAAGATTTCAAGACGCGATTTTCTCAAACTCACCGGAATGGCCGGTTCAGCTTTACTCTTTTCATGTTCTTCGAAACAATCCGCTCAGCCTCCCAATATCATTCTCATCATGGCCGATGATCTGGGATATGAGACCATCGGTGTCAATGGATGCGTTGAATACCAAACACCGGAAATTGACCGCATGGCTGCCAACGGCATCCGGTTCGAGCATTGTTATTCTCAGCCGATCTGTACGCCCTCCCGGGTACAGATTATGACCGGCAAATACAATGTTCGAAATTATATCGATTTTGGAATTCTAGATCCGGATGCCACGACCTTTGCCCATTTGCTCAAGGATGCCGGGTATCACACGTGTATCGCAGGCAAGTGGCAACTGGGTCGGGATCGGGAATTGATCAATCACTTTGGCTTTGATGAATATTGTCTCTGGTGGCTGGAAAATAAAGGCCAGCGCTATGGCAATGTAGGGGAGCTCATTCAAAATGGTGAATTGCTGCCGGGAGGCAAGGGTGAGTATGGGCCGGATGTGGTGAGTGATTTTCTTTTGGATTTTATTACCCGTCACAAAGAGGAACGATTCTTTTGCTATTATCCCATGATGCTTACCCACAGTCCGTTCGAACACACTCCGGATCAGGATGAATATGATCCAGATCTCGAGGGCTGGCTCTCGGAGCTGGATAATTTTGATGATAATGTGGCGTATATGGATAAAATCGTGGGTAAAATTGTCAAACACGTCCGCGACCTGGGTCTGGCCGAGAACACGTTGATCCTCTTTACCGGCGACAATGGTACCCACCGTGAGGTGGTTACAGAAATGAAAAACCGGACCATACAGGGAGGCAAAGGCAAGATGACGAATGCCGGCACGCATGTGCCGCTCATTGGTCAGTGGCCTGCTGTGATTCCGTCAGGTACGGTGAGCCAGCACCTGATCGATTTTTCAGATTTTCTACCCACTTTTTGTGACGCCGCAAGAGTCGCGATCCCTGCCGATCTGACGATCGATGGCCAGAGCTTTCTGCCCATCCTTCAGGGCAAAGAGGTGCAAGGCCGGGAATGGGTCTATTTTTGGTATTGCAGGAATCCGGGTGAACGCCCCCTTTATATCGCCGCCCGGACAAAACAGTATAAATTATATGCTGATGGCGATTTTTATGACGTGAAAAACGATCCCCTGGAAGAACATCCGATGCCCGCAGCAGAACTGAGTGAAAAGGAAAAAGAGACCAAACAGATGCTGCAGTCTGTTCTGGACAGATATAAAAACGCCAGACCAGATCATTTGCAATAAACATTTTTTCATTTTTTCTTACTAGCGCGGGGTTTCAACCCCGCTAGATGGAGGAAATTCAGCGCGGGGTTTCAACCCCGCGATAGATTCGCGTTATTTGAATCCGATACCCCGCGCGATGAAAATGATTGTTTTTTTGACAATATGCACTATATTAAAGTAACCGTTCCAATGAGAGGAGAAGACTATGATCAGCAATGTTTCTCGCCGGCAGTTTGTCAAGCGTTCTGCTGCAGCGGGTACCGGTTTTTTGATTCTGCCCAGCGGGGTCCTTTCCGGGGCCAATGCCCCGAGCAACAAGCTCAATATCGCGCTTATCGGTGCTCACGGCCGTGCCACCGCACATTATCGCGGGCTGAAAAACGAAAATGTGGTGGCATTGTGCGATATCGACGAAACAAAAATCGCCCTGGCTGCCAAAGAGTTTCCCAAAGCCAAACATTATGTGGACTGGCGTAAAGCGATCGAACAAAAAGATATCGATGCCGTGGTCATTTGTACCCTGGATCATACGCATGCTTTTATCGCCAACTGGGCCATGAACCGCGGTTATCACGTCTATTGTGAGAAACCCCTGGGTCTGTCGGTGGAAGAAGTCCGCCTGTGTCGTGAAACCTATCTGAAAAACAAGAATAAACTGGCCACTCAGCATGGCACACAACGGCATGCCAAGCCCAATTTCAACCGGGTGAGTGAACTGATCCGGGATGGCATCATCGGAGAGCTCAATACGGTTTATACCTGGGGAAACCGGCAGCTGCGCAAACCCGGGTATCCGCCGGCTGAAGGAAAACCACCCAAGACACTGCACTATGATTTGTGGATCGGGCCGTCGTCCTTTCATCCCTATAATCCGGTCTATTTTTCCGGAAAGCCAGGAATGAACTGCCTGAACTGGAATATGTATTGGGATTTTGGCGCCGGTCAGGTGGGTGATATGGGTAGCCATACCATGGATCTCGCCTGGAATGCCATCGATGCCAAGCTGCCTCTTTCCGCACAAGCCGAAGGCGAGGAATACAATCCCGAGGTCACACCGGTCGAGTTCAAAGCGGTATTCGAGCATCCGGCCAATGACTGGCGTCCGGCCATCAAAGTCTCCTGGTATCAGGGTGGCATGATGCCCAATTCGCCCATGAAATATATCGATCTGAACAAGATCGGGCATGGTGCCCTGTTCAAAGGCAGCAAGGGATTTATCGTCTCCGACTTTGACAGCCGCGTCGTGATCCCCTATGGCGATGATGCCGACTTGACCTATTATGAACCGCGAAAAGAAAACGAGCTCGAGCCGCCTATCGAGGATTTTCAACAGGAATGGATCGATGCCTGCAAAGGCGATCTCAAGACCTCGTGCGATTTCGAATATGGAGCAGATCTGATGGAACAGATGCTGCTCGGATTGGTCGCATACCAGGTCGGTGAAAAAATCGAGTACGATGGCACAAAAGGCCGGGTCACCAATAACGATAAGGCCAATGAATTGTTACGCCGAGAGTACAGGTCCGGCTGGACTCTGGATGGATAAAAGTCTATAAAATTTTCGATTTACACAACTGACCGCGGAATTTAGCTTGTTTATGGACATCCATTAAACTCTTTTTCCGCGGTCGTCTTTTCAGGGAGCGGATGATGAATAAATTGTTGTGCATTCTGTTTTGCTTTTATTTGGTCATACCAATGACTCTGCAGGGCGAACCTGATCAGGATTTGTATTGCGGGTTTTCCCGCATCGATATCACGCCGCCCGTGGGATATCGCAGAGCCGGAAATTTTAGAGAAATCATCACCACAGGAGTTCGTGATTCTCTGTATGCCAAAGCCATGGTATTCCGGCAGGGCACAGAGCAGGCTGTTCTGGTTTTTTGTGATCTGACCTCGATTTCACCTGTTGTCGCACAGCAAGCCAGACAACAAATCGCCGCACAAACCGATATCCTGGCCAGCAATATTATCATCTCTGCGACACATGCCCACACAGCACCGCTCTATTTTGGGATTCGTCGCAAGCTGTTTCATGAGCAAGCACTGAAAAAATATCAGGGTTCTGATCCTCACGAAGAGATCGATTATCCAAAGCATCTGACTGCACAAATCGTTCAAACCGTGAGCCGGGCTCAAAACAGTCTGCAACCCGTGCAGATTTCGGCAGGATATACCTGGCAAACCGGACTCTCTTTTCACCGGCGCTTTTACATGAAACCGGGATCCGAACGGTTACGTCAACCCGGAGCGGTTGTGCGGATGAATCCGGGCCGCATGCATCCCGATATTCTGCGTCCCGCAGGTCCTATCGACCCAAAAGTGAATTTATTGTTTTTCAGGAACCCCGACAATACTCCTCTGGCCTCGCTGGTGAATTTTGCCTTGCATCTGGATACGGTAGGGGGTACAGAATTCAGCGCGGATTATCCCTATTTTCTGCAGCAGATTTTTCAACAAAAATACGGGCCAGAGTTTTATTCCTTTTTTGGCCTGGCGCCTTGCGGCGAGATCAATCACATCGATGTGACCACAAAAGAGCCTTTGACCACGGAGACGATCGGCAAAACCCTGGCAAAAACAGCCCTGGATTATTTCGGTTGGCTGGATCCTGTTGATAAACCGGCTCTGGCCGTGGAAAGCAAAACGATCAGGGTACCGATGAAATCTTTTGATTCAAAAGAACTTGCCAAAGCAGAAAAAGATATCCATCTGATGGGGACCTCAGAGATCGCCTGGCTGGATCAGGTACAGGCCAATACCATTTTGAATATTCAGGCCAGAGAAAGCAAAGAACTGGCCATCGAGATTCAAGCGATACGATTGAGCGACAACGTCGCTCTTTTGGCCTTACCCGGCGAGGTCTTTACAGAGCTCGGGTTGGCGATTAGAAAAGCAGTGCCATTCGAAACTGTCTTTATTTTCGAATTGTCCAATGATGGTCCGGGTTACATCCCCACACGGCAAGGATTTCATAAAGGAGGATACGAAACCGTCAACGCCCTTGTCGCGCCGGGAGGCGGAGAAGCCATGGCAGATGCAGCCATCGAGTTGTTGCAGGAATTGCACGCCTCTTTTTAATTTTTCAATTATTTTGCAAGACTGTTTTGGGATTTTGATATCTGCCGTTCGAACACACAGTCAGAGGGTTCCAGCGAGAATAATGAGGGTCTAAGAGTTTTGAGGCTACACAATTCTGGTAAAAATAAAACAAAGGTTGACATTTAACCGAGGGGCGCTTACCTTTAATAGAGTTGCCTAATCCATCCGGGTCGTATCGATCCGGTAAAAAGTCCATGTTTAACCAAGGGGGTGACGATGAGTCTTCGCGATGTCATTCTCCAACTGGTGCAGATTGCTATTTTTTTCGCGTTTCCGGCTATCTGGTCCTGGCTGACCAAAATTATCCCATGGTGGCCGTTGGATCCCGAAACCACTCTGAATCTGCTGGTTTATCTTGCCATTACAGTGGTCTCATGGTTGCTCGGCTATTTGGGTATCAGGCGCTTTATCAAGCGGTTACAAACCCAGGGATTGGCTGCTGATTTCCAGAAAGCAGGTTGATCCAACACGTCAATTTCAGAAAAAAAGGGGGCGATTCTCATCGTGGGAATCGCCCCTTTTTCGTAATGTGGGATGTCATGTTGGCATTTGTGCTGAGGCATTGGAAGTCTTTAATATATTTCTTTTACGATTCTACACATTGATTCGATACTGGATGCATCTGCAGTCACATTTCAGTTCAGCGGCATAAACCGGCCATATTCTTCATCCACTACAGAGGCCCAGTTTTGCTGCCATTTGGTTCGCACGCGTTTGTATTCCATGGTTTCGTGTATCTTGTTGTAGGTCGTGACATCGGGCCAGGTGGATTCAAAGAGATAAGTGTATTTGCAGTTCGAATCACCGCGCAGCTTCCATGCTGTGTATTTGACATTAGAAAAGCCGTGTTTGGCCAGGCATTTGTTCAGATCCTTGATCATTATCTCCAGTTCTCTTTCGTTGAGTTCGGATTTCAGATTGAGCAAATGAACGGTCTCGAAGCACGTGTCCGTATGATTCTTGGGTTCTTCAGAAAAGGAAGGATTGGCAAAGATGAAAAGGACAAATCCACAGACGATTGCAATGATGATGGTTTGACGGTTCATGATAACCTCCTCGGTCACAATTGACCTTTTTGGATTATGGATATCCATTTTGGATTACCCGCTGGTCTCATTCGATCATAAAATCGCATGATGATTTTACGAATGACTCTAAACCTACCAGCACCATCATAATCGGTTAGGATCATCAGAACTTGCTCCCCACTATGAATACGATTTAATGGAAAAGTTTGTTACAGAATTTTAAGGATGAACGAATATTTATTGACATTCAAATTTCTGTCATGCCAGATATTTTTTTTCGCAGCATAATCAATTCACCTTGCATTTTGTGCCGAAGAATCAAGTGTGTTAGAATGAGAATCAGAGGATAGGAGACGAAGCGATGCGGGCAAGGGGGAGGAGAAAGTGAGTAGGATTAAAAGCTGCCTCTTGGCCTAATAATATATTAGTTTCGTTCAAAATCATGACCTGCCTGAATTTCGTCTGAATAGACGATTGTAGTACTAAAACCCGTGCGACCAAAACCGCTGATCTCTAACAACATCTCAAAGTATTCTGGAACCTTGCCATGGCGTTGAGTGAGATTCTCTTCGATAATGGCGAGGAGATCAGGATCTGCTAGGTGCTTTGCAGCTTCATAGACACCAATAAAATAAAAACCCGCAATGATTAACACCGAGTTGTTGTTCGGCCCGGGCATTTTTGCGACCAATGCATAATCTTTATTATAATTTTTATTGTGATATTCATCCCGTACGAGTTCGGGAGAAAAAGTGTGTGATTCTTGTTCCTTACCGTCCTCGATTATAATTTGATGTGGATACAGGGTGTACGATATATCGAGGTTGAATAGCATGTTATTTAAAATACCAAGAGACTTGTAAGAGCCGATATAAATCAAATGATATTTTTCAAAGTCTTCCCAATTCAACGCAGAGGATATTTCCAATTCCACTTTTTTATGCGCAGAAAAGAAAAGCGGAAATAAATATCGTAGGCTCCAGGCGCTTTCCTTGCCAAGAAATGCATAGTCTCCGGCATGCACGTCTCGTGCCAGGTCATCGTGCTCTGCCAAAAAATTGGTCAAATCCGGTGTTGAATTGATCGTGGTATTTCGCACGATTAATGTTTCATTAAATTCTTTGCTTTCCATTGCGAAAAAATAATTGGTTCCGGGAACAATAAGGGTGGGAATCTCGGATGAGATGAAACAATTCCAGACCGGATCTTCTGTTGGGATCAAACTGAAATTTTCGATTTCGTTGTGCATTCGCAAATTATCGAAGAACAAATAGATACAAACCGGAAATAGGATCAGAGAGAATAGAGCTCCTACTTTGCAAAGCAATGCAAAACCCTGGTATTGAGAGGTCGACGGCTTGATCGGATTAAAGTTGACCTTATAATGCCCTTTGGGAATGCAAAGTCTGATGTCATCATCCTGACCCTGTTCAGCATAATATTTTGCCAGTTTTTCACGCAATTTATAAACATGAACGCGGATTAAGGTATCCTCGTTTGAGTCAAAGTCAGCATCCTTGTCAAAAACATCTATAGCGATCGTAGTCTCTTTTGGAATTTCTCCACTGATGGATTTTTCTACTAGATATGTCAGTAAATTTTTGTGAATATGTGAATGGGCAAAATGTGGACTGGTGAGAATTTTTTCAAGAATGTGTCGTTTTGTTTTGGGTAGTATCATTTTTCTATTTATGCCCGATCGAAATGCATATTCATTTTTTCGGCAGCAAAAAGAGGTCAGGACTATATTGCTGATAAATGTACTTTTTCAATATAGGTCTACGTTGTGGAAAAATCAACAGATTTATCAATGTTAACGGTAGGTTAACATGTTCTTCACGGTTATTATCTTAAATTATCGAGTGGGAGTTTGTATATTTTTTTAGGTCAAGACAAGATGAATTTACAAACTAATGATAATGGAGTATCATGAGATTTTTTCCTTTTGCTTTTTTGCTTCTAACAGTCCTCGCTTGTGGACAGAATGATCCCCATAATGAACAATGGTGGCTTGCTCCGCAAGAAATTCCCGAGTGGGCGCAAGTCGGTAAATTTAATACTGCTCGTTGGGATGGCGGCCCCATAGAGGCTGAAAAGGGCCGGTTGTCCGGTTGGCCTCATTGGGAGGAGAATGATCCGGAAAATATTCTGACTGCGGTGAGCAGTTTTTACGGTTTGGAAACCGTTTCATGGGCTAAACGTGCTGGTTTGAATTGGCTTTGGGTCACATGGAGCGTTGGATTTTCGCACGAGACCGAACAGAAGCAATGGGATATATTAAAGCGATATATCAAGGCATGCCATCAAAATGATATCAGAGTCACTGCATACATCTCTGGGGCAAATATGTTTCATGAGGATATGGCCGATTTTGTTCCAGAGTCTGTGAACTGGTGGATGTTGGATAAGAATGGAAAACCTATTCCTTATGGTGCGGCAAAATATAGTCGGTATGGAGTCACCAGATATATGGCCGATACACAACATCCGAATTGGTTGCCTTATCAACGTGTTCGTATCCGTCAAGCTCTAAAGGCTGGTGTGGATGGGTTTTGGGTGGATAATATCGGATCAAATAAATATGAGCAGTCCATTTATGACCTTGTGGATATGATTTTTGATGAAAGCAAAGAGTTTGATACACTTCCACTGGTGTGTTTCAATATGCATCGTGGTTCTTTGGCTCTCGCTCGTTATACCAACTGTCTGTCTACAGAAGATGGCTTTGAACCAGGATACTATACCGATACTGATACTGATACAGATGATGAGAACGCGTCCAATCGTGTGGGATTTGATGCTTTTGAAGGTGATTTAGATAAGGGTGATGGTCAGCTGGTTTGTAATATTGGGATTCTAAAGTATCAATGGGCCGTCTCCGAAGGATGGAGGCCGAGCAGTATCGAATACGGTAAACGACATAATGGTGTCAGTCGTATGGTGGATGTCATGGCACCTGAAAAGTGGCAGTTATGCCTGGCCGAATGTAAAATGTTTCATAATAGCCTGGAACCATATTTCGAAGGTATTTTTATGCGTGACCTGGTGGCAGGCGATTCACTGGCTCATGCATGTCTGGATGCTATGGGTCAGTATAATCATTTTTTTACACGTCATCAAGACTATTTTACCCACCCCAAATCTATTGTGCCTTTAGCCGTTATAGCTCCTTATGAGGGGGGAACAATAGAGCGTGAATTGATCTCTGATTTAAATTTTCTATCCTCCCATAATTTACAATATGATGTTCTGTTCAATGAGGATGTCTCTAAACTATCTTTGCAAAAGTATAAAGTGATTGTGATACCCGATGGCGTCGATGTTACAGCAAAGGAAAAAGAGGTGATAGCACAATGGAGTCAGGATGGAGGAATATGTCTTTTGATGGGGGCACCCCACAAATCATGGTCCGATCTTTATGTTCAGAAATCTGAGGGAAGCTTGAAAAAGGATGGTTTGCAATATTTTGACCCTCCATTAACAATGCCCGATTTGGTAAAAGAGTTAAAACCCTTGTTGGAATCAATTCAAACCGTCACATTGGAGGCTCCGCCCTTTGTTTTGCATTATGCTGTTTCACAGCAGGAAAGTAAACGTACTATTATCCATCTCTTGAACTATTCTCAGAAAACAGTATATAATGTAAAGATACATATCAATTCACAGGTCTCTCGGGGTAAAATAATCTCTCCGGATTTTCCAAAAGATCACATTACCGAGATTAAGAACCATAAAGGTGTATTTACGATTCCCCGATTGGATACATACGCATTGCTCGTTGTGGATTAATTGACTCTAAAGGAGGTGATAAGGAAAATTTTGTTGCAAAAGAAAAGGAAAATATGATTATTAACTGAGGAGGGATGTATTGTGAAGATTGCAAGAATTGCTTTGAGCGCTTTTATCGTATTGTGTGTGGCTATGGCTGGTCCTATTCTGGCGCAGGATTCCGAACTCGTGGATAATTTTGAATGGGCGAATGGTATCGACGCCAGTGCTTATTATGATAGCTTACGCGCTATGGGCTGGGCACCACGGGAATCCGGCGATACTCCTGAATCCCGTCACCCGGATATCTCCATCTCCACAGATGCCAAAGAGGGTGAGTATTGTTTGGAAATTACTGAGCAGCGATCCGACGCCGATTATGTAAAGTTTGCTTATGAAGATATCGCAGCAGGCTATGGCGATTGGTCGGAATATAATTATTTGTCATTCTGGGTTAAAGCTTCTGCCGTCATCGAGGCAAGTACAGGCGCTGTAAAGGTCTACACCCGCGATTTTACAGAAGGGTGGGGGAAACTGGCCCCGATCACTGTGGGTACTGAATGGACTTTTATTGTATACCAGCTTCCGGAAGAAAAATCCACGGTGGACTCTTTGCGTTATTTCAGGATTTTTTGCCGAGGTGATCAGGGCCTCGAACTACCCTGGAAGCTTTGGGTTGATGATATCCGGGTAAGCAAAGAGGATCCACGTGGTCCTTCCATGCTTGTTGATGATTTCGAGTGGGGTACCACAGTTGTGCCTGATGATGAGGTGGATAGTCTCAGAGCTCATGACTGGAAAACCCGGATTGCTGAATTTGATTCAACAAGTGATGAATGGATGATCTATCCCGATTATGCATTGACAGATGATGCCTATATGGGTAAAAAAGCAATGGAGCTGATCGCAGTAAGAGAAGATTATGATTATGTCAAGTATAATTACGAATATACAGATTCTAACGGTGTCGAGCATTTTCAAGATCTCAGCCAATACAACTATATCTCCTTTTATATGAAAGGAGATAGTGTCATTTCCGACGATACAGATGTCGCCAAAGTCTACCTTCGTGATGCTGTTTCCAGTTGGATCAAATATGACACCTTACCCATCGATACCACCTGGCAATGGTATGTTATCGACTTGAATGAAAAATGTGCACCTTTGGATCGTCAACAAGTACGATACATTCGATTTCACTGTTACCATCGCGATGGGGTCAATCTGCCATTTTCTATTTTTCTCGATGAGATCTGGCTGACGTCCTGGGATCCACGCGAACCGGATCAGCCTCTAACTGCCGTAAAGTCGCGGCCCCTCGCAGAATCATTGCCAAACTCTTTTGAACTGGAGCAAAATTACCCCAATCCTTTCAACCCCTCAACCACCATTACTTTTGCTCTAAACCATCGCGAGCAGGTCGAATTGACCATTTTTGATTTGATGGGTCGAAAAATTCGATCACTGATTACCGGTACGTTGCCCGGCGGACACCATCGTATTGTCTGGGATGGGCGTGATCATCATCAAAAACTCGTTCCAAGCGGTGTATATTTTTACCGTCTTGAAACCCAACAAGCGAGTCAGACTCGCAAAATGCTATTGATCAAATAGCCATCCATAATGGCATATGGTGAGCATAGTACGAATCAGCGAGATCTTGTGAGTTGAGATTTTGCAAGTCTGCTGTGCTCACCCCTTTCTTTACAACTTTTTGACACTCGTTTTGGGAGTCAATCCGATGAGAATATTAAATCTATCAATTGTTTTGTTGTTGGCGATCAGTCAATTTGCTTTTAGCCAACGAACTACAGGAAAAATAGCCGGAACAGTGACAGATAATGAAACCGGAGAGCCTTTACCGGGTGCTAATGTGATCGTCATAGGAAGTTCGATGGGCGCAGCATCGGATATCGAGGGAGAATTTTTTATTCTCAATTTACCTCCCGGAACCTATGATGTTAAAGCCTCTATGATGGGCTATAATGCCATGGTGCAAAAAGATGTTCGCGTCAGTATCAATCGCACGGTTACTGTCGATTTTCCACTCTCACAAACGACACTCGATTTTGGACAGGAAGTGACGGTGGTGGCAGAACGTGAAAAAGTGAGAACCGATGTTTCCTTTACGACCGCTTATATTCAGTCCGATAATATAGAGATGGCTCCTGCTACCAGCATAGAAAATGTGATTGCTCGCCATGCCGGTATCAATAAAGATGATTTCGGTCTCCAGATCCGGGGTATGGGCGAACGGGATATTGCGGTTTATGTTGATGGCATGAATTTCAATGATAATCGCAATGACCGTCCCTATACGAGCCTCAATTATGATTTGGTCAAAGAAATCGAAATTCTTACCGGCGGATTTAGCGCCGAGTATGGGAATGCCCGTGCAGGTGTGATCAACCTCACCACCAAAGAAAGCATGCAGGATTTTACAGGCTCGGTGCGCATTGAATATAGCCCAGCTGCATTAAAACATTTTGGACCGTATGCATTTGGCAATGAAAACTGGTGGGACTGGGGACGGTTTCAGTATTTTGAACCCTCACCGGATCGTAATAAAGATGGTAAGCCTGATTTTATAGGATGGAACGCCTACACTAAAGATCCGGCAAGGAATATCTATGATCTATCCCCTGAAAACAATAAAAAGCTCTGGGATTATCAACATCGTGATGATATTCTGCATTATGGTGACCGCCCCGACTATACATTGCAAGCGACATTTGGTGGACCAATGCTTCCCTGGTGGGATATGTTTAAAAATACTTCATTTTATCTTGGGATTTACCGAAAATTCGAAGCCTATGCCTATCAATTGAGCAAACCCGGGGTTTTGAATCAAAATATCAATTTGAAAATAACCCAGCGGTTCGGACCCTCAAAAAAGTTGACCTTGTTCGGGCTTTATGGAGAGGATCATGGGGCTGGCTATCAAATCAACCAGCAACACGATTATATCCAGGATCCCAATTTTATCATCAAGTACAATTTTCTCAGAAGTGGAATTGCCAATACACTATTTGCCGTGGATAATATTTCCAACAATATCAGTTGGTTTAACACTTATGCCGGTGGAAAATGGACCCATATGTTATCACCCAAAACATATTATGATGTCCGGGTTCAGGGAACCTACAAGAGCTATCGGGGCAATGTTCCTATGGAACATCCGCGTGAACAACTGGAATCAAAGTATGTGGATTTCTTTTTTCTGGAAGACCGGGAAGGTAACCGGCGCGGTTTTCCTGCATTTCCGCAATATTTCAGTTATCATTATAAAACATTTATTTATGACCAAAACGGTTACTGGTTGCACCGACTGATCCATTCACGTTGTTATGATAAATCTCATATGTACACCCTGGATGCCAAATTCGATATCACCAGTCAGGTCTCCAAACGACACCAGATTCGTGCGGGTTTTGGTCATACCTTTGACCGAATTAACGAGTGGCGTTATGCATATGGGCTGGATTACCGGGGTAAATTCGATGGCGTCGGCAAGCTGGATGATACCCGGTGGGATGCCGATGTCCATCATGGCTATGCTTATGCCCAGGATAAAATGGAATTCAAAGGAATCGTGGTCAATGCCGGGATTCGACTGGATTATTGGAAACCTATGACTCCCATGTTTGACCTCACAGATAATTGGTCCAATACGGATTTATTGACCCGGGGGAAATATCACGATTTTCATGAACAGATGCCCAAAAAAGATATCACCCTTAAATACCATATAAGCCCTCGTTTGGGAATCGCTCACCCCATAACCGTAAACAGTAAAATCTATTTCAACTATGGGCATTTTAGTGATATTGTTGATCCCAATCAGATCTATTGGATTCAGATGGGATCCATAGAACGGTTGGAAGCAATCGGTCATCCGGATCTTCGCTTGCCAAAGTCCATTCTCTATGAAGTCGGCTATGAACATGATCTTGGCCTGTTTCGGGTGAATCTGAACGGCTATTATCATGATATCCGTGATGATGTACGCAGAGTCTCTTATACCTATTCTTCTACTGTCTATTATAATACATATCGCAATGACGAATACAAAGAAACCAAAGGGTTCGAAATTCGTCTGGACAGAAATTTTGGCCGTTTCATACGAGGCTTTGTCAATTATGAACATCGATTTACAGTGCGGGGAAATTTCGGACCTACAAATATTCGGCCGGATGATGACTATTTACACCGGGAAAACGCAGCTGCAGAGGCAAAAGATGAAGCCAGAAACACCATCGAACCCGTACGAAATCTTAAGGCAAGCCTTAGTTTTATCATGCCCACTGATTTGGGCCCTTCGATTGCCGGGTTTAAACCCCTTGCAGATTGGTTGCTGACCTGGGACTATTATTGGAGAGGGGGGACGCGTTTCCATTGGGACAAAACCGGAACGGTTGATGAACATATAAAAAACTGGCAATGGCGTGATTATCAAATGTTCAATCTGAGACTCAATCGTAAACTGTTTACTAAAGGTCCCATGAATGTAGAAATATATTGTGATATTTATAATATCTTTAATATCAAAAATTTTAATGTCTCCAAATATGGCTCCGGTCTCACCGCCGGATCTTACACCACACCGGGTGATCCTTCCAGAATCTTTGCTGCTCACGGATTGGACGGTTCTGTCGAATTTGATAATTATATGAGACGCATCAAAGAGTTGGGCAAACACCCGGGAGATGCTGTGGAATATGAGTATATGCCTAAACGAGAATATGTAACCTACTTATTTCCACGCGATTTTTGGTTCGGATTCCGATTCTCGTTCTAAACAAGGAGTGTGTATGTTAAACAGACGTCTTTATATATTTCTGTTTATGATTTTTATGCCAGTTTTGACTCTTGCACAAGTCGAAATTTTAGAGGTAGGAAGATTATGGGAAACACTGGGAGGAAGCCGTCATCCCAGCGGATATCGCGAGAAATGGTTGCGGTGGCCAGGCGGGCATGAAGACACTCAAAGAGTTCCTGGAGGAATGAGAACAAATTCTACAGGTGCCTATTTATGGATTTTAATAAAAGATTATCGTGACTTTTTTGATGAACAATTCGCCTTTTATGAACCCAGCTCACCTGTCGATTGTGTCATTTTGCCGGATTATGATGTGACTAAAACAGTCCGCGCACATAGGACACCGACAACGGTGATTGATGCAGCAGGGAATCGTCAAGCCAATATTGTTGAAGATTTGGGGTATAACTTTCGTGAAAACGAAAATATTATTAGCGATGAGAAAATCGTAGAGTATACCTTTAACAGCAATGGTATGATCGTAAAATCAACCTATTATGCCTGGGCAAACCCATACCACAAAGACTATATCATTCGCGTGGTCAAAATCTATAATACCGGCAATACAGATTGCGATCCGAGTGATCTCGAGGAAGATGCCAAACGCATCGATGATATCTATGTCGGCTATTACTCTATGATTCTTCATCCTAATGGCAAGGGCGATGGCCAGGCTTCTTATGAAGATACAGGAACTCTTGATGGCTATATCGACTATTATGGTGCCGATCCGGGAGATTCTTTGCGTGTGATTTATGGGTTCGATGGTGATGATCCTAAAGTCCCCGGAGATGATCGCGGCGATCCTTTTCCACAACAGAGAGATAATGATGACAATTATGATCCTAAAGATTTATATTCCGCCGGTGAACTCGTTTCTGCCATGTATTGCGGCTATGGCGTGCTTCATGCTGCTAAATCTTCTAAAGATCATTCCAATGACTTTTCCCAACCGTATTCTACCGGTTGGGGAGATTGGAGTACAGCTGCAGGGTGGTTGAAAGAAGATAAATATATCTATATTTTTGCCAATGGAAAAGAGAAACATATGCCCCACCCCGACACCAATTTACCGCCTGTGAGAAATCAGCAATCGGCCTGGATGGGGATGGGGCCTTATTCTATGGAACCTGACGACTCTTTGCAATTCGTTTTCGTGCATGCCGCTGGTGGACCTTTAATTCAGAAATGTAAAGAAATAGGTCAAAAGTGGCTGAATGGCGAGATCAGCGACCAACAAAAAAATGACTTTATTGCAGGCTCACGGGATTCTTTATTCAAAGTCGTTGGACGCGCGCAATGGAATTGGAATCATCGTCTGTCTAAAGGCTTGTCGATTCCCATGTCTCCGCTCCCCCCTAAGAATTTCGTGGTGGAATCGAGAAAAAGACACATCAAATTATCGTGGGATTCTTCTCCGTCTTCATCGACTGCGACCTATAGAATATACCGCAAAGAAGGCGATTACCATGGCGATATGGAATTGATTGCAGAGATTCCCGCTACACAAACACAATACGAGGACAGGGAAATTAATCTCGGCGTTGCTTATTTCTATTCTATTACAGCAGTTACTGATGGCTCTGAAAATAATGATCCGGCAAACTATGGAAAACCGCTGGAAAGCTCACCCTTTTACACCCGTTCTACCTATCCTGCGCGCCCGTACCGGGGAAGCCTTTCTACTCTTGACTCTGTTCGCGTAGTGCCAAATCCTTTTAATCTCGCCCAGGCTTCAAAATGGCCTGGTGAATGGGATAGAATCACCTTTACAAATCTGACAACACATTGTACTATTCGAGTTTTTTCAGTCGCCGGAGATCTTGTCAAAACACTTTTTCACCATGACGATTCTGCTTATGAACATTGGTCACCCATTCTGACGGACGAAAATCTTTTTCCCAGTGCTGGACTCTATCTGTACCATATTACCGATGAGTCAAGTGGACATACAACAACCGGAAAATTTGCAATTATTCGTTAAATCGTCTTTTGCCAGGAGGCAAATACATGTTGAAAAAAATCAGCCTTGTTATTATTCTTTTAACCGTTATTACCCATCTGGATGCTCAAACCCGTAAAAAGACTGGGCAGGCAGGCATGACCTTTTTAAAAATTGACGGCAATGCCCGGTCGAGTGGAATGGGAGGAAGTTTTGTTTCCATGGGTGGGGATGTGATTTCCATCTTTTTTAACCCTGCAGGATTGGGTGCGATTAATTCTGTCCAGATTACACTCAGTCAGACCGAATGGCTGGCAGATATAAAACACAATGCTGTTGGCCTGGCTATTCCTCTGGGAGGATACGGTGTGCTTGGGGTGAGTGCCATTAATATGGATTATGGCACTCTCTATGGAACCACCGTTTCATTTGCAAGCACGCAAAGCGTTGGTTTCGAGTATACCGATACAGGCAGCTTTGAGGTTTCTGATTATGCCCTTGGTATCGCATATGCCACGCATGTAACCGATCGGTTCTCTATTGGTGGACAGATTCGATATGTTTATGAAGATATGGGTGAAAATATGATCGATATCGGTGAAACAGCCAAAATGTCAAACAATACCATAAGCAATTACTCTATGGATTTCGGGACGCTTTATCAAACCGGATTCAATGACTTGACTCTGGGAATGTCTGTTCGCCATTTTTCTGGTGAATCCACTTTTCCCAATCTAAATGAAGGATTTTATATGCCCCTGGTCTATTCAGTGGGGATTGCTATGGATCTCATACAGGCGTTCCTTCCTGATCAAAATCAGAATCACCGTTTTACCACTTTAATCGAGGGTCAGCACCCTAACGATTCTTTGGAACGCTTGCATGTTGGATTTGAATACGCCCTGCGGGAATTCTTTTTTCTCAGAGGAGGATACAAATTTAATTATGATATCGAAAGCCTGAGCGCCGGACTCGGTGTTCGATTTAATGCCGGATTGATGTCAATGAAATTTGACTATTCGATCAGCCAAATGGATTATTTTGATAATGTCCAGAGAATATCGTTAGCTATGTCGTTATAACTTAAATTTGGAGTAGCAGATGTATTATTTCAAGGTTGGGTCTATCTTTTTGCTCTGTATAGTCTTTTCCATTCACGCAGATCAGATTCCGGCTTTTCCCGGTGCAGAGGGATTTGGAAGTCATACCCCGGGGGGGAGAGGAGGCAAGGTCGTCTATGTTACCAATCTCAACGATTCCGGCGAGGGCAGTCTGCGCCAGGCCTTGCGTTCAGGAAATTCAATCATCGTATTTCGAGTGGGTGGCACAATCGAACTGGAATCTCCATTGAAATTTTATGGTTCCCATATTACGATCGCAGGTCAAACTGCGCCCGGTGGCGGCATTTGTATAAAAAATTACCCCATGATTATCTCCAGTACCCATGACATTATTGTAAGATACTTGCGCTTCCGGCACGGCGATGAATCAGGTTATGAAGGAGATGCTCTTTGGGTTACCACATCTCATAATGTTATTATAGACCACTGCTCGGCTAGCTGGTCTATTGATGAGACCTTGTCCGTCACGCGTGCTGATAGTGTAACCATACAGTGGTGTTTTATTACCGAAAGCTTGAATAATTCGGTTCACTCCAAGGGAGCACATGGCTATGGCGGCCTGGTCGCTTATATCGATGATGGCAGGATTTCTCAGCACCATAATCTCTGGGCTCATCACAATAGCCGAAATCCCCGCCCAGGATCCACCCAGAATATGGATATGCCAGGATTGCACTATGATTTCCGCAATAATGTGATTTATAATTGGGGCTCCAAAGCGGGATATACCAACTCTAAATATGCCAAGATCAAAATGAATTACGTCGGGAATTATCTGCTCGCTGGACCCTCCACAAATAGCTCAGTGCGGGATGAGGCGTTTGATCCTGATAGTCGTAAAGTACAAATTCATGTGGATGATAATCTGATCAATGACAAGGATCTGGGATGGGGGATCATCACGGGCGTCTCTTACACCAAAGTATATGAATCCTTTGAGACTCCACCCATGACAACTGATTCACCGGATAGTGTGTTCTATAAGGTTCTGGCCGATGCGGGTGCCTCACTGCCCATGCGAGATTCTGTGGATATCCGCGTTGCTAACACTGTCCTCGAAGGGAGAGGAGCAATAATAGATTCTCAAAAAGAGGTGGGGGGCTGGCCCCTATTGGCTGCAGGCGAACCTTATCCTGATGCTGATAAGGATGGCATGTCTGATGACTGGGAAACCGCTCATGGACTCGATCCGGAAAGTGGCATAGATCAAAATCTCGACAAAGATGGTGATGGCTATACCAATGTCGAGGAATTTTTGAACAGCACTGATCCCAATGCGATTGAGACCAGGATTAAAACTAAGGGCTTGGCCACTCGTGATACTGGCGTTTCTCTTTTCGAACAAAATTACCCCAATCCATTTGATTCTTTTACAACACTTTGTTTCCAAATTCGCAGACCCGCCAAAGCGAGTATCGGTATTTATAATGTATTCGGTCAGCATGTGGCCACTCTGTGTAATGAACTGTTTCAGGCGGGTGTACACAGTATTACCTGGAACGGGCAAAACTCGGCAGGGAAAAAATTGGCAAACGGAGTTTATTTTGCGATTCTCAAAGTTGGGAACGAAAGAAACGTCATTAGAATGACATTACTCCAGGACTAGTGAATGAATGAAAATGTGAGTGATGTGAAAACAAAACCTGTCTCTATTCTCGGCAATAGCTATATCTTTTTTTGTACTCTACTGATTTTGGGATTTCGTACTTTTTTTTGCCCTGTGTCAGCACACGAAAAATCGCACACCCGTCTGGGTATAGAACATGATGCGCATAAAGTGCCTGTGGGTGGTATTGCTGAGTGGTTCGGCTGGCATCTGGCATACGGAATAGAACCTGAACATGATGCTAGGTCCCTGATTAAAGAAACCATAGATTTACATCTTGAAGCAGGGAATACCTTTATCATCTGGAATTGTGGCCGTTCTGCCCTGGCTTATCATTCCGAATTGCCCAATTCCACCCTCATTCATGCACATAAAGTCTCTGCATGGGGAACCCGGGGCAGATTTATCGATGATGTTTTGCAAGAAATTTGTCCTTTACGAACCGCTATCGAGTATTGTCATCAAAGAGGGTTGGCTATTTATGGCCGTCTTGCTATGAATCGACACTATGGCAAGAAGGAACATGCAGGATTGAGCAGCGAATTTGCACGCACTCATCCGGAATATCACGAAATGAGCAAACTGTCTCATCACATTCATCATAAATTATGCTATGCAATTGAGGAAGTTCAGAAAGAACGATTAGATATTTTGTTGGAAATACAGCGCTTAGGCGTTGATGCTCTGGTGCTGGATTATGCACGTCAAATACCCATTTTATGTTATCACGATTCTTTGGTGATCCCGTTCAAAAAAGAGACCGGTATGGATCCACGCAATATTGTATCCCACAAACCCGATTTTTATCCAGATTATCCCATCGGTTTTGATTGGCACACCAATCTACCCGAGTTTAGACATGGGTTGGATGTAAAAGAATTTGACGATGGAGCCCTTTAAATGATTTATTTGTCTAACATTTTCAAGACGGCT
>WJME01000033.1 GCA_014728115.1 Candidatus Zhuqueibacterota bacterium | reverse complement strand
CTGATCCGGCTGTTGTCTATTTCGGGAGAGCCATCTCATATCAAGAGTTATACGATCAGGTGCGCCGCTTTAGAAAAAGCCTCAAAGAAATAGGCGTCAAAAAGGGGGATCAGGTCGTCTTTTTATTGCCCAACATCCCGCAATTCGTCATCGCGTATTGGGCTGTGCTTTCATTGGGGGGAGTCGTTGTGCTGATGAACCCCCTGCTCTCTGAACGTGAGATAGAATATCAATTTTCCCATCTCCGGATCTCTGTTGTGCTAACCCTCGATCGGCTTTATTCTAAAATCAGACCGCTCTTGCGAAAACAATTTGAATTTCAGTCGATCATTACATCTGCCGAACTCTATATGCCCATCCTTTGGCAGGTCGCCAGCCACCTCAAATCGCCGCATTTGACGGTTAATAGACATCAAAACCTTTACAAATTTAAAAAGATGATATCCAATGCTATGGATGAATTTGAATCTGTCGCAAAGCCTGGCGATATTGCGGTGCTGATCTATACCGGCGGGGTAACCGGCAAACCAAAGGCCGCCTGTCTCTCACATAGAAATTTACTCGCCAATGCATTACAAGAGCGTGCCTGGATGGTGAATCTGCAGCTCGGTCAAGAAAAAGTTCTCGGACTTGTGCCCTTGATTCACAGCTATGGATTAACCGTATGCCTGCATTTCTCCCTCGTTCTCGAGTCGTCTTTGGTGCTGGTACCACGATTCCAATCCCGGCGTCTTTATAAAATCTTGATGAATCAGCGTATTACCATTTTCCCTGCAGTTCCTACGATTTTTACAGCACTATTGCGTCATGTTTCTGAAGAACAAAAACTGTCGTTTATCAAGGCGTGCTTTTCCGGAGGATCGCCTTTGGATGTATCTTTGCAAGCACGATTTCAAGAAAAATTCGGATGTCGGGTGATCCAGGGATTTGGTTTGACAGAAACCTCTCCGATTACACATGCCAATCCGGTCATGGGTAAAATAAAATTGGGTTCTGTGGGGCTTCCCTGGCCCAATACCCAAGCTCGCATCGTGGATTTGGATACCCGACAGGAACTGGGAATCGATCAAATCGGTGAACTGGAAATAAAGGGTCCTCAGGTAATGCTCGGTTATTGGCCCTTGAAAGAGGATGAAAAAATTGAGTGGTTTCAAACCGGTGATATTGCAAAAATGGATAAAGATGGTTATTTTTTTATTGTAGACCGTAAAAAAGATGTTATATTGTCAGGGGGGTATAATATATATCCCAGCGAAGTTGAAAGTGTCTTGCTGGAACATCCTGCCGTCAATCAAGTGGCTGTTGTCGGAATGCCGGATGAATACTATGGTGAGCGTGTAAAAGCCTTTATTGTTCCGACAAAAGATGTTTCTGATAAAGCATTAATACAGCACTGCAGACATCGTCTTGCTGCTTATAAGGTGCCCAAAGAGATTGAATTTCGCAGTTCTTTTCCCAGAAATCTCCTGGGCAAGGTCCTCAGACGACAACTGATACATGAACCTAAATAGGTTGAAAGCTGTTCTTCATGGAGCACGATCTGTTACGCACAAGCCTAATCGGTACACAAAAGCCGATCGTGAAAATCACAGTGCTGGCCCAGCCAGATGATATCTCGCTGGTTCCGGCTCTGCTATCCTTGTTCGAAACCCATCTCAAGTCGAGTCAACGGTTTATTTTTGATCTCAAACAAATCAACATGCTGACCCCGAGCCTCGTCGTTGCATTGCTGGAAATTACAGCCAAGTGCCGTCGCAAAGGGGGGCAAGCCTGTATTGTCAATTTGTCATTTGATTTACAAAAACAATTTGAATCTTTTAACACGCTTACCTTTTTGTTCTCTTGTTCAGATGAAGAAGAGGCCATCGAAGAGTTGACATGGGATGAATTGGAAACCATTGTGGGCAAGACACCACCTGCTGCCAACCTGACTCCCGGAAAAAAGCAATCCATAAAGATTCCCAGTCGCGTCGATGCGCTGTATCGCGTCTGTGATTTTTCCACAGGTATCGCTCGTGATATGGGATTCTCTGATAATGAAATCAGTCGACTCAAGATCGCAGTCTATGAAGCCTGCCTGAATGTCATCGAACACGCATATCATTCCGATCCTGACAAAATCGTCGAAGTGCAGGTCGACCGTTTCAATGACAAGATTGTCATTACGGTGATTGATCACGGCGAGGGATTTGAAGAGCAAGACCGAAACCAATTCGATATTGAAGAAGCTGCCAGCTTGCGACGTACAGGGGGGATGGGACTGCATATTATCAATCGATCAATGGATCTGGTTCAGTATAAGCGCGATGCCATTCGGGGGAATTATCTCACAATGACCAAATATCTCGGAGGTATGGAAAATCAAGGGTAGAAAATCGATCAACAAAGGTGAGATGATTTTCACACTCGCACGGTTACAAATGCTTCTTTGAACGAATTTGGGAATGAGAAAGAACGGGATATATGTTTAAGAATGTGTTTCGATTTCGTCTTGTTTGGATTTTAGAAATACTGTTTGTGGTCGTTGGATTGATTGTCGTGGTTCTCTTTCAGCAGGGAAAACGAATAGAAACCGAAACAATCTCCGATGATGACAAACCAGCGATAAATGAGATAAAGCCCCAACAAGAGACGGTTTCGGCAAAAGAGGTCGAGCCTATCCCGGTGATTGAAAAAGCGGTCATGTGTCAGGATGTGGACGGAGGAACTCCGGTTCTCATAAAGAACCGTTTCAACGTTATGGTCAGCCGGGTTTACTGTTTTGTCTCTTTTGAACCCTCTCAGTCTGTGAGGCAACAAATTTATCATCATTGGATCTATAAAAACACGATCCTGTATGAGCAAGATTTTGTTATAGGACCCAGTCAAAAACAAACCTGGAGTTACTTTGAAATGTCTCCGAATTACCGGGGAGAGTGGCAGGTGAAAATAATAGATCAGAAAGCCAGAGTATTGCAGGTCCTTGAATTTGTTCTTGAATAATAGTGATTAGAAAAATAATCAAGAGTACTCTTGTCCAAAATAGACAAGCCAAACGCAGAGGTCACAGAGGAAAGAAAAATGCAAAAAGCAAAAACCCGAGAGTATCAATTATCCGGTATTCCGACTGGATGCTATTAAAAGAGTTTGGCTAATTAAAATATTTAAAAACAGCAAGCCAGATCTGAAACTTTTTGATTGCAAAAGAGTCTAATGATAAACCCTCGAGAAAGTGATAAAAAATGGATTAACACGGGTCTCGAGGATTGATAGGAGGGAACAAAAAATGTTATTCTTTAGTCCGTTAGATATTGTATTGCTGGTTCCTGCTCTGTTGTTATCTGTATATGCACAGTTTAAGGTCAGCAATACCTTTTCAAAAATGAGCCAGGTTCGAGCCTCTTCGGGACTGACCGGCTCACAAGTGGCCAAAGGGCTATTGCAAGCCAATGGTCTCGGTCATGTTGGCGTGGAAATGGTCGAAGGTCGCTTATCTGACCACTATGATCCGATCTCCAAAACTTTGCGGCTTTCACCCGATGTATACCAGTCAAATTCCCTGGCAGCATTGGGGGTTGCGGCACATGAGACCGGGCATGCTCTGCAGCACAAGGCCTCATATTTTCCTTTGACCATTCGGCAATCCATTTTTCCGGTGGTACGATTTGGTTCAACTTTATGGCTGCCCATGTTTTTTATCGGATTGTTTATGTCTATACCTGCACTGATCGATGCAGGAATCGTTTTATTTGCCGCCGCTGTGATATTTCATATCGTTACCCTGCCGGTGGAATTCAACGCAAGTAAAAGAGCCATTGCACAATTAAAAAGCGGTGGATATCTGGTGGGAAATGAAGTCGATGGCGCGAAAAAAGTGCTGGATGCCGCTGCATTGACCTATGTCGCTGCAGCAGCCATGGCTGTGTTGCAGCTCATCCGATTATTGCTGATTAGAGGAAATGAATAAGTGAATCCTGAAAGGGGTGATTGATCGTCACCCCTTTTTTTTTCTGTCATTTTGGCAGAGGTGTGGCATAGTGACGTTGTACTATTTTTTTGTCAAGTATTTGATTATATACAGTTTGTGTGTTATGGTTTTTTTTGGCATGGATATTGTAATTAAGCTTTGTTGAAAGTAGAACAAGCGATGACAGTCACTTATGAAAGATTATTATAAAATATTAGGTGTCGGAGACAAAGCCAGCGAAGCTGAAATCAAAAAGGCGTATCGCGAATTGGCCAAAAAATATCATCCTGATATCAACAAGGGCAATAAGGAGCTTGAAAATCGTTTCAAGGATATTTCGGAAGCGTATGCGGTGCTCAAGGATTCGAAGAAACGAGCAGAATATGACAGGATGCGTCAGTTCGGAGGAGGGCGACACTATAGCCAAGGCCAGCAGCAAGGTGGTTTTTCTTTTGATGATTTTGCTTCTTTTTTCAGCGGGGGGGGCACTCGATATTCTAATGGTGGTTTTGATTTTGGCGATATCTTTGGCTTTGGACAAAGCCGTGGCCATAAGAACCGCCAGCAAAAGGGAAAGGATATTCGGGCCGAAATCACCGTACCATTTGATGTCGCTGCTCGGGGCGGTAAGCAAACGGTTACCCTTGAGCAGGTAGAGACATGCGCCGAGTGCCGAGGTCAGGGGTGTATTGTCTGTGGCCAAAGCGGACAACGCCCCAGAACGCGCAGGATTTCGGTAAATATACCTGCTGCAACTGAGGAAGGTAAGATGATCCGGCTGAAAGGTCTGGGACAGCCGGGACTGGGAGGAGCGCCAGCAGGTGACTTTTATCTTAAAGTGCATGTGAAACCCGATAGCCAGTATGAAAGAAAAGGGTATGATATTTACTCTGACCTTACTGTGAATGCTATCCAGGCCATGCTCGGCACAAAGGCCAGGGTCAGGACGTTTAATGGGCAGACTGTTCAAGTCAATATCCCGCAGGGCTCACAGCCTGGAAAACTTTTGAAACTCCCGCACATGGGACTAGAAGCTCATGGCAAAAAAGGTGATTTTTACGTACGGCTGAATATCTCTATCCCGGAACATCTGGGAGAGAAATCTAAAAAGCTGTTAAGAGATTTCGCGACAAGTGCCGGAATCACTCTCTAGTACAAGACGTTATTGATATAAACAGAAACTTTTCATAATGGCCAGCTGTATAATGATCATAACTTAGTGGCCATTCAAATAACCGAACGAGGTGAACCTATGAAATCAAAAAAGAGTGCATTGCTGATCACTGTGGGCTTGTTTTTAGGTATAGTGATTACTCTTGTCATTTCCGCCAATTTTGATTGGACCCGCTCAGGTGTTGCAGCAGACGCTGAGCGCCCCCAAGATGTCACCCTGGGTACCAATGAACCCGTCCCCCAAAGCCTGCAAGGCTTGACTGCAATGAACGAAGCGTTTGTCAAAGTGGCCAATACGGTAAGCCCTGCAGTCGTAACGATCAACAGCAAGGCAGTTGTTCAGCAACGAAGAATGAGCCATCCTTTTTTCGATGACGAGTTTTTTAGACGATTTTTCAATATGCCAGAACAACAGGAAGAACGGATCCTGCGTGGCTTGGGATCCGGTGTGATCATAAATCCCAAAGGATATATTCTTACCAATAACCATGTGGTCGATGAAGCCGACGAGATCACGGTAACCCTTGATGGTAAGGAATTTGAAGCCGAAATTGTAGGAACTGATCCTTTGACGGATTTGGCGGTGATAAAAATCGAGCAAAACGATCTGCCTACCTTGCGACTGGGTGACTCTGATGATCTTCAGGTAGGTGAATGGGTTTTGGCGATCGGTAATCCCTTTGCTCAAGTGCTTCAGCATACCGTTACAGCAGGTATTGTGAGTGCAAAAGGCCGGTCCGGTTTGCCTATTGGCGGCGGACGCGGTGGCGGTATTCAGTATCAGGATTTTATCCAAACCGATGCCGCGATCAACCCCGGTAACAGTGGAGGGGCTCTGGTCAACCTGAGAGGTGAGTTGGTGGGAATCAACACCGCCATTTTGGGCCAGGCCAATGTGGGAATCGGTTTTGCCATACCTATTAATCTGGCAAAAAATGTCGTAGAACAGCTTATCGAACAGGGCCGCGTGGTTCGAGGCTGGCTGGGTGTGCGTATTCAACCTGTTGATGAAGATCTTGCCCAGTCATTTGGTCTCGATGAGGCGATCGGTGTACTGATCAGTGGTGTCGAAGATAATAGTCCGGCTGAAGAAGGGGGAATCAAAACAGAGGACATTATTCTCGAAATCAATGGTGAGGAAATGGAATCTGTTGAAGAATTGCAAAGAGTGATCGCAGGAATCCAACCTGGAAATGAGATCGACGTAACGGTTTGGCGCGATAATGATAGAAAAGATCTCACCGTGACGTTGGGAGAACGACCGTCACAAGAACAGTTAGCTAGCGGACAGCGCAATGGCGAGCCCTCTCAACCTGCAAAAGCATCCGCACTCGGGCTTCAGGTTCAGAACCTGACCGATCGCCTGGCTGAACGGCTGGGATATGAGGAGGATCAGGGTGTTTTGGTTGCCGGCGTACAAAGTAACTCCGTTGCAGACCAGGAAGGTATTCGCGAAGGCGATCTCATTACCGCGGTTAACAGAACAGCCGTTTCAAACGTCAATGAATTCGAACAACAATTAAGTGGTGTCGAACCGGATGATATTGTTCTCTTTAGGTTAAAACGAGGTAATGTCAGCCTGTTTGCTGCTCTGCGAGTCCCTGAAAAAGAGTAATTACCTCATGATATGATTTATATAGGAGAAGACAAGGACAATGCCGACTTATGATTATCAATGCACGAGTTGCGGACATCGGTTTGAAGCTTTTCATCGAGTCAGCGAGTCATTAAGTGAATGCCCGGTATGTTCCGGTAAAGTGGAAAAACTCATTGGAAGCGGAATCGGATTGATCTTTAAAGGGTCGGGTTTTTATATCACAGATTATAAAAACAGCCCTGGTAAAGACAAAAAATCCGATACCCATACTAAAGCAGAAACCAAACCTGAAAAAAAGAACGGGACACAGGATAAAAAGAACGGAACTAAAGACTCTGGAAAGTAATCTGACAAAAAGTCGGCAAGTCTGACAGAATGACGTTGTCAGAAAAATTGAACAGGCACATGGCGTAATTGGCTATGTGCCTGTTTTATTTTGTTTTATGCCGTTCATGGGATTGTGGCATGGGGTTTGCAAAATAGAAGAAAAAATGGAAAATTTGTATTTTTTTCATATATCCTAAAGGAGAGTGTTTATATGGCTAAGATAATTGGTATAGATTTGGGTACGACAAATTCTTGTGTCTCTGTGATGGAAGGAGGCGAACCTGTCGTTATCCCGAATGCCGAAGGTGCGAGAACGACTCCGTCAATGGTCGCTTTTTCAAAATCCGGTGAACGACTGGTAGGTCAGGTGGCCAAACGCCAGGCGATTACCAATCCTGAAAAAACAGTGTTTTCTATCAAGCGGTTTATGGGAAGACGTTATGGTGAAGTTTCGCAAGAAATCGAAGAAGTGCCCTACAAAGTGGTCAAGGGCGGCGGCGATCTGGCCAAAGTAAAAATCGATGACAAAGAGTATACCCCTCAAGAAATCTCTGCAATGATTTTGCAAAAAATGAGACAAACAGCAGAAGATTATCTGGGTGAAAAAGTTACAGACGCCGTGATTACGGTTCCGGCTTATTTTAATGATGGTCAGCGTCAGGCGACAAAGGAAGCCGGAGAAATAGCTGGTTTGAATGTACGCAGAATTATCAATGAACCAACAGCCGCTTCACTCGCATATGGTCTCGACAAAAAGAGTAACGAGAAAATTGCTGTATTCGATCTCGGTGGCGGCACATTCGATATTTCTATTTTGGAAATCGGTGACGGTGTCTTTGAAGTCAAGGCAACGAACGGGGATACCCACCTGGGAGGTGACGATTTTGATCAAAAAGTCATCGATTGGATGGTGGATGAATTTATCAAGCAAGAAGGCGTAGACCTGTCCAAGGATCCTATGGCGTTGCAGCGCTTGAAAGAAGCAGCTGAAAAAGCCAAAATGGAATTATCGACGACCTCGCAGACTGAAATCAATTTACCGTTTGTTACCGCAACCGATACCGGCCCCAAGCACTTGAATATGACACTGAGTCGTTCCAAATATGAACAGCTTTGTGAAGATCTCT
Source organism: Candidatus Zhuqueibacterota bacterium (assembly GCA_014728115.1). Lineage (GTDB taxonomy): Bacteria > Zhuqueibacterota > Zhuqueibacteria > Residuimicrobiales > Oceaniaggregativiventaceae > Oceaniaggregativivens. Next base: position 210,792 of record WJME01000033.1, on the reverse strand, counting down.
TTCAGCGAGTCTTGGATCCCTTGAAAGCAGCATTGAATGATGCCGGCATGTCCACCAGTGAAATCGATGAAGTCGTTATGGTCGGTGGGTCAACTCGTATGCCAAAGATACAATCCATTGTCAAGGAATTCTTTGGCAAAGATCCTCACCGTGGTGTCAATCCTGATGAAGTCGTAGCTATCGGCGCAGCCATTCAGGGCGGCGTGCTTGCAGGAGATGTTCAGGATGTGCTGTTGCTAGATGTCACTCCTCTGTCATTGGGCATCGAAACCCTGGGCGGTGTGACCACAAAATTGATCGAAAAGAACACCACAATTCCTACAAAGAAATCAGAAGTGTTCAGTACGGCTGCTGACAACCAGACCAGCGTAGAAATTCATGTGGCTCAGGGTGAGCGAGAAATGGCCCGGGATAACCGAACACTCGGTAGGTTTCACCTGGATGGGATTCCTCCCGCTCCCAGAGGCATGCCCCAGATCGAGGTGACGTTTGATATCGATGCCAATGGTATTCTGAATGTGTCGGCCAAGGACAAATCAACCGGCAAAGAGCAATCCATACGCATCGAAGCATCCACCGGTCTTTCCAAAGAAGAGGTGGAAAAAATGGTCAACGATGCCAAGCAACATGCAGCTGAAGATAAAAAACAGCGTGAACTCATTGACCTGAGAAATCAGGCCGACCAATTGGTCTATCAAACCGAAAAAAGCCTCAAGGATTATGGCGACAAGATTTCCGCAGATGACAAAGGAAAGATGGAAACCGCAATCGGTCGCTTAAAAGAGGCTCAAAAAACCGACAATGCAGAAGAGCTAAAGTCCGCTGTTGAGGGCTTGAATCAGGTGTGGCAGTCTGTGGCTGCACAGATGCATCAGGCTGCTGGTGCAGGTGCCGAAAGTGGGCCCGGCGCTGGTGCCGGAGCAGGACCCGAAGCAGAACAGCAAGAACAGAACGACAAGGGCCCGCAAGCAGAAGATGCTGACTATGAAGTTGTAGATGACGATAAAAAGTAAAGGTACAGATCGTGGGATGAGGGCGGGTCTGGCAGGGCCCGCCCTTTTTTAGTATAATATGGTTGTAGAGGCGAAATATGATATCATTTGATAAATTGACCCTAAACTCTCAGAAATCTCTGCAAAACGCTCAGCAGCTGGCGTCCGATTATGGACATCAGCAAATAGAACCCTTGCATCTATTGTCAACGTTGCTGGCAGACGCGGAGAGTATAGCCAGGTCAATATTGAAAAAAATCGGCACAGACCCGGACTCGATCAAATCCAAAGTCGATGATGAGATTCGACGATTGCCCAAGGTGAGTGGTGGCGTCGGTCAAGTCTATCTGGCACCGGATACAAACACTGTTTTCGATCAGGCATTAAAGCAAGCCAACCAGCTGCGAGATGAATATATAAGCATTGAACATTTGCTTTTGAGCCTGTGCCAGGACAAAACCAGAGCCGGAGCCCTGCTCAGAGAAAATGGTGTCAAGGATGACCAAATACTCGAGGTGCTCCAGCAGATTCGCGGTAAGCACAGAGTATCCGATCAAAATCCTGAAGAAAAATATCAGGCATTAAAGAGATATGCCAGAGATCTTAATGATTTGGCAAGACGCGGAAAAATGGACCCGGTTATTGGTCGTGATGAAGAGATTCGTAGGGTTCTTCAGGTGTTGTCAAGACGCACCAAAAACAATCCGGTGCTCATTGGTGAACCGGGTGTGGGCAAAACCGCTATTGCTGAGGGGCTCGCTCATCGCATCATTCAGGGTGATGTACCCGAGAATCTCAAAAGCAAACGGATACTCGCGCTGGATCTGGGGGCCCTGATCGCCGGAGCCAAGTACCGGGGCGAATTTGAAGAACGCTTGAAAGCTGTATTGCAAGAAATCGCCGATTCGGAAGGTGAAATCATCCTCTTTATTGATGAACTGCACACCCTGGTGGGGGCCGGTGCCGCAGAAGGGGCCATGGATGCTTCCAATATGCTCAAACCTATGCTGGCACGGGGTGAATTGCGCTGTATCGGCGCCACGACATTGGATGAATATCGCAAGCATATCGAAAAAGATGCAGCTCTGGAAAGACGTTTTCAGCCCATCGTTGTGGATCAGCCTTCCATAGAAGAAACGATTTCGATCCTGCGCGGCTTGAAAGAAAAATATGAAGTGCATCATGGGGTTCGCATTACCGATGCCGCTCTCATCGCCGCAGCAACATTGTCCGAGAGGTATATTTCCGATCGCTTTTTACCTGACAAGGCGATTGACCTGGTGGATGAATCGGCTTCCAAATTGCGCATCGAAATCGATAGTATGCCAGTGGAACTCGAACAGGTCGACCGAAAACTCCGGCAACTGGAAATCGAAAAGCAGGCCCTGAAAAAAGAAACCGATGATACCTCAAAAAAGCGGCTGAGTCAGGTCGAACAAGAAATTGCCAATCTCAATGAAACCGCCCAGTCATTGCGGATGCATTGGAACATGGAAAAAGAGGCGATTACTCAGATTCGTTCTCTCAAAGAGCAGATCGATCAGACAAAAACTGAAATTTCCAGAGCCGAACGCGAAGGGGATTTGGCCAAAGCCGCTGAACTCAAGTACGACACTCTGGTAAAATTACAAAAAGAACTCGAACAGGCAAACACCCGGCTGGCCGAATTACAGCAAGACCGACAGCTTCTCAAGGAAGAGGTCGATGATGAAGATATTGCACAGGTGGTGGCCAAATGGACAGGCATCCCGGTCAGCCGGATGTTAGAGAGTGAAAAAGAAAAGCTCTTGAAAATGGAGGAACGCATTCACCAGCGGGTGGTGGGACAGGATTTGGCTGTCGAGGCCGTAGCCAATGCGATCAGACGAGCCCGGTCAGGTCTTCAGGATCAAAATCGCCCCATCGGATCCTTTATATTTTTAGGATCAACAGGAGTCGGTAAAACAGAACTGGCCCGAGCTCTGGCTCAATTTTTATTCGATGATGAAAATGCCATGGTACGCATCGATATGAGTGAATATATGGAACGCCATTCTGTATCACGCCTGATCGGTGCTCCGCCGGGTTATGTAGGTTACGAAGAAGGCGGCCAGTTAACAGAAGCGGTACGGCGAAGACCCTATTCGGTGGTTCTTTTGGATGAAATCGAAAAAGCCCACTCTGAGGTTTATAATATCTTGTTGCAGGTTTTGGATGACGGCCGACTCACGGATAATCAGGGCCGGACGGTTAATTTTAAAAACACCATCATCATCATGACATCCAATCTCGGTGCTCAACTGATCATGGAAAAATCAAAACAACTGACCGATGAAAACCGCATAGAGATTCATGACGAAATTGCCAAAAGTGTAACCGATTTGTTAAAGCAACATTTGCGGCCCGAGTTTATTAATCGTATCGATGATATTATTGTCTTCCATGCCCTGACCCGGGAAGAGATTCATCAAATCGTAGGATTGCAAGTAAAAAAGCTGCAAGAATTGTTAAAAGGTCAAGACATTGAATTTAATCTAGCCAAGGAAGCCATAGACTATTTGGCCGACCATGGTTACGATCCGGCCTTTGGAGCACGTCCACTGAAACGCTTTATCCAAAAGCATCTCACCGATCGTCTGGCCACAGAGATTCTGGCCGGTCATGTCGACCCAGGATCACAGGTGAATGTGACGGTAAAGGATAATAGTCTTGCTTTTGAAGGAAAAAAAGAATAATATACATGATTGCTAGGAACCTAGAGCAATAAGCGTCGTACAAAGCACAAAGATTTTACTATGGAGGGAGTTTGCATGAAACGGTTTCACCTTTGGTTGATCCTGGTCACTCTGCCTTTTGTATTGCTCACGGCCTGTGGTGAAAAACTGACCGAAGAGCAAATGCGTGCACGAGCCCTGGATTATGAAAATAAGGAACAATGGGACAAGGCCGTAGAAACATATGAAACAATGTTGCAAAAATTCAGCGAGTCTGAAAACAGAGATGAAACTCTGTACAAGTTGGGTGTTTTATATGCGAATAATTTAAAAGAGTATGAAAAAGCGATAAAAGCCTACAAGACATTGGTGGAAAAGTATCCCGACAGTCCTTATTGCGTTAAATCCAGCTTTATGATCGGATTTTTGTATGCAAACGATTTAAAAGATCTGGATCGAGCCAAAGCTGCGTATGAAGAGTTTTTGCAGAAATGGCCCAACGATGAATTGGCGCCCTCTGTGGAATGGGAATTGGAACACCTCGGACAAGATATCAGCGAGATTCAACTGGGTGTTTCCGAAAACGATCAATAACAAACCTTACCCTGAGCGTTTCATTCATTTGAAACGCTCCTTGCTATTCATCCCTTGTACCGATTGTCGTTAGATATTGTTGAAATAAACAAGGATGAACCATGAAAAACAGTCTGCTTGGCTGGCTGGTCCTTTGGGCGATTTTCACAGGAACGGTAAACGCTCAGGACGCCGAGCCAGAACAACCTGTTACCGTGGATTCGACAGGCATCACTTTATCGGCCATGGTCGATGAAAACACTGTTCCTTTGAATCGCACGGTAACGCTAACCTTGCGCTTACAATGGCAAGGCAGCCTGGACCGCTATCAGGTGCACCGGTTTGATAACCCCATTGTGCAAAATTTAGAGATTGTGGCGAGTTCGTCTTCAAACCGTGTTATCCAGGAAGGCGATCAAACCATTGCCATACAGGATTACCGTTATACTCTCGAGCCCACCAACCTGGGTATGGCGTATATCGAAGATGTCATTATTAAATATACCGATAACAGTGACGAGCGATCCTATACTCTGAGGTCGAGCCGAATCCCTGTTAAAATTGTCGATCCTGTTGCAGAGCCGGGATCAAAAAGCTGGATTCTCTATCTTTTCATAGGCATCATGGTGATCGCTGCAGGGATGTTTGTGATTATTTCCAGACAAAAAATGATCGCAGATAAAGCACGCATCAAAGCGGCTCAGGCAGCTGCTCCAGATCCACTGGAACAAATCCTGCTGCAAGAAATGAAAATTCATATCGATCTCGATGATGCACATACCGATGTGGGTGCCGTCATGTCACATCTTTCCCGTATTGCCCGGACCTATATCGCTGAAAAATATCAGGGACCGGCATTTAAATCCACCACCACAGAATTGATCAATTGGATGCATGAAAAAGATCTGGATGACCGGATGATCAAAGACATCGAGCTCTTGTTGAAACATGCTGATTTGATTAAATTTTCCGGCCATACAGGAGACCGCCAGATCATGGATCAAAGCTATGTTCGACTGGAATCGCTGTTGCGTCGACAATTGAATCCCGAATCTCTAAACGAATCTCAAGATAATGCCGATCAGGAGGCTGTATGAATATCGACATTCAGGCAATTAATGCCAAAATCGAACAAGAAAGCGCATTTATCGAAAAGCTGATGCAGCAAATGCGACAAGTGATTGTCGGACAAACCTATATGGTTGAACGGCTCTTAATTGGTTTGTTGGCCGACGGTCATATTTTATTGGAAGGTGTCCCGGGTCTCGCCAAAACCATGACCGTTAAAACGCTCTCAGCGACGATCAAGGCAGATTTTCAAAGAATCCAGTTCACGCCTGATTTGCTTCCTGCTGATATTGTCGGAACTATGATTTATGATCAAAAAACCGGTGCGTTTAACCCCAAGCACGGGCCTATATTTGCCAATATGATCCTGGCCGACGAAATTAACCGGTCTCCGGCTAAAGTTCAATCTGCATTGCTGGAAGCCATGCAAGAGAGACAGGTCACATTGGGAGAAAAAACCTATCTGTTGCCCACTCCCTTTCTGGTATTGGCAACCCAAAACCCGATCGAACAAGAAGGAACATATCCGTTGCCAGAAGCACAAGTCGACCGCTTTATGCTAAAACTCTCAGTTGGCTATCCCGAAAGAGAAGAAGAGCTCGAAATTATGCGGCGTATGACCCAGGCGGTGGTACCCACGGTCAAGGCTGTTGTCTCTCCCGCAGAAATCGAAAAGGCAAAACGCGCCGTTTTTGATGTCTATATCGATCCCAAGGTTGAAAACTATATTGTCGATATTGTTTTCGCAACCCGGCAACCGGGAGAATATGGCCTGGATGAGTTGAAGGAATTGGTTTCCTATGGAGCTTCACCGCGCGCTTCAATCTATCTCAGCAAAGCTGCCAAAGCCCACGCCTTTCTGCAACGTCGCGGTTATGTGACACCAGAAGACGTCCGATCGATCGGTCTCGATGTCTTGAGGCATCGCGTTATTCCAACCTATGAGGCCGAGGCTGAAGAAATCAGTGCCGAAGACATTGTGCGAAAAGTCCTGAATAAAATTGAAGTGCCCTAGTCACATAGAATCAATCTCTTAGAGGTCCAGTCTTGATTCCCAAAGAAGTATTGAAAAAAGTCAAACGTATTGAAATACAAACCCGTGGCCTGGTAAACGATGTTTTTTCCGGAGAGTACCATTCTGTCTTTAAGGGCCGTGGTATGGAATTTGCTGAAGTTCGCGAGTATCAACCCGGTGATGATATTCGAACTATCGATTGGAATGTGACGGCCCGAATGGGCCATCCCTTTGTCAAGATCTTTGAGGAAGAACGCGAGTTGACCGTTATGCTCATCGTCGATGTGAGTTCTTCCGGAGAGTTTGGAACCATATCACAGATGAAAGGCGAAATTGCTGCTGAAATTTGTGCCTTGTTGGCCTTTTCTGCTATTAAAAATAATGATAAAGTGGGTCTGATTATTTTTAGCGATCATGTGGAAAAGTATGTGGCCCCCAAAAAAGGCAAATCGCATGTCTTGCGCGTGATCCGTGAATTGCTCTATCATAAACCCGAGGGGCATCAGACCAATATCTCTGAAGCACTTGAATACTTTTCCCGTGTCACTCGCAGACGGGCAGTGGTCTTTTTGGTTTCAGACTTTATCAGCTCCGGCTATGAAAAAGGATTGCAAATTGCCAATAAAAAACACGATATCGTCACGATCTCTATCACCGATCCCCGGGAACAATCGCTTCCTGATGTGGGGTTTATTGAACTGGAAGATGCAGAGACCGGGGAGACCATTCTGGTCGATACTGGAAGTATGGATATTCGGGAGGACTTTGCGATGCGTTCCAACGAACAGGTGATTAAGCGCCAAAAACTCTTCAAATCCATGAATGTCGATTCTATCGAAATCAATACACACGAATCCTATATCGAACCCTTGATTCGATTTTTTCGTATGCGTGCCAAACGGTTTCGATAAAAGATGGAGGAAACCATGCGACGTATAGTCTTTTTGCTTTTATCTGTTGTTCTTTTAACGGCTTGTGATCAGGGTAAGGAATCTACCGTGGATGGCGAGAAAATACGCCAATATGCCAGCGACCTGATGAATCGCTCGCTATATCAACAAGCGATCGAGCAATATTTAGAGTATCTGGAAAATTATCCGGTCTCAAAGCGGGAACAAGCCAATATTAACTATATTGTAGCAAACACTTATTTCGAACGTCTCAAAGATTATGAATCATCGTTGATGTACTATCTCAAAATTAAGCACTTTTATCCTGAAAGCAGTCTGATTGAAGAAGTAAACAAACGCATTGTTGCCTGCCTTGAGCGACTCGACAGGCCTGCGGATGCGCAACAAGCTCTGAATGAGTCGGTTGCCTTGGATCCTGATCAGGTTCGCAAAAGCCGTCCCGGAGCCGTGGTTGCACAAATAGGCAATCGCGAGATTACCATGGGAGATATTGAATTCGAAATCAAGCAGTTGCCGCCATCCTTGCGGAATGAATTCAGCAAGCCAGAACAAAAACTTTTATTTCTGCGCGAATATGTTGCCACAGAGCTCTTGTATGATACTGCCAAACGAGCCGAACTGGATAAAGATCCGGAGGTTATTGAAGCTGCTTTTCAAGCCAAACGACAAATCATGGTCAGAAAGTTATTGCAACAGCGCGTCGCTGACAGGGTCGAAGTAAAGCCTGAAGATGTAGAGCTCTATTTTCAGGCAAATAAGGAAAAATATGCTGAAAAAGATGATGAAGGCAATGTGGTCAGTGAACCTTCTCTTCAAGACGTGCAAAATCAGGTAACCAATGATCTTTATCAGGAACGGTACCAAAAAGCTTATCAAAATCTCGTCGACAGACTCGTAGAAGCTGAAAATGTTAAATTCTTTGTAAAGAACATGCAATGAGACTATTCGGATTTTTAACACTGGTCTTTTCCCTGGCCTGGGCTCAGGGCTCCATAGAGGTAGAATCAAAGATCGATCGCTCAGAAATGTTGATCGGTGATGTCATTCAATATTCGATACTCGTAAAACACGATCCCGACATCCAGGTCAAAGAGTTACCCATGGCTGCCAATCTCGGACAGTTTGAAATACGTGATTATACAGTCCATGATCCGGAAAAAAGCAATGGCAAGATTATTGAACGTATCGATTATCAAATTTCGACATTTGATACCGGCGAGTATACCATTCCACCTGTGGCCATTCGCTATACCGTTGACCAGGACAGTGTGGTCAAATCCATCAAAACAGAACCATTGACGATTACCGTCAATAGTTTGAATCCCGATCAAGCCGGGGAAATACGGGATATCAAACCGCCTTTGGCTCCGGCTCCGAATTATAAAAACCTCATTCTGCTGATTGTCGGAATCGTTCTGATTCTTTTGATAACCATTGGGATCTATATTGTTTTACGCCGGCGTAAGCAGGGAAAACCCCTGTTTCCACAGCGAACAGAACCACCACGGCCCCCGCATGAGGTCGCCCTCGAGGCTCTATATCAGTTACAACAAAGCGATCTTTTGGCAACCGGACAAGTCAAAGCCTTTTATAGTGAACTCTCGGAAATCTTACGCGTATATATCGAGGGTCGGACCTTTATTGATGCAATGGAAATGACCACACGTGAAATGCTTGCCGCATTACATGAGCAAATGGCTGACGAGGAAGCGATAGAGAGGTTGCGGGAGGTGTCAGAGACCGCGGATCTGGTTAAATTTGCCAAGTTTATGCCAACAGAAAGCACTCATAATCGCTCCATGAGTCTGGCTTTTGAATTTATAGAGCGTACCCGCTTATTCGCTGAACCTGAGCAAGAGGATGCGAAACAAGATGACGTGCAAATACAAAACGAGGAGGAAGCGTAATGTTTAGATTCGCCAATCCGGAATTCCTCTTCTTGCTGATTGTTGTACCTATACTCGTGTATTGGTATATCAAGCGTCATCGTCATTCGAGTGCCACGATTCGCTATTCGAATCTCAATATTATTAAAAATATCAAAAGCACTCGCAGCAAGGTCGCCCGGCATTCATTGTTTGTATTCCGGATTCTGGCGCTGATGGCTCTGATTATTGCCTTTGCCCGACCACAATCCGGACAGACAGAACAAAAAGTCACTACAGAAGGCATCGATATTTTGCTGGCAATGGATGTGTCGACCAGTATGCTGGCTGAAGATTTTAAACCCAAAAATCGCCTGGAGGCAGCCAAAGTCGTCGCTGCCGATTTTATAAAGGGACGTCAAAATGATCGGATCGGATTGGTGGTGTTTGCCGGTCAGAGTTTTACCCAATGTCCGCTCACCCTGGACTATGGTGTCCTCTTGCGCTTTATGGAAGAGATCGAAAGCGGTATGATCGAAGATGGTACCGCGATCGGAATGGCCATTGCAACGTGTGTGAACCGACTCCGCGACAGTACGGCAGAGAGCAAGGTGGTCATCCTGCTCACAGACGGCCAAAACAATCGTGGAGAACTCGATCCCGCTACCGCTGCCAAAGTGGCAGAAGCCTTTAATATACGGATTTATACCATTGGTGCAGGTAAAAAAGGAGACGCTCTCTACCCAGTCGATGATCCAATATTTGGTCGCAGATATGTGCCCATGAAAGTCGAAATCGATGAAGAACTCTTGCAACGAGTCGCTCAGGTTACCGGGGGACGCTATTTTCGTGCCACAGATCGAAACAGCCTGGAACGTATCTATGACGAAATTGGCGAACTCGAAAAAACAAAGATCGAGGTAACCGAATATACCCGTTATAAAGAATTGTTTGTCAATCTTTTATATGCGGCATTCGGACTTGTGCTCCTGGAAATACTTTTGGCCAATACCCTGTTTCGCAAGATTCCATAGAGATTTGGAAATATGAAACCCTTTTGAGGAGAATTACTTTTGCTGCGATTTGCCAATGAACATTTGTTGCACTTTTTATGGCTCTTGCCATTGTTGATCCTTTTTTATTATTGGGCATTTCGTTCAAAAAGAAAAGCAATGGCGCGATTCGGTAATCTCGATATCATCAGCAAACTGACCAGAAATGTTAGCAGGAAACGCCAATTATCCAAGATATTGATGCTGGTGACTGCCTTTTTCTTTTTGATTATCGCTGCTGCCCGGCCACAGATCGGTACCAAAATGGAACAGGTACAGCGAGAGGGTATCGATGTCATCGTGGCTTTGGATGTTTCCGCTTCTATGATGGCGCAGGATATTAAACCCAACCGGCTGCAAAAAGCCAAACATGAGGTGACAAATTTTATTGAACTGCTCAAAGGCGACCGGATTGGTCTGATCGCTTTTGCGGGGGTACCGTTCGTTCAGTGCCCCTTGACACTGGATTATGGCGCAGCAAAGATCTTTCTCGATGTCATGGATCCGGATTTGATCCCTACACCCGGCACTGCCATAGGCGAAGCAATAAATTTGGCGACCAGTGCTTTTGAGAAAAAAGAACGCAAACACAAAGTTCTGGTCCTCATCACCGATGGCGAAGACCACGAGGGAAATGCTTTAAAGTATGCTGAAGAAGCTGAGCGGGAAGGAATCGTGATTTATTGCGTCGGTATCGGATCCCCCCAGGGAGAACCGATTCCTGTTGCCGATTCGCCGGGAACAACCGGTAAGTTTAAAAAGAATAAAGAGGGTGATGTCATTATTTCCAAACTCGATGAAGTGACATTGGAAAAAATCGCCCTGCAAACAGGTGGAAAATATTTCCGGGCAACCTCGGGCCAGGTGGAATTGCAGCGAATCTATGACGAAATTGCCGAGATGGAAAAAAAAGAGCTCGGTTCCATGCAATTTTCACAGTATGAGGATCGTTATCAGTATCTGTTATTCTTTGCCATTTTATTACTAATGCTTGAACCCCTCGTACCGGAACGCAAAAAAATCAAAACCGAATGGCGCGGACGTTTCATGTAAAAATATGTGATGGGATATGAAAAAAAGACTCTTGACATTGGGATTATTGCTCCCTCTATGTGTTATGGCTCAAGTGGGCCGACAAAAAATCATCGAGGGAAATCAATTTTATCAGCAGGATCGTTATGATGAAGCGCTCAACCTCTATCGGGATGCACAGGTTGAAGATCCCAATTCACCGATTATCCATTTTAATATTGGTAATGCCAATTATAAGAAAAACAAATACGAAGAAGCACTCAAAGAATATCAGAGTGCTTTGAATGCTGATGATCCTCTCAAACAAGCTCAGGCTTATTACAATATCGGCAATACCCATTACCAGGCCGGAAAATGGGGAGAAGCCATACAGGCGTATAAAAAGGCGCTGGAACTCGATCCCGAGGATGAGGATGCAAAGTATAACCTCGAGTTTGTGAGAAAAAAGATCAAAGATCAATCTCAAAAGCAAAACCAGGATCAGCAACAACAACAGCAGAATCAACAACAGCAACAACAATCTCAAAATAATCAACAACAGCAAGACCAAAAAGAGCAGCAACAAGATCAACAACAGAATCAGCAGCAACAAGATCAACAGCAACAACAGCAACAAGAACAACAAGAGCAGGAAGATCAACAGGATCAGCAAGATCAGCAGCAGCAAGAATCCGATGAACAGCAGCAGCAGCAACAGCAACAGCAACAGGACGCACAGGAACCCCAGGAAGAAGAGATGTCCAAAGAGGATGCCGCTCGTATATTGAATGCCTTGCAAGAGAACAAGGATGAAATGAAGGATGCACGTCGTCAACAAATTCCCGGAAATGTTCGAGTTTTAAAGGATTGGTAAGGTGGCGGGTTTTATAATGAAAAAGATGTTGATGGTTCTCATTTTTGCACTTTGCGGAGGAGCCGTTTGGGCGCAGGAGCCTGTTCAGGTGTCTGCTTCAGTGGATCGGTCCACCCTGGCGGTAAATGATCAACTCGTTTTGACGGTCACGTTATCCGGTCCTGACGCCCAAAAAGCCGAGCGACCCACTCCTGATTTGGGTCAGTTTTTAAAATATTTGGGATCGGGCGGGACTTCACAGAATTTTCAATTTGTCAATGGCAAAACATCGATTACAATTTCTACTTCATATCGATATCTTGCCACCAAAGAAGGCAAATTTACGATTCCCGCGATCTCTCTCGAGTACAAAGGCAAAACCTATCAATCCCAGCCCATCGATATCACGGTATTAAAAGCTACGGCCCAACAGCAACAACGTCAGCCCAGTAGCAGCTCCCAAACCAGCGAACCAGCTGATATCGATTTGGGAGATAATCTCTTTTTACGAGCGATTGTCAACAAGACAAAAGTCTATCAAAACGAACCGGTCTATGTTACGTTTCGCATTTATACAAAGGTCAATGTGGCACAATATGGGCTGAACAAAATGCCCAAAGTGTCCGGGTTTTGGAGTGAAGAATTTGACATGAAATCCAGACCCCAAACGAGCGAGCAGGTCTACAAAGGCGAGCGATATATTACAGCGGATCTGAAAAAGATGGCGCTTTTTCCCACCTCTCCTGGTGAAAAAACCATTGGGTCGATGGTCATTGACTGTGATGTGCGGGTTCAGAATCGCAGGCGAACCAGGGATATTTTTGATTCTTTTTTCGATGATCCGTTTTTCAACCGTACAGTTCGTAAAACCATCAGTTCTTACCCTGTCGAGATAAAAGTTTTACCCTTTCCACGGGCTGGCCAGCCTGCCAATTTCAGCGGATTGAGCGGAAAATTCGATTTGAATGCAACGGTAGATAAAACAGATGTGAGCACCGATGAAGCGGTCACACTCAAGGTCACCATCTCTGGTCAGGGAAATATCAAAATCATTTCTGAACCCGAGATTGCCATCCCTAATGATTTTGAACGCTATGATCCTACCATCTCTGAATCGATAAACCGGTCCGGGGATATCATTTCCGGACAGAAAACGTTTGAATATGTTCTCATCCCGCGTTATGCAGGCAAACAACGTATACAGCCGATAAGCTTTAGTTATTTCGATCCGACTCTGGAGAAATATGTGACACGGACTTCTCCCGAGTTTGTCATTAATGTCAGTCAGGGTGAAAAACAATTGGTTTCATTAGGTCCCGGATTGAGTAAAAAAGAAGTTCAACTGGTCGGTCAGGATATTCGTTATATAAAAATGGCGATGGAGTCTATCCACCGAATCGGAGCAAAACCCTATACCTCACCTGCTTTTCTTGCAGCCCTCTTTATTCCATTGTTAGGCCTGATCGGTTCGGCAGTTTATCAGAGTCATGCTGAAAAATTGGCACAGAATGAGGCCTATGCCCGGCGACGGCGCGCAAATCGCATGGCTATGAAAAAATTGAGTGCCGCAAAGAGTTTATTGGCAGAAAAAACTAGAAAAGAGTTTAATGCCGAGATTCATAAAGCAGTGACCGGATTTGCCGCCGATAAAATGGATATGGCTGCCGCCGGATTGATCAGTGCCGAATTGCAAAAACAGTTGACCAAACACAATGTCGATCAAGAATTGATAGATGAAACCAAGGAAATTTTGCAAACTGCTGACTTTTACCGCTTTGGTATGGGCGAGCAAGACAAGGAAGAAATGAAAGCTTTTTATAACAGAGCTAAAAATGTCATCATTAAAATGGACAAGGCTTTGTGATGAGCAAGAGTATTATAGCCATCTGTTTCATCGTATTCTTTATGGCAACACCCGGCAACAGTCAGATCGATTCCTTCTTTCAACAGGGCAATCAACACTATCAGAATCAGGAATATGATCTGGCCAGAGATCAATATTTGAGCGCCCTGGAACAAGGGTATGAAAGTGCCTCACTATATTATAATCTGGGAAATGCCTATTTTAAAATGTCTGACCTGGGAAATGCCATTCTCTATTATGAAAAAGCGAAAAAGCTGGCTCCTCAGGATCCGGATATCCAGTTTAATCTGCAAATTGCACAGCTCTATATCGTTGATAAAATCACTGCTTCTGAAAAAGCGTTTGTCTTGAAGATCTGGAATGAAATCATTGGATTTTTCAGCACCAATCAACTGGCGTTTATTGCCTTGTTGTTCTATCTGATGGGTTGCATTTTGTTGATTATGCGGTGGACGATTCGTCGTCATGCTGTTGCCATCTGGACTCGCCGGTTGTTTATCCCTGTCAGTATTGCCTTTATTTTCTTTGGTCTCCTCTTTGGTTTGAATCTATGGTACGATGGTCAAACCGCCGAAGGAATTGTCATGGTTGAAAAAGTAGATGTCATGAGCTCACCTGCGGGGGATGCAACAGCGGTTTTTAGCTTGCATGAAGGACTTAAAGTGCAATTACAAGAGAAATCAGGGGAATACTGGCGAATACGCCTCTCAGATGGCAAAGTAGGCTGGCTTCCCCAGTCCTCTGTGCAACAAATTTAAGCAAAATAATGTTAAAATTATAGAAATGTCAAAAAGGTATGGAACTTGTAACCATTATAATTGTTTTTATACATAGAGGTTTGGATGTTTAATCAAGCCTGACAGCTGTCAAAAAAAAGAAGGACTTTTTCTGTTGCCTGATGTTCGGACGGTTTGTATATTGTAGCTGGACGAAATATCAGAGTCTTTCGGCTCTAGAGGAGGCAAAAATGACACTCACAAAACGGCTCATACTCGTTTCTGCAATCGGTGCTCTTTTATCTCTCGGCATGACGGGATGCTATACACAACTCAGTCCGCCTGCTGACCGTCCTGTTTATAATGAGGATGATTACTATTCTGATTATGAATATGAAAGAGAGGACCGATATACAGAGCGCGATAATGGGGTAGGATATCGTTATGAGGACGAACAAGATCAGCAATATTATGATTCCCGTGACGATAACTATGTCTATGAAGACTATTATTATGATGATTATGACAGACATCGAGACATCAATATTCATTACCACTATAATAGTCGTTACATAGATCCCTGGTATCAATCACCGCATTGGGATCCTTTCTGGCATACCAGTACGATTTACTGGCGCTTTGGCTATTCTTGGGATCCATTTTGGGGGTGGGAACCTGGTTGGGCTCATCATCCCTGGCGCTATCCCGGTCCTTATTACACTTCAGGATGGCATGTTCATTTCGGTTCATGGCATTCGGGGTGGGGATTTGGATACCGACCCTGGCATTACCGGAGCTATTATAGCGATTATTACTGGGATCCCATTTATTATGGTACAGGTGTGAGTTATGTCGAACACAAACGCCGCTCATTTACCCGGCGTAGCGTGGCTTCGAATGCACCATCAAGATCCCGGACGGGTATCATCAAAGATGTGAAAACAGATCAGGAATCCGCCTACGGACGCCGAACAGCCACATCCACAGGCAGAGTTGAAACGCTGGGTAGAACGGGATCTTATGATCGTTCCCGTACGAGTGTGGGAACCCGTCGTGTAACTCGCGATGGTAATGTTAGAACCGTGCCTCGCCAGACAAGGAATGTACGCACCTCGCCACCGCGGTCGAGTTCCCGGTCTGATAGCCGTATGAGAAATTCCTCAAGAGACGACGACAGAAAATATATTCGTACTTCTCCCAGGGACAGTCGGTCATCTGATCGCAGATCTTCGGATTACCGTTCTTCCCGAAGATCCAGCAGCTCTTCAAGTACTGACAGATCTTCACAGAGTTCCTCGAGCAGTTCGGATTATAACTCCAGGTCTCGAAATAGCAGCTCAAGCAGCTCCAGCTCAGGTTCGTCATACAGCCGACCAAGCAGATCACGCTCTTCCTCTTCTTCCAGTTCAAGCGGCTCGGGATATTCTCGTTCGCGTTCGTCTGGGTCCAGCTCCAGTTCGAGCTCCGGTTCCAGCCGATCTTCATCGAGCAGTTCTTCCAGCAGTCGCAGGTCGAGTGGTCGTCGATAGACAGTGCCGGAGCCAGGACGAAAAATAGGAGACTCGAACATGAAAAAGATCGCTGTCGTCATGTTGTTGGGGATGGTATTAGGATTGACGAGTTCTAGCCCCGCTCAAGAACAGATATTTTTTGCCGGTCAAGAGCTGGGTGTTGGTGCCAGAGCCATGGCCATGGGTGGGGCGTACGTCGGTATTGCCGATGATTATAGCGCCATGTATTGGAACCCGGCCGGATTGGGGCAAATGCGCAGATCAGAACTCAATATCGGTTTCTCACACAATGCCATGGAAAACACTGCGACATTTTTAGGTCAAGAGTTCGATAGCAAAGATACGTTTACACGTCTGAATTCGATTGGACTCTCTTTCCCGATTCCCACATATCGAGGAAGCCTGGTGCTGGGTATCGGTTATAATAAAGTCAGAGACTATAACAATACTCTGGAATTCGAAGGGTTCAATACCCGATACGCTGCTTTTCAAGATTGGGTGGCTCCTACATATATCGATGACGATTCTGGTCTCCCTTTTACGACCACTATCGATGACTCGGTCTATCAAAAAGAGTCACTCTATGAAGATGGCAGTATGAATGAATTTGTGTTATCCGGTGCGATCGAAGTTCAAAAGAACTTTTTTCTTGGTGCGACAGTCGCCTTTTTAGGTGGCAAAGATGAATACAATCTTTTGTTTGATGAAGCAGATATATATAATATCTATAATACCCCTCTATATGAAACCCCCACGATTATTTCGGATCTGGATTACTGGTTGTACGATCAGACGATTACCTCCGAGTTCAGCGGCACCCGGCTTCGTCTGGGCGGCTTGTACAAGCTCGGCAATATCCGTCTCGGTGCAACCATGACCGCTCCGACAGAAATTCGGGTAAAAGAAGCTTGGAGCGAGGTTCAAAAAGAGTATTATGATCAGGAATTTTATGATGATGAAGCCTATGAAGAATTGACGGATTCGGGTGAGTTTGAATACAAATATCGTGAGCCCTATGCCTTTTCTTTTGGCGGGTCTATCCAACTGATCAATGTCTTGCTCAGTGGAGCTGTCGATTTTCAGGATTGGTCTCAGGCAGAATTTACTACTGAACCTCCCGTGGGTGGCACCAAAGGTGAGATCAATAATGTTCTCAGACGCGAACTACAGGCCGTTACAAAAGTCCGTTTGGGAGCTGAGGTCACCATTCCGATTATCGATGCACGTGTGAGGGCAGGTTATTTTAATTCGCCTTCACCATATAAATATGCTACCATGGTCCCCGATATGGAATATTTGTCAGCCGGTTTTGGTTTGATGCTAGGACGACAAGCTATGTTCGATTTGTCACTGGTGCATGGCACCTGGCAGACCGAAACCGTCGATGATCTGACCCAGGTAAAAACAGTCGAAGAAAAAACATTTGATAAACTCGTAGGAACTCTAAAAATAAGATTTTAAAAACAGGAGCCAAAATTAGCTATACTAAACATAAAATAGTCTATGTTTTGGTCTTGCTCGCATTGGGCTGTGGATCCAGTAACATGGTTCGACAGCCCAAGGTTAAAGCCGAACGCGAACTCGATTATCCACTCTCTGCCCAGTTGAACCGTGTCGAAGGAAATGTTCTGCTGGGCGTTTTTGTCGATAACGAGGGCAAAGCGCTCGAAGTGCAAATATTGCAATCATCAGGCCATGAGGATCTCGACGACAATGCCGTTAGTTATGCTATGGGGGTTCCCTATGAACCCGGCCTCATTGATGGCAAGCCCGTAGAAGCGTGGACAAAATTATTATTAAGATACAAACTGACAGATGTGCCGTTTGAAGAGAATGAGTGGCTTCGCAATGTCAGAAATTTCCAGCAAAAAGCCGAAGCAGCTCCAGATTCGGTCACGAGATATCATGCCTTACGAAAACTTTATGCGCAATACCATGGTCTCTCTGTATATGTGGATAGACATCAGCAAAGAGATATTAATCCATATATTCAAATGGTTGTTTCTGATAAAATTGTCGATCGATGGTATCCGTTTTGGGGTGAATTTCCTGCTGCTTTTGCGGTTTTTGATGATTTTTGGGAAAAGTACCCAGAGATAGAGTTTAGAGATCAAGTGTATGATGATCTGGTCGACAAATTGGTTGAAGCTAAATATCAGATTCAAATCAAAGCGATTCAGTCAAGCCGCTTTGCTCGAAAATCCATACGCTTATCCGAGATGATCGATAAAAGAATAGCAGAACTGACCAGCCCGGAAATACGTTCCCTTTCGCGGTTTTAAAGGGACTGTGATTTCACAGTCCCTTTTTTTTATATCTCATGGGCTTGGAATTTAACGCAATTTGCTGCTTTTGCTGCTATATTTGAATGAAAATAGGTAGCTTAAACGAGGAGCAATTGTGAAAAGCATTTGGATCGTTTGGATTGTTTTGTTTTGCGGTATGAGCAGTGTATGGGCGCAGCGCCAGGGCGCCATGGAAATGGGCGGCTCCTTTTCATTTAGGAATATGAGCAGCGCTGATCAAGAAACCCGTAATCTGATGAGTATGCAGGGCGTCATTGGCTATTATCTCGGACCAGCCGCCCTTGTGGAATTAGAGCCAACAATCGATTTGGTTTTTAACCAAGATCAAACGCAGATTCAAACATCATTCCTGGTAGGTCCCAGCATTCGTGTCGTGGATATGGCCCCTGATTATTACCGACGACCCCAATATCGAAAACGGGATCTGGGGGTTGTTGCCGCTGTATTCGCGTCGGCGGGCGTCGGATTCTGGTCAGAAGGAATAAGCCAATCTAACACGGACGCAATAAATGAAACCGGGGCCGCAGTATCCGCCGGCCTGGGTACCCATTCTAGTTTTGGTAAAAGCACTTTGTTACGTACCAAAGCACAGATTCTCTATCTCTTTCCCGGCAGTAATGTGATTACCTCATCACGTACGATCTTTCAAGTCAGTGTGGGATTTAGCGTGTTTGTAAAATTTTAGAAATACCCATAAATCTGCATTTCCTGTTGACTTTTGGCTATAAATGCACTAATTTAATACATGTTTTTGTTTTTATTTGTTTTGTCAAAAAATCTTTTTCGGGCGAATTAATCTATGAGGGCCCAAACATGAAATTGATTTTACACTTTATGTGGTTTAGTTTTGTGCTGACACAGCCAATATCAGCACAATTTACAAAACGTTCAACCGGCACAGGAGAAAAAGCAAAAATCCCTGTACCCGTGGTTGTTCACTCTTATATGAACAAGCCGGTTGAGCTAATCGACATGCCCACTGCTGGAATATTGCGGGCCGGTGATCTGCAAGTGCGTCTGAGATTTTACGAACAAGGAAGCTTGATTGGACGACTCTCTGCCGGTATTTCCGACCGTTTGATGTTTGGCGTATCCTTTGGCGGAGAACACATTATTGGAGGAGAGCAAATACAGTGGCAGGAAAAACCTGGTATCCATTTTATCTATCGGCTTGTTGAAGAAAGCCTTTTGATGCCCGCCATCGTGTTGGGAATCGATACCCAGGGATATGGTAAATATTGGCGCGAAGAAGACTATCGGGATCCTGCTTTCCCCAACCAGCCTGTGGAGGTCAATGCCGCACAATATCCCCTGAATCGTTTCTCTTTCAAGTCAAGAGGATTTTATAGTGTGGTTTCAAAAGGATATCAATCTATCAGACAAATCGGATTACACGCAGGTATCAACTATAGCCTCGATACAAACGATAACGACAAAGGTCTGAATGTCTTTATGGGGGCAAATATCGAGCTGATCCCTAATCTCGCCTTGATTGGTGAATATGATTTTGCCTTGAACGATGATAGAATTAAATATATGAACAATGGGCGCGGATACCTCAATGCCGGTTTACGCTGGGCCATTACGCCGGGTATGTCCATAGAATATGATTTGAAAAACATTATCGATAATAATGACGAGCGAATGGGTTTGCGACGAATTGTGCGAATTGTTTATCATGGAAGTATTATTCCCTGAAGCGTCAAATGCTCTGAATGAGTTGGATCTGCAATGAACTGGAAACGTTTTCTTTTTTCCCTCTTTTTTATTATCGTCCTCATTTTCCTCTCTTTTCTGATATTCGGACAATGGTCGTTAAAACGCTCTGGACCGGACTATGCCGGGGAATTGACCTTTGCTTCACTTTATGAGGACGCTCGCATTTCTCGGGATCAGTTCGGTGTGCCTTATGTTCAGACTAAAACACAATATGATCTCTTTTTTGCATGGGGATTCGCTAACGCCCAGGATCGTATCTGGCAAATGGAATATTTTCGTCGTCTTGCAAATGGACAGTTGTCCCAAATTATTGGGCCTGCTAAACTTAAAAGCGACCGTCTTGCCCGCACCATCGGTTTTTCCCGTCTTGCAGCTCGCACATGGCAAGAGTGTAATAAAGAAACACAACTCGTCCTGCAAGCTTTTGTCCAGGGCATTAACGCATATCTTGAACGTTCCCGCAAATCATTGCCACCGGAATTTTCGATCACGAGTTTTAGCCCTGAACCATGGACCCCTCTTGATCCCCTTGCTATTTGGCACTTTTTTAATTTTAATATGGCGGGTGTGTGGAATTTTGATCTTTTTGCGACAGCCCTGGTGAACAAAAGCAGCCCGGCCGCTGCTGAACAACTCTATTCAAAATTTGAGCGATTTTCCGGCTTTAGCCTCCCCTTACATCATATCCACTCCCCCTGGCAAGAGTTTAGTCTTTCCGGGATGGCCCGTGTAACACCTTCTGAACCCCGCGCACTGGAATACCATCTCTTTTCTTTTCCCCATTTACCCAACGCATTCTATTGGGTGCATTTGAAAAACGATTCGATTGACACCTTTGTTTCTCATTTACCTGGAGTTCCTTTTGCATGGAGCGGCATAGAAGAAGGATTTGTATGGAGTATGATCCCTGCATGGAGCGACCGCGTGGATTTTTATGCCATAACGATTGATCCGAATGATACCACCCGATATATGATAGATGGCAAATCACAACCCTTAGAGTATCAAGAAGAAATCATTCCGGTTCGCGGCGGCACAGAGCAACGTTTGCTTGTCCGAAAAACCCATCATGGCCCACTTGTGGACCGCACAGGTGTCTATACCTCGGATGATAAAAAACCTCTGAGCCTTGCTTGGGCGGGCCGGCTTGAAGGCCAAGAAATCGATGCTCTCTGTCATCTCCTGACACAACAGAACCCACGCAAAATTGCGGTATTTGATTCATTGACCCGGCTGTCTGCCTATCTCGTTTATATGGATAAGAATGGAAAATATGGCTATCACCTGGGCGCCGGATTCCCGGAACGGCGCTCACAAACCGGGTTGTTCGTTATGGATGGAAGCGATTCACGAAACGATTGGAAGGAATTGCAATCATACAGGAACGGCCAATCAATATCCGATATTAAAGAACCGATGGTTCTGTTGACCAGCGTAAACAATCAGGTTAACGAATATCCTTTTCAAGTTATACAACAGGATCTGGCATTGCAACATGTGCAAGACAATCCTGCTCTCCCGTTCAAAGAATTCGAACCCGTTGCATTTCAAATCAAACAGGTCTTGCCCCATTTACTTTCTCCATTACAGGCATCCATCGATGATTCTGCGTCCATTTATGCGGTGGTCAATCTCTTGAAACAACTGGATTATCGATCCCTGGATCCTAAAATAGCAGTAACTTTTTTCAAACTCTATTATGATGTGTTTTCTAAAGGTCTTTTCACGGACCAAATGAATGATCTTTATTATTTATTTAAATCATGGCCAGTCTGTGACTGTACCTACTTTTCAAAAGCTTTTGCAAATCAACTTTATTATTGGGTAGATGATATACACACCACCAAGCGAGAATCTGTTGATGAACTCGCTGTACAGGCGTTTTATCAAACGCTGGACTCTATGCGGGTGATGGGCCCGGATATGGGAGCATGGTTGGAGGATAGTAACGTTTCCCTGCAACCTCTTTTACCTTTGCACCCATCGGTCGCGATTATCTATGGGCTCGGCTCTGGAAATAGTCCTGCACGAATTCCGATACAGACCATAAAAGTGAGTCTCGATTCGGGCCAATCATTGATCATACAATCCACAGGCGGGCAAAGCGGACATCCTGATAGTGAATTCTATCATGTGGACAGTAAAACCTATAGCCTGCCAGGTTCTCAAACAGACCATACTCTTTTTTTACACGCTAAATAGAGCCCCCCTTGTTTTACGATCATCTTTTTCGGTATTTGCGGCTTTTAATATACTGTCTGAGCTTGACAATCGGTATACCATAGCGGGAGGTCAGAAATTTAAACAAGGGATATCGAATCGATCTTTTCTCTCCTGCTTTCATGATCGATGACTCGAGCCATTCGGTTATTCTGTCACGCGAACTTTTTGTAGGACAGGTGCGGTCATAAAGGGGCACAGTCTTGCCAGCCTGTTTGAGTCGTTCAACGCGAATGGGAGCAGTAAGACCTTTTTTACGCGTATGCAATCGATGTGTTTGATAATGCTGGTTCTGAGTGACATCACTGGCAATCAGGGCGCCAGACTCTATGGCATCCTGTATAACCTCCAGTCCACGCGATGTTCTTACCAATAGTTTTGATTGAGATTGAAACAAATACTGACCCTGTTCGTTGCGGGTCCAGGCATCACTGACCGAGATATCTGAAAACTCTGATGCCCCATCGATACAGGTCTGACATCTGAAAGGACTGTACAGATAGGTCAGATAGTTGATCGCTCCGTCCTTAAAGTTCGAATAATGCAAGTTTTTGATCTGCTTGTTGTTGAGAATGGCGCGATGTCTGCCGGGCCATTCGCCTCCCCGAAAATGAAAATTCTTGAGGGATTTTTTGTCGATGCCTCTGCATTCCAGCATTTCTTCAGCCACATATGGCTCTAGTGCAGACGCACAAAACAAGCCGATCACGACACGTATTTTTTCACGCCATTTTGGTTGTTCGCGTTCGAAAAGCCGTAGTCCATGGATATGGCACGGAAGTCCTGCATAGGCAAAGATGCCGGGCTCTTTTTTGATCTCTTGCAAAACAGCGTTCAAGGGAATGATAATATATTTCGATTGCTGGCTGGCCAACAAATCTTTACTGTTTCTGGCAATAAATGCTTCTCCGTGCCAGGGCTTGTCTGGTTTCATACGGGTGACAATACACCCCTGAACGATATTGCGATCGAGCAAATCAGCCAGTAAAGCGGTAATCACTCCCCCCCCAGCACCCCCCTGACGAATTTGCTTGTCTGAAGCATGCCCTACAAAAGTGTGACTCACATAGCCATCAAATGTCTCGCTATCTTTGCGGTGCCCAAATGTAATCTCTGTCAAGTCTTTGTACATGACTCTGCCACCCGGGCACGTTTTAGCGCATAAACCACATTCTATACACTTTTCAGGATCTATTTCTGGGTAAAACTCTTTTCCGATTGAAAGGGCTTGTGTGGGACATACTCCAATACAGGTTCCCGATCGGGTACATAAAGATTTATCTGTAAATGCGATGGATAATTTATTTTTATCAATGACTTTCATTTTATTGCCTTTAATCAGTGCATGAGTATTGTATATATACGATCAATCGAGAGATAAAGCAGAATAAAAATCGCCGTAATACATGAAAAATCCAATACCTGAATTTGTCACCAGACAGATGGGTGTCAGAGGTCTCAAGAGATTTCCAGAGACTACATTTTACCTAATGAGAGGGCGGTTTGTATTTACCGATATTTGTCTCGACATTTGCGGCAAGGTTCAATAGTTGCTTTTTTAACCTCGGGGTCATGTCCGGGTATGGGGTATCCAGTATTCGATCGATATGTTCCGGTTGCCGGGCTCCGACAATCGCACTGGTCACCTCCGGATGAGAGGTTACCCATGACAAGGCCAAATTGATAACCGAGGAATGACACGAGTCAGCGATTTCTTTGAGCTTGCCCACAAATTGCCTGTAAACACCAAGAGCGGGTTCCTGAAAGGCTTGATCTCTGCGTCGCCAGTCATCCTCGCTTTGAATCTCTGGCTGGAATGACTCGGACAAAAGACCGGAAAACAAGGGGCTGTAGGCGAGCACACCGATACCGTGATTTCGACAAAAAGGAAAGAGCGTCTCTTGCGCCTCCCTGCGCAATAAATTATAGGGCGGCTGCAAGCTGTGTACCGGATAGATCGACTGGCATTTTTCTAGTTGTTCCAAAGAGACATTGCTCAAACCGATGCGTAAAACCACGCCCTTTTCAAGCAGTTTTTTTAAAACCCTCCAGGACTTTTCAATAGGAAACCGGGGGTCGGGCCAGTGAATCTGATAAAGGTCGAGCCGTTTCATTTGCAGGCGTTCCAAAGTCGCATCGATCTCTCTGTGAATCATGGCAGGTGCCAGATCATGCCTCAATTTTCCTTTACTGTTCCACCAGATTCCACACTTGCTGGCAACAAATATCTTTTCTGGACGAACGTTCACGGCTTTGGCCACAAGCGATTCGGCTCGTCCAAGTCCATAGACCGGGGCGGTATCGATCCAGTTAATACCTCTGTCAAGAGCTCGGTGCAGCGTGGCTAAAGCCTGTTTTTCCTCTACATGCCCCCAGCCATATCGCCAGGATCCTGCCATAGACCATGTACCCAATCCCAGAATCGACAATGCCGGGCCGTATTTACCTAAAGATCGTGTTTCCATCAAACAGGCATAAAAATAGAAATGAAAATAAGCAGTGGGAGGGCGATCAATATGCTGGATATCAACACCGAGGCGACTCCCTTAAAAATTGAAAATTGGTTAGCCTCTGAAACGGCTGCATAGAGCAAGACCATCGACCATATGGCAACGGCCTGGTCAATAAATACACTGATATCGTACAAATGGCTTAACGTGGTAATCGAGTCAATCATAGGGGTTTTGCTTTTGAACAATTCATCTTTGAACAAAATCAGCCTCGGGATCCAGAGAGGCAGAACCGTCACCAATGGCACCCAGGACCAGGCGATGGCGGTACGAAGTTCAGCAGTGTTTGCTTTACCCCCCATTCTTTGGCTGACCTGCTGTATTACCCATGCCATGAGATACAGAGAAACCAGACCTCCTAACGGTCCAACAAGGAGACAAATCAGAATCAGCTGACCCGTTGAAATCCAGTCACCCAAATTTTGATTTGCAGAATTACTCAGTGCTTGTGCCATTCCGCCGAAAACGATCAGAAACGTCATACGGTATTGTGGAGAATTTTCCAAAAGTGTGCGAATGACAACTCGTGGCCGAAACCACATCATTGTCCATAAAGAAGACGAGGCCATGATGAATCTCCAAAAGGGTCAAAAAGGAAGAAACACAATTCTAGGCAATATATCAAGAACGAAAACAAACTCACGGCCAATTGAATACCGATTGTACCAGGTGATGAAAATTTATCAAAAGAAAAGAGTTCTGCAGACGTGTTTGTGAGGTCAGGATATCATCTATGGCCTGATAATACCATTTTTGATCATGATAACCTCGTTTGAATCGTTTCCAGACTGACGGCCCTTTTTTGCTTAATTCACGGTTGATGGTAAAAAGATTATGATATTTATCTGCACAGGTTACCCATTGTGCCTCAAATGAAGCAGTGCGCAATTGATCGATAAATTCTCTTTTTCTTTCTTCCCAGGGACGTGATTTATCCCGTTCTGAACATTCTCTGACAATATCCATCACTTTGGATCCAAACTGCTGACCGATATCGTCTAGAGTGTATAGCGTATCTTCGATTACGTCATGCAAGAGTCCGGCAATGACTAGATTTTCAGGGGCTTGATCTTGCTGAAGCAACATGGCAACAGCAAAAGGATGCGTTATGTAGGGAATATCCGTAGATTTTCTTTGCTGATCCCGATGTGCGCTAGCAGCAAACTCAATGGCTTGTTGAAGATTTTCCATAATCACTTCGAAATGTTGCAAGAATATCATTTTGATTAACCATGCCGAGAAGCAGCCTTGGATGTTCATCGGTCACGACGGGTAGATAAGTGATATCGCTATAGCGTTTAAAAATATCCAACACCTCTCCGATGGTTTGATCGGGGTGAACGACAAGCGGAACAGGATTGGTAAGGTCTTTGGCAACCACGATTTGATACAGACTTTTGTCAAAAACAAGATCGCGAATGTCTCTGTAATCGATGAGTCCCAGAAATTCTTTTTTATGATTGACAACCGGAAACCGGTCATATCTGCTGTGAGCGATGAGCCGTAGCAATTCTTCAAAAGGCGTTTCTTGAAAAATGACATCCACATTTTTGCGCATAATGTGCTTGACCATGATATCGCCCGGACTCTTTAATTTGTGTCCCACGGGGATACCCAGGGAAGTGCGAAAAAATTCCACCACGTGATGCACTCCCTGTACTGCGTTTTCAGGGGAGCGTTTTGCCAATAACGTGAGTAAGGGCACTTCACCGGCATTGACCAGGCCATATCGGACAGCCAGAGGACCGACGACCTCAAAGAAAACCACGGATCCGAGAATAACCGTCTCGATCATTTGCCCGCCTTCCGGCCATGTCTCGGCTAAAACTTTGGCCAGGCCTATAGCTACGCCCGCTTGTGCAAGCATCGTATACCCAATATATTTCTCTGCAGTCGAACCAAACCCTGCAAACCTGGCGCCCAGCCAATTGCCTGCTAGTTTTCCAGCTACTCGCATTATGATATAACCGACACCTAGTAATCCCAGATGACCGAGTGCATCGATATGAAGCCCGGCGCCGGCCAGAATAAAAAACAGGACATATAGAGGATAATCGAATCCTTTGAGCGATTTTAATAATTGATCGGATTTTGGCGAAGCATTGGTAATGGTCATTCCCAATGCGAAATTGCTTAAAAAGATGTCGAGATGCAACCACTTGCACAATCCTACCGCAATCAAGACGCTGCCGATCAGGAGCATCTGATGTTCGGTTTTCGAGTTGATTTTCTGTCCCCAGGCACTGACAATAAATCCCAAAACGAGTCCCATAAGCAATGGCGCAAAAAGCTTATAAAAAAGGGCTAGTACAGAAACTGCAGGCTGGAGGATAAAATGCGCGGCGACATTAAAAGCCAGAATCGTTATCAGATTGTTGAGCCCGACAAGTGCGAGCACCAATTCAGTGATCTGTCCTTCAGATTCATATTCCCGAATCACCAAAAGAGTCGCTGCCGGGGCCGTGGCCATCGAGATGATTCCAACAAAAAGAGCGATATATACACTGGACGTCAAAAGATTGTTGGTATTTTGTAATACCTGACCGTACACATAAAAATTGACTGTAAAGGTAGCGACGGCAACAAGTACAAGAGTCAGAAAAGTTTCTGTGCCTGCATGCAAAACAAGGCTCTGGCGCCAGCGCTGAAGTGCTTCTCCTTTGAATTGACTGCCAATCGCAAGCATAATAAGGGCCAATGCAACTTGGCTGAAAATACCCAAATTGACGAGATCCTGGGAGCTGAAAAGCGAAGGGATTTGAAAAATATGACCAAAAGAAGGACCGAGAAAAAGTCCGACAAGAAGATATGCTGTCACTTTTGGTATATGCCAGCGGACTAAAATACGAGCACACAAGAGCGCCAGGATGTAAGCAATACCAAGTGAAAAAAGAGTATGGATTTGTATAGAGTTCAAAGAATAGTCTGCCTTGTGTTTTTGAAAAATATTAAAAATGTGTGCTTAAAACAAGAATAAAAAGCAGTTGTTTTCATGAAATTTGTTTTGTTTATTAATCTAGATTTTTCCCCACTCGAATTCATTCGGACACAAATTTGATTACAGTTCGCTCAATGGTATAGCCAGAGGAGTTTATGAAAACTATTGTTTCCCCCCAGATCGAGCGGCAACCCACTGCGTTTTATCGCTGGACGGTTCTGTTCTTTATCAGTATGGCTATGTTCGGTAACTATTATGTGTATGACAGTATCAGTCCGCTCGCTGATTTGCTAAAGTTGCAGTTGGGCTTTTCGGATAAAAACATCGGTACTTTGAACGCCATCTATAGCCTGCCAAATATTTTTATGGTGGTCATTGGCGGGATAATGATTGATCGAATCGGGGCAAAAAAAGCATCGATGATTTTTTCCGGGCTCTGTATGATTGGTGCAGTGATCACCGGACTCAAAGGTGAGTTGTGGCTCATGGCTACCGGCAGATTGATATTTGGGTTGGGTGCCGAATCTCTTATTGTTGCCATTACGACGGTGATCGCCAAGTGGTTCAAAGGCAAAGAGCTCTCTTTTGCGTTCGGACTTAATCTGACGATTGCAAGACTCGGTACGTTTACTGCCCTGAATTCACCGTTTTGGGCAAAAGGATTATATGACAGCTGGAAGGGGCCCCTCTTGATTGCCATTGTGGCGGGTATTGTCTCTTTTCTGTCTGTTGTCATTTATGTTATTCTCGAGTCAGATGCCAAAAAACGGTACCATCTGGGTGAAGCAGATAAAGTCGATAAAGTGTCTTTGCAAGTTTTTAAGAATTTTAATGCTTCCTTTTGGTATATTACGCTTTTGTGTGTCACATTCTATTCAGCTATTTTCCCGTTTCAGACCTTTGCCGTAAAGTTTTTTATCGAGCATCACGGCATCAGCCGCGCTATGGCCGGGTTTACCTCGAGTTTTATCACATTCGCTTCTATGATCGGTACACCGTTATTTGGTGTCTTGATCGACCTGAAAGGGAAACGGGCCTCTTTGATGATGTTGGGGTCTTTCTTGCTGATCCCGGTTTATCTGATGCTCATCTATGCACCGGTTCACCCTCTTGTGCCTATGATCATGATGGGAGTGGCATTTTCCTTGATTCCCGCAGCCATGTGGCCCTCGGTTGCACTCATTGTCAAAGAGCAGCACCTGGGAACTGCCTATGGGCTGATGACTATGGTGCAAAATATAGGATTGGCTTTATTCAATTACTTGATCGGCTGGGCTAATGACTATTCTGGCGAATATACTCTGGGAATGTGGATTTTTTCTATATTAGGATTTTTTGGTATCGCTTTTAGTTATTTATTAAAACAACATGATATAAAAATGGGTGATGGACGTCTTGAAAACCTCACTGTAAAGGACACTGCCTGAAAGACTCTGTTCAGACATGAAAAGGTATTTGAATAGATCAAAATTATTTTCCACGTTAGAGTCGTGATGTGTCAATTGGGTTAGCCTGCGGATCAGAGAAAGTTGGATTATAACGTTTATACAGACTGTTTTGTGTTGGTAAAACACCTGTGCAAGATGGAGGTCCAGTGCCAACTGTATATGTGACACGTCGACTGCATTTTAATGCAGCACATCGTTTACATTCAGACCGATTGGATGCGGATAAAAACGAGCAAATTTACGGATCGTGTAATAATCCAAATTATCATGGTCATAATTATGAATTAAAAGTGACTATCAAAGGCGAACCCGATCCGGTTACCGGAATGGTCATCGATTTAAAAGTGCTCAAGGATATTGTAAATCAGCATGTCATAGATCGCCTTGATCATAAGAATTTAAATGTGGACGTCGATTTTATGAAGGGAATCGTCCCCACTGCTGAAAATATTGTTGTTGCGATCTGGAATCAGCTGGAAAAAAAGTTTCCTAATGGAGCACTATACGAACTTGTACTTTACGAGACTCCAAGAAATATGGTGGTCTATCGAGGAGAAAAATGATGGAACATCCTATTCAACCTCTTGTTACAAACATGATAAAGGCTTTGGGTGAAGATCCCGAAAGAGAAGGTTTGGTTCGTACACCCGAAAGAGTAGAACGTGCCATGCGATTTTTGACCAAGGGCTATCGCATGGATGTCGACAAACTTTTGAACGATGCGATTTTTTATGAAGATTGTAATGAAATGGTCATCGTTCGAAATATCGAATATTATAGCATGTGCGAACATCATATGTTGCCTTTTTTCGGCAAGTGTCATGTCGCCTATCTGCCAAAAGGCAAGATTATCGGTTTGTCGAAAATTCCGCGTATCGTTGATGTATTTGCCAGAAGATTACAAGTTCAGGAGAGACTGACCCGGCAAATCGCCGAGTGTATAGATCAGGTGTTGGAACCGTATGGGGTTGCTGTGGTCATGGATGGGAAGCATCTTTGCATGATGATGCGTGGAGTGGAAAAACAGAACAGTTTTATGACCAGCAGTGCTATGCTCGGTGCTTTTAAAGATGATCGCAGAACTCGAGTTGAATTTTTAAACCTTATTCAAAACAGGACTTGATATGAATGTTGTTTGGGTTACAGGTGCCAGTCGCGGAATCGGTAAAGCCATGGCGCAAAAACTAGCCAAAGCGGGATTTGCGGTTGCTCTTACAGCGCGCAATGCAACGGCTCTTCATCAGTTGAGCGACTCGATTCAACAGCAGGGGGGAAATGCCTTGGTTCTACCCGGCGATGTCAGCCAGCCAAAAGTACCTTTACAGATCGCTGAAAAAATATTGAACTCGTGGAAAAGAATCGATACGTTGATTAACAATGCCGGAATAGGCATATTCAAATCCATTCTTTCCACAGACGTCCAAGAGTGGGACGAATCCCTGGCGGTTAATACCCGCTCAGCCTTTTTATGCAGCAAAGCTGTTTTGCCTCATATGATCGAAAATCGAGCCGGCAAGATCATCAATGTGATATCAGTTGCAGGTCAACAACCCTATCCCAATTGCGGAGCTTATTGCGCGTCAAAATATGCCATGTTAGGGTTTACTGACGTGCTGAGAAACGAAACACGTCAATATGGTATTCAGGTGACGGCTTTTATGCCCGGAGCTACAGACACGGAGATATGGGGCAATGCTGATTTACCCCGTGAACGGATGATGACTCCCGAGCAGGTCGCGACTCAGGCCGTTCATTTGTGCAAGGCAGATGCCAATATCATGATCGAACAGGTTGTGATGCGGCCACAAGGAGGAGATCTTTAATGTAAAGGAGGAATACATGCCAAAACTTACCTTTTTAGGTCATGACGCTTTTCTGCTGGAGAATAACGAGACTCGTCTGGTTTTTGATCCTTTTCTGAGTGGTAATCCCCTCGCACAGGAAAAACCCGAAAATATTAAGGCCGATTATGTGCTACTGACTCATGGTCATGGAGATCATTTAGGTGATGGAATTGAAATCGCCCAGGCAAATGATGCCACGATCATTGCCCCTTTTGAACTGGCCACATATTGCAGTAAAAAAGGATGCAATGTTCATCCCATGCATATCGGAGGTGAATTCAACTTTCCATTTGGTCGTGTGAAACTCACGATTGCACATCACGGATCCGGCGCGGACTTGGGAGATGATGCTCTGGCTTATATGGGCAATCCATGTGGATTTCTGGTCACCATGGATGGCAAGACCGTCTATCATGCGGGGGATACCGGCTTGTTTTTGGATATGCAATTAATCGGTGAAATGAATTCAATCGATATCGCTCTATTACCCATAGGGGACAACTTTACCATGGGGATCGATGATGCTGTAAAGGCCACCGAATTCTTGAACCCCAAAACGGTTGTTCCGATGCACTTTAAAACGTTTCAAGTGATTGACACGGATCCACACCTTTTTCGTGATAAAGCCAGTGAAAAAGGATTCAATGTAACCATTCTGGATGTGGGCAAGTCCCTGGAATATTGATGTTGCTCTGCCGGTTATCACGTCTCCGGTTCAGGGAATCTGATTTTTTCTTGCTAAAGTGAAATTAAATCAATAATTTCAAGTTTATTCCAGTGGTAACCCAGTCAAGAGTAAGCAGGATAAAGGATTTTGATACGATTAACTATTATTTTTTTATTGAGTGCCATCACGGTTAATGCACAGTGGAATACCGAAATAATGCCTCTTTCCGAGATTCGACCAGGGATGACGGGAAAAGGCAAAACAGTCTATTATGGAACTGAAATAAAAGAATTCGGAGTCGAGGTTTTGGAAATTATGCAAAATCTTTATCCGAAATTCGATGTCATTCTCGTTCGTCTGACCGGAGAAAATGCAGAGAGATACGGTATTGTCAGCGGTATGAGTGGCAGCCCGGTCTATATCGATGGTAAGTTGATCGGAGCCCTGGCTATGCGGTTCGGTCAGTTTATGAAAGAACCCATCGGTGCGGTCATGCCCATCGAACATATGTTAAAAACCGTGGAATATGAAAAATCCCGGCCAGAATCATATTCTACTCTTATAAATCACGAAACCTATCTTGATGCAACATTTACAGGCGAGTCAAAAGATCTTTGGCATAAAGTCCTAAAGCCCTTTATGCGTTCATCGCAAAGAACTACCGGTTTGCAGACGATACTGACTCCATTGGTATTTTCAGGTTTTCAAGCAGAGACTTTGGCACCTTTTAAGGATCTTTTCCAGGAATTGGGTTTTATAATCATGGCCGGAGGATCGGCAAGCCAGGTGGATTCTTTGGCGAGCTTTGAACCCGGGTCCGCTGTATCGATTTTGTTTGTCGGTGGAGACGTGGGGATCGATGCAACGGGTACGGTGACTGATGTTGATGGAGACCGATTGCTGGCCTTTGGGCACCAGATATTTAATCTGGGTCCTATTGCCGTGCCCCTGGCACATGCCAAAATCCTGACCACATTGCCCAGTTTGATGGGCTCCAGCAAGATGGCGATCAGTACACTTGAGGCAGGGTCTTTCCGTCAGGACCGGCTGTCAGGAGCGCTCGGAAATACCCGTGAAAAAGCCGCTACTCTTCCCATCAGTCTCAATATGATGTCAGAACATTTTGGCCAGGAATCATTCCGGTTCGATATGGCTTATGACACGTCTATCAATAACTTGTCTCCATTTTTTTTTCGGATCGCCCTTTTCCAGGCCATTGTTGCCTCGCGCTTGTCCAGTCAGCGGGTCTCTACCGAACTGACGGGACTCGTCAGGTTTGCAGACGGACAGTCTTTGAACTTTAAGGACTTTTTTTCGACAACCCGCGATCTGGGTGTTGTCGAAACAGGCAGCGATGTCGCCATGGTGAGCGATTTAACGGCTTCTCTCATGGGTGCTTTGATTGTCAATGATTTCGATTCACCGGACATAACAGATGTAAAGCTGGATCTGAAAACCCGACCAGGCGAACGCGTTCTTAAAATCAGATCCATACGTCAGGACAAATCTATGGTTGATCCCGGTGATTCACTATTGCTTCAAATCGATCTATTGAATACAAACGGAACCACTCGAGAGATCTCCAAGGTTATTCCGGTACCCGAAAAAGTCAAAGCACGGTATCTTACCCTTATCGTGGGCAGTGGCCCCACTTTGACCCGTTATGAGATGCAATTAAATACCGAAAAATTCCGTCCATATGATTTTGCTCATCTTTTGAGATTGTTAAAAGAGCGAAGACAAAACAATCGAATTTATATACAATTGCGTGAGCGGGACGGAGGATTGGTCGTACATGGTCAGGAACTGACCAGTTTACCCCCTTCAGTCCGGGGGGTAATGGATTCCCGGCGTGCTTCCGGCGAAGCACGCGCTCTGACCGATCGGCTGCTGGTGGAAATGAATGTTCCTGTGGATGCAATGGTGCAAGGAGCCAGAAAACTGATCGTGAGAATCAATCAGCCACAAAAAGCGACCTTGCCCGAGTCTGATCAGCTAGAAGGTGACACAGTTTTTTATATCCAATCGAATTGAACGGAACACTGATTATGCGAAAATTTTTATTTTTTATGGCTGCACTCTTTATATTTCAAACAGCACAGCTCTATGCAATAAAATCTCGAAAACAAACGCACGAGTCTTTTCAGGATTTTGAACGTGGTAAAGCCGTAAATGTCTCGATTTTAAAAGAGGGTCATCTCAGTCCTGCCCCTCTGACCCGTTCCTTGCTTAAGAGTGGTGACCCGTTTATTTGGGATGTTGTAAGGGATAGTAAAGGCAATCTCTATGTTGGCACAGGAAATGAAGGCCGGGTCTATAGAGTGTCCGCCGATGGCGACAGCACACTCTATTTCGATGCCCAGGAACTACAGATTTTCGCTTTGGTGATCGATCAGCAGGATCGCTTGTTTGCAGCAACCTCTCCTGAAGGCAAGGTATACCAACTCACCGAAGAAAATGAATCCTCGCTATATTTCGAGCCCAATGAAAAATATATTTGGGATATGGTGACCGATGATCAGGACAATCTTTATGTCGCAACGGGTGATTCTGCACGTATCTATAAAATATCCAGCAATGGCGAGGCCACGTTTTATTATACGAGTGACCAGACACATGTGCGCTGCCTCAATATTGGCTCTGATCAGACTCTGTATGCCGGCACCAGTGGAAGTGGTTATGTGATAAAGTTCGAAAAAAATCAGGATGCCTATGTTGTATTTGACACGCAAATGGAAGAAGTTCATGATATCGTGACAAATGGTCAGGAAATGTATGTTGCTGCATTTGGTGAGATTTCCAGGCGCGCCGCGACAATGCGCAAGAGCACTCGTAATGGTCGGGATGAAGAATCGGATACCGAATCCATGGAAATAACACTCAGCCCGCAATCCATTCTTCCCCCTGCAGCGTTGGTGCCTGCCCAAACCCAAACCAGTTTATTCAGAATCGATCCATTGGGCCAGGCTGTTGATATTTGGACAATGGGAAAAGAATCAATCCAATCTCTTATGGTCGACGAAAAGGGAGAAATCTTGGTAGGAGCAGGTGAAAATACGGGCAAGCTCTATCAGATAGACAGAGACGGTGAGCTCTCACTCATCCTTACTGCAGATGAATCACAAATTACACATATCATGGCTTCTGATCAAGGTACTGTGTACATGGCCACTTCGAATATGGCTCGATTGTATAAAGTGGGTCCAATGCTTGCCAAACAAGCCAATTTTGAATCAGAATCAATTGATGCGGGTGAACTCTCCCAGTGGGGAAATCTGGCTTTTTCCGGTCAAAACACGTCAAATAATGTACACTTTTTTACGCGTTCGGGCAACACTGAACAGCCCGGTAAGATGTGGTCTGACTGGCAACCGGTACAAAAAGTGCAAGATGTGTATCGAATTCAAAGCCCGGCTTCCCGTTTTCTGCAATGGAAGTGTCAATTTGATATCCCTGATAAAGGTGTTCCGGTGATAAGCGAAGTCGCAGTTTCCTATATACAAAGGAATTTGCCTCCGCAAATCAGTACGATTATAGTGCATTCACCTGATCAAACCTATAACTTGTCTGATATTGTCGATCAGGAAACAGCGTGGGCACCTGTCAAACAGCGGGGCGGCCTTTTGCATCCAAAAAGCTTGCCCTCTCCGATGACCAAAAAAGGATATCGGAGTGTCGATTGGCTTTTTAATGATCCAAATTCTGATGCGATACAATTCAAGATTCAATATCAATTCGCGAATACGCGTGATTGGCATATTTTGGCAGATCATTATCCCCTCAATGTCTATACATGGGATAGTTCTCAGATGCCAGACGGAGAATATCGGTTGCGCATTACGGCGTGTGATCACCTTTCGAATGATCCGGAACAGGCGTTGACCCATTCTAAAGTCAGCGATATTTTTATTATCGATAATTCAGGCCCCGCACTAATGAATTTTGATGTTTCCGAGGAGGTCGTTACGTTCAATCTTTTAGATGACTGGAACAGTATAGAAAATGCTGCGATAAGCTACAATTCCACGGGATGGATGACGATTTTCCCACAAGATAAAATTTATGACAGTAAGCAAGAATTTTTTCGTGTTGATATACCCGATTCTTTGGCAGGCAAGGTGAACTTTATTGCGATCAAAGCCAAAGATGAGTTTGGGAATATCAATGTCGTACAAAAAACAGCTCAAGGGAAATAATGCACCAGACCATTTGGGATCAAATTAGATCTTTTATCAAAGATAAGGATTCATTTCTTATCACGACCCACCAAAACCCGGATGGGGATGCGATTGGCAGCCAGGTTGCGCTGGCACATTTTCTTCGGCAACTCGACAAAACCGTTTACATGATCAATTGTGATTCTACTCCCAGGTTTTTTCAGTTTCTGGATCCCAATAATCAGATATTGATTTATGATCGTGAGAAACATTTTGATTTATTAAAGCGTATCAAAGGCGGTTTTATTGTCGATATCAGTGACTGGAAGCGACTCGCAGACCTGGGTATAGATTTGCAAAAGCTCGGGATGAGTTTGGCGGTCATCGATCATCATATACCGACCGATCAGATCGGTGATATTCAGATTTCTGATCAGCATGCCAGTTCCACAGGAGAGATCGTTTACGATTTGCTCCAGGCTTTTCAAGCCGAGTTAACCATGCCTATTATGGAAGCTTTATATACATGTCTCCTGACCGATACCGGTTCTTTTTGCTTTTCCAATACGACTGCCAAGACACTTCGCATCGCCTCTGATCTCGTTCAGCGCGGGGCCCCTTTCAGAAAAATATATCTACAGGTGTATGAAAGCCAATCCATCTCCAGGGCCAGACTTTTAGGCAAATTATATAGCGGTCTTGAATTTGACTGCGATGGAAAACTGGCATGGTTTAACATAACTCAATCTTTATTAAAAGAAACAGGTGCCGATCGCTGGGAAGCCGAGGGGTTCTCAGAGATCCCCAGAACCATCGATGGAGTCCAGGTGAGTCTGCTCTTTTCTGAAAGTGATAATGGTCACACCAAAGTGAGCTTTCGTTCCAAGGGAAAATTCGCTGTAAATGAATTGGCTGGTGAATTTGGGGGAGGAGGACACAAGTTTGCCGCTGGAGCAAAAATCGATTTACCGCCTACAGAGGCAATCCCACGTGTTCTGGCACGAGCGAAAATGCTCTTTGAATGAGCTCATCGCAACGATCATACCTCAACCTCGTTGTATTTGAAAGACTAGTGGTAATTATGAATCTCTTGGATCATGACAATGATTCTCTTTATGATTTGATCAAGGCGTTATCGGCCAATCAGGATTTGGACGAGGTTCTCGATCATGTACGCGATATCTTTCTTAATCGTTTGAATTTCGATATTGTTTTGTATATCTTTTATGATGCAGTGTCTGAATCTCTTTCCGCGCCACTGGCCTTTAATAAATCAATGTTTGTTGAAAAATATTTTGATCCGCTTGATAAAGATTCTCGCTGGATCAATGAGTTCAGCACCAAGCTGGCCATTTTGACGCGAAATCATGCAGAAAGACCGCTTTTTTCAGATATGCAGCATGAAATGCTGGCACCCATTGCTTCCGGCGAAATGCTCCTTGGTGCGATTTATACAGGCAGAAAAAAAGATGACCCCTTTTCCATCCAACAAAAAAGATATGTTGATATTGTTTCCACTTTTTTAGCCATCCCTTTTGAAAAGCTTTTGTCGGGCTCTTTGCAAAAACCTGTGATGGCTATAAAAGAATTGTCGAGCTCCTCTCCGCCTTCTGACGACCAAAAAGATCCTAAAGATGTCGAGCAGGCAAAATGGACACTCGAGTTGATCAAGAGTCTTGATTATCAAAAAATCGAACCAGGAGTCGAACAACTGGCACTGACCCTGAATAGCGAGATAGAGTTTGATTATTTTTCCTTCTATCACCTTCAACCCGATCGTATGGAAGCGGACTTTTACGAACTGGCACATCCCAGTCTGAAAACAGAATTTTCCACAAAAGTAACTTTACAGGATACTGAGAAAGAACTGGCATGGGTACAACGACAATCTACACCTGTCATCTCCAGGGTCGATCAACAACGTCTGCCTTACAGCCTGCCAGCTCATGCCAGTGTTCCGGTTATGTTCCGGGATCATTACTATGGTACGCTGGCTATCGGACGTAAAAATGATCTCTCTTTTACTGCCAGGGAAAATGAATGGATCAAAGTCGGTGCCTCTCTTTTGGGCTTGTTGGTGGCAACGAGCTCTGCTTCAGCTACGTCTGTAGAGCATAAAGATACTGATCCGCTCGCAAAAGTTGCGGTGTCTATCATGTCTTGTTTAAAAATGGAAACCATGTTGCGAGAATGCTGCTATCAGTTAAAGATCTTTTTCAAAGCTGATAAATGCAGCATCAGGTCCGTGGATGATGGTACTGAACTCTGGTTTCCAGAGAATATGCGACAAAATCTCGATCGGGAACGGGCCGAAGAGTGGAAACAGCAAATCGTGCAAGAGCCGAACCCCCTTTTTGTCGATGATCCGGCAAAATTTCTCGTCGATCCTGGCCAAATGGATGATCGAATGCGATTTGCACTATTGCCTGTGCGAAAAAATGCACGCTGTGTCGGAGCGTTTATCCTGACACAATTTCATTCGCCCCCACAAAAAGAACGCTTTCAGGAACAGGGCTCTTTTCTTGTCAGTGTTTTAGAGTCTGCGCTATTAAACAGTCAAGCAATTGAAAACAACCAGAAACAAATTGCACAGCTGCAAGAATTCAACAGGACCCTTGCGCATGATCTCAAAGCTCCTCTGGCCAGTATAAAAAGCTATTTTGAGCTATTGCATCAGGAAAAAGCTCATGAATTTGATATGCATACAAAATATCAGGAACGCATTCAGGCCAATCTCCAGGTGATGGATGCACTCATCGAAGATTTGCTGGTTTACTATCGATTGTCCGGAGATGGTGAAGAGGTTCAGTCTGTCTTTTCGGGTGATATTGTTAGACAAATACTCGACTCGCTACATGGGCTGATAGAAAAATACCATATCGAGGTCATTGTTGGAAGCGATCTGCCTCAGGTTAAAGTTCAGGAAACAGCATTGCAACAGATTTTTCGAAATCTTATTAGCAATGCCATTCAAGCTTGCAAGCAGAGTGAGCAACCAAGAATCGAAATCACTTCCAGGAAACGTCTTTTGGATGATGAGTTTCTTGTCAAAGACAATGGACCTGGCATAGAGCCAGGATTGGAAACAGAACTTTTTAAACCTTTTAGCAAGGCCTTTGCAGGAGGGACCGGTCTGGGTTTGGCTATTGCCAAACGAGCGGTTCAGTCGCAAGGCGGAGAGATTGGTTACACAAGCCAGCCCGGACAGGGGGCAACATTTTATTTCACCATTCCGAGAAAAGATAAATAAACATATGAACCAAGATCCCTATAAAGTGCTGCTGATTGAGGATAATCCTGAACAGGCACGATTGATGAAGCTGATCACCGGTCGCAGTGAATTTGCTATCGAATCGTTTATCGCACATGATGCCGAGTCAGGCTTACATCTGTTACAGGAACAGAGCTTTGATGTTGTGGTGCTGGACTATCATCTTCCCCGACTGAATGGATTACAAGCCTTGAAAAAGATCAAGGATTTAAAGATTTCCATTCCTGTGATAATGGTTACAGGGCAGGGCGATGAACGTATCGCTGTTCAGGCCATGCGCCAGGGAGCCTATGATTACCTGGTAAAAAGTAAAGATTATTTGGACCTTTTACCCAGTGTCATTGAAAGGGCGATGAAGGAAAAGCGTCTTTCTTCCCAATTGCAGCAGAGTGAACAGCGGTTTTTTGCTCTTTTCGATCGGGCCAGCATTGCGATCTTTATCATCGATGCGGTTTCCCTCCATATGATTCAGGTGAACAAGCGAGCAGAAGAGCTGATCGGACTGGAAAGCACTCAACTGATGCAGCGTCCTTTTCAGGATTTATGCTCACAACGATCTTTAAAAGAATGGCACAAATTTTACAGCGACTTGAGGGAAAAAGGTCATGCAAATTCTGATCAAATCTTTCTTGTACGTTCCGATAATCGGCTTTTTCCTGTTGATGTCAATGCCAGTCTTGTGAGTATTGGCCCCAAAAAAGTTGTACAACTTTTTGTAAGGGATATCAGCGAAAAGTTCAAAATGCAAAAGCAATTATTGTTGAGCCGGCAACGACTGATTTCTTTGTTTGATGGCATCACTGACCTGATATCGGTACAGGATCGTGAACACAATCTGATCATGGGCAATAAACGGTATGCTCAGGCAGTGACCCAGCATGCACAAAAACTGGTCGGTGAAAAATGTTACAAAGCGTTGTTCAATCGTTCGACACCATGCGATAATTGTCCTGCCAGGGAAACCTTTGCTACCGGCGAAGCCAGATTTTTGGAAATTTTTTATCACGGTCGTACATTCCACATCTGGACTTATCCCATGGCCGGCTTGGATGGCAAACCGGAATTTTTAATCGAGTATGTCAAAGATGTAACCGACCAAAAAGAAATAGAAAAACAACTCATCAAAGCCGAAAAATTGGCATCGATCGGTCTGCTGTCATCGGGAATTGCGCATGAGTTGCGCAATCCACTCAATATTATCGAAACGGCCCGATATACGATTGAAGAGATTCTGGAAAATAAAGATGCGACTGTGGAAAATCGACTTTCGATCATCAAAAAGAACGTACGACGTGCATCTATTATCATAGACAATTTGCTACAATTTTCTCGCCACTCCGACTATGAGCGCGAGCGTATCGATCTGAGAAAGCTCTTGGATCAAACACTCGATCTGTTGGAAAAAGATGTCAATCGCCGAAATATAGAAATTGTCAAGGAAATACAGGATACCCCCAAAACATTTTTTAGCCTGGATTCTTTAAAACAGGTATTTCTCAATATCATTCTCAATGCCGTACAAGCCATGCCAGAGGGTGGCAAATTACTGATCAGAACCAGAACCTTGCCTGATGACCAATGGGTGACCATAGACTTTATCGATTCAGGTAAGGGAATATCCGAAGAGAATTTAAAACATATTTTCACACCATTCTTTTCAACCAAACGCAATCAGGGGGGGACAGGCCTTGGCTTGTATCTCTCTTATACGATTATCAAGCGTGAGGGAGGTGATATTTCTGTAAAGAGCAAAGAAGATAAAGGAACACAATTTTCCATCAAATTACCGGTCGCCAAGGCGACAGACACTTTCTTGCAATCAATTAGTGTGAATAGTCAACACTCGAATTATGTTAACAAATAATCAATCGTCAATAATCGTTGGCTTTTTGTAGATCGCTGGTTTTGATTTCCCAGGACAACTCTATTAAAGCCAAATGTATATGTATTGACAATAATATGCTTTTTTATTAAATTAACTGAACTTTTCTACTATTTAGCGATGGAACAGATTGTGGATATGATGTCGATAGCGGCTCCGGTCGAGGAGAATCTGGTTGAATTTGAAAGTGCTTTCAAAGATAACTTGCATGCGGATATCCCGCTAGCTGAGCAAGTCGTGCATTATATCTCCGGGCTTAAAGGAAAACGGATCCGGCCGATTTTGCTGTTTCTAAGTGCCAAGCTGCACGGTCAGATCAATGACAAGACCCTGGGATGTGGACTTGTTATCGAGCTTTTACATACCGCGACACTGGTCCATGATGATGTCGTAGATGCCTCTGATATGCGCCGCGGAGAGCCCACGGTCAATAGCCTGTGGAATAATAAAATTTCCGTTTTGGTCGGTGACTTTTTATTTTCAAAAACCCTTACGACGATGCTTGATATACGGGATCATGAGGTCCTGGCTGTTTTTTCTCGTGCCGCAAAGGAAATCACCGAAGGCGAATTGTTGCAAATAGAGCGGGCGCGCGATTTTGAAATGACCGAATCTGTCTATTTTGATTTAATATATAAAAAAACAGCCTCACTTTTCAGTGCTGCTTGTGAACTGGGTGCTTTTTCAGTCAACGATGACCCCTATTCAAGACAAAAGATGCGCGATTATGGCAATCATCTGGGTATGGCTTTTCAGATTCAGGATGATCTTTTGGATTATGTGGGTAACCGATATGCTATGGGAAAGCCAACTGGCAGTGATATTCGAGAGAGCAAAATTACTCTACCCCTCATATACGCGTTTAACCTGGCCAAAGAGTCGCTTTCTCAAGAGATTCGAGATATCTTGAGCGGTGGCGTCGAAGATGATGATCAACTCGATCGTGTCGTCGAATTTGCAGTCAGTCACGGGGGCGTCGAATATGCCAAAAAAGTCGCAGCCAATTATGCTGACAAAGCTTTGTCCATTTTGCAGTCGTATCCGGAGGGTGATGCAAAGCAGGCTTTAGATGACCTCGTTAAATTTACTGTCGATCGCGATAAATAAAACGTTTTCTCGCCGTAAGGTAATCTCTTTGTTGGTCACCTTGAATGTGGTTATTCAGGGTTGTGAGCCAACCCCC
The DNA here is from genome assembly GCA_014728115.1 of Candidatus Zhuqueibacterota bacterium. Classification (GTDB taxonomy): domain Bacteria; phylum Zhuqueibacterota; class Zhuqueibacteria; order Residuimicrobiales; family Oceaniaggregativiventaceae; genus Oceaniaggregativivens. The sequence goes on along the minus strand of WJME01000033.1, from coordinate 168,523 downwards.
CAATGGAATCCCATTGAGAAATCTGTCTTAATGATGGATACGTTTATCAGCATCCGCGTATTTGATGAAAAACCGCCGGCTCTGATCAATGAAGCTATTGATGCGGCCATTGACAGAATGAAGACGATCGAGCAGCTCTCCTCATCGTTTGATAGCACGAGCGAGATATTTCATATCAACCAAACGGCGGCCAAACAATTTGTGACGCTTTCCAAATCCGTGCAGGAAATTCTCACCATAGCACTCGAGGTGGAAAAGCGGTCAAAAGGAGCATTTACCGTCACAATAGCACCCCTCATGCATTTGTGGGGATTTGGGTATTCCGAATCCTTTTCTGTTCCAGCACAGCATCCAATAGATTCATGCCTTGCTTTGGTAGGTGCGAAATGGATCGAGCTCAGGGATTCGACCATTCATTTCAAAAAAAACAATGTCGCGTTACACCTGGGAGGGATTGCCAAAGGATATGCCGTTGACCAGGCCATCGAAATCCTTGAAAATGCAGGTATCGAAAATGCACTAGTCGATGCCGGCGGAGATCTGAGAGCTCTCGCAGGCGAACTGACTCGGGGTAAACGACGTGTCTATGTGCGTCATCCAAGGGAACGAAGAGAATTCTTGGGACGTTTTCAAAAGGACAAAGGGGCTGTCGCGACCTCTGGGGATTATGAGCGCTATTTTGTTTTTGATTCTGTGAGGTATCATCATATTCTTGATCCAAAAACCGGATACCCCGGCAGAAAATGTGCGAGTGTGACCGTGGTCGCCCCGTCATGTGCACTGGCCGATGCGCTTTCAACCGCGCTTTTTATTTTGGGCCCTGATCAAGGCATGAGCGTTGTCAATCAGTGGCAAGAGGTGGAGGCACTGTTTATTACTGAGAAAAATAGCCGGCTTGATGTCGTTACCACATCCGGTCTGGATCATTTTGAAAAAAAATGAGCAAATCATTGTTTGGATATGTAAAAAAAACACGCAGAGAAAAATCCGAGTTTTCGCGTATTTTGGTTTTGCGATTATCCTCCATAGGCGATATCGTGCTGACCATGCCGCTGCTCAAACATCTTGCGCAGCATTTTCCTTCGGCCACCATCGATTTTGTGGTGAAAAAAGAATATGCTGGTCTGATGAGATCAAATCCCTATATCAACACGTTGAGGGTTGTTGATAAAAAAGAGGGGTGGCCGGGCTTGAAACGATTAAAAAAGGAGATCAAAGCGCAGGATTATGAGTTGATACTCGATGTTCACAATAATCCACGAACACGGTATCTGACACTGTTTTCAAAAGCAACCGTTCGCCGATATAAGAAATATCGTTTGCTTCGCTTTTTCTTGATAAATTTAAAATATAATCTCTACGAACGTATCATTCCGGTGCATCGACGATATCTCAATACTGTTGCCGAATGGGTCCATGATGTAGACTCTGATCTCGAGTTTCATCTCGATCCTGATGCAGAAAGGGATGTTACCAGATTCATGCAATCGAAAAATTTTTCGGCGCAGCAAAAACACCTTGCCCTGGTGCCGGGTGCCGGGTTTGCGAATAAACGCTGGCCAGTGCACTATTTTGCAGAACTCGCCGGAAAAAAAAGTTCAGAAGGATGGCAAATCTGGCTCCTGGGAAGTCCCACAGAACGTCATTTAGGAAAAGAAATCGAAAAATTGGGAGATTCGGGTGCCATTAATTTAATCGGCGAGCTCTCGCTGATGCAAAGTGCGAGTGTTCTCGCACGAATGAATGCTATAGTAACCAATGACTCTGGCTTGATGCACATCGCGGATGCCCTGAATGTACCTGTTGTCGCAATATTTGGCCCCACGACGCGGGAATTAGGATTTTATCCGGTAAGCCCCAATAGCCGTGTTGTTGAACATGAACAAATGCCTTGTCGCCCATGCACTCATATGGGGGCCGATTCATGCCCGAAAGATCATTTTCGATGTATGCTCGAATTAACTTCTGATGTTATAACTGATAAAGTATCAGAACTCAAAAATATAGGACATTTTTATGCCACTACAGGGACGCGATCTGGCTGATCGTATAGCAGAATTGATTTTGGATAAAAAAGGTCAAAATATAGTTATCCTTGATCTCGAAGGATTAACCTCGGCAGCTGATTATTTTGTGATCGCCTCAGCTGAAGCCGATGTACAAATTAAGGCCATTATCGATCATCTGAGCAAATCGCTGTTGCAAGAAAAGGTAAAACCCTGGCATATTGAGGGAACTCATGTCATGAGTTGGGTGCTGCTCGATTTTGTAGATGTCGTTGTGCATCTGTTTTTGCCTGAACGTCGCGATTATTATGGACTTGAACGATTGTGGGCTGATGCCAAAACCACTCATGTTAAGGAATAACGATGAAACCACAGATTTATGTCAAGAAAACCATTCTACAAACCCTGCATCGATTGGGATATACGGATTTTGCACTCGATGATTTGGTACTGGAAAAGCCAAAGCAGGAAGAATTTGGGGATTTTGCGATCACCATTGCTATGAACCTGGCAAAAATAGCCCGAAAGGCTCCCCGCCAAATCGCACAAGATATTGTCAATGAATTGGAACTTGACCCCAATGTAATCAGTAAGGTTGAGATTGCGGGGCCCGGTTTTATTAATTTTTTTCTTGCCAATCCTGCCCTGCAAAATATCGTGGAAACAATTCTGCAGGAAGGACAAGACTGGGGCAAAGGGGATGAAAAATCAGGCAATGTGCTTTTCGAGTTTGTTAGTGCCAATCCTACAGGACCTTTAAATATTGTCAGTGCCAGAGCAGCAGCGATTGGAGATGTACTAGCCAGTCTTTTTACAGCTGTCGGATATCATGCCAGTCGTGAATTTTATGTGAATGATGCCGGCAGACAGATAAAATTATTAGGCGAATCGTTGAGCGCCCGATATATGAGTGCGCTTGGATATGATCGAAAGGTCCCTGAGGAGGGTTACCACGGGCAGTATTTGGTTGATTTTGCCCGGGAAATCATCGAGGATAGGGGGGCAGAGTTTGTCGATATGGCTGAACAAGAGCGGGCTGTGTTGTTCAGCCAAATGGCATTGGACCATATGATCAGCCGTCAAAAAGCCAGTTTGCAAAAATATAATTTACAATTTGACCGCTGGTACCATGAAAGTGAATTGCGCACTTTGGATGCTCATACCAATATTCTCCAAGTGCTATCAGAGAAACAATTGGTCTACGAAAAAGAGGGTGCCGTATGGTTCAAATCCAGCGAGTTTGGGGATGAGAAAGATCGTGTGTTGATCACCAGCCAGGGTGAACCGACATATTTTATGATCGATATTGCGTATCATCAAACAAAGTACAATCGCGGATTTGAAAAGAATTATGATCTCTGGGGCCCTGATCATCACGGCTATATCAACCGCATGAGTGCCGCCATGATCGCACTCGGTCATCCGGCTGATTCTTTTCAGGTGGAAATTATCCAACAGGTAAATCTTTTCCGCGGAGGCGAGGTTGTAAAAATGTCCAAGCGCGCAGGGGAGATTATCGAGATGGATGAACTGATCGAAGAAGTGGGTGTGGATGCTGCACGTTACTTTTTCCTCGATCGTCGTATTTCGCAGCCGCTTGATTTTGATATCGATTTGGCAAAGAAACAATCGGATGAAAATCCTGTATACTATGTTCAATATGCCCACGCCCGTATTTGCAACATTATTCGCTATGCCGAAGAGCAAGGCGTAAGGGTTGAACCCGCGTCTGATTTGAGTCCTTTGCAGCACCCTTCAGAAATGGCCCTGATCAAAAAACTATTGGACTATCCAGATATCATTGCCAAAGCTGCTGAGAGCATCGAGCCACATCGTATTCCAAATTATTTACACGAACTGGCTACCGCTTTTCATCGGTTTTATCACGATAACCGGGTGGTCAGTGAAGATCGTGATTTGACGCAAGCGCGTTTGAAATTGTGTCAGGCAGCTCGACAAGTTTTGCAAAATGGATTGGCACTCTTGAGAATTTCTGCTCCAAAAACCATGTAACTCTTTAGATAAACAGAGGTGAAAAGTTATGAGTGTTCTGGTCGTTGGTTCCATGGCTTATGATTCTGTTGAAACTCCGTTTGCCAAGGTGGATGATGCTCTGGGAGGGTCCGCTACTTTTTTTTCAACAGCAGCAAGCTATTTTTCTCCGGTCAATCTAGTGGCCGTTGTAGGTGATGATTTTGATATGCAGGATATCGATTTTCTTTATCATCGCAATGTAAATATGGAAGGTCTGGTCCGGGAAAAAGGCAAGACATTCAGATGGAAAGGCCGATACCTGGATAACATGAATGACAGGGAGACCATCTATACTGAACTCAATGTCTTTGAGCATTTTAATCCGGTTCTGCCCGAATCCTATAAAGACAGCGACTATGTCTTTTTGGCAAATATCAATCCTGATTTGCAGTATCATGTCGTGCAACAAACGCGTCATCCCAAATTTGTGGCCATGGATACGATGAATTTCTGGATCTCGGGGTCTCTCGAACAATTGAAACGAACATTGTCTGTTGTTGATGCGTTGATGATCAATGATTCTGAAGTAAGAGATCTGTCCGGTGAGCACAACCTGTTTACAGGTGCCCGAAAAATTCAGGCCATGGGACCAAAAACACTGGTCATCAAAAAGGGTGAACATGGTGCACTTTTGATTCATAATGATTCCTATTTCTTTTGTCCTGCTTTTCCGGTTGAAAATCTCTATGATCCCACTGGCGCCGGCGATACCTTTGCCGGAGGCTTTATGGGGTACCTGGCCATGTTCGATAAAATCGATGATGCCCATCTGAGAAGAGCTGTTGTCTATGCCAGTGCCATGGCCTCGTTTTGTGTAGAAGCTTTTAGTATGGACCGGTTAAAGTCCTTGAAAAATGAAGATATTGAAATACGGGCGAATGCTATCGTCCAAATGACCCATGTAAACCTCTAAATTAAAGGATCTGCATGCAGATCAAAACAGACTCTATCACTGTTGCTACCAATGGTCATGGTCATGTATTGGATCTGACCGGTGAAGCAACACACGCTTTGGATAATAGTGGATTGTCGGAAGGGCATGCTCTGCTTTTTGTCTCAGGATCAACTGCTGCCCTGACCACCATAGAATTCGAACCCGGTTTGATCAAAGACATCGGTACCGCCCTCGAACGTCTGGTGCCGGAATCGATAGATTATGCCCATGATGCGACATGGGGGGATGGAAATGGCCATTCTCATATCAGAGCCTCACTACTCGGCCCTTCTTTGATGATCCCCTTTGCAAAAGGTCGCTTTTTGCTCGGTACATGGCAACAACTCATCCTGATCGACATGGATAATAGAGCCCGTAACCGAAGTATTGTCATTCAATTTACGGGTGTCTGAGAAATGATCGAGTTGGAAAATGTTTCCTTTCGTTATAAATCAGACGATCCCTGGGTTCTGGAATCCATATCCCTTGAAATCCACCCGGGTAAATCATATGTAATTATGGGTCCAAATGGTTCCGGTAAAACCACTCTGATCCGATTGTTAAATGGGTTGTTGCTTCCGAACGACGGCAAGGTAATTGTTGATGGAATGTCTACCCGTGAAAGTGATAAACTCGTCGATATTAGAAAAAGCGTGGGAATGGTGTTTCAAAATCCCGACAATCAAATTGTGTCGGCTACCGTCGAACGCGAGATCGCTTTTGGAATGGAAAATTTGGGCGTTGACCAAAAGACAATGCATGCGCAAGTCGACGAAATGTTGAACCGCTTTCGGTTATCTCCTTATCGATTCCAGTCACCGCATTACCTCTCTGGAGGTGAAAAACAACGTCTTGCGCTGGCCACTGTCCTGGCCATGCACCCCCATTATCTTGTCCTGGATGAACCCACCTCTTTACTCGATCCGGCCAGCAGACGCGAAATTCTCGCCATTCTTGGGTCTCTGCCAGCGGAAAAAGTAGATGGCCAGGCCATGTCAACGGTATTTATCACCCAGTTCCCGGAAGAAACTCTCGATGCCGACCATTTGATTATATTGAATCAAGGAGAAATTGCATTGCAAGGCCCTCCCCATAATGTATATGAAAATATCGACTTTTTACAAGAAATCGGACTTGAGACGCCAGCACGGTATTTTATCTCGCATATGCTAAAGAAATACAAAACTTAATTCCTATGGTTCATTTGTTGACTTTGAACCAAAATGTCAATATATTGAACTATTGCACATCATCATCAAGAGATCAGCAACAAGTCAAGCACCTTCCAGTCATTTTCCAGAGTAAAACATGAGGGACATATTGAAACGATTACTTTACTTTTTGACCAGTCTGGTATTCACAAATGTCTGTCTGGCGGATACATCGTTTGAGACATTTTTCGTCGATTCAACTATGCGAGTGGATTATTACCACACAGGAATATATAAAAGCGATATTTTTAGCCTCGACCAAATTCATATCGAAAGGGAATGGCCTTCGAGCAAGACGAATTTGATCGATACCCTGAATTTGGGCAAGTACCTGGTCAAGGTATTTGATCTGAAAACCAATCAGCTTATTTATTCGCGCGGGTTTTGTACAATTTTTGGCGAATGGCAAACCACAGAGGAGGCAAAAAAAGGTGTTTACAGAACATTTCATGAAAGCGTTCGTTTTCCTTTGCCAAAAAGAGAGGTTCAGCTGGTGATCAGCGTCAGAAACGATGAAAATGTTTTTATTGATAAATTTTCTACTGTCATTGATCCGGAATCTCGATTTGTGAACCGGGAAAAGAGTCAATTCCCCCTTCAAGTCAAAAAGACTATCGATCATGGCCCTTGCCAATCCAAAGTCGATCTGTTGATTCTCGGCGATGGATATACCAAAAGGGAACTCGAAAAATTTAATCAAGATACCGAGCATATGGTCGATAAGCTGTTCTCTGTATCACCCTTTAAAGAACGGATCACTGATTTCAATATCTGGACAATTCACAGTATTTCTCAAGATTCCGGTATCGATGAACCCAGGAAAGAAAAATGGCGCCAGACGATATTGGGTGCAACATTTAATTCTCTTGACTCGCCACGCTATGTTTTGACCACCCAGAATAAACAACTGCGTGAAATCTCTGCCCTGGTCCCTTATGATTTTATAGCGATCCTGGTCAATAGTGATCGCTATGGTGGTGGAGGAATTTTTAACTGGTTTACGACTTGCTATACCGGAATCCAGGATCGAGAACATCAGCCCGGCTGGTGGGCTGATTATGTTTTTGTCCATGAACTCGGGCATTCTATGGCCGGATTGGGTGATGAATATTATTCGTCTTCAGTCGCCTACCTCGATTTTTATCCTCAAAACGTCGAGCCCTGGGAACCCAATGTAACAGCCCTCCTGGATGAGGAAAACGTAAAATGGCAAGAGTTTATGACTACGGGGGCACCTATCCCTACTTTTTGGGAAAAAGCCCGCTTTGATTCGCTGAACCAAAAGGCTCTTGAATCTTATTCGAATAAAGAAAAATACAATCAGTATAAACAAGAGATGCAAGAAATCCTGGATGATCCGAGCTATCCTTCTGTGGGTGCATTTGAAGGATCAGGATATGCATCAGAGGGATTGTATCGTCCTTCTGTCGATTGCATTATGTTTTCAAAAACCGTAAAAGGATTTTGTCCGGTATGTTCGGCAGCAATCGAACGAATGATCGATTTTACCATAGAATAACCAGCCTTGACACCTGAATGGCGGGCGGATTCACAGCATTGTCTCTTTGCATTATAATATAGATTGTAAAGCGATGGATGGATTGATAAAAGGGCTTTGGTCACATGACAGGCAATTAAGAAAACGTGTGCCTAACCCTCTGTAAATCATTTTTTGAGAGAACCCATGCAGCAAACGGCATTGTTGACAGATTATATCGATGATTCTATTCTGGTACATTTGCAAAACAGTTTCGCCCAACAAAACCGTGTCAATGTATGCTTTTTGGATACCAAAGGACAATTTCTACTCGATCCCTCAGAATATATTGAAATTCCCTCCGACAACAGCATCTTTTTCCAACTACTGCGACCTCAAAAAGATTTTGAAAAATTGGGATTAGAAGATGGCCGTTATATTTTTGCCTCTTTTTTACGAGGTAGATTTTCCAGGGTTTTGATCCCGATTATATATCAGGATACCTTTTGGGGAGCTATAGCCATTCTCAAGCTTAATACGCCTTACGATGGATACATGAAAAGAGTTTTCGAGCTTCTTCAGAGCAGACAAGAACATCTCGATCATCTCTTCGATCCGGTCGCTATTCACCTTGATCGGCATTTGTTCCTTTTAGCCACCCAATTTCTCGAAAAAATTGTTCAGCAATTAAAAGCGGGGTGGGGACGATCCAAAATCGAATCAAAACAGAATAAGGAAAAGGATTCCTTTGAGAATTTTGCCATTATACGCACCACTGCGGATGGAAATATCATTTTTGTCAACGATCATGCATTAAAATTATTAAAATTTGATTCCAAAGACGAGTTGGTTGGCACAAATGTTATGGATACCGTAATTTATCAATCACAGGAGATTGCCCCTTTAAAGCAGGGAGATGAGAATGGTCAGGAAAAAATTCTTCTCGAATGTAAAGATGGGTCAACTCTATCCGTCTGGGTAAGAATTTATGGACAGAACGATTTAAAGGGTGAGCACATTGGCTTCGAATATCATTTTGAGACCATTCATGACCCTGTAGAGTCTTACCAAATCGCCCCCGGGGATGATGAAGAATTTGATATCCAGACGCTCTTTAATGAATTGGAACACAATAAGACTCTGCCAAATACTGCAAAACCGATTGATTCTCAGCTCGATATTTATCAGGGAGCTCCGGATCCCATATTCATTATTGACCAGCATGGTTATATACAACTTTGGAATTTCAAAGCTGAACAGGTTACGGGGCTCAGCGAAAAATCGATGAGCGGTAAAGACTTTGGTGATTTTTTATCTGACGTTCAAGGAGAGCAGTGGCACGAGTGGTTAATGCGGTTAAAAGAAAATGATCTCAACTCCTTGACAGCCCCGGACGCAGTAGAGCTGACTCTGTCAAATCGAACGCCCATGCTTTTGCAACTATACTTTGCAAAAGATAAGTCACTGGGTGAGGATTACATTTTGATTAAAATCCTCCATGCTCAGAGTGAAGGGCTCATCAGGGAAACTGCAAAACCTGTCAAAGTGTTAGCTGCTCAGGACGTTATGCTTATTACAGATGTACGAGGTAAAATTGTTAAACAAGTTATCAAGCCGTTCTTTGCCAGTGGGGAAACACTCTTTCTTTTGGGTGAGATTATACCCCATTGGTGCAAAGTACCGGATCGACAAAGACTCAAGCAGGCAATGCAAAAAGCATCTGAAGGGCAGGACCAACAACTCGACATCACTATTAAACCTTTCGATGAATTGATTCGCAGCAGGCTGACGATAAAAAAAGTTGGAACCGATAATCAATTGGGCTGGACGTTTGCGGATTTGTCAGCTGATGTCCTGGATGCGCGTTCTTTAGAATCTATCTGGACTTCCCAGGACACCTGGCTGTTAGAGTTTTCCGATGAACTGGAATTGGAAAAAGAGCTTAATGCTTCAGAACATCCGTCCTTGATTGATATGGCCAAGCAAAAGGACTTTCGACAACTGTGCCTTGCCGTATCCGAATATCATCAAGTCAAAATCTATTGGCCGTCAGAAAATGATCGCCTGCCAAAGAATTTTTGTGTGATCTTTCCCTTTATGAAGCTGGGCAAAAAAGCAGGCGTCCGGGGTGTGGTTTTGGAATTACCCCATCGTTCGGCTGATTCCACTGCCCGCTACCGGCTTTTCAATGTGGTGCAGGCCATTGCCCGAGTGAGTCAGGAATACGAAAACCAACTGATGACGATTAGAGACCTGTTAGCCCAGCTGAGTACGGATACAGACTTGCACCCTCGTCACAAAAGACAAATTTATGAAATCCATAGCGGACTGGAATCCCTGCAAAATTACAATCAGAGATTGGTCGACCTGGATCCGCAAGGGTGTTCGGAATTTCGGCTCGTGGATTTAAAATTGCTACTCAATGAGCTGATCAGCAGCCAACAAATGCTTTTCGGAAATGAGATAACGTATAACATCGAGTTTTCAGGGCCCTGTCTGGTAAATGGAGATTTTGCCCAGTTGTATCGTGCATTTGATTATCTTTTCAAAAATGCTCAGCAAGCAATGCCCGAGGGTGGATGTGTCGATGTTCAAATTTATCCTTATGAACCAGACGCTAACACGAGTCCCATCTTGAATCTTGCAGCCAAACATATTGTCATTCAGATCAAAGATCATGGTACGGGAATCGAACCCTCTGTCTTGGGCCGAATCTTTGAACCCTTTTTTAGCACCCATCCGGATCATCACAGTGGTTTGGGGCTGGCTGCTGTTTATGCCATTGTCAAGCGTCATGGGGGCTATATCGATGTATCCTCTTCTACAGGCCGGGGTACTATTTTTTCGATCTATTTTCAGCAAGCAGAAACGATTCAAGAGGAGGAAAATCAAAAAATGAGCGAAACCCATACTGTCTTACTGATCGATGATGAAAAAGATATCCTTGAAATTAATGGCTTGATGCTTAAACAGTTTGGTTATCAGGTAATAAGAGCGGCAAACGCAAAAGAAGCGTTAAAGAAATTTAGAGCCCATAAGGACGAGATCGATATCGCCATCGTCGATGCATTGTTGCCTGATTTGCCAGGGACGGAATGTGCTGAAGAGCTATTGTCAATGTCCCCGAATCTCTCTATTATCTTTTCCAGCGGTAATCAGTGCTCTGCACCCTATCAAAAAATTATCGACCGTACCGGTGGTGCCTGGCTGCAAAAACCATATGGTGGAGCGGTCTTGAACAAAACCGTAAAGAAAGTTCTTGAACGCAAAGCATAAACTCTTGATTTATTCGATGCGGAGGACCGATTGACCCTTTGGAGGATAGCATGATTTCCAGACGACAGTTTTTACAACACACTGCACTGATGGCAGCAGGCCTTACGGGATTTACCCGTTGTTCCGGGACGAAACAACACCCCAATGTGCTCTTTATTGCTATAGATGACCTCAGGCCGGAATTGGGTTGTTATGGTAATGAAACCATTAAAACTCCCAATTTGGATCGCTTGGCATCCACCTCTATGGTTTTCGAACGCGCCTATTGCCAGGAACCTATTTGCATGGCTTCCAGGGCCAGCCTGCTTACCGGATACCGCCCTGATCACGCCAACATCTATAATTGCGATGCAGTGGAATCTCTGTTGCCGGGTGTTTTGACCCTCAATCAACACTTGAAAAATCACGGTTATGCTATCTGGGCTACCGGAAAGATATATCATCACAGAATTGATCATGAAACTCAATTTGGCGATACCTGGCAAAATCCTGCAACCGAGGCGGTTGGACGAGGCTACCTGGCCAAAGAATCGATCAGGGCGGTCAAAGAATATGCTAAAGTGTATGACAAAATACGGGGTGGCGACAGTAACGGACGAGGACCTGCCTACGAGGCTCCTGACGTACCTGATAATGCCTATGCGGACGGTGCGCAAACAGACCTGGCCGTAGCCAGGATGAAGGAAATGGCTTCCGGGAAAAGCCCCTTTTTCATGGCTGTCGGTTACCACAAACCCCATCTGCCCTTTAATGCTCCGAAACGTTATTGGGATCTTTACGATCCAGATGAACTGGCGCCTGCCGACAATCCTTATCTGCCTCAAAACGCTACATCTTTTACATCATACCACTTTGGCGAATTGCGGAATTATGAGGGAATTCCCAAAGACAATGAATTGCTGCCTGTCGAATTATCCAGAACGCTTAAACATGGATATTATGCATGTGTAAGTTATATCGATGCACAAATCGGCCGTTTATTGGATGCTCTGGAAGAGAATGGTTTGGCTGAAAATACGATTGTGATTGTCTGGGGTGACCATGGCTGGAAGTTAGGGGAGCACGGAATGTGGTGCAAACACACTCCTTTTGAGCTCGATGCCCATGTGCCGATGATTATCAGAGTTCCTTATCTCGAAAACTCGAAAGGACGGTCAAAAGCGTTTGCTGAATTTGTGGACATTTATCCTACACTCTGTGACCTTTGTCATTTACCTTTGCCAGCGCATCTGCAAGGTGACAGTCTTGTGCCTGTGCTCAAAGAGCCATCAAGACCCTGGAAACCTGCTGCCTTTACGCAATGGCCCAAAGTCGCCAGGCGTGATCCCGAGCGTGTGGTGACGGCTTTTAGTATCAAAACTGATCGATTTCGATATGTTGAATGGACTCGGAACAAGACAGGGGCTGTTTTAGCCAAAGAGTTATACGACCACGAGACAGATCCTCATGAGAATCAAAATCTCGCTGAATTGCCAGGCATGCAAGAGACAGTCAATCGACTGTCTGCTATGCTGAAGGGTGGAAAAGGATGGCAAGATATTAGACCCATGAGTTAGCCACCTCGGATCTTTGCCAGGTGATTCTGGTGAATGTATGCACCTATAGCTTACACTAGACCGCAAATCTGAAATTGATAATATCCCCGTCGCTGACTGTGTACTCCCGGCCTTCAAGCCTCAAGACACCGTCAGTTCGACAAACCGCAAGAGATTTTCTCTTGATAAACTCATCATAATGAACCACTTCGGCCCGGATAAATCCGCGTTCGATATCACTGTGAATTTCACCTGCCGCTTCCGGAGCTTTTGTGCCATTTCTGACAGTCCAGGCTCTGACTTCGTCTTCTCCAACAGTGAAAAAAGAATTCAATCCGAGAAGATCATATGAGGCTCGAATGAGTACATCCATGGCAGAATGGGTAATACCCAGGTCATCACGAAAGACCTCTGCTTCACTTTCAGAGAGTTGCTGCATTTCCATTTCGATCTGAGCTGAAATGGGCACCAGTCGTGTTTGTGGTTCTTGCCATTCCGACAAATCGTTTATCACCGCTTCAGTATCGGAAATTTGATCTTCATCGATATTCGGCACAATGAGCAAAGGTTTGAGGGTTAAAAATTGGTATCCGCGAACCATGAGCTCCTCATTGGAACTCAACTCTAGCTGGCGGAGGGGTATCTCGTTTTCGAGTGCGTCTTTGAATCTTTGTAACAGCTCAAATTCCCGCATATCCTGTTCATTTTTTTTGCTTTTCATCTGTCTCTCCAGTCTGTCCATACGGTTTTCTATGATAGAGAGATCAGCGAGAATAAACTCTGCTTGTACATGATCGAGGTCTCGTCCCGGGTCAATGGTTTCCAGAGGATGGATGACCTGGGCATTTTTAAAGACTCTGACGATAATCAAAATGGCATCGACGATGCGAATTTGAGCCAGAAATTGGTCGCTGAATGCACCTTTTTTCTGTGTGCTGGTGCCCAACCCGGACAAGTCCACATAATCCACAGTTGCCAGAGTCTTTTTTTTAGGTTTATAGATTTCGTTCAACTGTTCCAGGCGGTCATCCGGCACTTTGACAATCGCCTGATGAGCATCTTTTTTACCACCTACAAACCCTTCAATATCGACCTGTTGACCGGTTAATGCAGAAAACAGGGTGGTCTTGCCGCTTTGGGGTAATCCAACAATACCGATTTTCATATTTTTCCTGTGTTTGAATGAAAATGATTAGCGATTAATATAAGATATCCCTGATCTGAAAACAAGGATTTTATCTCTTCTTTATTTGCGTTAATAGGATGAACGATAATAAAACCGTTTCATCTTTGATATGATTTTATTATTTTAATGAAAATGAACCATTCCGGAGTATTTGTGAATAACAACCGTAGATCCCGACTCTGTCGTTCATGTGGCAAACTCATATCCCCTGATGCTCCACAGTGTATGCATTGCGGACAAAAAAATCCTGGCCAAGTCACCTGGTTTGATCAGTTTATCGCTTTGTTTCGATTCAATTCAGGTGTTGTTCAAAGCATCATTTCTGCTAGTATAATTCTTTATGTGATCAGCCTATTGATCGATCCGGCAGCAATCCTGAATGTACAGGGCTTTTTTGGTATCCTCGCGCCGAGTGGCAAAGCCGTGTCCATCCTGGGTGCGACCGGATCTCACTATGTGGTGACGTGGGGTCGTTGGTGGACTCTATTTACAGCTATCTTTTTGCATGGTAATCTATTGCATATTTTATTCAATATGCTCTGGCTCAGCCAATTAGGAAGCATGGTTGAGGATGTTTATGGCCATGCACGTACTTTTATTCTTTTTATTTTGGCCGGAGTGACTGGTTTTGTTTTTTCGACCGTGGCAGGTATTCCTGCTACTCTCGGTGCATCAGGCGGAATTTTTGGTTTATTTGGTGCCTTGATCTTTTATGGCCGCCACCGCGGTGGCCACTTTGGGACGGCTCTTTATCAACAGGTCGGTACCTGGGCCATTATTCTTTTTGTGTTCGGCTTTATGATGCCCAATGTCGATAATTTCGCTCATTTGGGCGGGTTTGTCGGAGGATATCTTTTTGCTTCTCTGCTCGGTTATCAGGAACTAAAACGTGAACTACCCGTTCACCGGTTGATCGCTGTGGGGCTGGCTATTGTCACAGGTGCAGGATTTGTTTTGTCAGTGGTGACTTTGCTTTAAAACGACAGAGGTTTTTTTGCGGATATCAGTGATTATACCCACACATAATCGTGCAGAAATGGTCGTGCAAGCTGTTGAATCTGTCCTGGCACAATCACTAGCCCCGGAAGAGGTGATCGTTGTCGATGATGGTTCTACGGACGAGACTGTGGAAAAATTGGCGGCATTTGAGAATGAGATCAAAGTGATTCAGCAAGCACAACGTGGTGTTTCTGCAGCACGGAATCTCGGTATTCAGCATGCAAGAGAAGAGTGGCTGGCATTTCTCGATTCCGATGATCTGTGGAAACCCGGTAAACTCGAGCGCCAGAGCGCAGAACTCGAGAAAAGCTCAGATCTTGTCTGTTACACCGATGAAGAGTGGCGCAAAAACGGTCTTTGGAAGAATCAAAAAAAAATACATCAGAAATATGGCGGCAGAATTTACCCATATTGCTTACCTCTGTGCATCATCAGTCCGTCATCAGTACTGTTGCATAAAAGCGTTATCGATCAAATCGGGTTTTTTGATGAATCTTTGCCAGCTTGCGAGGATTATGATTATTGGTTGCGCATGAGCAGGTGTTTTACTGTACTATATATTCCCGAGCGGCTGATTGTCAAGCGGGCAGGCGAATGGGAGCAGCTCTCAAAGCAACATAGCCTGGATCGCTATCGTATTCTCGCTTTACAAAAGATTTTATCATATGATTTAAAAGAAGACTATGAAAAAACCGTAATAGAGTTGCATAAAAAGTGTCATATCTATGCCGCTGGATGCGAAAAGCATCACCGTCCCAGGGAAGCAGCCTGGGCACGGCAAATCGCCTCACATTTTTCGACGGAGTAAATATGGAAAAAATTGGTTTTATCGGACTCGGCATTATGGGGCAACCCATGTGTGTGAATTTGCTCAAAGCCGGGTATTCCATTACTGCTTACAACCGTACAGATTCTAAATTAGAAACGGTTGTGAAACAAGGGGCAAAAAGAGCAGATTCGCCGGCTCAGGTGGCCAAAGAGTCAGATATCATTATGACCATTGTGACAGATTCTGAAGATGTGGAACAGGTGATTCTGGGACAGGATGGAATCATCCATGCAGCAAAAGCCGGGTCCGTGGTCATCGACATGAGTACTATCTCTCCTTCTGTTACCCAGGACATTGCCAAACAGCTGTCCAAAAAAGATATCGATATGCTAGATGCACCGGTGTCTGGGGGGGACGTAGGGGCCAGAGCCGGAACGTTGGCAATTATGGTCGGAGGCAAAAAAGAGGTCCTGGAGCGTTGTATGCCTGTTTTAGAGGTTATGGGAAAGACAGTCACCCATGTGGGAACCCATGGAATGGGGCAGACAGTGAAACTCTGCAATCAGATCCTGGTGTCCGTCACCAATATGGCCGTCTGCGAGGCCCTGCTGCTGGCCAAAAAATCGGGTGTTGATCCCGATATCATGATAAAAGCGACAGAGAACGGCGCTGCCGGATCCTGGCAGTTGTCCAATCTGGGGCCTAAAATGGCAGAACGAGATTTTGCTCCGGGGTTCATGATCGATCTGCAGCAAAAGGATTTGCGGCTTGCCCTGGAACGCGTGCGCGAGTTGTCACTCGCTTCTCCTGCCCTGGCTCTGGTCAATCAATTGTTCTCCTCTTGCCAGGCACATGGTGAAGGACGGGAAGGTACACAAACTTTGATAAAATCGTTGGAACGGCTCGTAAATCTGTGAGATCTGTAACGGCTTCTCGGTCAGGCAGCGGAATAAATATGTATTTGGGAGGTGGGTGTGAAGCGATCAAGCCTGACAACCCTGTTTTTGTTGTTGTGGGTGGTGAATTCTTGGGGACAAGCTAAACCACAACGTACAATCCAATTTTTACCCTCGGCCAATGGACACTGTTGGCTCTATTTTGACCTGCAACTTTTAAAGATCACTCAATACAAGGTCTGGTCTGCCGATATCTGGGATAGTGATCAACCCATAGTAAATTTGATAAAGGGTGCCGGATTTCGATTTGTCACCAATGACCGTCTTATCGATTTGAACACCCTGCCTGTAGAACATGTGGGATATGTCAATGGAACAGGAATCATTCGGGTAGAACAAAAGATTCGTGATATCCGCATTAATCAGTATATCTGGACGCCAATGATCATGGATTTTAAAGCTTTTGTGATGCTATTGCATCTGCCTGCAGAATTGGCCAAACGCCTTCCCAGTGATAAAGTGCAATCCTATCTCAGCAGTCATTATCCTAATTTTCAGCACATTCGGTTTGTTGAGCGACTGGAAGACGACTTGTGGGTAGGAGCCGTGGTATTATATGAACCCGGGATAGAACCCGAGACGTTAAAACGGCTTTCCGAACAGCTAAAGGTTCTCCGGCCAAAAAAATTATTGCAAGCGGAAAAAAACTGGTGGAGGAATTGGCATAACAAAGAAAAATTGCCGGCCAAACTGTATGGAAAGCCCTATCAGGTGCTGCAGCAATCAGCCGCGTTTATCCGTATGGCTCAGAGCCGGGAAAAGGGATCAGGATATGGCCAGATTGTGCGCCATCTCGGCCAAGACGGGCGTCTGGCAACCACTCGTGATATGAGTTACGCCATTGTTGCTCTGTCGAGGATAGGACATTTTTCAGAAAGCCGAAATGCTCTCTCGTTTATGATGAATTCCCACTCGGGAAATTTTCAAAATCTCTCTGTCAGCGGTCATGAGTGGGGGATGGAAGATGATTATGCATTGTCTTTACATCACTATACCGGTAAAGGCCATGAGCGTGTACCCTATGATGGGCAAGCTCCTGTGTTGCGGTTGGATAGTCCGGGTCTTTATCTGTGGGCTTTGCATGAATATGTAAAACACAGCGCCGATCTGAAATATTTGAGGCAGCAATGGCCGGTGGTAAAAAGTCAGATCATTGCCCCATTGATCGATCTTGTAGGTGAACAATTGCTTATCAGGCGGGACGCAGGTCTGGAGGATGAGCCTGCACCGGGTAAGCATTTTACCTGGACCACAGCCAGTGCTTACCGTGGATTCACCAGTGCCGCAGTTTTATCTGAACTGATGCAAGAATCTGAACTGACCGATCAATTGATTCAGGTCTCTGCACACCTCAGAAAAGCTATTCTCAGCATGCTTGTAACCGGCAAAAATGCTGTGCTGGTCAAAAGTCTTGAACAAAAAACATTTCCCGACTTTCTCGACGGTGCCCTGGTAGAGGCAATTAACTGGGAGGTGGTAATGCCTACCTGGAAAACGGCCCAATCTACCCTGGATGCCATGGAAGCGTTTCTGCGGGTGTCTGATAACGGCAAGGGATATGCTCTGCACGCGGTTGACGATTTGTCTTTTCAACAGGAGCATGTATTTGTTTCGCTGCGCGCGATTCCTGCATTAAAATCCTGTGCCCGGCGTAAACGCGCAAAAGAAATACTGCAATGGATGGTAGAACTATCTGCTGTTAACGCGGAAATTGTGCCCCAGTATGTTGATCCCCAAAATGCTCATTATCTGGGCAAGTATCCGATGATTGGCATGGGAGCCGGGGCAATGATTTTGGCTTTAACATCAAATCATAAGGAGTAATCACCATGTTTCATCGGCTCGCCCGGCTGGCCGGCCTGTCTTTATGTGTCTTGATCGTTTCCTGTTCGCTCGAATCTCCAAAAGCACCGAATTGGACTGTTCCCATAAATGTGCCTCTGTTGGATAGTACCTATACGGTAATCGAGTTGGTCGAGCATTATGAAAATGCATTTATATTTCCCGATGGATTGTTGGGGTTGCGTATCAACAGTGAACTGGACACCACCCGTTTGGGGGATTATCTGCAACTGGCTGATATTTCCGATTATTTTAAAATCTCGCTATCTGATTTTTATCTGAATAACCTCACCGCAGATGTGGATCTGTTTGCACTCGAAAATATTAATCCTGCTGTTGCGGGTTTGCATGGCCAGCAAAGCACAGTCCCACCGTTTACATTCAAAAATGTGCCGAGCAATAACGTGCAGCATCCTGAATTTCGCAGTGCGTCTATCCTCTATGGACATGCGACGGTTCAAATTTTTAATCGTTTACCCCTGGATCTCGATAACGTGACGGTACAATTGGTGCAGGAATCCACTCATGAAATTATAATGCGCTCAGATGCGATTGCCCATCTGCCTGCCAAAAGCACCAAATTATTAGAGATGCAAATCGATACGCTGAGCATTCCCTCACAAGCCTACTGGCTGATCAGCGGCCAGTCTCCCGGTTCATCTCCAGAATCAGTCATGATCGATGTGCACGAGGGTGTCGAGCTGGCACTGCAATTGAATCAAGTGCATGTCTCACGCCTCAGTGCCAAACTGCCGGCTTTTTCCATCGATCATGAGGTGGCTATCAATATGGGAAAAGATTTTATCATCGAAAAACTCAGCCTGAAAAACGGATCCATGATTTTTGAAATCTCTAACAGTTTGCCTGTTGCCCTGGATTTAAACTTGTCCAGTTCCCATATCATAAACCGAGCAAGTGCAGATACTCTATTTATGCCCGTGCACCTCGAAGCACATGGAAAATTCAGACATGTCTTTGATCTGGCAAATTATGAAATCAATTTATTGGATAAACAACGGCTTACCCATCTGCTCCCGTTTCATATTCATGGCGGCATGGTGAATATTCCGGACGGGGTGGTCGACTTGAATGAGGAAAATTCCATTCAGGTGGATATTGCCCTTAGAGATATACAGTTTGGTCAATTCTCTGGTTTGTTGGATCACTATCAGATCGCGCTGGATTCCACCCGTACTGCGGTTGACCTTGAAGAGTTTGGCGATTTAGAAGGCATCGAGGTAGATGATGCCCGATTAAATGTGACGTTGTTTAGTACTCTGAATATTCCGGTTCAATTCGTAGGCAATATATTCTCTCTAAATAAAAAAGGTGAATCCACCAGTTTGTATCTAAACCATCCTCTGAACCCCTCAATGGATAGACGCGAAGTGGCAACCGTGTTACCCCCTTTTACCCCAGCGAACAGCAATATACTATTATTTATAAATCTAAATCCCGATCAATTGTTGGCAGCCGGGCATGCATTTATCGGGGATGGTAAAAAAAGCGGATGTGTTTACGCGGATGATTATATTCGTGCCGAGTTTGCGTTCGAGACGGCAGCAAAAGCGATCTTTCAGGAAAAACGGATCGATATGGATACTACTTTGCTGCACATTCTCCCTCCTGGGCAATCCCGTTCTTCCCGGTCAGATGTTATGGAATTGGAATCTGATTGGACCAAACAAGTTCATGACCTCTCTTTTAAAGCAAATATTGGCAATCATATGCCTGTGGGTGGACAAATGATCATCAAAGTGGCCGAAACCCTTACTGGTTTGGTTGCAGATCCGGATTTGATCTTGGGTCCCGTTGAAATCGGCCCTGCCCGGCTCGACTCAGAAGGCCGTGTACAAAGCGCTGTCTCGAAAGAAACACTCCTGGCGATTCCGGCAGATAAAGTCTCGCTGTTTAAAAATGACAACCCTCATACCCGGGAATTATATGTGGCCATTGATATCAGAATCAATGGCAGCAATGAACAGAGTGTGCAAATTTATGGTTCGGACTATATAAACGTGCAAGCTGCCCTTCTGGTGAATATGGATGTGAACAATGAAAAATGAAGAGTAGGTGAGAGTTTGAACTTGTTAACCTCGCAACAAAAGATAAATTCCGAGGGCTCAGAGTTGTTTTTTAGGGATACGAGAAGTAAAGAGGAAAAAGTTCGGTGGGGGAGTCAAAAAAGGATCCTGACCTGCAGGTCAGGATCCTAGAGTTGATCAAACATATCCTTTCCAACATAACAAACCGGACAAACCCAATCCGCGGGTAGACTTTCAAACGGGGTTCCGGGTTCTATGCCATTATCAGGATCTCCAAGATTCGGGTCATAGACATAACCACAATTGGTGCAGATGTGTTTTTCCATTCCTCCCTCCACGATTTTTTCTAACATACCCATATTGCTGGTTAAATGCAATAGAAATCCTGTTATTATCAAAAGTGAAAAGTACAAACGGAGCAGTTTAAGGTCGTATTACCATGTCATGGGCTTCTTTACGTACCCATGCAGAATATCGCCCCACCTTTTCCACTTTTTCAAGGGCGTTCTGGGTTTCATCGAGATTCCAGATTCTCGATTGATAAAGTACAGCACACAGAGAGAGGCTGCAAAGATGAGGAATGCCGTGTTTTTTGCAGCCTTTGAGAATCGTGCCATCATCACTGAGAATGGCATGCGGTTTTGTTTGATCGTACAATGTGACAACGGCCTGGTCTGTATTTTTTAGATTCCAGAGAATAGAAGGCGTTCCTTTCTTAGTGGGATATAAAGTGACGGATGTTTTAAAGAGTTCGAGTTCTGAGGGCGTCGACCCTTTGCATAGTTCCTGCCAGACCTGTTCTGGGATTCGAAATTCTGCATATTTTGTCAATTGATCGATCAGCCCGGCACGAGAGAGGATGATGAGGCTGCTGGTGTCTGTTGCCAGAGTTAAATAATTGGTCGATGTAATTGTCTCATTCATCAGATTCAGAATTTTCGATTTCTTGTTCAGAGGTGGACGCCTTGTAAAGTTCAACTCGGGTTCTTGGTAAAATGTCCGGGTATTCCTGTTGAAGAAAAGTAATGAGTGCTTCGCGTATATCACAACGTAGATTCCAGGCCTTGGGGGAGGTTGCGGCACTCATCAATACTCTGAGTTCAACCGTGTTTTCAGTGCTGTTGGTGACTTGCAGTCCGGCGACTTTGCCATCCCAATACGGATTGGCTTTGACAAGTTCGATCGCTTTTTCGCGAATTCGTTGAATCGGTGCCCTGTAATCGGTATAAAGAAAGACGGTTCCAAGAATGTCTGCCGAGGTGCGCGTCCAGTTTTGGAAGGGTTTGTCGAGAAAATAGGTGATCGGCACCACCAGACGTCTCAGATCCCATATTCGCACAACAACATAAGTTAGCGTAATCTCTTCTATCCATCCCCATTCTCCTTCGACAATCACCACGTCATCGATACGAATAGGTTGGGTGATCGCAATTTGCAATCCCGCAAAAAGAGTTGCCAGACTTCGTTGGGCTGCGAATCCAAGAATGATCGCGCTAATGCCGGCAGAGGCCAATATACTCACACCAAACTGTCTCACTTTATCAAATGTCATCAAAATGGCGGCAATAGAGATGACGATGATAATCACATTGAGAATACGTTGTGCCACACGTAATTGAGTGACTACCTTGCGTGCCTTGAGATTGTCTTCCTGTTCGATACTGTATCTTTTTAACATCGTCATCTTGACCACAGCGATAATTCTCATTAAAAGCCAGGCAAAGATAATAATGAATGTAATGGTTAAAATGGTTTGCAGGGTATTATTAATTTGCTCAGGTAAATCCATAAAAGGGCGCAAAGAAGCGAGGATCAGTGCCAGGATGAGCAATCGCAGAGGCCAACGAATTTTGTCCAGAATCCGCGTAAGAATATTTCTTTGAATCTCTGGCATGATCCTTTTCAAAATCAGCATGATCAAATGATATACGATGAATCCTGAAATGATTGTTATGGCGATAAATGGACTGTTACGGTATAGTTGATTGATAATCTCCATGAGGCTCTCTGTATGATTCGGTAATTTAGATGAAAAATATTAATTTCATTATACTAAACAAACTCTTATTTTGAAATATTTAATTTTTGTAATGAATCTTGTGATCGGAATAGAGGCTTTATGGTTTACGTTTTTTAAAGTGAGTCTAGTGATTATAAAGGAGAAGCTATGAAATCTTTTGATCGAAGAGAATTTTTAAGGACCGCTTTGGCTGGAATGGCCATGGGGACCTCGATGTTGTCCTGCCAAACAGAAAGCAGTGCCGGATTACCTCAAAGACCCCTGGGGAATACCGGTGAGCGGGTTTCTATCATCGGTCTGGGAGGCTGGGATATCGGAAATATCGATGACGATAATACCGCCATCTCAATTATGCATGAGGCCATTGACAATGGCGTTAATTTTTTTGACAATAGCTGGGATTACCACAATGGCCATAGCGAAGAGGTCATGGGAAGAGCTCTGGCATCCGGTAATCGACGCGATAAAGTCTTTCTCATGACCAAAGTATGCGGAAGAGATTATGGTACTGCTCGGAAGCAACTTAAAGATAGCCTGCAACGTTTACAAACAGATTATATCGATTTGTGGCAATTTCATGGTATAAAGTGGCAAGATGATGCAGAACTGATTTATGACCCTGAAAAAGGGGCCCTCAAAGCCGCTATCGAAGCCCGAAAAGAGGGAAGAATAAAATATATCGGGTTCACCGGTCATAAACATCCCGACTTTCATAATGATATGCTGAAACGTGATTTTGAATGGGATACCGTGCAAATGCCTATCAATGTGCTGGATGCCCATTATGATAGTTTTCAGGCAAAGGTCCTGCCTCGAGTCGTCGAGCGCAATATCGGTGCGATCGGAATGAAAGGATTGGCAGCCCAAAATGGCCTCATTGTACGTAAAGTCGGAATTAGCGCACAACGGGCGCGAAGATATGCACTTTCACTTCCCATCTCTACGCTTGTCTGCGGTATTCAGTCACGAGAAAATTTGCAGCAAGATATCAATATTGCAAGAAATTTTGTGCGGTTGACCGAACTCGAACTGGAAAAGATGGTTGAAAAAGCCAGAGAATTTGCTGAGGAGGGAGAGTTTGAACCGTACAAGACCGGCAATTATGGCTGCGACTGGTATCACAAAGAGTTTGAATCTGACACCATTGAAACCTGATTTTGATCTCGATTACTCTAACAAGAGGCAAACTATATGGAGCAATACCTGTTAAAGGATGGCCATTCGTCTATTGATGTCTTCTGCAACTGTTAGAATTGCCTCTTTTGTACCTTCCGGATCTTTATCGAAACAAAACTTGCATTTATGAATATTTATTCGGATATTACCCCAGGCTTTATTCCTCTTTCTGGGGTTCTACCCGGACTCGTAATCATTGACAGCACTGATATCCTGTTGAACAAAACAGCACTCATGCAAAAGCAAAGGAGTTGATCGTGAGAAATTACCTGATTTTACTGATCCTTTTGACCGGGCTTTTGTGTCTCTCTTGTGCCACAATCGTACATGGTGTGAATCAGCCTGTTAACTTTAATAGCGAGCCAGCCGGTGCCACGGTTACAATAGACGGAAACAGACTGGACAAAACACCGTGTCTTTTAGAATTGGAACGTAAAGATTCCCATCTCGTGGAAATTACCCTAGAGGGGTATGAGACAAAAACGATTCAGATCAAAAAAGAACTGAGTGGCTGGGTTGCAGGTAATATTCTCCTGGGTGGTTTGATCGGGCTCGCCATTGATGCCATAACAGGTGCGATGTACAAATTAGAGCCTGAATTTGTCTCTGTCGAATTGATAAATAATACTGCTTCGGCCGACAACACTGATCTTTTATATATTATGGTGATTATGGAACCTCAGCCTGACTGGCAACAAATTGCTCAATTGGAGCAAAAGTTCTGATCGCTGTCAGGGCCAGATGAATGTACTCGTCATGATGATCCTGTTGCTCAGAACAGTCTGGCAAGGTTGTGATATGTTAAATATTGCTTAATTTACAGGGTGACTGTTCTCCGTATCTTGCAACCTGTTCTTTACCCTTAAAAATCATCGCCTTCAACCGAATGGGCTTGATTTTTGGAGATGGGTACAGGCTCTTTTTGAGAGTTTTTGGGTACCAGAGCTCTGATGGCCATGGACATAATTAACAAAAGCCCCAGAACCAGAACCACAGCGGGCCCGCTAGGCAAATCAAACGTCCATGAGAGGTACAGGCCGACAATG
Source organism: Candidatus Zhuqueibacterota bacterium (assembly GCA_014728115.1). GTDB lineage: Bacteria > Zhuqueibacterota > Zhuqueibacteria > Residuimicrobiales > Oceaniaggregativiventaceae > Oceaniaggregativivens. The sequence continues at coordinate 144,011 of WJME01000033.1, read as the reverse complement.
CTTACCAGCGTACCGCTCAACCATCCGATGCTGATGCGTGTAATCCAATGCTTTGAATAAAGTGCCGACACCGAGGCCGGAATAATTAAAAAGGCAAAAACCAGCAAAATTCCACCGATTCTCACCGAATGCATGACCACAATGCCAAGGGTAAAATAAAAGATAAAATCCCACCACTGAACTTTATGACCTCCCTGTTTGGCTGCCTCATAATCTTCTGACAATGGGATCAAGCGATTTCTAAAGAAATAATGAAACACTCCAACAAGTGTATAAACAATCAGCGATTTCACGATTTCAGGCCATTGAACCCAGAGGATAGACCCAATAAAGATTTCTTTCAGATGCTCATGCGACCCTGCTGCTTTATCGATCAGAATGACCGCTGCTGTCGCGGCGATTGCGTATGTCATGCCGATTATGGCTTCCATGCAAACCCGGGGTTGCTGACATTTCAGTTTTGCAAAAAACCACGCCGCCAGCGTCACAAAAAGCAGTGAAAGAGGATAGGTCCAGATACTCTCTTCAGGGATATGAAAGACATAAGCAAACGTCATTCCCAAAGCTGCAAGCTGGGCCATGGCAATATCGATAAAAATGATGCCTCTTTTCAGTACATGGATACCAAAATAGCCATGAATGCCAATCAAGGTCAGACAAGCGATAAAAGGTAACAGCATAAATTCCAGGCCTTCCATCATGACCTCCTCTGAAATTCTGGTGAACCGGTTTGGCGGGTTGTGAGAGAGATAATGAGTAGCATCAAACCCAGAGTGCACACAAGAGTCGGTCCATTCGGAAGATTGTATTTGTACGAGATCACCAAACCCAGAATGGTACCCAGAGCGCCCAGGAGCGTGGAATAGATAAAACGGCCTTTCCAGGTTTCGGTCAGGAACGAGGCCATGGCGGCTGGAGCGATGAGAAACATAAACACAACGAATATCCCTCCGATTTTGACTGCTTCGACAACGATAATGCCAAATGTGATATAAAAGAAAAGTTCCAGAGAGAGATGAGTGGTTTTCGGCATTTGACCGGCCTTGCCGGTCGTCATTTTGATGAGCGAATTGCTTAGCCAGACATGAAGTGCAAGAATGGGGCTGATGATGATCAGCAGCCGAATGATGTCCTTCCAGGTTACCCATAAAATCGCTCCGGTAAACGTTTTTTGGATGAAATTGGATCCGCCGGAGACTCTGTCTACTAAAAGATAGGCGAGACCGAGCGCCATACAATATATCACGCCAATGATCACCTCTTTGCTGATTTCTTTGTGTTCCGTTTTGAGCAAGGCAAAGAGGGCCACAACGCTCAGGGTAAAACCCAATGAAAACAGAGAGACCGTCAAAGATCCTTCTTGTCCGCCGAGCCAAATTCCCAGCATCGTGCCAAGTGCAGCGACCTGAGCCACTGCAATATCAACAAAAATAACTCCCCGGGTGAGAATATGATTGCCAAAGTAACCGAGTGCAGCAACAAGCAAAAGACATGCTACCAGGGGAGGTGCGAGGAAAATAAGCGTATCCACTAGTTACCTCCTTTTGGAGTTCGATCGATCTGGCTGATCCAATAATCAGCGAGATCAAAGATATCCTCTGTACCGGGTACGGCTCCACATGAAAGAGGGAGATAAACAGCTTTGGTGTTTGTGCGGCTTGCAATCATTTCAGGAGTTGATCGTTCAAAATATGTTGCGATCAGCATCAAATTTATATTTTGATCTTTTATCAGCTGGATGGTGTCTTGCACATGCTTGGCAGAAGGGGGAATACCGGGTTTGGGCTCGACATAACCAGCAACGTGCAATCCAAATGTGTCAACAAAATAGGCCCAATTTTTATGGTATGCGATGACGGTTTCACCATTATACGGAAGCATATCTTTTAGCCATCCACCGAGTTTGTTGATCAGCTTTTCTCCCTGATATTCTTTGTCGAGAAACGTGTAAAGTGTTTTATTGCGCAACAAGGGCTCCAGGGTTTCGGCCCCAAATAGATCGATAAGGGGATCCCCAAACATGGCACGATCAACCTTGTCATTGAACTCGTCGCGATTTTGTAAATAAAATTCGCTGTTGCTCGCATCGATTTTTTGCAAGCCGATGGTGATATTGTTGGCGATAATTTTCCAATTCAAGGGTGAGGTATGGATATGTGGATTGCCCATCAGATGAATATCACCCTCGGTTCGATCTGCCTTTTCTACTTTTTGCACGAGCGGCACTCCATCCGCTGCCGCCACAAAACCCACTTCACCATCCATGATTTTTTTATTGCGGGCCTTGTCCAGCAAGGTTGTGGACCAGATTTCGAGATCTAATCCTGTAGTGACCCATAAATCTGCCTTTCGCAGCATCATAGCATAGCTTGGCTTGGGTGATACGAAATGGGGATCGCCTTTACCATCGGAGATATATTGGACATAGCCTTTATCTCTGACGATATGTCGAGCAATCGAAGCAAAATCTGAAAATGAGGTGACGATATGAATGCCCTTTGAATTATCTCCCCAATGTCTGCCATGCCGATGACGATGCTGTGCTTGACTGTATAAAGGCAATAGTAATAGTATCATCAACAAGACAAAGTTAATTTTGAATTTTGACATGTCTGACTCCTATATATAGTTTTAGGTCAATAAGCTTCATGTTTGTGGGGTCCCATCGCCCAATTGATTTGCAAGACGAGTTCATGATGGGAGGGATAACCTGGCAGAGCCACCGGGCTCAAATCATTCCGGTTGAAATGCGTATATTGATATTGTCCCCTGAGAAAGACAAAGTCACTTTGCCAAAAATCGAGTCCAAGGGTAAAGGCCTGTTCGTTGATTTTTCTAGTCATGGGCCAGGGCCATTCCACATAGTCGAACCGTCCTGTAATCCACCAACGTGCATTGAGCTTGTTTTGTACAGAGGTGTAAAATCCATTGCTTTTTACGGTTCCTGACCATGTCTCTCTGAATTGATGAAAATATTCAGTTTTCCAGTCAAAAGTCCGATACTTTGCTTTATCTGCAGGAATCCACTTTAGATTTGTAGAGACATTTATCACCGTGGTGCGGTATGTTTCCTGAGAATCATTATAACCGGTAGCTCCGCCCATTCGCCACTCGAAATAGGTGTTTTCGGTAACATCATGAAATTGGGTCAGATTTGCGACATAGAGCAGGTTGAGTTCACCCTGCTGGGTAAAGCTTGCGCCTGTTCCTCCCCTGATAATAGCAAGATCCAATAGACTCGCATCTGCTCCCAGCATAGGTTTGAGTAAAAAGTTACCGGCAAGCCCCATACCACCGAGATTGGCACTGGTAAAAAATCGTGTCAGGACCATCGGACGATCGAATTGCGGCAAAGCATGGTCATGATAGCGATTGAGAATACCAAATTCCGGATTAAAGAGTCCGACTTTTAAATTCATATTCAGAGGCAAATTGAGCCACTGTAAATAGGCTTCTTCGATCGAGATGGAATTCTCTGTCAAGGAAAGAAATGTTTTCCCTCTGGTGAACGGATCCAGCGGAGCCGCAAAACTCAACTCCACTTCCCGCAATTCAAAACGATTGCTGCCATATGTGAAATCTGAAGGTTCACTAATGCCTGGTTCTGATTTCGAGCTTACAGCCCCGAAAAAATCTCCGGACATACTGATATTGGGATTCAAACCGGATTGCCGTCTCACGCCTGTATGAAATTTTTTCCCTACGTCAGATACAGATTTTTTTTCTGTTTTTAGTTGCTGAGCTTGCTCGAGTAACTTTTGCAATTCATCCTGTTCATTCTTTGCTTCCAAATCTTTTAATCGATTTTCCAATTGTTCTAATTTAACCCGCAAAGAGTCTTGATGGACTGCCAGAGAGTCTTGAGCGAAAAGTGAAAAAGGGATTATCAGCAAAAAAATTAAAAGCCCGCGCATGAATATTCCTCTCCTCATTAGTTAAGGCACAATGGGTATGTATCATGATTATGTCAGGTGATGTTTTAGCAGGATTTTGATCAGGAAAAAATGGGAGGCGCTCTGAGACAAAATGAATATTTTATAGCATTGCACAGATAAGGCGTGTGTGATTGTGGAAAAAATGTTTGAAAAATGAATACAAAGAGGGATATCAATGGCAAGCAAATAAAGGCTATCAGAATGAGATCATATGCCAATAGCTGAAATTGATCATGACCATGTTCGGGAAAAGCCTGTTTAGAAGTACTCCCCTCTATGGGATGGGCATGATATATCACATTGCCTGAATGTAAGAAATGATAATGGCCGTTAAAAGTGGTATTGTAAACGACCAAAAGACAGACAATGAAAAGGACAATGGAGGGCAGGGTTTTGCGTATTGCGTGTATCATAGGTTATCCAATAGACTAGAGAGACATAATACAAAATTAATCTTACTCTTTCAAGCATTTTGTAAATTTGAGCTACCCCTCAAGTGTGTTTATAACCTCCTGTTTATTTTCGATTGAAAGCGTATGTACCTGACTGCTATATAAACTTGAATTCGGGTTTATTCCTCTCATTTATCGCTATTAGTTGAGTAAAATCATTTTTTTAACGCTTTTCTGCTTTTCTCTGGAAAATTCATAGTAATAAACTCCCGAGGCGACACGATCACCCATAAGCGATGTGCCATTCCAGCTTGTTGAATAGGTGCCGGGATCATGCCATCTCGACTCCACGATATAAACGGTTTGTCCCATGTGGTTATATATCGTCAAACCGATTTGCGCCGGCCTGGAAACGTGATACCGGATAACCGTGTGTTCGGTAAAAGGGTTGGGAAAATTTTGCTCTACAGAAAAAGCCGGCTGGATATCTAACTTTTGGGTTATTTTTGTCATCAATGGTTTTATTTTTTGATACAAATTGAGACTGTAAAGAAAATAAAATTCTCCCCAAATCAGCGATAGATCTTTGGCATTCCCTCCGAGATAGCTTTGGGGGTGAACATAACATCCATGCAAAAGTACGGCCGGGGTTTCCAATCCCTCGGCGAGGTAATCCGGGGAACAGAGAGTTGCAAGAATTTGTTTTGCAGCGCTCCAGTAACGCCACTTGTCAGGGTCGTTATCAGGCAAGACCTCAACCAGACGCAATATCCCGGCCAACCCCATGGCTCCGGCAGAACTGTCCCGATCGGTATCCGGATAAACCAAATTGCCACTGTCCGGATCTTTTTGAGAGGTGAAATCAAAATCCCATTGCGGTACATAATCGTTTGCAATTTTTCTATCGTTCGGCAGATTGGCGGGCAAATGATCGATAAAATAATCGACTATAGTTTTTGTGGTTTGTAAAAGTGTATCATTTTCTGTTGCCGCATAGGCAGATGCAAACCCATACAAGGCCCAGGCCTGACCCCGGGACCAGGTCGAATTGTGGTGCCAGCCCTGTTTGGCTTCACAGAATAAAAACTCTCCTGTTCGATAGTCATAATAGCCTCTTTGCGCTGAGCCCGACCTGCTCTCCGGTGGCTCTGTACCATTGATGACAGGATTGATCATGGTCTCGCCAATAATTCTGACATGGCTGTTTGCGATCTCTTGCCAGCGGTGCTTTTCAGCACTATTTTCAGTATGCTCGCTCGCCCAATACAAAAGTTCAACATTCGGCATATGATCCATAAATGCATGCCAGTGTATTTGACCATCGATATCGGATTTTCGATCATAGCCCAGGACTCCGCTCGGGAGACTGAAATTTTTTTCGTTTTCACCGACAATAGCACGTGCGCCGTCCAGGAGAATTTCTAGATGTTCTTCGCTTTGTTCCAATCTATACCAGGGCTCAAAAGTATTGAATGTATTGACTGCTACATCGCTTCCGCCATTATAAAGACGCCTGGCAATGGGAGGACTCCATTTTCTTGCGGCCTTTAGCCAAAAATCATCCTGGGTTATTTCATACAGTTGCCATAATGACCCGGGCCAGAATCCGGGTGCCCATCCCCCGGTTTTTTGATCATTCACGGTGGTGATGTTCCAGTACCACCAGTTTTTATAGGTGTCGAAATAGGTTGTGATGGGAAACTTTGTACTGTCGTTTTCCAGCTCTTCTATCGTAAATCGCATCTTTTCATCAGCAGTCTCTATCGCATGTTGAACTGCTTGATCCAGATTATTCGCATAACAAGGGTTTAGCAAGAGGATAGAAATAACGCAAAGCAGACTCGAATGAATAATCATAGCATGTTCTCCAGGTCATTGGTAATCCGGTTTGATTCGATGATGAGATTCAGGATTTCGCTTTTGCGATCAGTTTCTCCACATAGCGGGACTTTATTTGTTCGCTGGCTAAGGTACGGTGAACGGGTTGTAGATTGAGTATGGCACCCAACAGGGTGCCCAGAGCTCGATGACTCCACAAGACTTTATTGTCAAAAATCAGTTCCTGGAGTTTGCCTCGTTCTATCGCCATCATGACAACACGGTGCGTGCTGTCCAGAGGGGTCAGAACGCGTTTTTCTCGCGCCTGCAAGCGTATCGATGCGTTACTGCAGTTTCGAACACATACTCCACACCCCAGACAAATCGCCTCATCGATAACCGCCTTTTTGGAAGGTTTGTCCTCCCCTGATCCCAATTCCTGTATGTGTATGGCATCGACAGGACAACTTTTTTGACATCTGCCGCACCCATTGCAGCTCTCCTCTACCACCGGCAGAAAATTAGTCGTGTGGATCGGGTTCATCACGGCGAATCGCTTGTGCGCCAGCATGGCTTCACAACAACAACCACAGCAGTTGCAAATAAAATTCACCCCTTCCCGGACATTTTCTCCAAACTGGACGAGATTATGATCATAGGCTTGTTGCAATAGATCGAGACATTCGGTGGTATCGATCTCCCGGGCATATCCATGCCGGGCGAGCGAGTCCGCTGTATTGCCAAAGGTCATGCAGATATCCATGGGTGCGGAGCACGCTTTATTCATATGTTCCATTTTATGCCGACAATAGCAGATGCCAACCGCACGATGTTTTGCTGTTTTGATAATCTCGGAAGCCCGTTCATAGTCCAGAACATATAATGCCTCATCATCCGGCAGTGCAGGTTCATGTACAAAAGCTCTGCCCAGTTGGGTGTCGCCATTGGCAAACAGATTTTTGATAAACTCTTCTTCAACATTCAGGTATTGGTAAAAGAGTTCTGCAAGCAGCTTTTGATCCACATCCTGGCGTGTGCGCATCATGGAAAATTCAAAAAATCCTGCCATGGGAGGAGGGAGGACGTACAGGGTCTCGCCGTTTTGTTCCATATCCACAAGCAAAGCCCGGCTGGCCAAGGCTTCCAGCCTGTTCTGGGCTTCGAAGGGAGACATTTTCCAAATCTGGCTGGCCTTTTTTACCGTGAAGGGTTTTATCGGCAGCAAAGAAACGAGACGAGCTTCTTTTTCGTCCAACAAGAGTTTGAGGATTTTGTATAGCGTGTCAGAGGGAGGTGCACCCTGTGGGAAACGATTCAATCTTTCTACCAATCCGGAATAACCATTTTTTAATGTTCGATGTGCCATGGTAGACCCTGTGAGGTTTAGGGTTCATGTATTTTGGGGGGATGCATTGTGTTCCACATCCCTTGGACCACTGGTCAATTTTGCAATGGAGCATATTTATCGGATAGCTGTTGACAAATCTCGACCAATTGTATGATTTTACGATCCTCTGTTCCGATATCCAGGTCTGCGAAAACCATATCGCACGGTCCATAGTGTTGAGCGATCGTCTCGAGATCCTGGCGTATTTCAAAAAGTGATTTACGGGTGACATCCATCGGTGTATACATGATCGCACGCCTGGTTTGAGGAAAAAGAGATTTTGCTTTTTGCAAATCAGAATTCATCCCCATATCCAGATATCCGACACCCGGAATCTTGGCATACTCTTGCAGATAAGGGGTTGCATTCCAGGCACAATTGTGAACGCCGATCAATTCAAAGGTATTGGCAATTTGTTGGTCAAAGGGTAACAAAAGATCGCGATACTGAGAGGGAGATACCATATTCACGAAACAATTGCTGACCGTAAAAAATCGGGTTTTGATTCCTGATCGAGTTTGACGTTCATAGACTCTTTTAGCAGCCTTGATCATTGTCATCGTAACATTTTCAAAAAGAGATTTCACCGTTTCCGGCTCGGTTGCCATATCCATGAGCAGTTCTTCACCCCGGAGACGATAAGCGTTGTTCAGTACTCCCTGCCAGTTTATATATCCTTCGATGGCACCCACCTTCGCTGTGATCCAATCCATTTGCTGTTCAAGATCTCTGAAAAAGGGATTTTGATCCAGGTCGGGCAAGGGAGAGTCGTATAGCTCTGCCCCTGTGTCGCAGGGCATACAAGCAGGCCACTGATCTGGTTCGAAGTGGATGTCAAGACCATAAATGCCGGCAATGGTACAGGCCCCGAACGTGCCGGTCAACACATCCCATGAATGATCACGACTGATCGTATAAAAAGGAAATCTGTTGGTCAGTTCATTGACCATTTTTTTTCGGCTCTCCAGCCGGTAGGCCGGATCGGTGTGCCACTTTTCACCAAAATCGATGCCCAAATGTTCATAAAACCAACGCGGAGTAAAGCCAATTTCCGGTCTCAGAAAAGATTCCCGCCCTGTAGCCGGTTTGCGTGTGGCCGGGGCGGCCGGGGCAATATAACTGATGAGTTGTGATCTTGGTGTCTGAATCATTGCATTTCCCCATTAAGACACATTGCAGCAAAATGACAACTGTTTACAGGATCTCTGCCAATGGCGGTCTCGTCAGACAAGACCACTCCTTTATATCCTTTTTGTATGGCATCATAACAATAACAGCATTCTGATCTGGTAGGAGTCGAATGCTGTGTGAGATGTTCGAACACTTGTCCAGCCAGCATGATGGGAACAGAATAGTCTCTAATATGATGATTAAAATGATAGAGTGTTTTTGTCATGGCCGGCAATCCGAGTTCTGCACCCAGATCTCCCCGGCAGACCCATAATTCATTGCAGAGTCGGGCAATTTCCCGCGCATCATCGAGCGCCGGTTGTCTTTCCAGTTTGGCAATGATATAGTTGTTCCTGTCAAAAGCCTGACATATTTTTAAAAGTTCGCTGGCATCGCGAATATATGAAACGGCATATCGGATAGAATCCATATCTTTGGTGAGATCTATGATTTCGAGATCTTTTTGTCCTAGCGATTCTTTACGAAAAGAGGTTTCGCGAAAGGTAATCCCTTTTTGCGATGCAAGGGGACCGCCTTGCACAGTGTGGGCCGATATAGACTCGGCTTGGACAGATTCAATTTCCATGACCACGCGGGCATCATTGAGCACAATTTCTTTACCGGAAACAGACGCAGCTGTGAAAAAATCTATGTGGGGCACGGGGATTTCAAGTGCGTGGTTTGATGACTCTTTGAAAACCAATTCGATCCTTTCCCCATATTCGAGATTTAGAGGGGGTAGGTTTCCCAGACGCCATTTGCTCCCCTGGAGATCCAGGATTAATGGCCGATCTATGACGGGAAGCAATTGTTCCAGCCAGGTCATCGTTTGGGCAACAGAGAGATGAGACGTGTTTAATCTGAATTGCTGTGCACCTGCTTGCCTCATGGACATCCAGATGTCAGGCGTATTGCTGGCAGGACCCAATGTGGCAATGAGCTGGAGGTTCTCTCTGTTTCTTTTGCGATCGGACATAGGATAATATAAGGTCTAGAGTTTTCTTTTGCAAAATAAATGACATGATCGAGGTCATCTTTTTTTCAAGCAGTGATATTTTATCCTGCGGCTCGTTATTCAATGAGCAAGGAGCGGGGACTTTGGCTACCGGATAGCAATGATTAGAGTGTTTTCAGGATACGTTAAGGAGATATCGAAGGATAGACGTGATGCCGGGCTATAATCTTCAGGATGCATGCCCGGCAAGGTCCATGTAGAAAAGTTCGGGGGGTGCTCCCCGAACTTATTTCAGCAATAAAATTTCTCTTGTTTTGGAATACGGACCGGCTTGCATTCGCAGGATATATATTCCGCTTCCCACAGTACGGCCCTGTTGATCTGTTCCATCCCAGCTCAATTGATGTTCGCCGGCTTGCCAGGTCTTGTTTGTGAGTAGCTTGACGGGTTGGCCGAGGATGTTCAATATCTGAATGTGAACCTGCGATTTTTCCGGCACCTGAAATTGTATGCCAGTATGTGCATTAAAAGGATTGGGATAGTTGGGCAAAAGATTATAGGCCGACGGTGAGACTGACTCTATTTTGGTTTCTTTTTGATAGCTGATATCAAAAGAGCTGTTATCGTTGCGTCTCATGTCCGGAGTATAGAGCTGCACGGATTGATCGCCGGCTGAACGCGGTATGAGGATCATGTCCAACAGAGTGCCGGTGCCCTCGATTTGATTTGCCATTTCACCCAGATGCGCAAATGCAACGTCAATCAAGCCACTTTCTTGATCGGTGTCTGCAAAAAATACAGCCTGACCCCCTGTATGCTGATAGAGTGATCCATTCGAGATTTTATCGATCTCAAATGCCCGGGGGTCTATTTGCAGAACGAGATGTCCCATGCCGAGATCGCTGAATCCGTCTGCATAAAGCTGACAGTGGATGCGTTTTTGTTCATCCGTAGAGAATTTCCACTGCAATGTTGCCAAAGACTTTTTGAGCCCGCTGTCGGTGCCTCTGTCTTTAACGGTTTCATGAAACCAGTTCCACATGCGTGTGAATACAAAAAGATCTTCAAAGTTGACCACCCCATCGGGTACGGGCGTTAAATTGGGAGGTGTGCCTGTGGCTGGCCCGATATCGCCATCTGTTGTGTTTGCAGGTTTCCAGAATGTGCTGAGCAAGGCAAAATCTTTGGTATCGATATCGAGGTCTTTGTCAAAGTCGCCCAGGAGACCGGATGTGATCGCGGCGGAGATATCGGTCCCTTTCTTGGTCACGGCGATAGTCTCATTATTCGGTTCCCTCAAATCTACACCATTGAGATCCAGCGTGCTTGTACAGTTGGAATCGATGACGCGAAATACCAGCTCTGCCAGTACACCACTGCCATTCGCACCCTCGGTGGTACCCGCCCGCGTCGTAGAGACTTCAATGTTTCCCCCAAGGGTATCAGACTCTGTGACAAAAGTGATCGTGGCACCATTTTGTGCCAGGAAATTACCTTGCTTGATAGACCTGAACCGGATTTTGGCCGGGTCATAGTCGACATTAAAATGAACCAGTCCGAGGTTGATCACGGATTCCACTGTAACTTGAATAGAAAATTCATTCCCCAAAATGCCCATCACATGATCGGGTGACGTATGCAGCATGGTCGAGCCAACAAGATATCGTCCTGTATCAAAGCCACCTTTGCCAGACTGTTCGACGCCGATTTCCACATTGCGCCATACATTAGAGGGAACAGGATTATGGGTTGTATAGGTCACCACATATTGTGAGGTGATAATGCTGCCGAGGGCATCGATAATCGCAGCAAAATCGCCATCGATATCGAACCAGTAGCCGCCAGTGCCATCTGCAATCTGATGGAAGGAATCGATATCCGGCCCGACACAACTGGTGATGATGCGGTTGCTGTTGAGCAAATTGACGATACTGTCTGTGGTTTGATCGGTGGTTCCTCCGCCGCTTTCGCCGGCTTTATGGAAATCTGCATCTGTGATGAGAATGGCCATACGCTGGCTGGTGGCCCGATAACTGAGCAGGTTGGCCCGTTCAAGGCCTTCGAGGGCATTTTCTTTGGTGTCGCCTCCGCCGCTGGCACGCAGTCCATCGATCCAGGCTTTAAATTCATTGACATCTGCGGTAAAATCATGGACACTTTCGACGACATCGCTATAGGTCACCAGACCAAGCCGATAATCGATTCCTCTGGCTGCGAGCGAGTCGGCAAAACGGATACTGCGTTCTTTCAGTCCGCTGATTTCTCCACCCATGCTGCCCGTGACATCAAAGACAAAGACAATATCGGTGCGGGCGCCAGAGCCGCTTTTTATGACATCCACATAAACCGGAGATTCGCTTACAGCATCCTCTTTGACGCGAAAGTTCGAGGCATCGAGGCCATTGACACTGCGACGGCTGTCCTGATCGACGACCGAGACAAAGGCTTTGATCACCGGAAACCCTTCAGCATCGATTGAACTGATGGTCACATCAAAGCCTGTCAAATCAGTAATGCTTTCTTCAACGAGATATCTCCCTATATCCATGCCCCCTTTGGATTCATAGGTGACGTTTAGCTCAACATCCCGCCATCTATTGTCGCGAACGGCATTGTGGGTTGTATAGGTAATGATATATTGATTCGCCAGAATATTTCCGATACGATCTACAATAGACGCAAAATCCCCGGAAATATTGAAAAACAACCCACCGGTCTGATCGGCGAGTTCATGAAATGGATCGAGATCCGGCCCCACAACATGCGTTGAGATTGAATAGGAATTGAGTAAATCGATCATGCTGGTAGTGGTATGGGGAGTAGAACCACCGCCGGATTCTCCGGCCTGGTGATATTCCGCATCTGTAATCAGGATAGCCATGCGCTGGCTTACCGGTCGAAAGGAGAGGGTGGTGGCCTCTTCCAGGCCTGCGAGGGCATTCTCTTTATAGTCGCCCCCACCAGAGGGATACAGGGCGTCTATCCATCCTTTGAACTCATTGATATTCGAAGTGAAATCGTGTGTTTGATCGACTGCATCATCAAAAGTAACCAGGGCCAAGCGATAATTGATGCCTTTAGATGCCAGCGAATCGGCAAAGCTGATAGCTCTATCCTTTAGCCCATTGATTTCGCCTCCCATGCTGCCGGTCGTATCAAACACAAAGACAATATCTGCCCGTCCGCCTGTGCTCGAGCTGATTACCTCCACCTCGATTGGGGATTCGGCAATATCATCCTCGTGCACGGTAAAGTGTTTTTCACTCAGATTGGGAATCGGCATCAGAGATTCGGCATCTACCACCGTGGCAAAGCATTTGATGACCGGAAAATTTGTAGCATCGATATTTTGCACAGTGACATTTATGCCTGTGGCGCCGGCCGGACTCTCCCCGACCATGAGCGTCAATCTGCTGGAGGTATATCCGGATGCTCTGGCTTCAATGACCGATTCGCATCCGGCTGAGGCCGTATTGGGCGCTGTGACATAAAACGATGATTCTGTTTCACCTGCCGGGATAATCACATCTGCAGGAGCGGTGATGCAGTTGGTGGCTGATGCACTTAGGTTGATGGTGAGATTGCTTTCAGGTGCAGGAGTTACTGTAACATTGACCAGGCTACTGGTTGCTGCGGGAACGGAATAGTTGTCTGTGGATAATACGATGCGTTTTTGTGTTTCATTACTGATTTCAATTGAACCGTTGTAAGAACTGCCCACATGATCGGTTTTGTAATAAAATACAATATTGCTGCCGATAAGGGAGGTCCAATCTCCGCTCCAGGAGGGTGGCGCAACAGCGTAGTGCCAGTCTCCTGTTGCCCAATCGCTGATTTGAATACATCCGCCCATATCAGAGCCGTCAGAGGGAAGCCAGCCAAGGGTTCCGTCTCCCTCGGCAGACCAACCTTCCTGGCCGCTGTTAAAGTCACTGGTAAAGGTTGTGCCTACCGAGACTTCATCGATGCTGCCGTGATCCATCCCAGAGTACATCTCTGTGCGAATTCGGAGTTTGGTGACACTGGAAATGACATCCAAAAATGTCGCCTCATCAACTCCAAAGGTTTCATGGGTCAGGGGAACAGAAAACCGATACCATGTATTCAGGGTTTCCGGAGGGCCCCATGATGCAGAGATCACTGTACCTTTTATTTTTGGATCATCCGCGGGGGCCTGGGTCAGTGTTTCTGATAAAAGATTGCCTACCATGACATAAACGGAAAGCACGATGAGAATAAAGAATAACAAGTTTTTCATGATCATCCCTCTTGTGTTAAGGAAAGCGACGTCGTAATCGTTCGATGCCGCGAAACTCAGGGACTGGCTATTTGGATCAGGTTGCCCAAGGCTAGAGATGTAATCTCGTTGGCTGTGCGATCGTATAGACCCAGATCAGAGTCCACTGAGGGATCTGTAATCAATTGGAGTGTGGTTTCACCTGTTGCGAGTGCTTTAAAGGTGATCTCTGCAATCGGACCACTCCCGGATACAGCATTGGAAGCTGGGAAAATTCCCAGGACCACATCAACTATCCCGGTTGAATTGTTTTTGCTGAACTCTAGTTGCGTGATGCTCCCTCCTCCGCTTGTCAATAGACTATCTCTTCTGCCCAAATCAGTGACAGTCAGCAGGGTGGGATCAAATTGCACCCTGGCACCAAAAATGGCGAGATTCTGCACATTGCGCGCTCCGAGATTGACGGTGAAAACAGAGTCCCTCTTTACCGTGACATTGGGAGGAGATAAAATGATTGTGGAGATGAGATAGTTCATCGTGACTGTCAGAGAAGCAGTCTGGCCCGCGTCCAGGTCCATTTCAGAAACTCCCTGCAAAACAGGCAGAGTACCCATATATCCGGTAACTGTAAATTGTCTATCCGGGCCGGAAGGGACGGTTACCTGACCTTCTGCACCAATAGATGTTAATGTGAGTGTAGCCCGTACTGTATCCATATTATCCGCTGTGACGACCAGTTCCATTGAGGTCAAACTGTTGGTTGCCGTTATCGATGGATGTATGGGGATGGAGGCGCGAACGGATACGTGCTCCTGAGCTTTAGGAGTAAAAGGAGATTGCGAATTACACGCCCAAAAAAGGGTGGTCATGGCTGCGATAAAGATATAGGGTCGCATATTGACATTCCTCAAATTGCATCTGTTTTAGTTCCATTCCACGAGTACGTCGACCGTGGTCTCTTTGGGCTCATCTTCGCCCTGGGTAGCAAAATATGCAGCTGTACCGGCTCCGGCGAACACAAGCAGCCAAAACCATATTTTTTTATAAAAGGGACGGGAACCTGCCGTCTGTGGCATATCTGCCATATCGATATCCTGGCCACTTTGAAGTGCTGCGATTTGTTGAGGCGTAAAAAGGTTCACTTGTTGACTCGGGGTTTCACTCTGACGACCCTGATTGTCTATCGCGACAATTTGATACGTCAGGCTGGAAGCTCGGGTAAAGTCTGGCGGTATAGCGACTCCAAAACGTGTGCCGGTCATGAGTGTTTGGATATTTTGGGGATTGATATACCCGCTGAATCCCCCGGTTTCATGAACCCGATAAAGACCATTTTTAATGGCAGTTACATAAAGTCTTTGCCCCTTACTCACTCTTGCAATTACGACTTTTGTGGGGGAAGGACCGGCGTGGATGTCAGAATCGCGCATCACCTGGATGAGAACCGGAACCGTCTTGTTTCTATCGAGTGCCGGTATGTTTCCCTGGATAGACTTTTCGCCGGACTGGACTCTTAGCAGGGTTTTATGAATCGGAGAATCGCTGGCAATATGCGCGATAATGTTGAGCTGCTCACCCCTTTGACCCATCTTTACAAGACGATGAGCAATGACAGGCATGGTTTCGCCTTGCTGTTGAGCAAGAGTAAAATCAATGATCAGAGGAGAAAAAAGGAGGTAGGAGATCATCAATGTGCACAGCAACGCCTTGCTTGTGTCTTTCATGTAAGGTACTCTCCTTTGTTTTTCACAATGCCGTATGAATAAAGATCCGGAGAGGAGTGGTATGAAAACCATTGCCTTTTTTGCCGTTCCAGAGGTGCCTCTCCAGCTGCAGTTCAAAGATGCCATCGATTCAAGATCAAAGGCATTATATATATTGTCGCAAATAGTTCGTCTATGGTCCGCCCTTCTCCCCTACGCCCATTTTGGGGAGAATATGCATCAAGGGAAGATCTTTAGGAGAAAATACGGATAAAATAAGGCGTTATCAACTCAAATTTCATAAAACCATACATTAAAACCAGGGAGTTGCGGACGTTCCATAAAGAAATATATATTCAGCCAGTTCTAAAAAACCGTACCCAAGGTAAAATAGATCACATGTTGTTTGGTGCCCGGATGATGCAGATCCTTGTCTCCCCATCCTGAAATAATTTCGATTGGGCCAATGGGGGATAAAAGTTTAATCCCTATACCGAATCCAAAAATATCTCGTTTCCAAGTTTGTGTATACTCGGAATAAAACCTGGGGACAGCATTGATGATTGCCTTGAGAAATATGTCTTTGCGATATTCATACCGATAGTCGAGACGCAAGACCACCAAATCACTGGTTTGGAGTTGATCGTACTCAAGGCCCACAAATTCTCGAGGGTGTCCCCTTACAAATACCCGGTAGGGAGGGAGGTCGTGAGAACTGGATCCGACAAAAGAGTGGAATCTTAGGGTATGGTGATCGTACCATGTCTGGTAATGATCCAGAGAAAAATAAAATTGTTTAAAAGGCGCATCAGAGTTCAGACTCGCCAGGCTCGCATCGAACGTTGCCTGAAGGCTCCAGCCTTTGCGAGCCAGCAGGACGTTGTCGATCGTGTCAAAAATAAAGGTCCCTTTAAAATTGTGCAAACGATCTTTCCATTCTGGAAACATCGCAGGATCGCTGAATGCGATACTGGGTTCAATATCCGTTAACTGTCTTTGTAATTCCATCTCTGCATGCAACGAATTCCCTAAAAGGATCCCAATGCCTCCAGCCTGAGTCGTGACCTTGTCATTGTATCTGGCGATTTTATCTCCCCCTATCCCAAAAATGTGAACCGGTATATCCTTGTAGGCAATGCGGAGGTAAGGATATACGGGCAGGTCCAGGGTACGGGAGGGGTATGCAATTTGTGTAGAAAATCTGAATAATCCGGCGAATTGCAGATCGGTTTCCAGGCGCAGTCCAGGTAACAGCAGATTGGTAGCCTGCAACCCAACTGCCGCAACAAGCTTGTGACGATCGTCATATCTCAAACCAATGTTGAGACGGCGCATGGGTAACTCTTTTACGATCAGGTCAAGGGTGATATAGTTATTTTCCTCAGCATGTATTTCATAGTGAATGGACTCAAAATACCCAAGACCATACATGTCCATAATGCGGTTGTTCAAGGCTTCGGTAGTGATGCTATCCCCGGGAGCCAGTCCCAACAACCGGTTGATAAAAGCAAACGGTAATTTTTTATTGCCTATGATATTGAGACCAAAGATGACCATTTTTTCTTTTTCTTTTAATATAATATTCAAAAGTACCGAATGATCCTTTAAAGGGACGAGCTCATAATCAATCTCTGAAAACCAGGGGCTCGATTTTAGATTTGCAAATCCCCGCTGCAGATCCCTTTCATTCATAGGCTGATCAAAGTTCAGATTTGTCATTTTTAATAATTCGTCATGACTCAGTGGGCTGTGTCCGGTCCAGCGAATCTCGTTGACCTTGAATCTTTGTTGCGGATTTTGGCGATTCATATCCGGGCCGAGCAATCGATCCCGCAATGCAATCAATTCTTCGAGATGGTACTGAGCAGCGAGATCGCCACGCTTGAGTATGATCTCTATTTTTTCATTATCAAAATCAGCTGGTGTAAACTCGCCAAGATCGGGCTGAATGTAAACATCACACAGTTTTTTTTGCTGTTCTCTGCGGGTGCGGTCAAAGATGGCAAGGGACTGGTTCAATACCGCCAATCCATCTCTTAATTGTTGTCTGTCTTTTAAAGGAGTGGCAAGATCGACCCCAATGACCAGATCAGCACCCATCTCCTTTACAATATTGACAGGAAAATTGTTCAGTAACCCCCCATCCACCAATAAAGAGTCTCCCCATTCGACCGGACTAAAAACAGTGGGTATAGACATGGTTGCTCGCATCGCTTTTGCCAGTGAGCCTTTGCATAATGTGACTTCTTGACCGCTCGGCAAATCCACGGCAATCAATCGAACCGGAACAGGGAGATCATCAAAATCTGAAACCTTTTCATATGGATAGGTAAGACTGGAAAATAGCAGTGTGATTTTTTGACCGAATATCAAACCACTTGGAGCTGCGGGTTTTATGCCTTGAACAGCAAAGTTTACCTGATATTGTCCGGTCTCTTTTTTGAGAAAATAGGGCAAGTCGCGTCGGGGCGGTATGTCGGTAAAAATCTCTTGCCAATCGGTGGCGAAAGAAAGTTTTTCAAGGGTCAAGCCATCATAACCGATAGCATATAGGGCGCCAACAATTCCTCCCATGCTGGTCCCTGCAATATAGTCGATGGGGATATGCAGGGAGTCGATCAGTTTCAAAGTGCCGATATGGGCAAATCCTTTTGCCCCACCCCCAGCAAGAACCAGCCCTACCTTGGGGCGCGGGATCTCTTGTGCATAGGTGTTTGATAAGAAAAACAACACCAAAACAAATGTCATGATCGATCTCATGGCGTCCTTTGTCGAACTGGTTATTCCCTTGAAAAGGATTTCGCCTTAATCCAGAGCAAAATATTTGGCTTGAGGATGATGTACCACAAACGCAGAAGTCGTTTGTTCCGGGATCATCTGATCTTCTTCAGATAGCGTCACCCCAATACGCTCGGGCTCGAGGAGCTTAAAGATCTTGCGGTTTTCTGATAAATCCGGACATGCCGGATAACCAAATGAATACCGGGAACCGCGGTACGTCTGTACGACATACTCTTCCATGCTGGTTCCATCTTGTTCGGTGATATCGAGTTCTTTGCGAATATGTTTATGCCAGTATTCTGCCAGGGCTTCGGCTGTTTCCACGGCAAGACCATGAAACATGAGATAATTTTTGTATTCATTGTTTTGATAGAGTTGTTCCGATTTTTTTTGTGCTTCCATGCCTACGGTCACCACTTGCAAAGCGATCATATCTTTTTTACCTGAATCGATGGGTAAAAAGAAATCGGCAATGGACCGCCTGGGCAGCCTGTTCTGACGAGGAAAAGTGAAACGAATCCATTCCTGATCACTTTTGGGTTTGTATATGATCACGTCATTTCCGTCACTATTGGCCTCATAATAACCGTAAACGAGCTTGGGATCCAGGAGATGGTGTTCTCTGGCATGTTTTTTCCAGGATTCAAACTCTGGTCTCACTTTGGTCTCGAGTAGAGTTTCATACTCTTCCCGGGAGAGCGTGCCTCTCCTATATCCCCACCGTCCGCGAAAGAGCACCGTTTCTGTCAAATAGTCATAGACGCGATCCAGGTCAATGTCGGTGACGATTTTATCCCCCCAAAATGGAGGGGAAGGGATATTGACATCACGGCGAATGGTTTCTTTTTCTGCTTTTGGAGTCACTCTGGGCTTTGGCTGTGTTCTTTGCCGTCGTTTCTCTCTTTCTGCATTGACGTATGATTCGAGCTGGTTTTCCTGGATCAGATTCATGACCTTGAGACCTGAAAAAGCATCTGCACAATACACCACAGGAGCTTCCAGGAGAGGAGCACAAACATCATCTACATAGCTGCGGGTGAGTGCTGCACCTCCGAGTAATACCGGAATATTCAAACCCCGTCTTTGTATTTCTTCTATATTTTCTTTCATGATGACCGTGGATTTAACCAACAGTCCACTCATTCCGATGGCATGAGCCCCAACGCGTTCCGCTTCCTGGAGCATGGTATCGATTTCACATTTGATACCGAGGTTATAGACTTTAAAGCCATTATTGCTCAGGATGATATCCACCAGGTTTTTGCCAATATCATGAACGTCTCCCCGAACCGTGGCCAGAATGATTTTCAGCTGTGACTGGGTATCTGTTTTTTCCATAAAGGGTTCGAGTTTGTCGACAGCAAATTTCATCACTTCCGCGGATTGCAAGACAAATGGCAATTGCATTTTTCCGGCACCAAAGAGGTCACCCACAGTTTTCATGGCAGGAATGAGCAGCGTGTTGATGATTTGAATGGCACTATACTGTTCCAAAGCCTGTGTGAGCAACTTTTCTAGCCCTACCCGGTTTCCCTGAACGATCCGTTCCTTGATGCGATCCTCGAGAGGTGCTGTCTCATCTTCCGAAGGTTTGGTTTTTTTTATGCCGGCTTTTTTGTCAAAATGCTCGATAAATGTAAACAGAGGATTGTCAGATCCTCGATCATAGATCAAGTCGAGGCATTGATCGACATCAGTTTGATCGATCTGATATAGAGGGAGGGTTTTTTGAACATTCACAATAGCAAAATCGAGTCCTGCATCCAGAGCTTCTGCCAGGAATACAGAATTGAGGATTTCTCTGGCATGGGGAGAAAGCCCAAAAGAGATATTGCTTACTCCGAGGATGCTAAAGACACCAGGAAGGTCCTGTTTTATTCGTTTGATCCCGGAAAGAGTATTCATACCCGAGGTTTTCAGGCTTTCGTCGCCACTCCCCAGCGTAAAGGTAAGGGTGTCATAGATCAAATCATGGGGAGCTAGACCATTTTCATTGACGGCAATATTGTAAATGCGTTTTGCAATGTCCAATTTTCGTTCGACCTCATGCGCCATTCCTTGCTCATCGATGGTAAGAGCGATCAATGCTGCCCCATATCGTTTTGCCAGGGCACAGATTTGGTGAGCTCGTTCGGGGCCATCTTCAAGATTGATAGAGTTGATGGTCGCCCGGCCACCGATTCTTTTCAAAGACTCCTCGATCACATGAGGATCAGTCGAATCGATAAAAATGGGTAGATCGACCTGAGTTAATATTTTCGAAACCGCGAGATTCATGTCGTGAACTTCATCGCGTCCGGTATATGCGACGCACAGATCAAGACCGTGAGCTCCGGTGCGTTGTTGTTGTCGGGCGATATCGACAATGGTGTCCCAGTCTTCAGCGAGCAAGGCTTCACGAAATTGCTTGCTGCCATTTGTGTTGGCTCTTTCACCCACATAAAAGGGAGGTGGATCCTGTCGCATCGCCTGTGCGCTAAAGAGCGATGCCACCGAAGGAGATCGGCCGGGCGTACGCATTTTTAAGTTGGTGTCCGGTAGCCGGCGGGCCAGAGCCTGGGTATATTCAGGTGTTGTTCCACAGCATCCGCCGATGATTTGGACTCCCAGTTCATCTACAAAACTCAGCAGGGTGTCTCTAAATTGTTCTACCGAGAGGGTGTAAACCATTTCGCCATCGACATTTTGAGGGAGCCCGGCATTGGGTTGACAAATCACAGGACCATCGAATTGTTCACAGATCTGTTTAAGATAGGGTCGCATGTGATCAGGACCTGTAGCGCAGTTCATGCCGAGAATATCAATCCGGAAGGGGGCGAGCATGGACAAAACTGCATCAATCGTGCTCCCCACCAATAACGTCCCTGTCGTTTCTACTGTAACAGAGACTGCCAGGGGAATGAGCTTTTTTTGTTCCTGCATGGCATCTTGCACTGCGAGCATACAAGCCTTGATCTGGATAGGATCCTGGCAAGTCTCTATAATAAACAGATCGACACCCCCTTTGAGCAGTCCCACGGCCTGTTCGTGATAAGAGTCGTACAGGGCATCGAAATCTGTTTGACCAAGTGTGGCCAATTTTGTACCTGGCCCGATAGAACCGGCAACGAATCTGGGTTTGTCAGAAAATTGATCTCTGGCTCTACAGGCAATCTGAGCAGCCGTAAGATTGATTTCCTGTACTCTGTCTTGCAGGTCATATTCGGTGAGAACGATCTTGTTGGCGCCAAAGGTGTTTGTTTCTATGACATCTGCACCTGCCAGTAAATAGGCATCGTGGATGGCCTGGATTTTATCGGGGAGGGTAATGTTTAATATTTCGCTGCACCCGATTTTTCCGTCATAATCCTCGTCACTGGGATTGAGAGCATGAATCTGTGTACCCATTGCCCCATCAAAGAGGACTTTGCCTTTTAAAAGTCTTTCAAAAAAATTCATTTTGTATCTTTACGAGATGAATAGTAAATAACCAATGATCCTGACAGCTCTTGGTTAGAGAGCGTTGGAGCAACTTTTAGCATTTAACATACGTAAAATAAATGAAATTTCAAATAGTGTTAAAAACCAAGGAGCAGCTGGGGGAAAAGTGAACAAAGACGAGGTTATTGGCAAGCCGGTTCATGCCATCAGTCGTTCATCTGACTCGCCGGAGGAAGGACGATTTTTGAGCAATTTCAATAGTCTTTTGCTGCTGCTATAAATGGCTTGCAAATCGAGTCTTTGTTCATCAGAGAGATTTTTATCGTTTTTACTGTTCAGTTCCTGACACAAAGTAGCAATCGTGCTTGCTGCAGTGCGCAAGTCACTCAACCATTCGGAATCGATTTCTGGTGTAGGAGAGGATGAAGAGGCGGTCATTTTGTTCGCCGGCGTGAATCTGGCTGCCATGATGATATTTTCAATGACATTGACCAGCTCCCGATGTCCAAACGGTTTATTTAAAAATGCTCTTAATCCCATAGCGAAAAGAGATTCGAGGTCATCGATGGTATCGGCGCGCGCTGTCAATATCACGATGGGGACACGGTTTAATGTTTCGTGTTTGTTGATTTCTTTGATAAAATCTGAGCCGTTCATGTCGGGTAGGATATAGTCCAAAATAATGGCGTTGGGTGGTTCAGATTTGGCTTTTTCGAGTCCTTCCTGGCCGGTTCGGGCTGAAGCAAACAGATATTCTGCCCGGCTAAAAATGCGTTGACCGATGAGCAGCATATCCAGGTTGTCATCGACGAGTAAGATTTTGCCTTTGCTCATGAGAGACTCCTTCCAAACGGCCTAAATAGTGGGGCATTCAAGTGAAAACATTTCATGATGAATACCCTGACTTGGCAATCGATCCATATGGATAATGACTATATCATACAATTTTTATCGTATCAAATCTTCACTGTCTTCTTCCAGGAAAGCATGGCTTTTGCTTTGATTGTTCATTTTCGGTAAATAAACGGAGAATACCGAGCCTTTATTGATTTGGCTCTTGACACTGATTTTTCCACCATGCATTTCCACAATTTGCTTCACCAGCGGCAACCCCAATCCGGTTCCCTGAGCTTCCCGCGTTTCATCGCGATCTGCGACGCGATAAAATTTTTCAAATATTTTCGCCAGGGCTTCATTAGGAATTCCATATCCCTGATCGTGAAAGCGGGTAACCACAGAATCATCAGTTTCTTTGACCAATATGTCGATGCGGGTATTTTCCGCACTGTATTTTATAGCGTTGGTAAACAAATTGACAAAAACCTGCTCCATCATGCCATGATCAGCATAGACGGGCGGAAGGTCGTCGGGTGTATGTACCTCGACTGCGATATGTTTTCTTTGGGCCAGGTAAGAATTGTTGCCGACAACCATTTGAAGTGTTTCGATCAGGTCAACTTTGGATTTTTTAGGTTGAATTCGTCCGGACTCGATCCGTGAGATATCGAGAAATTTGTTGATCAAATCAGAGAGGCGATTTGCTTCTTTGAGGATGATGCCGGCATATTCGGAGGATTGCTCTCTAGTGGTGTCTTCGTCCAGCAATAACTCACTAAAACCGGAGATGCTCGTCAAGGGTGAACGTAATTCGTGTGCGACCATGGAAACCAACTCGGTTTTCATGCGGTCGATTTCTTTTTGTTGAGTGATATCTCTGAGAATGGTCACGATTCCGATCAGTGTGCCATCATTTTGTTGTACGCGTGCTGCTTTTGCCTGCAATATGCGGGGTTTCCATTCGCCTGTTACTTTGGTTGTGATTTCAACAGATGGCAGCGGTGTTTTTGTCCTTGTGGATGCTTGGGCAACCAGTTGGAGTAATTTGGGTTCCTGGATAATATCGGATATAGGAAGATCGACGACTTTGTTTTCATTGATATTGAACCAACGTTCGGCAGAAGAGTTGAGAATGAGTATTTTGGATTTGGGGTCAGTAACGATGACCCCGTCGGCGATATTCCGGATGATCGTTTGCGTTTTATTGCGTTCGGCAATGATCTTGGCAAGATTCATATTGTCCAGCCGGCGCAATTCAGTGGTCATATAATTGAACAGCCTTGCCAGGCGACCCAGCTCATCATCCGAGGTCAGGCTGACGCGATGTGAAAAATTACCGCGCGCGATTTCTGTTGCACTCTTTGTAAATTCTGCGATAGGTGTCGTGATATAGCGCATGAGATAAATAGCAACCAGTATTGCCAGCATAGCCGCCAGGAGAATAACCCAAATGATTTCCGGATAGATCCTGGCAATTATGCTGCCATCAGCTGATCGTGTACTCAGCACGAGCAGTGCAGCAGGAATCAGCGTGGCAAGAAAGATCATGCCAAACAAATTATGAAATAGTCTGCTCTTAATGTGTTGTTTGATCCAGTTCATGATGACAATCGAACTATTGGTAAATGATTTGATTTCTGCCAGCGGCTTTGGCCTGATAAAGCCGTTGATCCGCTGTATTGACGACTTTTTCAGCTTTTTTACCGTCATCGGGAAAGGTTGCAATTCCCATGCTTATGGTGATTTTTCCATTGGGCTGACTTTCTTCATGTGCAAACGGATGTTCTTCGACAAGCATACGTATTTTTTCGGCAACAACTCTGGCAGACTCTGCATCTGTTTGTGACAAAACAATCACAAATTCCTCCCCGCCATATCTGGCAGCAAAGTCGATACTGCGGATATTTTCACGCATCAGACCTGCAATGCTGCGCAGAACTTCATCTCCGGCAAGGTGCCCTTGGGTATCATTATAGTGTTTGAAATAATCGATATCGAGCATGAGCACAGATACTTTGGTATCGTGTCGCTCAGCACGTAAAAGCTCACGGTCCAGATACTCGCGAAAATACCGGTAATTGTGTAGTTTTGTCAAACCATCTGTCACAGCGAGTTCACGCAGTCTCTCTTTGGCTTGCTCGAGTAGTTTTACCTTTTCTTGCAACTCGTCATGCAAAGTTTTGATCCTCAATAACGATTTTACCCGCGCCAATAATTCCAGTTTGTTGAATGGCTTGGTAATAAAATCATCTGCTCCGGCTTCGATACCCTTGATTTTATCTTCGATTTCATTCAAGGCGGTGACCATGATGACGGGCACAAATCTGGAATTCTTGTTTTGTTTGAGAATCCGGCATGTTTCGAATCCATCCAGCTTTGGCATCATGATATCCAAAAGGATGAGATCCGGTTTATGTTCACGAAACTGTTTCAAGGCTTCTTCGCCATTGTTAGCCACGACGGTTTCATATCCTGCAGAGCTCAAGTGTGTTTGCAGTAATTGAATGTTGACCGGAATGTCATCCACAACCAATATCTTGATACGTGTATCTGTTTTTAGGCTATTTAAATTAGGCGTCATATTGGTTTTAACCGCAAAAGTCATGTTTGATATCCTGATCTCTAGCTGCTGCAGCTTCGTCTAATCGCGAAACAGGGGTTGTTGTCGGTGCTTTTTTAACCATATCGGGGTTTTCAGTACATTCTTTGGCTATGGTCTTCATAATATGGATAAAATTATCGAGTGATTCTTTTGATTCTGTCTCGGTTGGCTCGATCATCAAAGCTTCAGAAACGATCAAAGGAAAATAGACTGTGGGGGCATGCACACCATAATCCAATAATCGTTTGGCAATATCCAGTGTTTTCACGCCCTGACGTTTTTGCCGGTCACCGGAAAGAACAAATTCATGCAGCGGCATGCCCGGATAAGGAAGGTCATAGGTTTCCGAGAGCTGAGATTTTAAATAATTTGCGTTAAGGATCGCATTTTCTGCAACTCGACGTAATCCTTTCGCTCCCAACATTCGAATGTATGTGTAGGCTTTGACAACTACTCCGATATTGCCCATAAAGGTGGCCAATTTGGAGGGAGAGAGGGATTGTCTTGTATATCTTTCGCCTTCCTTGGTGATATATGGAGAAGGCAAAAATGTTTTACAGGCGTTGGTGACACCAACCGGACCAGAGCCAGGGCCTCCCCCTCCATGGGGAGTGGAAAATGTTTTGTGCAAATTAAAATGCATGACATCGAATCCCATTGCACGGGGTTTGACCAGTCCTAACAGTGCATTCATGTTAGCCCCATCCATATACATCAGTGCTCCGTGATGATGTACCCTTTCGGCAATGGTTGTTATCTCCCGTTCGAAAAGGCCCAGGGTATTGGGATTGGTCAACATGAGAGCGGCGACCGTATGGTCGAGTTTACGTTCCAGGTCACCGACATCGATGAGACCGAGCTCGTTGGACTTTACTGCGCGTGCTTTATAGCCTGCAATTGTCACGCTGGCTGGATTGGTGCCGTGAGCAGAATCTGGAATCAAGATAATCTGTCGTTGATCGTTCCTCGATTCATGATAATCCCTGATGATCATCAAGCCGGCGAGTTCTCCATGAGCTCCTGCAGCGGGCTGCAAGCTGGCAGCATCAAATCCGGATATCTCGCACAGGTACTCGGACGTTTCATAGAGCAATTGCAGATAACCCTGTACCGTATCGTCAGGCTGCATGGGGTGCACATGAGCAAAGCCGGGTTTTGCAGCCACATCTTCATTCACTTTTGGATTATATTTCATGGTACAGGATCCGAGCGGATACATGTTTTTTTCTACATGGTGATTCTGCACAGAAAGATTGATAAAATGTCGCATCACTTGCATCTCGCTCAGTTCGGGCAAACGCGGACGGTGCTGACGTAAAAAGTTGGGGGGGATGTACTCTTTTAGAGGCTTTACCGGCACATCCGGGTCTGGCAGAGAGACCCCCATTCTGCCCGGAGATCCTTTTGAAAACAAGAGTGGTTCAGGCATATATTGCTCCAGCGAGGTTTAGGTTTTGCAGTGCACCCGGTGAATAATCCGCGATAACAATCTGGTTCAGATTACGGTAAATTACAATATATCCAACTACCTGTCAAGGTCTTTTTCTATTGTTTATGGACGATTTTGAGAGTTGAGCAATTCTTTTGCCTTTGGCATCAACTGTACTGCTTGTTCGATTTCCTTATCGTATAACGTCTGAGCGATGTATCGTCCCTCGTCCCCCCATAGCCGACCTGCTATCTCGGTTCTTATGGCATCTGTTAGATCGTCGTAAAATTTTTCAAGCTCTTTATCAGTTAAATTCGAACCACTCATTCTGACATGATTTTGGAAGGATTTGAGCATAACTCGATCCACTTTAAAGTTTTCCAGAAAAACTTTGATCTGACTGGTCTGAATGTTCTGTTCTCGCACAAGTTGATCTGCAAACTGGAAAAAGAGATTGCCTTTCTCGCGATATAATTTTGACAGGATCGCAGGAAGGGTATCCTGTGCTGCTTTGATGATGATGTCTGGTTTTATCCCCCCGCCACCGTATACGGTTCGTCCCATAGGGGTTTCAAATGTTTTTTCTTCAGGGGCGATTTGTTTTTGTATACATCTGCCCAATGGGGTGTAATAGATTGCGGTCGTCAGCAAAAGCACAGAACCGTCCTGGAACGGAAATTCGGTCTGAATCATTGCTTTGCCAAATGAGGTTTGGCCGATGATGAGACCGCGATCCCAGTCCTGAATCGCGCCTGCTACAATTTCTGCATCGCTGGCTGTGCCGCCATTTATCAAAACGACCAGAGGAATCATGGGAAGTGTTTGCTGTTGAGACGAATAATACTCTTTTGAAGATTCTCTCAGTCTGCCTTTGGTGTATACCAGTAAACGTTCTCCGGGGATAAAGCGGTTTGCCACACGGATACCTGCGTCCAGGGTACCCCCACCGTTATCCCGCAGGTCAAAGATCATGTTTTTCATTCCCTGTAAATTGAGTTTAGCATATGCCCGGTCCAGTTCATAGGATGACATGTCACTAAAATGATCCAGTCGAATATAGCCTGTTGTGGAGTTGAGCATATAGGCACAGGGGATACTTGTTACCGGAATTTTGACGCGAGGAATAACAAATGTTTGTGGAGGGAGATTTACGTCTTGATAGAGAACGAGCTCTAGTTCTTTTGATTCATTTATGGAGAGTAGCTTTTGAATGTTTTTGTTCGAAAGTCCTGATACTGCTTGATCATTGATGCGAATAATCTGATCGCCCAGTCGTATACCTGCAGATTCAGCAGGTCCTCCCTCTGTAATTGATGTGACATAGAGCCGGTCCGCTATTTTGCTATATTTGAGTCCGATTCCTTGATAGGCATGGAATTTCTTTTGCCACTCTTGATATACGTCTGCGGATAAATAGCTGGAATAGGGATCAAGATGATTCAAAACTCCATCGATAGCAAAATTCAAAAGCTCATCAGGATTTTTGGGGGTGACATAATACCGTTCAATATGATCGATGATCAGAGTCAGAGTCATCCATTTATCGAACACTTTTTGGCTCGCATTGATGACAGGTTGTCTGAACAAGACAATAATGGTTGCGAGCGATGCGATAAGAAAAATTGATTTTTTCAAAAGTTTTAATTTTTTCATGGTCGTTCTATTATAACAATTTTTATGGCGTTTGTATTTATGCGAAAATGAATTTCGGGTTTAATTTACATGCCATTATGCCTTTAAAAATTTCTTGACATTTTGCCTGATTAAGGGTATTTTATCCAACTTGACCAGACTGTATCAAAGTGACACGCGAATTGTAGGCCGGGGGAAACGGCGTTCAGAAAGTAGTGTAATAGAAACAAGTAATTACTCCAAGTTTTTCCATGTCTAGCCGAGAAAAGGAGTGGTTTTGTCCACGCTCGTTTCAAGGTTGCAAGAAACTGCAAATAAAGTGCCAGAACAAGTTGCGCTACAAATGATGGATCAGCGCATCGAATACGAACGTCTTTTAAGGGCAACGCAGAAACTGGCCAATGGGCTCAGGCAACGTGGAGTAAAGAAAGGGGATCGTGTTGCGATTTTGTTGCCCAATATCGCGCATTTTCCGATTTGTACCTATGCTATTTTACACCTGGGCGCCATAGTCGTTCCATTGAATTTTATGTACAATGCCAATGAATTGGCTTTTTATCTGAACGATTGTGGGTCCAATGTGCTTATCACGTGGGTCGGGTTCAAGGATCTCGTCCTAAAGGCTTTACATCTGGCTCCAAAGTGCCGTGATTTGATCTTTCTCGGTGAAAAAATTCCACAGAATACCATTGCCCTGACACAGTTGATTGAATCCTCTCCGCCTTTGGAATCGGATTCTGATATTGATCCACAAGATGTTGCGGTCATCAATTATACCGCCGGTATAACGGGTGAAGCTCATGGGGCAGAGATGACACACGAAGCGATCGGTGCCATTGTTGATATCGGCCAGTCTATGTTCAAAATTGATGAGCGGGACTGTATCGCCGGCATTGTCCCTCTGTTTCATCCATTTGCCCAGGTGATGGCTCTGCATATGAGCTTGTTGCATGGTGCGACTATGCAGCTTTTTCCCCGATTCGATTCTGCGACAATCGTCGAGTCTATGGCCAACGCCGGTATCAGTTTTTTACCTGCTTCTCCGGGTATTATTCGTGCTATGGTACCCGGCCCGGAGAATATTAATCCTCTGCCTGATCTCAGTCTTTGCCTTTGTTATGGTGGGAAATTGGATTCAGAGATCGTGCTATCGTTTGAGGAAAAGTATCAGACGCTGGTCTTGGAAGCCTATGGGTTGACCGAAGCCGGTTCATTGGTCGCCTGCCATCGTTTTGAACGGGAAAAGCGCAGCGGTTCGGTAGGGGTTCCGCTTGTGGGCGTGGAAGTCCAGATTCGTGATGACAAAGGACAGGTTTTGCAACCCCACAAAAACGGCGAGATCTGGGTAAAGAGTCCCGGCATGATGAAAGGTTATTTCGGCCAGCCCACGGAAACCATCAAACGACTGGTCGATGGATGGCTTTTTACCGGTGATATGGGATACCTGGATATGGTTCACAATTTGTACATTCAGGAGCGAAAAGAGAATATCATTACAAAGGCTGGCTTTACTATTTTTCCCAATGAGGTAGAAGAGGTACTGCTCAGTCATGATGCAGTAGCCGAAGCTGCGATCATTGGGGTTCCTGACCCGATTTATGGTGAAGAGGTACACGCCACAGTGGTTTTACATCCCGAAAAGAGTTCAACAGAACAAGAACTCGTGGCGTTTTGCCAGGAACATTTACCGGTATATAAAAGCCCGAAATTTGTAGAGTTTAGTTCGAGCCTGCCAAAAAACGCAACAGGACGAATCCTCAGGCGATTTTTAAAATCAATTCAAACTCGAGTGGGTGAATAGTAATAAGCAAAGGCTGATCTTGTTATTTATATCAAGATACCTTATCACGCAAAATGCGTAACCATTTTTCAGGAGGGTGATTGTGAAAGAATATGGCGTGAATGAAATTAGAAATATTGGCCTGGTTTCACATCAATCTGGCGGAAAGACAACCATGGCTGAAGGTATGCTCTATGCGGCGGGTGTGACGACTCGCATGGGGACCATTGATGATGGTACAACAACATCTGATTACAGAAGTGATGAAATTGAACGCAAAATATCTATCGGAGCCACGCTGCTCAACGTCGAATGGAAAAAGAATAAAATCAATATTCTCGATTTGCCAGGCTATCAAGATTTTATCGGTGAAGTAAAGTGTGGATTGCGAGTGACTGACCTCGCTGTTGTTTTGCTCAATTCTACTGCGGGCGTAGAAGTGGGCACGGAACTGGCCTGGGATATTTTGGAAGAATATTCTACACCGAGAATTTTTACTGTCAACCTCTTGGACCGTGAGCATTCCAGGTTTGAAAAAGTTTTGGGTCAAGCCAAAGAAGCGTATGGTCACGCTGTCGTCGCTGTACAATTCCCTGTAACCGAAGGTGAGACATTCAATGCAGTGATCGATTTATTGCGTATGAAGAAACTCACTTTTGAGTCTGATAATTCCGGAAAATACAAGGTAGAGGATATACCGGCTGAATTCAAAGACAAAGCCGATGAAATGCGCAATGCCTTGATCGAACAGATTGCCGAATCCGACGATGAGATTCTGGAAAAGTATTTTGATTCGGGTGAACTCTCTGAAGATGAGATTGTCAAGGGGTTAAAAGCGGGAATCATCAATCGTACGATTTTTCCAGTCCTTTGTACTGCCGCGAATAAAAATTACGGGGTCGCAAGCCTAATGGATTTTATTGTCCAGTATGGTCCCTCCCCTCAAGATATGCCTGTGCTTGAGGTAAATGACGCCCAAGAGAATACCTTTGAGATCAGCGCTGATCCGAATTCGCCTTTTTGTGGCTTGGTTTTTAAAACATTGTCTGAAATGCACGTGGGAGAACTTTCATTATTAAGAGTTTTTTCAGGAAAGATTGAATCAGGCAATGATGTCATGAATACCTCTCGTAAAAATTCGGAAAAGATAGGCACGATTTACACACTTCAAGGCAAAAATAGAAAAGAGTTATCCTCTTTAGGCGCCGGAGATATTGGCGCATTGGTGAAACTCAAAGATACCCATACGACGAATACTTTGGCAGACAAGAAACGTCTGGCAGTATTACCCGGCATCGAATTCCCGGAACCTGTCGTTCAGTTGGCTGTTTCTCCCAAAGCTAAAGGCGATGAAGAAAAAATCGGTACTGGCTTGCATACTCTAAACGAAATAGATCCCAGTTTTACGGTTACAGTTGACCCGGAGCTCAAACAAACGGTTATCGCGGGGCAGGGGGAACTGCATCTTTCCATTATTATTCAGCGATTAAAAGAGCGATATGGGGTCGATGTCGATCAGAAACGTCCCAAAATACCCTATCGTGAAACCATTACCGGGAAGGCAGATGAAAAATATCGCCATAAAAAACAGACCGGTGGCGCCGGACAGTTCGGTGAGGTCTGGATGCGTATTGAGCCCATGTCTCGCGGTGAAGGATTTGAATTTGAAAGTCAAATTGTGGGAGGGGCGATTCCGTCGGTATTTATTCCATCGATTGAAAAAGGTGTCAAACAGATCCTTGAAGAAGGAGCTATTGCCGGTTATCGAATCGTTGATGTAAAATGCATTGTATATGACGGCAAATATCACCCCGTCGATTCCAAAGATATCGCCTTTCAAATTGCCGGTCGTGAAGTGTTTAAAATGTGCATCAAGAATGCTAAACCCAACCTGCTCGAACCTATATATGAAGTGCAGGTCAAATGTCCTGAAGAATATATGGGGGACGTGATGGGTGACATGTCCAGTCGAAGAGGAAAGATACTTGGCATGGAAGCGGAAGGACGATTTCAGGTGGTCAAAGCTCAAGTGCCGTTGGCTGAGCTTTTTAATTATGCAACCACATTGCGTTCCATTACACAAGGCCGGGCCACTCATACTCGAAGTTTTTCCCACTATGATCCCGTGCCTAAGGAATTGGAACAAAAAATTATTGAAGAATCTCAGGAAGAAGAATAATGACAAGGCTCGCCAAGTGGCGAGCCTTTTTCTTATCTCTGTTCAATATTTTCCTTTTCTTTTGCTTTTATCGAATCCCATATCGAATCCATCTCTTCCAGTGAAACTGTATGCATGGTCTTTCCCTGTTGCTGTAATACCGCCTCTATTTTTTTGAATCTGCGGTCGAATTTTTCGATTGTTCGACGTAGTGCATCTTCCGGATTGATATGTACAAACCGAGACAAGTTGACGACCGTAAACAAGACGTCTCCCAACTCTTCTTCGATGAGCTCTCGGTTGGATTCGGTGATTTCATGTTTCAATTCTTTGATTTCTTCATCGAGTTTTTGCCAAACCGGTTCGATTTGAGGCCAGTCAAATCCGACGGCTGCAGCTTTGCCTTGCATTCTGTAGGCTCGTACGAGGGCAGGCAATTGTTTTGGGATGCCATCCAGAGCAGACCTTTTGCCCTCATTTTTCACTTTGGTTTGTTCCCATAACTGTATTTGTTCTTCCGCTGTTTCCACTGTCTCGTCGCCAAAAACATGCGGATGCCTGCGTATCAGTTTTTCTGTTATTGCATCGAGAACATCATTGATGGTAAAACGATTGGATTCAGAGGCCATTTGTGCATGAAAGACCACTTGCAGGAGCAAATCCCCCAGTTCTCCGGCCAGTTCATCATAGCGCTCCTCATCTATGGTCTCCAACACTTCATATGCCTCTTCCAAAAGATGTTGGCGAAGGCTTTGATGGGTTTGTTTGCGATCCCATGGGCATCCATCATCGCTACGTAATTTTTTCATTATATGAACGAGTTGGGAAAATTTGGAATCAGTATTGTTCACGATCTTCTCCTAAAAAGTGATTTTAAACAGGCGATGCCGCCAAGATAATGACTTTATGACATAAAAGCAACTGCTGAAAAGTCTTGATTCTTTAGCGGAATTTATCTAATTTTGAAACAAATACCACATTATGATAATCATAGAATCTGATGAAACTAAAAAAAATTGTTTTTGTACTCGTCTTTTGCCTGAGCATCTATGTTGCTCTGGGATGCAGTCAACGCCCGCAGACCACCTTACAACCCAATCCACTCTCGGAATTGCGGCAAAATCTCGAAACTGTATTCTCTGATCCGGCCTTTTATAATGCTCATTGGGGGGTGGCCATTCAATCTCTGAAAACAGGTGAATATCTTTATCTGCGCAACGCGAACAAGGGGTTTATGCCAGCCTCCAATATGAAATTATTCACCACAGCAGCTGCACTGATCAAGCTGGGGCCGGACTTTAAGCTGAGAACCGAGGTCTATGCCACCGGTCAAGTCGATGAGCAGGGGGTATTGAATGGTGATTTGGTGGTCAGAGGTCTGGGTGACCCGGCTCTGAGCGGAAGATACTATGATGGCAATATGACTTTTGTTTTTCAAGCCTGGGCCGACAGCCTAAAAAAAGCAGGAATCCGGAAAATTTCGGGTCGTATCATTGGGGATGACACTTTTTTTGATGATGAATTATTAGGCGAAGCATGGTCTTGGGATTACCAGTCGGATTATTATGCTGCACAAATCAGCGCCCTGACTTTTAATGACAATTGTGTCGATATCATTTTTACACCGGGAGATTCGGTGGGGGATAGCACTTTTTTTCGATTAGAACCCGCAACCGACTATATAACTCTGGAAAATCGGGTAACGACTGCTGACAAAGTACGAGGTACAAATATAAGGCTGGACCGGCAACGGGGAGGAAATCACGTCGTTTGTACGGGTACACTGTATAAAAACGAGAATAACCATACTGAATGGGTTACAGTGGAAAATCCGACCCGTTATACCGTCAAAGTATTGCAATCTGTCCTGGAAAAGAATGGGATAATAGCAAAAGAGGTCTATGATATAGACGAGTTGCCCGGATTCGACTATGACAAGTCCCACAGGGTTGCAATCCATTATGCCCCGCCCATGCATGAGATCATCAAAACCGTAAACAAGGTGAGCCAAAATCTGTTTGCGGAACTTTTGTTGCGTGTGATTGGTAAAGAGTATGCCGGAACGGGTAATGCGGATTCTGGTGAACAAGTTGCCAAAGAACTGTTTGCCGGCATGGGCATACATCCCGATGAAGTGTTTATGGCCGATGGCTCCGGATTGACCCGTGTCGATATGGTCTCTCCCATGAGTGTTATAACCTTATTGCGTTCGATGCGCCAGCATACATTTGGGAACTATTATTATGACTCTTTACCCATTGCAGGTGTTGACGGGACCATTTCCAAACGAATGCAAGGCACTGCAGCTGAAAACAATGTTCGTGCCAAGACCGGATACATCAATCGGGTACGAGCGCTTTCCGGTTATGTGACAACCAGGGACGGAGAGGAACTGGTTTTTTCTATGATCGTTAACAATTATACAGTACCCACCAGTCTATGTAATGCCAAGCAGGATTTGGTCTGTGAATGGCTGGCTAATTTTTCGCGTTAACATGTCCTCAATAAATGAGGGAGGGTTGAATTATGCTTATGCAAAAGCTTCCAAAAACCCGCGGATTTGATTATAAATGTCAGTTTTATAATCCTGACGTTGAGAGTGAGGATGAAGGCAGAATAAAATTTCGTCGTATACGCAAGAGTCCACCCGCTGAAAAAGGGTCTGTACTGCGTCTGCTCGCTCTCTTTTTTGTGGCATTGCTGTTCTTTTTATATTTATACAAAGCAGGCACGCCAACGCTCGGAAAAGACGGCAACCAAATTCAGGTCAAAGACGTCATTGTAGTGGAATAGAGAACCCGTTTAATAAAATTGTTTACTTGAGAATCAGTGAAAAGCCTTGAAATCGGTATCTGAAAACCAGAATCATTCGCGACTTTATCATCGTTTTTTAGCCGGAATCAATCGATGGGCAAAATCGATATGGCAGTGGTATGCCCGAAAACAAATTCGAGTCAAGATGATCATTACCACCGGAATTTTGGTGGTGGTGTCCATGTCAGCCCTTAGCTTGCTTTTGTTACATCATGGCAAATCGATTTTGAATGACCGCCTGGCAGAGACGTGTAGTCTATCCCTTCGCCATGTTTCCCAGGCTATTAAAGAAGATTTGTTGCTGTATTACCTCTCTGATCGAGACGTCAATACTGGATCGGTTTATGCAGGACATATTCGCGAGGCGATTCATGATATTTATAATGAAGATATCGAAGGCCTGGTCTATGCGTCCGTGATAGATAGAAATGGTTCGGTGGTTGCCCATACTGAACAAGAGCGGATCAATCAGATCGTCGCAAAGGCTGATAGTATATATTTTACTCGATTGCAAGATACTGACACCCGGATAACAAAAAATGTTATCGAATATATTCATCCACTTTATGCAAAAAGAGGGCAAGACAAAATCTTTTTGGGTGTCACGATATTGGGCTTTTCAAGAAGCGAGATTCTGCTTCCTATTAACCGGGCGACGCAAACGATTATCACGACCTCTTTTCTCGTTATGGCTTTATCTGTATTATTGGTGTTTTACCTTGCCAAAAAAATGACCGGACAGATCGATGCGCTGTCTGAGGGGGTGAGACGGGTAGGTCGGGGAAATCTTAATGCACAGATACCTGTGATCACCCGGGACGAGCTTGGTCAGTTGGCCAAAGAGTTTAACAGTATGATCGTGCATTTGCGGGAAAAAATGCAAATGCAAAAATTCGTCTCAAAGCTGACCGTCCAAATGATCCGCAAACGATCTACTTTTGATGATCTCCTGCCGATTGGTGAACGGCGGATGGTGACCTGCCTGTTTTCGGATGTACGCAATTTCTCCAATTTGACCGAACGGCTGGCCCCTGAAGAGATTGTCGAATTGATCAATATTTATCTTGACTTGCAAGCAAGGATCATTGAGGAAAACCATGGTATTGTTGACAAATTTATGGGTGACCAGGTGATGGCCATCTTTCTTGGCGATAATCAGGCTGACCATGCTATCCATGCCTCCGTAGAGATGCAAAGATCTATTCGTGAACTCAATGCGCGTCGCCGTAAAGGCGGACTCGTGGTTTTGACTGTAGGGTGTGGGTTACATATCGGTCCCGCAGTGATGGGAAATATGGGCTCAAAGAGTCGTCTCGATTATACGGTTATCGGTGATGTTGTAAATCTTGCATCTCGCCTCTGTGCTGTGGCCAAACCGGGACAAATTATCGCTCCGCTGGAAATGGTCAAACAGCTCGATGGTGAATATCCTACAATCCGACTGAATCCTATTCGTGTTAAAGGTCGCAGCCAAACAGTTGAAATATTTGAAATCGATTACGACCGCGCTATTATCATGTGATGTTCAATATGCATCAACGCCTTTTTACATATCTCTGTATTTTCTTCCTTTCCTTGAACGGAATCCTGGTGCCGTGTCATGGCCGTTCACCATTTCTCGATTTTACACCCAATGCCCGCTCGCTGGCATTGGGCCGGTCCGGTATCGTATTGCATGATAATGCAACGGCACTATATTGGAATCCTGCTGCACTGGGCTATCTAAATGCTCATCAGGCACTGGTTTCTTTGCATGAGCCTTATACGCTGAATTATAGCGCGCTGGCCCACTTTTCGCCAAAATATGGCGCGTTTAGTGCTGCCATGACGCGGGTGCCATTTATGAACAACCCTATGGATTCCTACATGGCTGGCTGGGGCAAACGTTGGGGTACCCTGGCGATGGGCGTTTCTATCGGTCTGAATCTATGGCAAGATGATGATTGGGCAGTAATGGGCTTGGGTGCACTTTGGAGACCCGGTTTTGCTCGTGCTGTTGACAAAAATCTGGCTTGGATTGCTGACCGGCTCACTCTGGGCTTGGCCATTCAAAATATTCCTCTTGGCGCTCCACAATATGATCATCAGGCAAGATTGGGATTTCGTTACGAGATGTGGCCTGAACATCTCTCTATTTACTATGCTCACCATTTTCAAAGAGGACTGGATTCAGAACATGTGGGTTTACAGTTGGATATTTTGCCTTCACTTTCTGTGATGGCCGGAACTCAAAATGGAAACGCTGATTTGTGGGCAGTAGGGTCTCAATTGAACCTGGGCGCTTTAAAGGTGGGCCTCGTTTATGATGCAAAAAGCAAACGGGTTGCCGCCACGACCCAGTTTCGCCTGGGGCGTGATCCTAAAACCGTAGCAGAATATCATTATGAACGTGCCAGATCCCATTTACGAAACCGGGAAACGCGGCAGGCATTAAGAGAGGCAAAACTCGCTCTTTCATATGATCAGTCGGACGAGACTGTTATCGAATGGGTGAGACGGTTGCAGGGACTTTTATCACAAGAAAATATTCGAATTGATAGCCTTTTGGTCGTCGCTAATGAATTTGCTGACAAAAATTGGTACATGAGTGCAGCAGCCAACTATCTTAAAGTCCTGCGCCTAGATCCTGAAAATAAAAAAGCTGCTCAAGCGATCAAAGATATTCGCCCCTTGGTCGATGTTCATTCCGAAAAATGGTCACAATTGGGGATCAAATATTTTGAGCAAGGAGATCTCGGACAGGCGAGAGAAATATTTGAATCTATTCTCCTCGTATCGCCGGAACAACCCGATGCTGACGCTTATTTACAAAAAATCGATAGAATCCTTCAAGATGAAGCCCAGGATTATTATTATCGAGGATTGGGATATTATAGCCAGAGAAATCTTGATCGAGCACGACAAGAGTTTGTAAAAGCGCTCGAAAAGGTTCCACGGTTTCAAGAAGCACAGGAATATATTGAGCGAATTGCCAAAGAACAACGAGCGAATCGAAAAGTGTTGAGTGATTTGATGATTGAGGCCAGACGCTTTGAGGAAAATCAGGCCTGGGCTGCTGCTCTGAATCGATATCAACAAATGTTGCGAATCAACCCGGAACACTCTTTGGCAAGCGAAAGAATTCAGATCATGCGACAAAAGATCAAGAACTGGGCTGACAAGGAAATCATTCGCATAAAGAGCTTGATGGATGATCGACTGTATGACCAGGCTCTGGCCTTGAGCAATCAAATTTTAAAGGTCGATCCTAATCATGAGGATGCACTACAGTTAAAACGACAACTCGATTCTACGGTCTCTAATGCTTCGGAAAAACTTTTGGTTCGGGTCAAAGACCATATGGAAGGTGGAGAGTGGAACCTTGCTATGACCGTGCTGGATTCTATTAAAGGTCTGGATTCAAACTCCCGCCAGGTACAAGATCTGAAAGATCAAATCCTGGAGGCCATGGATGTTGAAGAGCTTTACCAGCAAGCCAGACGGGATTATTATCGAGGTTCATTTTCACAATGTCTCAATAAAACAGAGCAAATAATAGAACGTAACCCCAACCATTTGAATGCATTGGAATTGCAGTCTCTTTGCCAGGCCCGCCTGGCCGAACAGGTTGATGAATATTTTAACCGGGGAATACAACTCTATTCGAATGAAAATTACAGAGCTGCAATCGACGAGTGGGAAAAAGCCCTCGCTATCAATCCATTACACAAGGGATCACTGGAATATATCAATCGCGCTAATGAGAGGCTGCAAGCTTTGGATTCTCTGCAATGATTGGATGTTTCCGATCATGGCCACCTATTCTGAGCCTACTCACTCGGGGAGACCGGTGGCTACTTTTGATCCTGCTGCTGGCTTCTTTGGCTACGCTCTATCAGCTTGTCCCCACTCAGCCAAGTGGTCATACTGCACGCATCATCCACAAGGGTCAGATTCTTTTGGAACTGAACTTGAACAAGGATCAACGGGTGACCGTAGGTGGGGATCGAGGGCCTGTGGTTGTGCAAGTTAAAAATGGTGCTATACAGATCATTGAAAGCGAGTGTCAAACTCGTTTTTGTATAAAGAACGGAGCTATAAACAACGTCAATCAAATCATTGTATGTGTCCCCAATCGTATTGTGATTAAAATTTTAGGCGATCCCGGTTTGGATGTTATTACCGGATAAGACATTATGCATAAAAATAATCAAACTCTGGTACATCTTTCTTTGTTGGTCGCACTGGGCCTGGTTCTGTTTCTTTTCGAGTCGGTTCTGCCCCGACCGGTACCGTGGGTGAAACCCGGACTTGCTCATGTGGCTACATTATTGGCGCTGTATTTATATGGGGCGCGGGCAGCATTCCTTGTTGTTATATTGCGTACGGTTATAGGGGCATTGATCCTGGGATCTTTTTTGAATCCGATTTTTTTATTTTCAATGGTTGGTGGGCTGGCTGCCACTTGTGCAATGATCCTCTTTAAAAGTTTCGGACGTCTTTTTAGTGTCATGGGAATCAGCGTTATAGGGGCAATGGTTCATAATATCGTTCAGCTCCTGTTGGCTGTCGTGCTTGTGGTCGGTCAACAGGAGATATTTGTTTTATTACCGGGTTTTTTGATTCCTGCATGGTTTATGGGTCTTCTTGTCGGTGCGGTAAGTTTTTTCCTTTTGCGTCAGATAAAACATACGCGTCTTGCAACCCCTGCCTGGTTTGGTCCGCATATAGCCTGAGCTCGTCCGGATTTTTATAAAAGACAAATTCTGTTTGCGTATGTCTCTTATTTTTGTTAGCTTAACCATACAGGGAACTTTTATGGGTGCAATCCATTTAAACCAATATATATGAATGGAATCGTGTCACTTGACGTCCAGGGTGCACAGTTGGCTCGATACTTTTTGAGGCGAATTTGAATACCTTGCGAGTTTTTAAAAATTTTCGTGTTTTAACCCTATCCGTCTTTTTGCTCTTGTCAGGATGTGCTTATTATAACACTTTTTATAATGCCAAAAAAGCCTACCGTGAAGCCTCTAAAGAGCGTGAAAAGCGACTTCGCAATCAGGTTGTGGAAATTTCTCCGGAAGAAAGAGAGAATTTGCGCCGGAGTGGCCAATATAACAAGTTGGATGTCAATAAACCCACCACAACAGAAATGCAAAATTACCAGATTGCCATCGAAAAAGCGTCCAAGGTGCTCGAGTTTCATCCTGATAGCAAATATGTTGATGATGCTCTCATGTTGCTGGGGCAATGCTTTTATCATCGCCGTGAATATGGCAAGGCCCAACGCAAGTTTGAAGAACTGATTGAAATTTTCCCCAACAGTGAATTTATCAGCCAAGCCAGACTGGATCTCGCCAAGACATTTATCGGCTTGAAAGAATATGATGAAGCTGAAAACAAATTGCGCGAAATCCTCGCCAACCAGGAAATCGATTCCGATATTCAGGAAGAAGCAGCATATGAATTGGGCGGGCTTTATTATGAACAAGCCAAATACGAGCTGGCTGCAGAAGAGTATAAAAAGACTGCAGACCAGGCAGACGATGAGCTCATTCAGGCGATGTCATTCTATCGTTTAGGAATGTGCCTTTTTGCGATGGAAAATTACGAGCCCACACCCGCTATTTTACAAAAAGCTGTGGATATGAGTCCCAATGAGGATTTCAAGTCACAGGCTGTGTACAAATTGGGTGAGGCATTGAGTTATGTGGGGGATTTTGAAACAGCGATAAAGACGTTTAGTGATCTCTTGTCTAAAGAGATGAATGAAAAAAAGCTGCCAATGATCAAGGTAAAGCTCGCCGATAATCTGCGTTTCAATGGTGATTATGTCGAATCTGTCAAATGGTACAATGAAATTATAGA
This sequence comes from Candidatus Zhuqueibacterota bacterium, assembly GCA_014728115.1. Lineage (GTDB taxonomy): Bacteria > Zhuqueibacterota > Zhuqueibacteria > Residuimicrobiales > Oceaniaggregativiventaceae > Oceaniaggregativivens. The sequence goes on along the minus strand of WJME01000033.1, from coordinate 103,111 downwards.
GATGCATCCCCGGACAGATGCCTCGGCACGCAGTTATTTTGCATTGGCCGAAATCGAAGAATTTGTCAACCAGGATCTTGCCAAGGCCCAAGAATATTACGAGTTGGTAAGAGGAGAATATGCAAATTCACTTATCGCTCCTACGGCTCAGGAACGAGCTGACGATATAAAAGCTTATCTCGGTTTATTGGATGAAATCGCTGTTTTGGAAGGTCGAAAAGTGACCAGAGATTCAACTCAGGCAGGCGATGAAGCAGAGAATGGTGAAAATGAGGGGCCGAAAACCGATGACGCCCCCATAGATCTCTCTGCTGATGGCATGTGGATCAATTATGCCGGCCGGGATCGTCCCCCACCAAAATCGCTTACCATTTTGACTGAAGAAGATCGTTTTCGTTCGCAAAATCAGATCGTGCAAAGTCAGGTTGAGGGTGTGGAAGGCGATTCGCTCGCTGCTGCACCTTTAGACAGCGCCGCTTTGGCTGCTCAAAAAGAGAAAGAAAAAGAACAAAAAAAATACACGATTGCTGAAAAAAAACTCGCGCTGGCTGAATTGCTGTTGTTTAATTTTGACAAGGCGGATAGCGCCGTTCATGTCTATCTGGATATTTTGGAAACGACGACCGACTCAACCATGGCAGCCAGAGCGCTTTACTCTTTGGGCTATACCTTTGATTCCGTGCTCAGAGATCGGCAGATTGCTGATTCTGTTTTTCTGAGACTCGTCGAATTATATCCCCATTCCAGACATGCCGAGGGAGCACGACATATTCTCGGTTTTGAAATCGAGGATAAAGTCGATTCAGCCAAAATCTCCTTCGAACTCGCTGAAAGTATGTATAGGGAACAAAACGACTTTGATGCTGCGATCGAGCTTTATAAAAAACTGATCAAACGCTACCCCGACTCGGAATATGCGCGTAAAGCCTTGTTGAATATGGGCTGGATATATGAGAATGAACTTTACCAGTATGAAAAGGCTATCGATATATACCAGTCCTTGATGGAATTGGATGCAAAATCTTCTTATGCCAAATTGGTACAGCCCAAACTGGCTGCAGTGGAAAAAGCTCAGAAAGAAAAAGAAGCAAGAGAAAAAGCCATTGCCGATTCTTTGAAACGGGCTGCTGAGCAAGATTCCGTGCTTTTGGCCGGGGGGGCTGATTCTTTGGCCACTTTACCCGCAGATTCGATGGCTTTGGCCAGCGGATCTGATTCATTGCAGACCCAAGCCATATCAGACTCTGGAAATGTTGCTCAAAAAAGTGTCGATCCTCCGGGTGGCGCCCGGGAAACGTCATCTGATCTCACGCCTGAACAGTTGAGCGCTGCTGAGGCTGCCCTGTCTGATTCACTAGCCGCAGGAGGGCAAGATAAATCCTTACCGGAAAAGGTCGAGAGAGTGACTGATAAAGATTCTCGGGAGACACCTGTTCCCCAAAAATTAGAACCGGAAAAGGCCGTTCCGGATCGCCAGGAATCCGCAGAACCGGATACCTCGGACGCGCCTGCTCAAATACCTGAATTGCGTTGATAAAGAATGATCCATGAATCCCAAACTTTTTGATGCTGCCGTTATTGCGTGTAATAAAGTCGCCAAAGAGACTTTTTGCCTGACTCTGAAAAGCGATTTAATTGCCAAGCATGCCAGAGCCGGTCAGTTTGTGAATGTCTCTGTTCCCCGAGAGGCAGACATTCTTTGGAGAAGGCCTTTTAGTATCCATAGAGTTGATCCTCAAAAAAGCACCTTTGATCTTCTCTTCTCGGTTGTGGGTAAAGGAACCCATATCTTGTCACAACTTGCTCCTCCCATGACACTCGATGTCCTCGGCCCTCTCGGGAACCATTTCGAATACCCGAATGATAAAAACCGACTGCTCATTGTCGCAGGTGGTCTGGGCGTTGCTCCGTTTTTCAAAGTTTTACAAGAAGTGGCGCATCGTGATTTAACCATCGATTTTGTCTATGGCGTCTCTTCGGCCGATTATTTTTGCTTCCTTTCTGAAATTACCTCATATTGTAATTTGATTTTGGCGACTGATGACGGATCAAAGGGAGTCAAGGGAACCGTCATCAATGCTCTTGAAACTCTATCCCATATTCAAAAAGACGATACACGAGTTCTGGTCTGTGGCCCCAATCCCATGCTCAGAGCAGTTCAGACCTATTGCCAGCAGCATCAGTTAGACGCTTTTGTCTCTGTGGAAAATACAATGGCCTGTGGTTTTGGTGCCTGTATGGGATGTCCTGTTCCCATGAAAAACCCTCCAAACGAAGGAAAACAATATTATCTGGCATGTAAGGACGGACCGGTATTTGACATGAGTGAGATTATTGTCGATGAGTGACCTTTCTGTAAAAATCGGGGCGTTGGAATTGGCCAATCCCGTTATGGTGGCCAGTGGTACATTTGGGTATGCTTTGGAATTCGAGGGACTGGTCGATTTTTCCGAGTTGGGAGCTATTGTCACCAAAACGGTGACTTTGGAACCCAGACCGGGGAATTATCCTCCCCGTATTGCCGAGACCTCTGCAGGAATGCTCAATTCTATTGGGCTGCCCAATGTCGGTGTGGAAGCCTTTATCACTGAGAAAATGCCTTTTCTCAGAACCTGTAACACCCGGATTGTGGTCAATGTCGCAGGAAAAACCGGTCAGGATTATCCTGAAATCGTTTCCCGACTCGAAGATGTGCCCGGGATCGATGCTTATGAACTCAACTATTCGTGCCCTAATGTCAAGGAAGGCGGTCTCTCATTCAGCGCGGATGCCCGTATCGCCCACAAAGTCACCGAACAGGTGCGCGAAAGAACCAAACGGCCGATTATTGCCAAGTTGACGCCCAATGTTACCTCTATATCTAAAGTGGGGCAGGCGGTAGAGCATGGAGGTGCAGATGCCATTTCAGCAATCAATACGTTGGTGGGTATGGCCGTCGACATAAAACGCCGAAAACCGCGCTTGTCCACTATCACCGGTGGGCTTTCAGGGCCTGCCATAAAGCCAGTTGCACTGGCTCGTGTGTTTGAATTGGTGAATGCGGTAAACATACCTGTCATTGGCATTGGCGGGATCGCTACGGTGGAGGATGCACTGGAATTCCTTATCGTTGGAGCTCATGCCATACAAGTCGGTACTGCCAATTTTTACCACCCCATGTGTGCCCGTGACATTGTACGTGGCCTGGAGAATTTTTGCACCCTGCATCGTCTGAATTCTATTACAAAAGTCATTGGATCACTCTGCGTGTGAAAACGATCAAATCAGCTTGAAAAAAAATAGAGAGGTCGGTTTGAACTGGAAAGCCTTTGCCGTACGTGCGATTATTGCTCTGATTTTTGGTCCGCTTTTGCTGTACCTTGCCTGGATGGGGGGGATATACTGGTTTATTTTGATCACTGCCCTTGTTATTTTGTCTCAATATGAGTATCTGGGGCTGGCTCATAAAAAACAGGCGAATGGGCAATTCTGGTTCGGAGCTATGGCCAGCCTGGCGTTGCTGACATCTTTTTACCTCTATGGCGAACACGGTCTGGTACCGGTTTTGATAATATTTGTCATCATATTTCTGTTCGGAGAGCTTTACCGCGAAAGTGGGTCGAGAATACTCAATTCGGCAGTCTCTGTGTTTGCCTTTTTGTTTTTTCCTCTGTTCCTTGGAAGCTTTATCCTGATTCGGGAAATGCCAAGATTTTATGGCTTGGATACACAACCTGCGGGTGGCTGGATTATCATGGTGTTGTTGAGTACCTGGATTTGCGATACTGCTGCTTATATGGTCGGTTCATATGTGGGTAAACACAAGCTGATTGAACGAATAAGCCCCAATAAAAGTATCGAAGGCACTGTTGCAGGTTTTCTGTTTTCCATCCTGGTTGCATGGATTTGTCATATCACCTTCATCGAGGGATTGCGACTTTTGGATTCGCTTTTGGTGGGTACCATTGTGGGAAGTATAGGTCAATATGGTGATTTGTTCGAGTCTATGTTTAAGCGAGATGCCGGAGTCAAAGATTCTTCGAACTTGATCCCCGGTCACGGAGGAATACTGGATCGATTTGATAGCCTGATCTTGTCTGCTCCTGTGGTTTATCTCTACCTGAGAACCATCGTCTTTGGGCTTTGATCTATTCGATCACTAATTTTCCATTTTTGACAATATTTCTGTTGTCCATAATGAGGTTTGCCGGGTAGACCAGGCTGTCAAAATGCAGTCTGGCATTATTGGTCCCTCCCAGATAGCGGTTGTTTCCAAATCCCAGATGAACCATACCACTCTTTACTTTTTCATGAGGTAAAAAATGATTTGGCTTGATCTGGTTATTGGTGCCGATTCCGATTTCGGTAAGCAACCGACCTTCAGAACCCGATGTTGATAGATATCGTGAAATTCTTTTTGCGCTTTTTCCTCCAGTTATTCTCACTGCTCTACCTTGCTTTATTTTGATATTCACCAAATCTGCAGGATCTAAAAAAGCGGTTTGATCATTTTGGACAACCAGCGTGCCAAACGAGTCGCCGGATAATGCAATGCTTGCAAGGCCCGGAGGAAGCTGTGCAAATTCGCCTTTGTTCAATGCCATTCCGGTGTTTGCTTTTGCCTTTTGATTGTTGATTGAAATATATAATTCTGTTCCCTTGTCATCGGTAAGATACAAGTCTTTACCTATTTTGAGAATGTCCGCGAGTTTCAGACTCGTGCGGCTGGTCATTTTGATATCTGTTTCAAGAGCGATCCCAAAGAGTTCCTGTGTCATACCATCCATTGCTATAAATCGACAATCCTGCTGTGAGAGGAGGTAATGCAGATGCGAATGAGCAAGGGAGATCGATGTGATCGATACCATACAACTCATATTTGACAGGAAAGCAATAGATTTTTTAGATTCCAAACTTTTGATATTTTTCGAATCGAGCTGCAGAATAAATGCATGCCGGGTGATCCGTCTGGCTTGATGAAAAAGAATTTGAGCCAAATCCGCATTGGGTTCATCAACAAGAAAGCAAATCGATTCTTTTGAGTTTAAGCCAATGTGTTTTTTCAACAGCAAAAGCGCTGTTTTTTCCGTACGATTCATTCATCCCCCGGCTTTTCAAGTGTAATAAATCGATTGCGCGCCAATTGATTGATAAATAGTCCCAGTCTTTGATAGACCGGTTCGATTTCTGAGCCGAATTTTTTCTTTAAAGCACCACCAATTTCATAAACTGTTTTCTTGCCATCGATTTGTAGCCACACCCAACTTCCGAATTCATCGAGGTGGATACGAAAGTAGGGATGTTTCATTCTGGGAAGAATGACTTTTTTAAGCCAGGCCAGCTTGAATTTAGGCCGGAGCAAGACGACACGGTCTTGCTCCGTTTGTTGCCATTTTACCTGATGATCGGGAACGAATAGCAGGATATTCTCGGGTTGTTCTTTGGTCATCAGACATTGACCTTTTTATTTTCCGAGAGCATGCGACTGATTGGGAATTTGATCAGGACATATGCCAGGATCACGAATATCACAATGCCCAACCACCAGAATCCGCTAAAATCTTGAGAGAACCCAAACATATCCATGAGATGAATATTACTCACGACCAGTGCTGCAAGGAGTATTCCTGTCAGGGCTTCACCGGCTACAAAGCCCGATGCGAGCAGCAGACCCGTGTTTTGAACGTTTTCCAGTTTGTTCTCATCAGATGTATATTTCATGGCTGTTCTGTCGAGGGCATATTTGATCAATCCACCAATAAAAATGGCAAATGTTGTATTAAAAGGCAGGTACATTCCCACAGAGATAAGCATCGGTGAAGGGGCACCGATGAGGATGAGGGCGATCGCGAAAAACATCCCGGCAATCACAAGGGGCCAGGCCATTTCTCCGCCAACGATTCCTTTTGCCATCATAGCCATGAGACCTGCTTGAGGAGCAGGGAGTGCTTCACTACCGATACCATTGGCCTGATGCAACCACATCAAAGGAAGAACCAGGACAAAAGCAGCAGCGGTCACACCTAGCATTTCGCCGATTTGCATTTTCCAGGGTGTACCCCCAAGAAGATAACCGACCTTCCAATCCTGCATCATGTCGCCGGCTACACCTGCGACGCAACAGACCACCGAAGCGACTGCCAGTACTGCGGCAACCCCGGGATCACCTTTCATGCCCACAAGTACCATCAATACCGCTGCAATGAGCAGGGTAGACAGGGTCAATCCAGAAATGGGATTTGACGAGCTACCAATCACACCGACCAGGTATCCGGCTACAGCGGCGAATACAAATCCTGCGATACTCATCACCACGGTTGCCAAAACAGCTGCGCCCAGATTATTGCTAAACGTTTGATAAAGGATGACCATGCAAAGGATAAGGATACCGAGGCCGATAAGAATGAGGTTAAAGGGGGCATCTTTGTCTGTTCGTTCGATCGCCTGGCTATCTGCTTTCTTTTTCGCCTTTCCCAGATCCTGGAATCCTCTGGCAATCCCGCTGAACAATTTAGATCGCATACTAAACAGAGTGTAAAAAGCGCCGACTAACATACCTCCCACTGCAATGGGTTTGACAGTCGCGCTATAGGTAGTTTTCGCAATCGTGGACCAGCCAAATGATTCTGCAAACACGTCCAGTTGACCACTCATGAGAAACAATACCAGAGGCATTAAAAAGAGCCACCCAAAGACTCCACCGGAAAAGGTGATCGCAGCCAGGCGAAATCCAATGATATAGCCTACACCGAGAAATGCAGGTGAAGAAGCCGGGCTTTGCAGGAACAATCCACCTTTGAATCCCAGTTCCCCTCGGATCTGTTCACCTGCTTGGTTGACGGTTTCGATCACCCTGCTTTCGCTGTTCAAAAGGGAGATTTTTGAAGCATGCAAGTCAAAAAAACCGGATACGGAATCCTTTATGATGCGCAGACCATTTTCATTTTTGAAAAACTCGATAACAGCTGCCAGTCCCATTGCTCCAAAAACATATTTTGCACCTGATTGTCCGCCTTGTCCGGCTTTGACGATTTCAGCACAAGCTTTGCTTTCGGGATAGGGGAGTGTTTCATCCAAAATGAGGGTGCGTCTTAAAAGTACCACAAAAAGCACTCCGAGATTACCTCCAATGAGCATGAGGAGAGTGCTTTTTAAATAGTCAAACTCGGTCCATACGCCTGCAAGGACAAAAGCAGGAATGGTAAAAATAGCTCCTGCAGCGAGGGCTTCACCAACAGCACCTGTTGTACGGGCCATATTCTCTTCGAGAATGGTTCCTTTAAAGGCACGAAGAATGGCCATAGCAATGACGGCTGCGGGAAACGTTGCCGCAACGGTCATCCCTGCCTTCAGACCCAGATAAGCATTGGCCGCGCCAAGGACCACGGCAAGGATCATTCCGAGAAGTAATGATTTAAAAGTTAATTCTTTCATCTGCGTTGTTGCCGGGACGTAGGGTTTGAATGATTCTTTACCCTGAGGACCGTTCATTTTGACCTCCTTGTCACGTGGTAGGATCGAGAAATTTCGTCATTGTTAATTTGGAGATTTTATGCGGAGTCCAGAGTATAACGGTATTGAAAAATGGTGTAAGAAGCAAGTGAAAAAGCGGACAATTTGTTTTTTGGTCTTATTCCAAGAGTGCTGCAATCTAGTTTTTCATTGTATTTTCTTCTTGAATGTTGTATATTTACAGGTTCATTCCGGCACTGCAAGCTGTCGAGATCATTGTAGGAAATGGTGAGAATCTGTGCCAAGGGAATCCGTGAAATTTGGCATTTTATACCGATATAACACTTGGGAAATATTATGCGAGCGACTCTTGGGTTCATGCTCTGGATCCGCGAACAAAGCTGACCAGCCTCATGGGGCTCATGGTTTGCTTGTTGATCACATTGCGTCCACCAATGTTGATCTTTTTCGGCATTTTTGCCCTCATATCCATAAGGGCTGCCAGATTGCCACTCGCGCTCGTCTTGCGTAATCTGCGGCCATTTACGTGGTTGTTCGTGATTACGGTACTTGTTCATGTCTTATGGACACACGGAGAAATCGCATATCGTGTTCCGTGGATCGGTCTTGCTATTAGCCATGAAGGCCTTTTGCTCGGATTTGTCTACTCTATGCGACTCGCATTGTTGGTCGTCTATGCAGCGATACTTACGCTTACGACGTTACCTATTGAGATCGCTGACGCGTTGGAGAGTATATTTTCTCCCCTGGAACGTTTGCAAGTACCAACGCATGAGATGGTTATGATGCTGACATTGTCATTGCGATTTATCCCCACATTAATGGAAGAGGCTCAACGCATAAAAAATGCTCAAATTTCTCGTGGGGCCACGTTCGAAGGCAATATCTTGGAAAAAGTAAAGAGTGTGGTTCCTCTTATTCTACCGCTTTTTGTATCGGCGTTTCGACGCGCTGATGACCTGGCCTTGGCCATGGATTCTAGATGCTATTCTGGAGGGAAGGGCAGAAGCCGCTACAAATCCCTGCATTTTGACGGAAAAGATTATGTTGTTTTGACAGGAACGTTGTTATTGATGCTAGTGATTATCCTTGTTGAAATCGGATGACCGAACGCAATATCAAACTCGTTCTCGAATATGATGGAACTGACTTTTGTGGTTGGCAAATTCAGCCACAGGTTCGTACGGTGCAAGGTGTGTTAGAAGCTGCACTTACCGGATTATTGCAACATTTCGTCAGGGTAACCGTTGCCGGACGGACCGATACAGGGGTGCATGCGATGGGTCAGGTGGCCAATTTTGTGACCACGAGCCATCTTCCAATATCAACTCTATTGCGCGGAGGCAATGCTCTTTTGCCTCGTGATGTCAGAATTGTTGATTGTGAGCAGGTTGCAACAAAATTCCATTCGCGGTTTTCCGCGAAAGCAAGATCCTATCAGTATCGCATCTGTCAATATCCGAGAGCCGTTGGCAGACAATATGCGTGGCATGTGTATCATCATGTCTCGATCGAGTCTATGCAAGAAGCTTGCTTTTTTCTATTAGGCGAAAACGATTTCACTTCGTTTTGCCAGGCAACGAGTCAACTGGATCATCATCGCTGCTTTGTTCATTCTGCAAACTGGCGTAAAGATGAAAAAGACCTGATTTTTGAAATCACGGCGAATCGCTTTGTCCACAATATGATCAGAATTTTGGTCGGTACCTTTATCGAAATAGGCCGGGGCAAGTGGTCTCCCCAGGAGATGCAATCGATATTACAGGGTATGGACAGACGACTCGCCGGCCCGACAGCTCCGGCTAAGGGATTGACATTTATGCAGGTAACCTATTAAATCACGGGGTGTGCATGAAAATCTTTATAGACACTGCCAATATCAATGAGATCGAACAAGCCCTGGAACTTGGTGCGTGTGATGGTGTGACGACCAATCCAACGCTGTTGGCCAAGGAAAAGGGGAATCCTGACGACATTTATCGTGCGATCTGTGAGCGTGTACAAGGCCCTGTCTGTGCTGAGGCGATCAGTCTGGAAAAGAAAGATATTATTCAAGAGGGCGAGAATCTGGCTGCTATTGCAGACAATATGGTGGTAAAAATTCCTGCCAGTAAAGATGGCCTCAAAGCCGTGCGGATATTGGAATCGCAAGGTATACGTTGTAATGTGACCCTTGTCTTTAGCCCTATGCAAGCCCTTTTGGCCGCAAAAGCAGGTGCTTCCTTTATCTGCCCGTTTGTTGGCAGGTTGGACGATGCAAGTCATGATGGAATGGAACTTATCGAACAGATTACACATATTTATCAAAATTATCTGATGAATACCGAAATCATGGTGGCAAGTATTCGAAGTGTCACCCATGTACGAGATGCCGCAATGATCGGAGCCGATATTGCCACCATCCCGCTCAAAGTGATCGAAAAACTCACAGACCATCCTCTGACGGACAAGGGGATTGAACTCTTTATAAGGGACTGGGAAAAGGTGCAAAAGCAATTCTAGATTTAAATTTTGGAATTTTTCTATGAAGGGTGGAAAATTTTTACTGGGCTTTGCCGGGCTTTTTTTCTGTTTTCTGGCCGGTCTCTGGATAAGCCACATTTTTTTTAATGCTCATCAAACTCCCTCCGGTACACCGGAAGGAGATAATCCAGCACCTGCTATCCAATTGGCGAAAATGCCTGTTCAGGATCAAATTGCCAATTCCAGGATTAATGCCATTACCCGTGCTGTTAAAACGGTCAGTCCCGCGGTTGTAGGGATCAATATCACTGAGGTACGGCGTTACGTGCGACGGAGTCCGTTTGCTGATGACCCGTTCTTTCGCCATTTTTTCCCGGATCTTCCTTTGGAACAACGGGTAAAAAGATTGGGCTCTGGAGTCATTATCTCCCAAGATGGTCATGTATTGACCAATCAGCACGTGGTAGAGGATGCCTCAGAAGTTATTGTAACATTGGTAGGCGGACAAGAATATGTGGCTGAAATTATTGGTCAGGATTTCAAAACGGATGTGGCTGTCCTAAAGATAAAGGGGAATAATTTACCCTATGCACGTATGGGAGATTCGGATGACACCATTATCGGGGAATGGGCGATTGCGCTTGGAAATCCACTAGGGTTGTTTGATATAAGCAGTAAACCTACCGTAACTGTAGGTGTGATCAGTGCAACTGATCAGGACTTTGGCAAGCTGGCGAACGATCGTGTCTATGAAGATATGATTCAGACCGACGCAGCTATCAATTCCGGAAACAGCGGTGGTCCTTTGGTAAATGCTAATGGCGAAGTGATCGGCATCAATACCTGGATTATTTCGGGGAGTGATACCCGTTCCGCTAATATCGGCTTGGGCTTTGCAATTCCGGTTAACCGGGTCAAGCGAATCCTTAATGACCTTATCAAACACGGCAGTGTAGATCGCAATTTCTGGACAGGTATCACATGCAGTGAATTGACTCCATTAATTGCCAGATATCTGGGAATCGATAAAACCAATGGAGCCATCATCTCGGAAATTGCTCCCAATAGTCCGGCTGAAAAAGCCGGACTTGAAGTAGGAGATGTCATCGTAGAACTCAATGACAAACCCGTAAAAGAACTTTTGGATATCAATCGTATCATCGATGAGCTCGACCTTCGTAGCGGAGATTATGCGACCTTTCGGGTATATCATGACAGAAAATATGTCGAAAAGCGTGTAAAGTTGGAAGCTTATCCCAAGAACAGAGGCTACAGAGAATGATTGAAAGATATACACGCCCGGAAATGGGTGCTATTTGGAGTGATCACAACAAATTCCGCATCTGGTTACTCGTCGAGTTGGCAGCCTGTGAAGCCCAGGCAGAATTGGGTCAGATACCTGCTGAGGCTTTGGAGGTGATCCAAAATAAAGCAAATTTCAATGTCGATCGCATTCTGGAAATCGAAAAAGAGGTAAAGCATGATGTGATCGCTTTCTTAACAAATGTGGCAGAATATGTGGGGCCAGAGTCTCGCTATATTCATCTTGGCATGACTTCATCTGACTTGTTGGATACCTCTCTGGCTGTCCAGGTAAAGCAAGCGGGGGCTATTCTGCTCAAAGATATAAATGATCTTTCCAGTGTTCTCCGAGAGCAGGCTCTTGCACACAAGGAAACAATTTGTATTGGTCGCAGTCATGGTATTCATGCAGAACCCACCAGTTTTGGGTTAAAGTTTGTTCTGTGGTTTGATGAGATGGCACGTCAAACTTCTCGACTGCAACGCGCTCTGGAGAATATGGCTATAGGTAAAGTCTCAGGTGCTGTGGGTAATTATATTCATCTCGATCCCAAGATCGAAGAACTGGTTTGTAAAAAACTGGGTTTAATACCTGCAAATATCTCGACTCAGGTGATCCAAAGAGATCATCACGCAGAATTTTTAAATACACTCGCCCTGATCGGGGCGTCATTGGAAAAAATTGCGGTCGAGATCAGACACCTGCAGCGAACCGAAGTCTTGGAAGCAGAAGAGCCTTTTACCAAGGGGCAAAAAGGATCCTCGGCCATGCCGCACAAAAGGAATCCCATTGGCTCAGAGAATATCAGTGGACTGGCCAGATTATTGCGTTCCAATGCGTTCGCTGGCATGGAAAATATCGCACTTTGGCACGAAAGGGATATCAGTCACTCTTCTGTGGAACGGGTTGTCTTTCCCGATAGTTGTATACTTGCAGACTATGCGCTTGCGAGAATGACCCGTATCCTGAAAGGATTGGTTGTTTATCCTGAAAATATGCTCAACAATTTGAGACTTTCACATGGTTTGGTTTTTTCTCAGCCAGTGCTTTTGGCACTGACACAAAAGGGGATGAGCCGGGAGGAAGCGTATAGTATAGTGCAAACCCTGGCCATGAAATGCTGGCAAGAAAAAAGCGATCTCGAACAAGCTCTTTTGGATGACCAGCAGGTCAGAAAATTTCTTGACCCATCCGAAATTAAAGCCTGTTTCGATGAACGAGCGGCTTTACGGAGAGTGGAAACTATATATAAAAAAGCTGGAATCACGCAATGAGGTTTTGTCTCTCGAGGAAAGGAGCCTGAAATTGAAAACAAATAAACTTTACGAAGGCAAAGCCACTCGGTTTTATGAAACTAATAATTCTAAAGAGTTAGTGGTAGAAATTATACAAGAGTCCAGTGGTAAAAAAGGGGAAAAACCGTCCCATGTCAAAGAACGGGCCAAGATTAATGCCCAGTATACCAGTTTGTTGTTTCGCTATCTTGAAAGTTATAATATTCCTACTCACTTTATAAAATCCGTCTCAGATTATGAATTTTTGATCAAACGAACCGAAATTTTACCCGTACAATTGATTGTCCGTAATATTGCTGCAGGTAGCTTGGTTAAGCGATATGGTCTTGATGCTGGAAAAGAATTAGAATGTCCGATTGTTGAATATTATCTCCGTGATACGGAAAAACAGGATCCAATGATCAATGAAGATCATATCATATCCTTTGGATATGCCAATTCCGAAGAAATCAAAGAATTACACAGACTGGCTTCGAAAACAAATGTCGTACTAAAAGACTTTTTCCAAAGACGAAATTTAAAATTGATCGATATAAAACTCGAATTTGGGAGATATGAAAAGCAAATTTTGCTGGCAGGCGCTATCTTGCCCAGATCTTGTCGCTTGCATGATTCCGACACGGGTGAAAATTGGGATTACAGTGCTGTGAAAGGCGAGCCGGACAAGATACAAGACTATTATGATCATATAAAAAATCGCTTTTTCGATTAATGTTGCAGATTGTTTTTGGTCGAGGATCACAAGTTATCATTCAATAAAGTGGTATATTCATGGCAAATCCGTGCTCTTCGGGTTTGTCCCAACTCATTCAGGTGCAATGTGCGTATTTCCAAAGAAGGTTTTCCTACACTTTTAGGGGTAATGTTTTTTACCCTCGCATTAGGATGGCTGGGATATCAATCTGGTAATCCTGCTATGATTGGTGTTTTTTACCTATTTGCGATTCTGTTTCTATTCTGTCTCTATTTTTTTCGCGATCCAAAACGAACTCTGCCAAAAGAGTCCAATGCAATTGTCTCCCCAGCCGATGGCAAAGTCGTAGAAATCAAGACCGTCGAGGAATCACTTTATCTTAAACAAGAGGTGACTCGAGTCGCCATCTTTCTTTCTATTTTTGACGTTCATGTCAATTATGTGCCTTTCGGCGGTCAAGTGGATTATGTAAAGTTTAAACGCGGAACGTTTTTGCCTGCATATAAAGCAAAAGCCTCAGAATCGAATCAATTTACGCTGGTAGGGATGAATACCCCTTTTGGCAAAATGGCCTTTAAACAATCTGCCGGTCTTGTGGCGAGAAGAATTGTATGCCATTTGCGATATGGCCAAGAGGTTCCAACCGGATACAAATTCGGAATTATCAAATTTGGATCCCGGGCTGAAGTTTATTTGCCTAAAGGTGCAACACTTTTAATAAAGGAAGGAGATCGGTTACGTGCCGGGGAGAGCGTAATCGCACGCGTCGATGAAAAGTAGTAAAATTATTAATGTGCCTACATTGTTCACGGCTTTGAACCTGTTTGCCGGTTTTTTGTCAGTCATCCAGGCTGCCGCCGGAAATTATGCCAGTGCCGGATGGTTGATCTTTATTGCATCGGTTTTCGATGCTCTTGACGGTCGCATCGCTCGTGCTTCCGGTCATGCCAGCGACTTTGGTCTGCAGATGGATTCTTTGGGTGATGTGGTATCGGCCGGGCTGGCGCCTTCTGTTCTTGTGTATCAGTTTTACCTTTACAAACTCGGTCATACTGGACTGTTCCTGTCATTTTTACCTTTATTATTCGCTGCTTTTCGATTGGCTCGTTTTAATCTTTACACACATAAAGCCGGTAAAAAAAATGATTTTACTGGGATGCCAGCCCCGATGGCGGCCGTAACTCTGGCCAGTACGACTATTTTATCTGATCATACCCAGTGGCAATTTTTAGAACGTCTGATTCTCTTGCTGGTCCCTCTGGTAAGTCTGTTGATGGCATCAACCCTTAAATATGACGGATTTCCCCGTTTTAGTCTTCGTGTAAAAGGAAAAAATAGAATAAAGCTGATTGCTTTTCTGGCCACATTCTTGCTTTTATTTGTGGTGCCCCAGTATGCGCTTTTCACATTTATGATGATTTATGTTATTTCCGGGCCGGTGGGAGCTGTCATCTCTTTGATCCAAAATGAAGAGCCCGAAATATCTATTATTCCGAAAGAAGAGCATAATTCCTAATAGAACCGCTCTTTAAAGCAGAATTGATGGGTATACATTCCCGCCAAGAAACATGTTGCTATAGAGAGCGTTTCATTAATATGCTTCAGGATGACTTATGAGACGAAAACATTCAATTGCCTGGCTTGTTTTGGTGATTTTTATGGGTGCAATTATGGGCTCTGCACTCGGAAAAATTATTGCATTGATTGTACCGGAAGGAGTGGTGCAAGAATTTTTTCTCCGTTCCATTTCATTTGGTTTTACTCCTGTCACGTTTGATTTATCACTTTTAGAGTTTACATTCGGGCTTTCCTTTCAGTTGAACGTGATCGGTGTGCTGGGAATTCTTCTTGCGGCGTACATCCTGCGGTGGTACACATAATACTTGCAAATTTGATTTACATGCAATATATTATTGCCCAGCTATTGAATCGAGTGTATCAATATGAACATAAATTAAATCCACAGGAACAGCGCAAATAATTCCAATTAATGGATATTGCTCCGTTCTATTTTATTGTTTGATGCACATTGGAGGTTAGTGTATGTTTCCAGCGATTGGCATGCCTGAAATGATGATCATTCTGCTGGTCGTGCTGCTTTTGTTTGGTTCAAAACGGTTGCCTGATTTGGCCCGTTCGATTGGCAAAAGTATGCAAGAATTTAAAAAAGCTGCAGATGAAGTCAAGAAAGAGATTGATATCTAACTCTGTAATTCATCGGGGCGGTTGCCCTCGTATAAATGTCTAGCTATTGGAGGAATCAAATGGGAATTCCAAGTGGGCCTGAACTGCTAATTATTGTTTTTATCATACTTTTGCTTTTTGGAGCAAAGCGTTTGCCTGAATTGGCCCAGGGATTAGGTAAAGGAATCCGGGAGTTTAAAAATGCGACCAAAGATGAGCCCAAACCCCCGGCCTCTAAATCCGAATCTACAAAAGCCAAATCCGACGACGCAGAATAAACCGTGATAATGACTGATTAGCAAGGCTAAAAACATAGCATCTGAAAATGAGGATGACTATTGGATTATACGCAATTCGATTTTCTACAGAACCGTGATCTATTGCTGAATAAAGAGACCCGTTGTCAAGACCTGGTAGAGCAATATCTGCAAAACATGAATAAAGGCGCTCATTTGAACGCCTTTATTTCTATTATGCAGGATCAGGCACGGGAACAAGCTGCTCGTGTCGATCAAAAGATTGCTCGAGGAAAAATAGGAGCATTGGCCGGACTCGTACTAGGTGTCAAAGATTTGATCACCGTTGAAGGGTTTCGTACGACCTGCGGTTCAAAGATTTTGCATAATTTCGTCGCCCCGTATACCGCGACCGCCGTACAAAGACTATTGGATCAGGATGCTATTGTCATCGGGAAAACCAACCTCGACGAATTTGCAATGGGCTCTTCAAGTGAAACATCCTACTTTGGTGCGGTCAAGAACCCTGTGGATGAAAATAGAGTCGCAGGCGGATCTTCAGGAGGGTCGGCTGCTGCAGTGGCAGCTAACCAATGCATGGCAGCGCTTGGAACAGACACCGGGGGATCGATCAGGCAACCCGCTTCCTTTTGTGGTGTGGTGGGTCTAAAGCCCACTTATGGTCGTGTGTCAAGATTCGGGTTGGTAGCCTATGCCTCCTCTTTTGACCAAATCGGTCCCTTATCGAGATCTGTCAGAGATAGCGCTGCCTTGATGAATATTTTGGCCGGCTATGATCCCATGGACTCTACGTCCGCAAATGTCGCTGTGCCCAATTACTTGCATGCCCTGGATAAAAAGGTCAAGGGACTGGTTATCGGATTACCAAAAGAATATTTCAGTCAGGGGCTCGATGAGCAAGTCAAACAGTCTATCGATGCAACAGCAAGACAATTACAAAGCGCAGGTGCTATTATTAAGAGTGTTTCTCTGCCACATACAGAGTATGCCATAGCCGCTTATTATATCCTTGCTACTGCCGAAGCATCAGCTAATTTGGAGCGATACGATGGGGTACGATATGGGCACAGAGACACACAGGCGGCCAATCTTGAAGACATGTACGAGAAAACCCGTAGCCAGGGATTTGGTCAAGAGGTCAAACGCAGAATAATGCTGGGAACGTTTGTACTTTCATCCGGCTATTATGATGCCTATTACCTGAAAGCACAAAAGGCCCGCACCTTGATTAAACAGGATTTCGAGCGCGTCTTGAACCGTGTCGATTGTCTTCTTACCCCGACCGCTCCGACGGTTGCGTTTAGACAGGGGGAGAAGACAGACGATCCCCTGCAAATGTATCTTTCAGATGTTTATACGGTTTCGGTGAATCTCGCCGGATTACCAGGTATTTCAGTGCCCTGCGGTAAAAACGATCAGGGATTGCCCATCGGAGCGCAACTCGTGGGTCGTCCCTTTGACGAAGAGACTTTGCTGCGGATTGCCGACTGGATCGAATCCAACCAAAATTTAATGACGAACCGGATGGATACGGAGAATGAATCTATCTTATGAACCGGTGATTGGACTCGAAGTCCATATCCAATTGTCAACCCAATCAAAAATATTTTGTTCATGCAGTACATCCTTTGGAGCCCAGCCAAACTCTCAGGTGTGCCCTATTTGTCTTGGCATGCCAGGGGTGTTGCCGGTATTGAATCGTCAGGTAGTGGATTATGCGATCTGCCTGGGATTGGCCACCAACAGCCATATCAATCAAAAATCTGTTTTTGCCCGCAAGAACTATTTCTATCCCGATCTTCCCAAAGGGTATCAAATCTCTCAATTCGAACAACCGTTTTGTGAAAACGGCTATATCAATATTGAACTTGATGACGCCAGTATTAAAAAAATACGCCTCAACCGGATACATGCCGAGGAAGATGCCGGCAAGTCAATGCATGCGGAAGCTTATGTGGGGAGCCGTGAATCTCTTGTCGATTTGAATCGTTGCGGGGTTCCATTGCTCGAGATCGTGTCTGAGCCGGACTTGAAATCTCCCAGAGAGGCATATCACTATTTGGTCTCATTGCGTCAGCTTGTGCGTTATCTGGGGATCTGTGATGGCAATATGGAAGAGGGAAGTTTGCGCTGTGATGCTAATGTATCTGTACGCCCTGTGGGTGAGACTCGTCTTGGCATTAAAAGTGAAGTGAAAAACATGAATTCCTTCAATAGTGTTGAACGTGCTCTCGAATATGAAATACAACGGCAAATCGATCTCTTGCAAAAAGGTGAAAAATTGCTGCAGGAAACCCGGCTCTGGGATGCCGATCGAGGGATTACAGAGTCAATGCGGTCCAAAGAGTATTCTCATGACTATCGCTATTTTCCGGAACCGGATCTCGTTCCCATACAAATCGACGAGGTTTGGATCAAACGCATTTCAGAAAAAATGCCAGAATTACCTCTGGCAAAAAAGCAAAGATTTATACAGGAATATGGTTTGCCCGCATATGATGCCAGTATCCTGACCGAAGACTTGGGGATCGCTGCGTTTTATGAAAAAGCGGCAGGTCCTCTTGAAGATAAAAAACTCCCAAGTAACTGGGTGATGGGGGAAGTGATTCGCGCTTTAAAGGAGAACCCTGGAGGTATTCACGAGTTACCCTTGGCCCCGGAGAAACTGAGCGAACTTTTGGTTCTTGTTCAGGATAAAGTCATCAATAACAAGATTGCCAAAAAAGTGTTTGATGAATTGCTCAAAAGCGACAAATCTCCCAAAGCGATTGTGGAAGAAAAGGGCTGGCTGCAAATCAGCGATAGTGACGAGCTTTCAGAGGTTATCGATCAGGTGATTCAAAGTCATATTAAAGATGTTAAGGATTATCTTGCCGGAAATGCTAAAGTATTAGGCTTTCTCATGGGACAGGTGATGCGTCTCACCAAAGGTCAGGCAAATCCCCAGACTGTCAATCAATTGCTGCGAGCAAAATTGAATCAAATGCGCTGATTTATTCACTGCAAGAGAAATCAATGGTGCTCATGGGGCGTTAAAAATCAATTGACTCTTGGTGTATTATTTAATAGATTTCAAGTTATCAGACAAATCGAAAAATCGATTTGTTCTCGGGAAACATTTTATTAAGGAAACAAGAAATGGCTTCGACTTCAGATTTTCGAACGGGTATGGTTTTGATGATTGATGGAGAATATTATTCCATCGTAGAATTTCAACATGTCAAGGTGGGGCGCGGCGGGGCATTCGTACGCACAAAGCTCAAGAATTTTAAAACAGACCGCGTCGTGGAAAAAACATTTCGCGGAGGTGAAAAAGTAGACGAAGCGCGAGTCGAACGTCACAAAATGCAATATCTTTATCAAGAAGCGGATTCATTGGTTTTGATGGATCAGGAAACATTCGATCAATTACATGTTCCGGTCGAAATGATAGGAGATAACCTGGCCTTTCTCAAAGAAGGTGAAATTATCGATGTCTTGATGCATGGTGAGATCCCGCTGGGTGTTGAAATTCCAACATTTGTTATATTGCAAGTGACGTCTACTGAGCCGGGTGTCAAAGGCGATACAGTTTCAGGAGCCACTAAAAAAGCCGTGGTGGAGACAGGTGGCGAAATTCAAGTGCCTCTTTTCCTGGAAGAGGGCACCATGGTCAAAGTAGATACTCGCACCGGCGAATATATCGAGCGCGTTAAGTAAATCCAGCAGAAGGAGTTAGCATGCGCGAAAATAAAATACGCGAACTGGTCCGTATCGTTCAGGACAGCGATATCGATGAATTGGAAGTCCGTACCTGGTGGGGAAAAAGAGTCCGAATAAAAAAAACGGCAGCCAATATTTCTGAAAACACCGCAGGTGTCATTCCTGTGAGTGCTGCCAGCCCGATTCCTCAAGCACCTGCTACAGTTGTACCCAGTGAGCCCGTTAAAGCACCTTCTGTTACACCCGAAAAGAGTGAGACAGAGGTTAAGAGTGAACCAAAGAGTAACCTGTTAGAGATCAAAGCTCCGATGGTTGGAACATTTTATTCCTCACCTGCCCCTGACGCTGAGCCATATATCAAGGTGGGGGATGTCATTTCTCCGGGTCAGGTGCTTTGCATCATAGAAGCCATGAAACTGATGAATGAAATCGAATCAGAAATGAGCGGGCGTATTGTCGAGGTGTTGTGTAAGAATGCTCAATCCGTCGAGTATAATCAAACACTGTTCCTCGTTGAACCCTCGAACACGTGAATAGACACTAGTATTCAGCAACCTCTTAAATATGGATGAGGATAATCGTTGTTTAAAAAAATCTTGATTGCTAACAGAGGCGAGATTGCACTGCGAATCATCCGGGCTTGTCGGGAATTGCAAATCCAGACCGTAGCGGTTTATAGCCAAGCAGATGAAGCAAGTTTACACGTCCGGTTTGCAGATGAAGCTGTTTGTATCGGGCCGGGCCAGAGTCATCTTAGCTATTTGCACATTCCTGCACTGATCAGTGCGGCTGAAATTACCAATGCTGATGCCGTACATCCGGGATATGGCTTTTTAGCGGAAAGTTCTCATTTTGCAGAAATCTGTGAGTCGTGTCACTTGCATTTTATCGGGCCCAAACCAGGTGTCATCAGCAAAATGGGAGATAAAGCATTTGCCAAGGATACGATGCGCAACGCTGGAGTACCGGTTATACCGGGTTCTGAGGGTATAGTCCATCATTATGACGATGCTTTACGCATCGCTCATGAAATCGGCTTTCCGGTGATTATCAAAGCCTCCGCTGGTGGCGGTGGGCGTGGAATGCGCGTGGTGCGCTCGGAAGCAGGCTTGAAAAATGCTATCGGTGCGGCCATGGCCGAAGCCAAATCTGCTTTTAATAATTCTGATATTTATCTTGAACACTATTTTGAGAATCCACGGCACATCGAAGTACAGATCATCGGCGATCAGCATGGTCAGGTGGCTGCATTGGGTGAACGCGAGTGTTCCATTCAACGAAAACACCAAAAACTGATCGAAGAATCTCCCTCCCCCGTTGTAACGCCTGAATTGCGCAAGGCCATGAGCGAGGCTGCGATCAAAGGCGCCCGGCAAGTGGGATATGACAGCGCCGGAACGATCGAGTTTCTTTTGGATGATGATGGAAGCTTTTATTTTATGGAAATGAATACCCGGATTCAGGTCGAGCACCCTGTCACCGAAGCAGTCATCGCAGTTGATTTGATCAAACATCAAATTATGGTCGCAGCAGGAGAAAAATTGCCGCCAAATCTAGATAAATTCAAACTCCGCGGCCATGCTATCGAATGTCGTATAAATGCCGAAAATCCCGAACAAAATTTTCGCCCTTCTCCCGGTCAAATTACCAGCTTTCATATCCCTGGTGGACCCGGTGTGCGCGTCGATACCCACGCATATGCACAATATCATATTCCTCCTTTTTATGATTCGCTCATTGCCAAGGTGATTACCCATGGCCGCAATCGCCAGGAAGCCATTGTTCGTATGATCCGTGCATTGGAAGAATTTGTTGTCGAAGGCATTAAAACAACGATTCCTTTGCATTTAACTATATTGCAAAACGATGATTTCAAGAGTGGAAATTTTAGCACCAAATTTCTGGAAAATCTTTTACAAAAATAGTCTGGAGGTACCATGAACATCCCTGCCGAATTGTATTATACCGAAGAACATGAATGGGTACGGGTTGAAGATGACGTTGCCACAATCGGGATCACGGATTATGCTCAGGGTGAGTTGGGTGATGTCGTCTATGTTGAATTACCTTCTAGTGA
Source organism: Candidatus Zhuqueibacterota bacterium (assembly GCA_014728115.1). Taxonomy (GTDB): domain Bacteria; phylum Zhuqueibacterota; class Zhuqueibacteria; order Residuimicrobiales; family Oceaniaggregativiventaceae; genus Oceaniaggregativivens. The sequence goes on along the minus strand of WJME01000033.1, from coordinate 81,684 downwards.
CGATACTATTGAGCAAATGGAGGTCTTTGGCACCATCGAAGCTGTCAAAGCCGTATCCGATCTCTACGCTCCCGTATCCGGGACAGTGATGGACGTCAACTCTGCTCTTGAAGATTCACCCGAATTGATCAATAAAGATCCTTATGGAGATGGCTGGATGATCAAGGTAAAGCTTTCCGATACAAGCGAACTGGACAAATTGCTGGATTCAGAGACATACAAAGAACAAATTTCATAACGATATAAACAACCATGCCATTTATTGCCAACACTCCCGATGATCGCAGGGCCATGCTCAAAGCTATTGGGGCCAATGAGCAGGAACTTTTAAGCGGTATACCCGATTCTTTGATCGCCAAAGAGTCCTTACAACTTCCAAAACCTCTGTCTGAAATGGAGGTGCTCGCATTTCTCGATGATTTGGCTGCAAAAAATCAAAATTGCGATCAATTATCTTGTTTTCTAGGTGCAGGCGCCTATGATCATTTTATCCCCAGCGCAGTGCACCATATCTTACAGCGCTCTGAATTCTATACGGCTTATACGCCCTATCAACCAGAAGTGAGTCAGGGCACACTGCAAGCGATTTATGAATATCAGAGTATGATGTGTGAACTCACCGGCATGGATGTGTCTAATGCCTCCATGTATGACGGGGGATCTGCGCTTGCCGAGGCGATTTTACTCGCTGTACAGCATACCAGACGTCAAAAAATATTGATCGCGCCAGGTGTTCATCCGCATTATGTCAAAATCATGCAGACCTACGCGAAAGGTCAGAATATCTTTCTCAAGGTCCTGTCAAGTGAGCAAGGTTGTTTGGATCTAGAGGATTTAAAAAAGCAATTGGACGATCATGTTGCCGGTGTCGTGGTTCAACATCCAAACTTTTTTGGATATCTGGAAGAGATGCAAACAATATCTGAACTCACCCATAATGCAGGTGCTCTGTTTATCACGTCAAATGATCCCATTTCTCTTGCTCTATTGACCCCTCCGGGTGAATATGGAGCAGATATTGCGACCGGAGAAGGTCAGGTGCTGGGTACTCCTCTCTCATTTGGCGGCCCATATTTGGGTATTTTTACGGTGAAAAAAGAACTGATGCGAAAACTTCCCGGAAGAGTTGTTGGGCGGACCAAAGATACCCAAAATCGTGATGGATTTGTTCTTACCCTGCAAACCAGAGAACAACATATAAGACGCGAGAGAGCCACGTCCAATATATGTACCAATCAAGGATTGAACGCTCTGGCTGCTGCCGTTTATCTCTCACTGATGGGAAAAAATGGTCTGTATAAAATTGCTGAACTGTGTATTCAAAAGAGCCATTATCTTGCGGAAAAGGTTGCCTCGCTTGATGGATTTTCTCTAAAATATGATCGTCCTTTTTTTAAGGAATTTATTGTACAATCGGAACAAAATGCCTCATCGATCATTCAAAAAATGAGATTACACGGCATTTTGGCAGGTGTACCGCTGGACCAATATGATGAAAATCTGACCCATTCTTATCTTTGTGCCGTCACGGAAAAGAAAAGCCGGGAAGAACTGGATCACTATATCCAGACTCTTTCAAATTTGTCCTGAAAAAAGATAAATTTTTGGGGTATGTGACCATTTTGTTACAGGTTATCGAAATTTATTTTTCGTGTATATTGTTATAAATAGATAAAGAACAATATTTTAGTCAAGGTGGAACCTTTTTGGATTTTGATGGTATAATTTTTGTACATAAGTTTAAGACAAATCATTTTTATTTATTTTTGAGATGTTTTTCTTGACTGTTTAACTCAATTTTCGTACTTTGACTGAAATTTAATGCATTCAATTTAGAGGGTAAGCCTATACTGCTTGGTATCGTTTTTTATTTTCAATTTGTCTAAATGCCACAAGGCATAATAGAAATAAAAAACAAGAGTTGTATAGGCTTACCCTTTTATTATTAATTCGACCGAATGTAAAGGGTAACCTGACATTCGGTTTTTTTTATGAATTCTAATCATTTGGATTTACTGGAGGCAAAAATGAAAAAGTTTTTGGTCGTCTTGCTAATGTCTGCGTTGGTCTTTCTGCCAGCAGTGCAGTCCTTTGCGGTGAGTGAAGCCGCTGTTTTGTTTCTTTTAATCTCTCCCGGTGCACGTGCTTCGGGAATGGGAGAAGCATTTGTGGCTTTGGCTGATGACGCTACAGCGGTTTATTGGAATCCGGCCGGACTCGCATTCCAAAAAGGAAAAGAAATTTCTCTTATGCATGCTAACTGGCTCCCACAGTTTGGATCGGACCTTTTTTATGAGTTTGGTGCTTATAAGCAATCGATCGAAGGAATAGGAACCGTTGGTCTTAATGTTACTTATCTCAATCTGGGAAAACAATTCATTACCGGCGAAGGGAGCCCGGACGTATTAGGTGAATTTTCCAGTTACGAATTTGCTGTTTCGGCATCTTATGGTACTCTGATCAGTGAAAATTGGGGTGTCGGACTGGGTTTGAGATACATACGGTCCAACCTCTCAGATGTGGGGGCCGGGGCCGAAAAAGGCGACGGCAAAGCCAATGCTTTTGCTTTTGATGTCTCTACTCTTTATAAAGTCCCTTTTGTTCCTAAACTCAGTTTGGGTTTGAATCTCTCGAATATGGGACCCAAAATTACTTATATCGATGCTGCACAAGCTGATCCTCTCCCGACGAATCTAAAAGTCGGATTTGCTTACCGCTTGGTCGATAGCAAGTTCAACAAACTCACCCTTGTCGGTGATATGAACAAACTGATGGTGAATCGACATAGTGACGGGACTTCTGATCCGTTCTATAAGGCTATTTTTACTTCACCGTGGACCATTACCGAAGAGAAAAAAGTCAATATCGGTTCCGAAGATGACGAAGAAGTCGTAGGGCAGGAGAGTATGTTCAATGGCATTCTCAGCGGAGGGATGGAGTATTGGTATTCTGACTTGATCGCTCTTCGAGCTGGTTACTATTGGGATAAACCCGGCAAAGTGGAATTCGTCTCTTTTGGCGCAGGCATCCAGTATCACCTGTACCGATTCGATTTTGGTTATGTGTCGGCTGCTGAAGGACATCCGCTGGCGAATACGATGCGGTTTTCTTTGACGCTCGGTTTCTAAGTTTTAACTAAATAGCCGGAGCAGGAATGCTCCGGCATAAATGCAACAGGGATTGAGGATCATGGCAATAGGGTCACAGCGCAGATACGGAATGCTAGTCATTATTCTTTTTTTGATTACTCTTGTCAATTCAAGGGTGACCATATTATCAGCAAAGCCGATTATTCACCAAACATCAACCTCGAATATGTTGGGGACAATGTCTCGATTTTTGGGCGACCCCAATCATTCTATCGCTACAAATGCAGATTCTATTCGAATTTTAGCACTGCGGGTCGAATTTCAGGAAGATAATGTCGCTACCACAACCGGAAATGGACTCTTTGATCTGTCTTCTTCTTCAGAATACATTATTGACCGCCCCCCCCATAATCGCGCTTATTTCCAATATCAAATGATTGCCCTTGAGAATTATTTCTATCGCGTTTCAAAAGGTCACGTGAAATTGTCTAGTGATGTTTATCCACTCGATAATGATCGTGCCTATCAGTTGCCCTATGATATGGTTCACTATAGTGGCAGAGAAGATGAAGAGCTTCAAAAACAAGGATGGGCAGAATTATTACGAGATGCTGTAACGATTGCAGCGGCTAATGATGATATCGATTTTTCTTCTTATCACTCGTTTTTTGTGTTTCATGCCGGAGTAGGAGCGGATATTTCGTTTGATTTTGATCCTACGCCTTTTGATATCCAGTCCGCCTATATCGACCTTGCGACCCTTAAGGAAACAATTGGCAATGAAGAGCCGGGTTTTAAAGGTATTGAAGTGCAGCCAAATGTGTTTATCAAGGACGGAATCATTTTGCCGGAAACTCAAAACCAAAACGATCAAAATCTCGGATTACTCGGAACCATGACGTTGCTCATGGGAAGTCAGTTGGGAATGCCCACATTATTCGATACCGAAACCGGGCAGGCCGGAGTTGGTCGCTGGGGCCTGATGGATCAAGGCTCGTTTAACTTTCGAGGCTTATTACCTGCTGAACCCTGTGCCTGGACCAAGCTCTATATGGGCTGGGAAAGTGCTATTGAAATTACCAACGCCAGAGACCTCCAAATAGCCTCACCCCATGCGCAAGGCGCTCCTCGTTTGATCAAAATACCTATCAACTCTGATGAATACTATTTGATTGAAAATCGTCAACGCGATCCTAATGGCGACGGTGTCACGGTCGCCTATGATGCAGCCGATCGTCAGGTGGTTTTGGATTCCTTGGGACAAATCAATACCGAAACCGACATTGGTGTTCTGGTCTCTGTACAAGAATATGATTATGGCTTGCCAGGCTCCGGACTCTTGATCTGGCACATCGATGAAGGAGTGATTCGGCAAAATCTGGCCTCTAATACCATCAATAACAATAGAGAGCACCGGGGTGTTGATTTGGTCGAATGCGATGGAGCACAAGATATCGGCTATGTCTATAATCTCTTTGAACCGGGCTATGGCACCGAATCCGGAGACTATTTCGATCCCTACTGGTCTGGTAATTTTTCTCATTCACAATATGTGAACCAATCCGTTTCTGTGATTTTCGCTTCTCATACAGTGCCTGCCAGCATTTCCCATGACGGTGCCTTTACGCATATTCGTATTGACGGTTTCAGCGATCATGATACCCTGATGACATGTTCTATAGGATCTGAATGGTCTCTGAATGGATTCAAAGATCCCAAATATGTCGGTACAGGTTTCTCGAAAGGTTCGATGGCTGTGATTCCCCTGCAAGAGGACAAAGCTCTCGTTGCTGTTCGACCTGACGGTCAGGTGCTAGCCTGGTCTGAGCAGGGTGCTCCTCTGTTTCCAAATCCACAGGTTATTACAATCGATCATCCCTGGAAGGGATCTGTAGATTATCAATGGCCCCTTGCAACTTTGTTGCAGGAACCGATAACCCGTCCGATTGCTGCCGGTATTTTGGGCACTGTGCCAAACTGGCAAGTCGTTGCTGCGTCTAACACGCGTCTGTTTGCTATTGCTTTACAAGATCAAGACAATGATCAACAAGCAGATGTCAAATCTATTGATGTTCCTGCATCCATTTCAAGTGGTCCGATGATTCTTTATGATGCTGCGCAGAATCCAGTTGTCGCTGTCGGTACCGAACAAGGTCAGATACTGTATTACCAATTGCAGGACGACTGGAATCTTGTTGCGAGTTTTGATGCCTCTGTCAGTCCGATCATTGCGATGAGTCGTATAAAGGCCGATACCTGTGCTGTGCTGACAGGTGATGGGCAGTTGTATGCTCTGGCAGGAACCGACCCTGTTTGGACTCTTTCACTCTCCCTTGCCAGTGATCAGGTTGTTATGGTGAGTGGTCAACTGGATGTTGACCGGGTCACGGATATCGTTATTGTCGATGCTGGAGGTGGTTTATATGCTGTATCTGATGGTTCGCTGTTATCTGAAAATCGCTGGCCCGGCAGTGCGGCAGAGTTCCAGGTCGCGCTGGGAGAGACTGATCAGGATGGGATGCCCGAGATTCTCGTGCAAGAGCCAGATAACTTTTGGGCCTTTGAACTGACAGGTGCACTGGCGTTGAATTTTCCGCGCGCTCTGGCTGGCGATACTTTGTTTCAGCATGCAGGGTCTCCTGTATGGCTTGGTGATGAAAATGATAATTTGATTCTGGCGTCGCATGGGGCGGGGCTGATCAGCGACGTCTCACAGCGATTTTCACGGGATTATCCTTTGACCACCTCGACACTTGCTATCGACCTCTTGTCTGATGATATCGACAATGACGGAGATTTTGATCTTTTTGCCATTTCCGGTGACGGATTCCTTTACGCATGGGACGTTCCCGCTTCCGCGATCTATCCGTCCTGGACAAGCTATGGCCGTGACATGGCAAGATCGTTTAATCTGGATAACTCTGTAAAGGATTCTGCCGCCGAATCTGCTCTCATGGCTGAAAATAAAGTGTTTTGTTTCCCGAATCCCACAGAAAACAATGAAACGTTTATCCGTTATACTTTGAACCGAATGGCTGACCAAATCTCTATTCGGATTTATGATCTGGCGGGAGATCTGGTGCAGCTTCTTCCAGCACCTGGCTTGACACCAGGCGATCATCAGATCAGATGGCCGGTAGATCAGGTACAAAGCGGTGTGTACTTTGCACGGGTCGAGGCATCTGAAAAGAGTCATTCCGTTGTCAAGATGATAAAGATCGCAGTTGTCAAATGAAAGATAGCCTTATAATGAAGATTTTGAATAAATTGCTCTATATTTCTCTGCTATTGTGTACCAACAAGTTGATGATTGCACAGCCTGTGACATATAATCATCCGGAACTCGATTGGTATACCATAGAAACAGACCATTTTAAAGTCCATTTTCATAAAGGAGCAGAGCGAACCGGCCGGACAGTCGCAAAAATCGCTGAAGATATATATCAACCCATTACAGATCTTTATGGCTATGAACCGGATGGAATTATCCACTTTATTATCAAAGATTATGATGATAATGCCAATGGGGCGGCATTTTACTATGATAATAAAGTCGAGATATGGGCCCCCAAGATGACCTTTATTTTACGCGGTACCCATAACTGGCTGCGCAATGTGGTCACTCATGAATTTGCGCATATGATTTCCCTTGGAGCGAGCCGCAAATTGCCCCGACGCATTCCTTCGCTCTTTTTCCAGGTGTTCAATTATGAAAAAGAAAAGCGTCCGGATGTGCTTTATGGGTATCCCAATGTGATTGCGTCATATCCGATACCTATGACAGTGATTCCTATGTGGCTGGCAGAAGGTATGGCTCAATATCAGATCGATGGACTGGATTATGACCGTTGGGATACGCATCGGGACATGCTCATCCGCACAGCGATTCTGCAGGATAAATCTCTTACCCTGGATCAAATGGGTGTGTTTGGCAAAAACAGCCTGGGCAACGAGAGAACCTATAATGCAGGTTATGCCTTTACCCGGTATATTGCCAAGAATTGGGGTCCTGAATCTCTTGCAAAGTTGGCAAACAATTTAACAAAGCCGTTTACCTTTTCAGTCGATGGAGCCTTAAAGTCTGTTACAGGCATTGATGGCGGTGATCTTTATGAGCAATGGCACCAAAACATGGTTCATTACTATGAGAAACGCTTGCAAAAGATTATGCCAAATACCCGTAAGGGAGAGATCATCACTAAAAAAGGAATCGGCAATGTCTATCCTGCCTGGTCGCCGGATGGCAGCAAAATTGCTTTTTGCGGCGGCAAAGCCAGTGATTATTTGTCAATGACCAGTTTAAAATTATACAATGTAAAAACAAAAAAAGAAAAAACGCTCAAGGGCGGGATAAACTCTGTGATTTCCTGGTCTCCGGATGGAACACAACTCGCATATGCTCGACGTAATTCGGTGGACCACGGATCGTATGTTTATGATCTGTTCATTTATGACCTGGAAGAGGAAAAAGAAAAACAGATCACTCGAGGTAAAAGATTGGTTGAGCCTGATTGGCATCCAGATGCTGATCGCTTTGTCGCTGTCACTCAAAAGGATGGTACAGACAATTTGGTTGTCGTCACGATCGATTCAGGAAACATCGAACCACTGACCCGTTTCCGGCATGGAGAGGGAATCTATTCACCGAGATGGTCGCCCGATGGAAAGTCGATCGTTTTTGTTCAGTCCCGTAACCATGGTCGTGAGATTAACCTCCTCTCTCTGGAGGACGGGTCGATTGAGAACCTGGTCAGGGATACAAACGATGCCCGGGATGTAACGATTGCACCCGATGGCAAACAGATCTATTTTTCCTGGGACAAATCAGGGGTTTATAATATTTACAGCATGAATTTGCAAGACAGCACCTTTCACCAATGGACAAATGTAACAGGTGGTGCATTTATGCCCCATGTCAATGAGAGCGGTGATATTACCTACTCTGATTTTGCTTATGACGGCTACAAGATTTCCCTTTTGACCTCCCCGGAAACCGTGGATTCTGATCACGCAGAATATGTCGATATCACTCCCCAGGATGAACTTTACAAGCTTGGATTGGATGATGATCCAAAGATATCAGACGATGAACACATTAACCACATCGCCAACTTTGATGACACCCTCTTACCGGGCATCGAGACCGAGCCCTATTCCATGACCTATGGCACGCTTGCCTTTTTGCCCAGAGTGATGGTTGATTCCAACCGGGTGAAATTGGGAACTTATTTCTATGCCAGTGATATTCTTGACAAGTATTCTCTGTTAGGGGGCGTAGCCCTGAATGCGGTCAAAGATCTCGATGCCTTTGCCATCGTCGAATATCGCGGGCTGACTCCTACCTTGTTTGTCGAACTCTATGCAAATACGCGGAATATCAAACGATCGATTTCTGTGATCGAGGATTATCCCGAGCAGGTAGGTGTCGATATCGGGTTTACCATGCTGGAAGGGGATATTGGTGGACAGTTTCATCCTACGCGATCCCAGACCGTTCGCACCACTGTTGCTCATACCCGATATACCAGTCAGATCAAAAAATTTCTCTTTCAAAATCAGGAATGGGTTTCTCCCCGAAACACTTATTTCAAGGGAACGAGAGTTCAAGTGGATTGGTCTCTGAATGGTATCATGCCGGGTGTCACCTCTTCTATTGCTCCCTCTGCCGGAAGAAAGATTGACTTTACCTATGCGTATGAATGGAACGACTTTTTTAAAGATTTTAGCACCAATAACGATTATGGCACCTTGCAGGAAGTCTATTCAGATTATGATTATCACCGAATCGAATTGGATTGGAATGAATATCTGACCAATCCCTTATTTTCCTCACACAGTCTGGGTATGAACATACAAGGTGGATGGATCGACCGACCGGTAGACAGCTTTTTCTACTTTTTTGGGGGAGGATTGCCAGGTATTCGAGGGTATCCATTTTATAGTATCGAAGGACGTAAAAAATTAATTACACGATGGACATATCGATTGCCGATTTTTCGACAGTGGCAAAAGCGATTTCTCCATTTTACCACGGATAATCTCTACCTGGGCGCATTTTTGGATTATGGCAATACGTTTAATGAAGACCAGATCCGGTTGCAAGAGTTCAAAAAAGCCGTTGGTTTGAATTTACGGCTCTCAGGGTTTTCTTTTTATGGTTATCCTACAGCTTTCTCTATCGATGCGGCTTATGGTCTGGATTCGATTACCTATCGGGATCGCGATACGCTTGAAGATTTTACATATGGTAAAGAGTGGAGATTTTATTTTACTCTGCTGTTTGATTTTTTGGACTAGGAGGATCTGATGAAATTCAGAATGCTTGTGCTACTCTTACTGATTGCGATGACTCCCCAAGTCTGGGCGAACGACTGGCAAGAATTTATGATTCAAACACCGCAAACGGAAATGCCTGTGGCTGATGTGAAAGAAGAAAAATCTGTGGCCAAAGGTGTCCTGTTTTCTGCTCTGGTGCCCGGTGCGGGTCAGGCTTATTCAGGATCCTGGTTAAAGGCCGCCGCCTTTGTCGCTGTTGAAGCTGCGGGTATTGCGTTGGCTATGAATTACGATCAGGAAGGCCAGGATATTGAGCAAGAGTTCCGGGCATTCGCCGATGAAAATTGGATCGAATCCGATTATTGGGGATGGATTGCGAGACATGCCGGATTGGAATACAATTCTTCCAACCTCGATCCCTTGCGGGAATGGGAGCATGATCATCCAGCCCTTAGTCATGCATTACCGCATACTAAGACGCAACAATACTATGAGATGATCGGCAAGTATGACCAATTTAATTACGGCTGGGTAGACAGCGAAATAGGATCTATCGATAACGGATGGAATGTCTCCAAGCGATCCTCCAAGCGGCTTTATTATGAAGATCGTCGTGATGCTAGTAACCAGGCTTATAAACGAGCTACGACTTTTGTCACGGTCACTCTGCTCAATCATCTGATCAGCGCCTTTGATGCCGGTTTTTCGATTTCGCGTCATAATCGTCAGGTGAATGCAGCATTTTATATGAAACCGCTGCAAATGAATCAGCAAACCTATGCGGCTTTATCCATGCAAGTGGAATGGTGAGTATAATGATTAAGCACATTTTTCTAGTGTTATTTTCTCTGTTTCTTACGGTCTTTGCTAATGATCGCCCCTTGCAAGAACAGCTTTTTATGCAAGCGCTTCCTGCAAATGACTATTCTGTTGCGCTCGATGGTTCTACAGAATCAGAAATAGATCCGCCGGAGATTCAATCCGTACCCCAAAAATCTCGTGGTAAGGCGATGCTGTTTTCTTTGATTTTGCCCGGACTGGGTGAAAAATATGCTGGTGCACATACCAGAGCTGCTTTTTTCATGTCCACAGAAGTGGCCCTGATTTTATCCTATATTGGATTTAAGCAGTATAGCCATTGGCGAAAAGAAGATTATAAAACCTATGCAGCCAGTCATGCCGGTGTCGATCTTTCTAACAAGACCGATTCCTATTTTGTGAATATCGGGAATTATACGAGCATCAGCGAATATAACGCAGCCAAACTCCGGCAGAGAAATCTGCAAGAGTTTTATCGGGATGAACAGGCCTATTACTGGGAATGGCAAAGCCAGGCTCATCGTCACAAATTCGATCAACTGCGAATATCTGCTGATAAAGCCAATAGCAACGCCCTTTTCGTATTGGGTGCTATTTTTGCCAATCATATGATCAGTGCGATTGATGCGATGTGGAGTGCTCAGCAGTATAACAAAAATCAGCAAAAGTCTCTTAGCGTCAACATGTATTGGGGCGAGGTCGGTCAAGACCAGGGAATGAACCTGGCCTTGATCAAGCATTTTTAACGGTAAGGGTCAGGCACCAACTATTGTGCCGGAGTGATTACTTTAGTTCATATCGAAATGTGATGATGCCTTGAACAGGTTCCTGTTCCGCACCTGCTGGTAGAGGGTTAAATCTCCATTGTCTCAAGGCTTCCAGCGTGATTTCTTCCAGACGTGGTTCCCCTTTTTGTAAAGGAATCATTTGACCTATTCGACCATCCGGCAACACTGTAAATCGAATTTTTACTACAGCTTCTTTTTGTAAACCCGTGGGATATTGAGGGATGGTCTGATTCAAAATCGTACGATCTGCGGCATCTCCCTCAATTGTAAAGAGCCGGTTCGCATTTCCTGTCTTTTCGGTTTGTGCGGGCTGTACGGGTGCTGTTTCGTCATTGCTCCCTACTTGTCCTGGTGTTGTGGCAATGCGCTTGCCAGTGGATGTTGGCATTGCTTCCTCTGTAGACGTCCGACGTTGATCATAATTTCTCGATTGTCGGGTAGGAACCGTATCATAAGGAGTAAGCTTGCCCGGTCTTTTGCTCGTCAGTTCAGGTTCAGTATCTTCCAGCATGCGACGCTTGGGTAGATTTACCTGCTGTGCATTTGCTTGGTTTTGTTGCTGAGGCGGAGGGGGGGGAGTAACCGCAGGTACCTCTTTTTCTTCTTCGATTCTGGCTTCGGGTTGTCTGGAAGGTACGCTTACCCGGCCTTTGCTACTCGATACAAATGTGATCTCTGCATAATCGGCAGGAGTAAAGTCCAGCCCGACATTGACGACAAGAAATATGAGTAACAAAACGATATGAAGAATTGCCGAAGCAATCAGCGAATTTTTAAATTCGGTTAATCGTTCTAACCATTTATTCATTTAATCACTCTCCTGGGTTTATAATCCAGGCTCTGTGGCAATGATAAAGCGTTCTGCCCCTGCCAGCTTGGCTGTATCCACCACGCGAATGGTCGCAGATAGGGACAGGTTCTGGTCTGCTCGAATCACCACCACCCGGTTCGAATCTTGTTGCAAAAGATTTTTTAACTCTATTGCCAAATCAGAACGACTGATTTGGCGCTGATTTAAGAATAATCGTTCGTTTTCAGTAATGGTCAAAAAGATTTTATCTGATTCATCGGTCTCACCAGTGGCGGCTTTGGGCAGTTTGATCTTGATTCCGGGTTGAACCACGAACGAGGATGTCAGCAGGAAAAAGATCAGTAACAAGAGAACAATATCGGTGAGTCCGATAGTAGAAAATGCAATCATAGGCTTACGCGTAGTCACGATGGCCATCGCTTGTCTCCTTTTCCAATAACATATCCAACAAATCACTAGAGCTTTCTTGCATTTCATGCACATGCCACTCGACTTTGGACATGAGCCAGTTGTAGAAAATGAGTGCAGGAATACCCACCGATAGCCCGGCTGCGGTGGTGATCAAAGCTTCCCAAATGCCGCCTGCCAATACACTGGCATCGACATTGCCTCCCAGGGATTGAATTTTCATAAATGCTTTGATCATACCGGTAACTGTTCCTAAAAATCCAATCAAAGGGGCTATAGCGGCAATGGTTCCCAGAATACCCAGGTTTCTTTCCAGTTTAAACACTTCGGTCTTGGCTGCTGCTTCGATAGAGTCCTTCATTTCTTCTCTGGGGCGATTGACCTTGTTCAGGCCGGCGATGGTAATGGCGGCAATGGGTCCAGGTGTTTGTTTGCAGAGCATTACCGCCTCATCAGTGCGGCGGCGCAATAACAAATTTTTTACTTGAAGGACAAACGTTCGGGTATTGATTTGAATTTTCCGCAGTGATAACCACTTACTCACAACGATTGCAATAGCAATCAACGAACACAGCGCAATGGGGATCATCATGACACCGCCCTTGACCAAAAAACCCGCAATATTCATCAAATAACTCCTTTCTGGTTCATTCCAGTATTGGTAATGCTTTGTTGGACAAAGAGTTGGTTTGGATTCGAATTAGAATTATTTTTATCTTTATCTGTATTGAATCGGGTTTGAACTGAAAAAGGTGCTTTTACGATTGCACGGATATTCGCTGAGAAGGTCTCTGCGAATGGTTGCATTCATTTCAGGTCTGTAATTGTTGATCTGTGAAAAAACCCGTTCAAAACTTGGCAGAGAGTCCTCCCAATACAGTGACACCTTCCTCTTGATAGTTCTCCCACATGACATAGTCACTATCAAATATATTATATACACTGACAATAGCACTGATACGAGAAAAGTCTTTGCTGAGGGATGCATTGATCAGGCCAAACGAAGGTAAGCGCGATTCGGAAGCAAGGGAACTCGGCCTTTTACCATAAACATCGCCATTGACTCGCAAAACCAGCCCTTCGATCAATTGTAATGTGACCCTGATCGGGATTCGGAATGTCGGTCGATAGGGGAGCCGATCAGAAAGGGCTGGACCGTCCAGCTCGACTCTGTCAGAATAACCAATAATCGATGCTTCCAGTTGTGTGCGCGGATTAATATCTATATTAAAGCCTGCCATAATTTCGGTCAGTTGGACTTTATCCAGTGGCCGGAGATCAAAAAGGCCGTTTTGGGCAATGCGTTGCCAATAATACATCCTGCTGATCCATTTACGTTCAAGCCCAAAAGAGAGTTCCAATGCTGTGGTAAGGCGTAAATCGGATTTTATTTTGGCAGCGACATCCACGTCCATAGGACGCAATGGGATTTGATGAGTGACATACGGATTTTCTTGCCACCATCCCGGGAATGAGGTATAATCCAAACCCGATTGTGCCGACAGGGTAATACCGATATTGTTGCTTGGCATTATATTCATACGCGCGAACGGTGCGATGCGGTCAATTTTTGAGGTCGTGTCCGGTTTATTGGTTTGGTATTTTACACCAGCAGCCACAGTCAGTTTGTTCGACAGGGGAAACAGGCCTTCCAGCTGTATTTCCCCCAGGGTATTTTTGATGGACGCACTGTCGATGTCGGTTTCTATGGATTCGCTCAGGAAAGAACCTCCCAGTGTCCACTGCGAGCGCTGCCAATACAGCGTATAGGAGCCATGCAGATGGTACCAAAAATCACTGGTTTTATCAAACCGCACTTTGGAAGTATCGCTTTGCAAACTCATTCCACCGATTTCAAACCCGAGTTGACCATCGGAAAGCCGATTGACGTCATAGATGAGTTCAGTATGAAAGGAGCCTTTGGTGCCGGATCGCTCAAAATCGTCGGGAATGGCTCCATGCAAGCCTCTGGAAATCGATGTAAAATGTCCTCCCATCGTCCCTGTGACTTTGGGGGCCAGTTCATAGCTGATCCTTGCGGACGCCCCCCCTAAATTATGCTGACTATTGTTAAATTCGCCTTTGCTGCGGTCCAGCCATCCGTGCAAGCGAAAGTTACCTTTTTGCAGACGCTGCCAATATCCTGCATCGATGAGGAGGGTGCTAAAGGAGCCACCCTGGGTCTGTACCCATCCTGAGCGGAGCAGATTATTCAGATCGTGATCAAAGGTCGGTTTTTCGGTTTGTTCATCAAACCAGATGATGACCGGATCATAGGCGGCTGTTGGGGTTAGGAGCGATGGCTTTTGAGGCTGTGTCATGGCTTTATCACCCGCCTGCCTGATGATGCGATCCTGGCCGAAAACCACCACATCCGGTAACTCTAATTGTTCATCTTTGGTTTCGATGGTTTGCCCTTCCTCTGTTTCAATCACGACAGAATCCGGTGGTAGTTCCATTCTGGTGGGAGGGGGAGTGACTTTTTGCGCATTGGTGTTTGCAAAAAGCAAGCATGCCATGCATAGTGTGATTAATGATTTCATAAAACTCTAGATATCCCTGTTTGATGAGATTTAATTAGCCTTCTTTGCCTACAAGATCCTGTAACCGCTCCTGGGCTTTTTCCACATATTCGGTTTTTGATGCATAGTCGTTCAAGATCGATTGATAAAGGCGTCTGGCATCTCCGAGCCTGCCCAACTCTTCATTGCACAATGCTGCCTGATAGATCCCTCTGACGATCCAATCTGTTTCACTGGGATAAAGGTATTTTGTTTTTAAAAACGAAACCACAGCTTCCTGAAACGCATTTTGACCTTTATAGGCCATACCGAGATAAAATTGAGCTTCTGCGGCGATCTCGCGATCTGCCTGAGCCAGAACTTTTTCGATCTCCCCGATAGCCACGGGAAACCTTTTGACTGCAATATAAGCGCGGGCAAGGCCTATGCGAGCCAGGTTTTCGGTACGAGAGTCTTGGGTTTCATTCAGTACCCTTGAAAAGAAGGATTGAGCTTGAACATAATTCCCTTGTTCGAGAAAAGCCTGACCGATTTTATAGGTCGCTGTGGCGCTGAGATCATGATCCGGGAAATTTTCGCGCAGTTGCTCGAATAAGGATATGGCCTGATCATACATTTTATCGTCGAATAAGATCAGACCGGCCTGGTAAAGGGCATCTGCAGATCTCGATGATTCCGGGTACATGGTCCATTGCCGTTTAAAGGCAGCCATGGCTGCGTTGATTTCCTCTTTTTCTTTGTAGGCCAGGCCGATATTAAAGTTTGCCAGGGCAGCCGTTTCAGAGTCTGTATAATTTTTCAATATTTGATTGTACTGGGTGATGGCCTGGTCATATTGCTGAGAATTGAAAAAGAACTCTGCTTTTCTGGCCAGTATTTCAGCAGCTTTTTCATCGCTTCCAATGCTCGTCACCAATGTATCCACAATGCTAAGGGCTTGTTCTGATTCACCCTTTTGCATAAGAGACCACTGCAAACCCGTAACCGCATCATCGACATAATCGCTGGAACTGAAATCCTCTACAATGCGGCGGTACTGCTTGATAGCCTCATCGTATTCGCCCAGGTTGTAATAACAATCACCCAGGGCATAGATCGTATCATCCTGATATTCGCTTTTGGGGTATCGTTGTAAAAGGTAATTAAAATCGTTTATCGCCGCCTCAAAGTCATCGGCGCGGAAAGAGGCCCGCCCTGCCATGTAGATGCTTTCCTGTGCCAACGAAGATTGGGGGTACTGATCAACGAGCTGGCGAAAGTGTCTGTGAGCATTTTGAAAATCATTGTCTCGATAATAAGAATACCCGATTTGAAACAGGGCTTCCGCTTTTTGAGAGGCTGTGGCATCGCCTCTGAGCACCTGATTATAAACCTGAATAGCCCGGGAATACGATTTTTCATTAAAAAGGGCATCACCCTGCCGTAGTTTAGCGTCCATGCTCACCTGGTCGGCACGTTTCCCCGAGGTACGTTCGAATGCACTGGAAGCACGGTCATATTGGCCCAACTTCATCGCTGCATAGCCCAAGCCATAATTCGCTTCATCTGCTCGTTCAGAGTCAGGATACTGGCGCAGAAATCCTTGATAGGCCTCATAGGCATCTTTAAATCTTTCCAGCTTGTAAAGTGTTTCAGCTTTCCAAAACAGGGCGTCCTCAGCCACCGCATGCGAGGAAAACGCACGTAAGACAGCGTTCAAGTTTTCAAGAGCTTTGCCATATTCTTTGTTTTGAAATTGCGTCCACGCCAGTTTGAACAGAGCCTGTGATTTGACATTGCCCTGCTCATACTCTTTAAATGTCTCCCGAAATATTTGTTCTGCCTGGTTTGTATTCCCCTCGGCAAGGTAACATTCACCCACCATGACACTGGCTTCACCTGCTACATCAGCGGTCGGATATGCTTGCAATAGTTTCTGGTAATAATCCAGTGCCTGATCATATTGTGCATCATTGAAAAACAAGGATGCATATTCATACATAGCATTCGGAGCATCAGGGCTGGATGGATAATCATTAAAAGCTGAATAAAAAGATTTTCGTGCCCGGGCCTTTTCTCCGAGGATCAAAAGATTTCGACCTGCTTGAAAATATGCCGAAGCCACCAGAGTTTTATCTTTGCTCATCGTGGGCACCGCTTCGAAAGCACTCGCTGCCCTGGCATGTTCTCGTTGTTGAAAGTAGGCCCATGCAAGACTGTATTGAGCATCATCCGAATATCGACTATTGGACATACCGGAGATTATCTGATATGCCTTTATGGCTTTGTCATAATTGCCCTTTTTATAGAACGATTCACCGATAAAATACTGGGCTTCAGCACGCAAGTCACTCGATGGATACGTTTGTAGTGCGTTCGATAGCAAGTCCAGAGCTTGATCATAATCCCCTTTACCAAAGGCTGAAAACCCTGCACGATAAGATGCCTGTTCAGCCATGGGGCTGTTTGGATAGTTTTCGAGCAAGGTTTGATAGGTTTCAGTAGCCTGGTCCCATTTGAGCTGCTCTTCATAAATGTAACCGGCTGAATATAAAGCATAGTCAACAAGTTGACTATTTTCATCGCTTCTCTCAATGACCTGATTATAAAAGTTCAGGGCCCTCTCCATATCCTGCTGGTGGTACAGGGCTTCTGCATACCAGTATAGCGCATCGGTATACAAATCACTGTTTGGGTATTTCTCCATAAACGCTTCCAACATTCCTTGCGCTTCTTCATAGCGATTCGCATGCACAAGAGCTTCACATATTCGAAACTGCGCTTTATCCCTCAAACCAACAGCAGGATAGTTGGTCAATAACTCTTTAAAAGCGGAAATTGCCCGACTGTAATCGCCTGTTAAAAAGTAGCTTTCAGCCAGGTAATATTGCGCTTCTTCTGCAAATGCGCTTTTCTCATGTCTCTGCAAGAATTCCCGGAATTGATCGGCAGCAAGATCATAGAGCTGATCTCTAAACATGCCCTTTGCAACGAAAAACTCCCGTTCTGCAACCGCATCCTGAGGTTGTGCCGGCGCGAGCTGGATCAAAGCAAGAATTGCCAGTATCACCAACTTTACTTTCATAATTTTTAACATCCTTTTGCTGTGACTCGATATGCTATTAGACGTGATCATTACTTTACAAGTTCCATAAATCTAACAATGTCAGGTAGGTATCACATGGGTTCTTATAGCCAGGGCTGCAAGCTGTGATGCTTCTCGTTCTCGTACCTGTAAGCAATGCTCGGAGTGCCAGTCTATAAACAATACAACAATTTTTGCAATATATCAAGTTTCTTTGTCATTCTGTTCCTTTTGGAATATTTCAAATAAGGGTCCTGTTTCATATATCGAAATCGTTATTTGTAGATGTAAATAAAAACATAAAATGAGAGGTAAAATATTATGGCATATGAATGGAAATTTGCAAAACGCCCATACTCGGATGAAGAAGCCAAGGAATTGCTCAAACAGGTTGTCAGTGGCGAAACAACCGATTGGCATTATAATAAACACCATAAAGGCTATGTTACAGCCCTGAATACAATTGAGAAGGGTCTCGAATCTGCTGACCGCGATGCTGCTAACGGAAATTATAGCGAAATCGGCGAATTAAAACGCCGCTTAACCTGGAATCATTCGGGGGCGCTCTTACATGATATCTACTGGCAGGTTCTGGGCGGAGATGGGGATCCCTCAAAAGGCCCCGAAGTGGTCGCGGCTATTGAAAAAGAGTTCGGCTCTTTTGAGAATTGGAAAAAAGATTTCAAAGCCACTGCATTTTCAGCCAAGCTGAGTGGTTGGGGTCTTTTGGTGTTTGATAAACTCTACTCCGGACGTTTACTCAATGTATTGGTCGATGAACATCAGTATGGTGCCATTTGGGGCGGAGTGCCACTGATTGCTTGCGATGTATTCGAACATGCTTATTATCATAAAGATGGTCCCGGCAGAGCTGTATATATCGATAATTTCCTCGATAATCTACACTGGGGGCGTATCAACGAGTATTATCTAAAATATGTAAAATAAACTCTATGTATTGAACAATCCCGGGTGTGCTTGTGCATATCCGGGAGTTCTATCTATTTGTCATTTCTTCTCTCCTCTTTGTAAAAACAATTTTCCTATTTGTTTATATTTATGTATTTTGCATTTTCCTAAAATGATGAGGAGTTGAGACATGTCTGTCAAATCAGTTGTCCTACTCATATTGGGTACCATCTCTATTGTCATGGCCGAATGGCCGGAATTCAAGGTATCTGTTATCGATACATTTGGCAATCGCATGGGACAAACTGCCCTGGTAGATCTGGACCATGATGGAGATATGGACTGGGTGTTCGGTGAAAGAGGAAAAATGTATTGGTATGAATATCGCAATGCTGATGAGTGGATATTGCATGATCTGGGCCAGGGTGCCAGGACGGATGTCGGCGGAACTGTTCATGACGTCGATCGGGATGGATGGCTGGATATCATTGCCGGTACCGGATGGTATCGAAACCCCGGAAATCCCGCTGATAAAACATTCGAGTTTTTCTCTTCCCAGGCTATCGGATGTCATGATAATGTTGTCGCGGACCTCGATCAGGACGGTCTGATGGATGTGATTGCTTGTAGTAATGATACCTCCCACCCGTTCTTGAATTGGTATCGCATTCCTCAAGATCCCACCCAACCCTGGATCGAAACGCGTATGGGGACTGGAATTCATGGAGGCGTTAGTCCTGCCGGGGTCGGGGATCTGGATTTTGACGGCGATATTGACGTCGTGAGAGGGGATAGCTGGTTTCAGAATCATGATCGAGGAAAAAAATGGGTCGAACATGCCGACCTGATTCCACCGGGAGGAAGCCGCGTTGGCAGATATGGTTTGGCGATCAAATCCTGGGTCACTGACCTGGATAAAGATGGTGACCCGGATATTGTACAAGCCGAAGCTGATTATCCTTCCTGTCGGGTTTTTTGGTGGGAAAATGTGAATCAGGCCCAAAGGTGGATTTTCCATGCTATTTCACAATTAGACACTGATCAGGACTTTCATTCGCTGGCCGTTGCTGATTTTGATCTCGATGGCGATCTGGATGTTTTCTCGGGCGGCGGGCCGCTTTCTAAAGCCACTCATAAAATGTATATTTGGGAAAATTTGGACAAGACAGGAAACAGCTGGAAAGAGCATTTATTGTTGTCCGGGAAACGGTGCCATGAAGCTGTGGCCGCCGATGTCGATCATGATGGAGATATTGATATCTGTACAAAACCGTGGCATGGAAATACTCATCTGTTCCTTCGCAATATGCTTAACGAGACTCGTAAAGGGATAAAAGAATAAGAATATATAATTGATCAGTAATCATTTATTCCAAAGGATTTAAATGTGGCCCAGTTGTTACTGAATAGTAAAGAATTGCTTGATCTGGTAAAAAAATCTGTGCCCTTGCCGTCTCAGATAAAAAAAATCCAGGCCCGAGGCAAGGATATCGTCATCACGGTATCCATGTCAAATTTTGTTCCCAGTTTCACCCTTGTGATGAGTTTTCAGGAGTTTAAGGCCGGGGCTGTTTTTTTCTCAGTATCATCGAATACTTTGATTGAATGGATGATGAAAATTTTCAAGATCCCCCAGCCTGATTTTATGAGCATTACCCATCCGATTTTGCGCATCGATATCCATAAGGCATTCGCAAGTAAAGTCCCTGACCTCAAGATCGATGATATCCGTTATGAAAATGATCAATATCGGATTATCTTAAACTCCTTGCCCACTTTTGCCTGAGTAGGGCCAGATATATAGATCCTGTTTTATAAAGCAGGGCTTTTTTGAAAAATTCGTCTCTATTTCACTGTATACATCAAACGACATCCGGATGTGCATAAGGGATATTTTGTTTAAATTCTTCATATCTCGCCAACAGAAATAAAATATCAGAGGCACGATTCAAATATGGAAGAATTGTCTCATTTTGCAAGTCGGTGGAATGATGCAAAATGACTGTGCGCCTTTCGGCGCGTCGCATGACCGCGCGCGCCACATCCAAATACGCAGCTGATTTGCATTCACCATACAAAACAAACTTGCGCGGCAGCTCCAGGTCTTGCTCGATCTGTTTTTCCCAGCCTTCCAATTGTTCAAGATGCGATTCTTGCAGCATATGTTTCAATAAATGGAGCCTGTCAACGGGACAGGCCAATTCCGCGTTGATCAAATATATATGATTTTGCATGCCTCTTAGAATGTCAATAACATTTTGTTGACTGCAAAACGATCTTGCCAATCCGATAAAGGCTGTGGCTTCATCGAGCGCTCCATAGCTTTCAGGCCGCAAATCTGATTTTTCAATGACACTATGATCCAATAGAGTCGTTTTGCCCTGATCGCCCTTTTTGGTGGTGATGGAATAATTCACGTTTACTCCTTTTCAATGATAAAATGATCAACCATATTTTCCAGGCTATCATAGCTGCGGTAAATAAGCTGATCACCATTTATCCAGATATCCAGCACCTGAAATGTAGATGTTTTGGTAAAGCCTACAGCTGTATAGTCAAAATCTCCCTGTTCGTACATTTTGACCCCTGAAACAGACACAACATAAACGGTTCCCTCTTTAGTGCTTTTTACGGGCTGATTGTTATGCATGGGCCAGGTCCGTAAATAGGCATGATCGTGTCCCTGCAAAACGAGATCCACATGGTGCTCGTCGAATACCGGCACCATCGTTTCTCTCAGTTCTTTATTGTTTCTGGTTTTAGCCGATGAATAGATGGGATGGTGGAACATGACAAACTTCCAAACAGCATCACTGTTTTCGCTTAATACCTGATCGAGCCATTTGGCCTGAGGTTCAGGATCGAGGTTGCTATCCAAAATGACAAAAAGCGCATTGCTATAGCGAAAATAATAGACGCGTTCTTTTTCAATATCGCTCGGTCCGTTTTCAGGCAGATTCAAAAGAGATAAATAGAGCGTTGGATGCCCACCCTGACATTCATGATTGCCGATGGCCGGCATGAGTGGTTTTTCTGAAAATAAGAGTTCGCCGTTTTCGAAAAAAGAGTCCCAATCATCTCTCTTTGCTCCTCTGTTGACCAGATCTCCGGCCAGCAAGGCAAATGCTACATCAGGTCGCTTTCGTACAGCGGTTTTTACCAGCGATCCCCATCTCTCCAGGCCGTTTTGGGCATCACCCATATACAGAAACGAAAATGGCTCTGTCCTTGCGGGTGCTGTGGTAAATGTACGCATTTCACTCCAATATTGCCCGCTATTTTCACCAACAGAAAACTCGTAGCGTGTCGCAGGTTCAAGATCTGTCAGGGTAACCGTATGCCGGTGTATGACCGGATTGTTGACGATATCGTCTGTTTGCAGACGCCGGGTCGTTGCTTTAAGGCGAACAGGTTGGGGGTTAAAGAGTTCCAGATCACTTTTTTTGCGATAGAGTATAGATGCATCTGTAATGGTGGTGTCGGTACGCCAGGTCACGGTTTGGGTCGTCTGAGGGTTCTGGCTCCAGCTGAGCATGATTTGGTCCGGTTCAGGTCCTGCCGGATATGGAGTGACATAGAGCTGTCCTATGATTTCACCGATTTCGCGCTGATCATAGGGAACCTGGATAATTTTTGTGTCCTTTAAAAGCGCGGGCAAGCTGTCGAAAGAGCCTTCCCGATCGACATATAGATCGGCAGATGTGTCTGCCGCGACCTGTCTCATGCTTGCGGGATAGAGATCCGTAACTCGTGTATTCGCTGGTACAAAGATGATATAATGTCTGCCCCCTCCATATAAAGAATTTACACCTAAATTTACCGTTCCTTTTGGCATCTGTTTTTGCCAGAGAATAAACGTGTCATGTCTTTCGCTGCTCAGAGTATCCCCGGTTTGGGTAAACCCTCTTTCCTCCAGCCAAAAAGGCCCGGAATGACCCATTCTCGCAGCAATATAGATCTTGCTTTGCTCATCGATGGTAAAACGGAGCGCTTGAGTTGCCAATTGCTCTTTTTGTTCAGCAGTGAGAATGGACAATACCGTTTCAGTATCCAGATTTTTTACTTCTTTATGGGATAATTCCGATTTGATTGTTTGTAAAACATTTGACACGATATCGTGTATTGATGGATTATCTGGTGTGTGAGCGAAAATAGAGATCGGTATGAAAAGTGCCAAAAGAATCGATTTTAATCGCATGGTATCTCCTTTGATTAACAGTTCGTTAAAACAACATATAGATTGTTATATTTATTTCATATGGTCATGGAAATCAGATAAAAGGTTGATTTGATCGCCTGGATTTTGTATTTTTTGCAATTCTTTTTCAATCAAGAGGAGTCTTGCATGGGTCAAATCACTCTGGGACAGCGAATATCCCAACTGCGCCTGACGATAAATTTGGCGAGCAAGTGGCAGCGTTTATTAAACTCGATACCCCTGGTGCGGTTTCGGAGCAGGATGTGAGAGATTTCTGCCGTGGGAAAATTGCTCGCTTTAAAATTCCAAAATATGTATTTTTTGTGAGCGACTATCCAATGACGGCCAGTGGGAAAGTACAAAAATACAAACTTTCAGAGAGAGCTCTGAAAGATTTAAACGATAGGTCTTGAGAGGAGAAAGATGAAGGTAGCACTTGCATCGGATCATGCAGGATTCGATTATAAAGAAAGAATCGAAAAATTGTTGCAAGAAATGGGGCATACGGTTATCGATTTTGGAACACATTCATCCGAACAATGCGATTATCCTGTTTTTGTCCGGCCTGCTGCTGAGGCTGTGGCCCGGGGAGAATGCGAAAAGGGTATTGTTTTGGGGGGATCCGGTAACGGCGAGGCCATAACAGCAAATCGTGTATCGGGAATTCGCTGTGCTCTGTGTTGGAGTGAACAGACTGCAAGGCTTTCCCGCCAGCATAATGATTCCAATGTTCTTTCTTTGGGAGAACGCACTATTTCCTGGCCTATGGCCAAAAAAATCGTCGAAACTTGGCTCACGACCGAATTCGAGGCAGGACGTCATGAACGTCGAATATATCTTATCGATCATCCGGAAGACCTTGAGGAGGCTCAGACATGATCCTATGGCCATTTAAAATGCTATGGCAATTTGCAGCGGGCTTGTTGTCTTTGACAGGTCATCTGGTCGCTTTGGTATTGGGAATCGTTTTTCTCATGTTCGGGTTTCTCGTCAGCGCTACGATTATTGGAATGATTATAGGTATTCCTCTGATGATTCTGGGAATGTTGCTGATCATCCGCGGTCTTTTTTAGAATGACCCTGGCTCATAAAAGACAGCAGGCTTTCTTTTATACAGGTGCGGCAGTGCTATTATGGTCAACCGTGGCAACAGCTTTTAAAGTAGCCCTGCGTGACCTCGATGTCTATCAGCTTTTACTTTATGCTTCATTGTCCTCATGGTCTGTTTTGCTTTTTGTGTTTTTGATACAGAGAAAAAAGCTGAACGGTGTTTCTCCCGGTCAGATCTGCATACATTTGTGCATGGGACTGCTCAATCCAGTTGCCTATTATATCATTTTGTTCAAAGCTTATGAAAAGCTGCCAGCTCAGGAGGCCCAGGCTTTGAACTATACCTGGCCGATCTGGTTGGTGATTTTTTCAATTCCTGTTCTCGGACATCGGTTAAAAGGAATCCAGGTCATCGGGCTGGTATTCGGATTTATCGGTACACTTTTGATCGGTACAGCGGGGCAATGGACTCAATGGCAGGGGATCCCCTTTGGCTTGGGTAGTGCGATCATTTGGGCGTTATATTGGCTGTTTAGTACCCGCTCAAAATTGGAACCGCAGGTAAAGCTGTTGCTTCATTTTACCGGCGGACTTTTACCGCTTTTCTTGATCACCAAGACCTTTGCCTCATTCCAGTGGCCTGGCCTGAATGCGGGCTTGGCGTCCATCTATGTAGGATTTTTTGAAATGGGGATCACGTTTTTGCTATGGCAAAAAGCACTTTCCCTCGCGAGAAATACAGCCGAAATCAGTTACTTTGTCTATTTGGTGCCTTTTTTGTCCCTTTTATTTATCAAAACGATTTTAGGCGAATCCATCTCTATGAATTCTTTGCTCGGACTTTTGTTTATCGTGACCGGAATCTTGTTACCTCAAATGTATATCCGGAATAATTTTCCCAGAAAAAATTGAGAAATCTTTATGATGAAACAATCCAAAGAACGCAACAAGAGTATTGCTCTTTCGGGTATGGTTGGAGCTTTATATGCTGCATTGACCATATGGCTGGCCCCAATGAGTTATGGTCCGGTTCAGGCACGGTTGGCTGAATCATTGACTGTGCTTCCTTATCTTTTTCCTCAAACCATTTGGGGACTCTACTTTGGTTGCATGGCAGCAAATATTTTCGGGGGATTCGGGTTGATCGATATCTTTGGGGGAAGTTTTATCACTTTGATGGCTGCCCTGAGCACGCGTTATCTGGCTCGATTCGGCAAGCCCTGGCTCGCACCCTTGCCTCCTGTTATCTTTAATGCACTGGGGGTGAGTCTGTATTTGCACATCCTGGCAGATATGCCTTATTTGATCACCGCCGGATGGATTGGGGTGGGACAAGTGATCAGTTGTTATGGCTTGGGATTGCCTCTTTTGTGGTTACTTTTGAAAAGATTTATCCCCCGACCCTCTATCGATGAGATCGATCATTCCTCTTGAAAAATTTGCATCGAGAACCGCGATTTGAGCCACATGATCTTTATGAAAGAGACTGCCAAGCTGAGTTTTAGAAATCCTGCAGCGCCTGACCGGTATGGATGCGCATTTTATTTTCTCTGCAAATTTTTCGCTTTGATTTTTTGCATCATAAGCTAAAAGGACCAACGACGCTGTCTGAGCATGAACAGATCTTTCCACAGCATCCCGACCAATTTCGAGCTTGCCGGCCCGCAAAGCCAGACCTAGCAATCCGAGCAATTGTTTTTGATATGACATTGCACCTGTTGAATTAATTCTGTTGAGATGAGTATCTTTTTCGTCTTTAATACTTTATTAAAAATGAATTTTTGAATCGCCTGGATAAAACAACTCTTTTGCGGACAAAGATAAGCTCCCCGGCCTGACTCTTTGTATCGAGGATCAAAAATCAGAGTTTGATCCTCGAGTACAAAACGAAGCAATGAGTATTTGCTTGTTTTTTGTCTGCAAACAATACAGCTGCGTTCCGGCATATGCATTTACATACTCTTGTCTGATTGATAATAGGATCTATTGTAGTGCAAAAAAGACACTATATCAAGAAAAATTCTTGAACCAACTGGGGCAGAGGTGCCTCATTCGAAAGAAATTGCCCTGTTTTTTTAAAAAAATGTTGCTTTAACGGGACAAAAATACTATATTAATTGTGTTACATAACACGCCTGCATTGTTTTAGCTCCCCCCGGTTCAGGCACCGCCAGGCCGCATCGAGTAAATAGGATGATTTGATGCAAAAGACGGATACCCAGGACCGGCGGCCTGCCTTCACTGTGATGGACTTTTCTCCCCAGGTTCTGGCAAAACTTTCCCTTGGTTGTATGTTGATAAATGCTGGTGGCGAAATCTTTTGGGCCAACGAACGTCAAAAAGATTTTACCGGTCTTGCCCCCGAACAACTTTTAGGAAAATCATTGCGCACAGACGTGGTCTTGCGAGCGAGTGGTTTACTGGATATCTGGCGCATGGTTATGGCTACCGGTGCTCATTGGAGCAATATATGCACAAGATTGGCATTTACTCCACATGCTCCTCAAGTTTGTCATGTTGAAATGATTCCAATATCTTTCGACAAACAGTTACAGGGGGTCGCTATCTTGATGGGCAATAAATACAATACCCGGTTTCAACAACCTGTAAGACAAGAAAATGATAGAGAGATAAAACTGATGCTCGAAGATCATCCTTCTGTTCTCTTTCTCATCGATTCAGATTATCGTATCCAATGGGTGAGTAAAGGATTTCATAAGCGCTATTCAGAAATGGGTGATTTTTCGGTCCACCATTGTTATCAATTACTATATGACTTGAATTCTCCATGCCCCTCCTGTCCTGCAGAAGAATGGTTCAACCAGAAAACTCCGATAACGGAAGAACGACCTTATTGTGTGAAAGCTCAGGCGATCAAGGATGCCAATGGACATATTGTTCAGTGTTTGGTATTTGGAAAAGACTCTGTCAAAGTGAATAAAATGTTAGAACATGATTTCAATCATTCAATACTTTTATCTTCGTTTTACGAAAACATTCTTCATGCCATTCCTCACCCATTGTATGTTATTGACCGAAATGATTCTCTTTTGATGGTGAATCAAAAGGGACTGAAACTCTTGGATCGCACCAAAGAGATCGTTATCGGGCAGTCGCTGTTTGCATTTCAGCCTTTTAAAATGTATTCTCAGTTGAAAAACGCGGTAAAAGATTGCTGGGAAACAGGAAAGGAACAGGTCGTTGAACATACCGGCCCGTTTGGAAAAGATGATCACGATGCCTTGTTCCGGCATCGATGTATTCCTCTTGATAATATCTCAGGATTGTCTACCGTACTTGTCATAGGGGAGCAAAGTGATATTGCACCGGAAAAAATGATACAGCGGCAAAAACAAAAAGCGCTTAGTGACTTTGCAGGACCAGCGATACATCATTTTAATAATATACTTCATCCGCTCTGTACTCAACTCGATTATATGAGAAGCGACCTGTTTTCTGTAAATGATATCCATGATTTTTCTAGTAAAGTGGCAGCTGTTCAGAATTTGGTACAAGAGATACAATCGTTCACTAAAAGAATCGGGGGCCTGAAAATACCCAAAGAAGGAGATTTGAAAGAACACGATCTTGTGGCGATTTTAGATAATGCACTGCTGATAATAAATATGCATCATTTGAGCAAAACTGTCAAAATTAACACGAATCTGCCCAAGGAAAAAGCCCTCCTTCGCTGCAGTGAACCCCATTTGGAAAGCGCGTTGCGCGAGCTTTTGATCAATGCCCTGGAAGCTGCTACTCCGGATGGCGTCATGGATATAGAGATGATTATCGATCATAAACTAAAACAGTACCGAATCATCGTGTTCAATACCGGTGCAGAAATACCTAAATCGCTGCAACATCTCATCTTTGAACCCTTTAAATCTACCAAAGATCAAAGAGATGCAGGATTGGGTCTAACTATTGTTCAAACTGCCATAGTTTATCATAATGGGACGATCAATGTCGAAAGCGTCAAAAACGAGGGAACAAGATTTGTAGTCACCTTGCCATTTACACAGGATTAATCAATAGGAGAGAAATTGACTCGAGATTCGACGATAATTGAGCTTGATGCAGAATTTTGTATCAAAAGTGTTGAAAATGGTGACCTGATTCCCTGGCAGCCTGCTTCTTTGCAAGTCGGACACCCGATCTCAGAAGCTTTACCGAATCTTTGGCAGCATGTTTTGCGTTACGAATGCGAGGCTACCCTCGAAAAAGGCAAATCTTCTGTTCATACTGTTCCCGTACAATTTGATGAACAACATTCTGGGTGGCTAGAACTCCATTTTTCACCTTGCGTTAAGCATCGGCAAATTGACGGCGTAAAGCTGCAGATCTTTGACATTACGTTGAGCTCCTCCAAACAACGTAACGGACTCGTACATAAAATGCAGACACTGGCCGAGTTGGCAGCACATATCGTACACACTTTTAATAGTCCTATGGCTGCAATGCTCAACCAGGTCGGCTGCCTTTTAATGGAAGATTGGACGGAGCAGGATATTCCTCGTTTGCGGAAGGAACTTGAAGAATTGCAAGAAGAGATATATACACTCTCTTTGATTACCAATGCTCTCGAGTCGTTTAGCCCTCATAATAGAGATGATTTTACGTTGGTAAATATTAATGAAATCGTTGAAAAGTCTGTAGAGCTGAGCAAATTGCTCAATACACATGATGATGTTTCTATTGAGATGAATTTGCATCCCCGAGTGCCCTTTATTAAAGGAAACGAAATCATCCTAGAGCAAGCGTTGATTAATTTTTTGAAAAATTCACTTGAATCCATGACGCAAGGAGGGTGCTTGAAGGTCTGCACACTGGAAGATAAATACTACCCTCAATATGTGCGCATTGATATAAAAGATCAAGGAAAGGGTATCCCTACAGGGAACCTTGCTAAAATATTTGAACCGTTTTTTACAACAAAGGGACGAGGATTTATTGGGTTGGGTTTGACGGTCAGTTATGGGATTATTGCGAATCATGACGGCGATATTCTTGTCAACAGTGAGGTTAAAAAAGGCACCACAGTCTCGATTTATCTGCCAAAATCGGAAAAATGAAGGAATGATGTGATGAATGACAGTTTTAAAAACTCGGACAAAATATTGGTTATCGACGATGACACCAAAGTTTTGGAAACCCTGGTAAGATTGCTCAAAAAAAATGATTTCAAATGTCTAACCGCCACTTCTGCGGCAGAAGGAATTGAAATCATCGAACGCGATCGGCCACTGGTGGTCCTGACCGATTTACGAATGGATTCAGAAAATGATGGGATCAGTGTACTTGAAGAATCCAAGCGCTTAGACCCGGATTCTGTGGTGCTGCTCTATACTGCATATGGGACTGTACCCAACGCTGTAGAAGCATTCAAAAAGGGGGCTTTTGACTTTATTCAAAAAGTGCAAACCACTCAAGATATTCTGTTACCTATTCAGAGAGCGATCAAGTTTGCTACGGTTCAACGCGAAAATGTTGATTTGAAAAATCGCCTGAATGCATCCGAAGATGGCGAGTTTTACGGAGCTGTGAGTACCAGCCCGGTCATGCGAAAAATATTTGAAATTGCCAAGCGAGTTGCCCGTACAGATACCACGGTGCTGATCACTGGAGAATCAGGCACGGGCAAAGAAGTCATGGCACAGGGAATCCATTACCATAGCCCCCGACGCGAGAATCCCTTTATTCCGGTTGCTGTGGGGACCTTGCCAGGAAATCTCTTGGAGGCCGAGTTGTTTGGTCATGTTAAAGGTGCCTTTACAGGGGCAACAGGTGAAAAGGCCGGTCTATTTGAGGCCGCTGATTCAGGTACTATTTTTCTGGATGAAATCGGAGAGGTGGGGGTCGATACCCAACATAAACTCTTAAGAGTATTGCAAGAACGTACAGTACGCCGTATAGGCAGCCTTAAAGAGCAATCCATTGATGTACGGGTTCTCAGCGCCACAAATCAAGATCCTGAAAAGTTGATCAAAGAAGGAAAAATGAGGGAAGATCTTTATTGGCGGCTCAAAGTGATACAAATCGAAATCCCACCACTACGGGACCGTCGGGAAGAAATACCTGCTCTAGCTTATCATTTTCTAAAAAAGTATGCATCGACTGCTACCATAGAGATAAAAGAGATCGCACCTGATACTTTGATGGCATTGCAGGATTATGAGTGGCCAGGAAATATCAGAGAATTACAAGGCGTGATTCAACATATGTTGGTCATGTCAAATCATCCTGTACTTCGTTATTCAGATCTGCCTGAATATATTCGTCCTTCACGAAGGCGTGTGGTGATGGACACCGATAGCGATTTGAACTTTAAAGAAGCCAAATCAAAAATCATAGAAGATTTTGAAAAAAATTATATTTCCAGTCTCCTTACAAAACACAATGGTAACATTACCAAAGTCGCGGATGAAGCGGGCTTGAACAGGAAAACAATCTACCGCTTGATGGAATCCCGAAACATTTTTTATGATCGTAAAGCCGATGGCTAAGAGAACGCACTCCTTTCCCTTTACCATCTCTTCTTAAACCCGATTTCCCAATGTAGATATCCAAGAGGCTTGTTCTTGCAAGCCTCTTTTTTTTGAGTGTCCATCTATAGGATGCAGAGTGGCTTGTATGTCTCATTTATAGTGAAAAAACATCATTTTGTGCTTGTAAGTTATTAAAAAATAATGACAGCTTGAGTTGTGGGATTAATGATCTACTGGCATACTTATTGTAGAAGAAAAAGTAAAAGGGGAAGGTAATAAATCTTATCAAGGTGCAACATTGGATGAGCTAATGGAAGATGCGATTCAACACTCGGCAAAACGTATCCTGGTCGCAACGACTGACCCGGATATGCAAAAAGCCTTAAAAATGCAACTCAGGGGGCGTCATTTTGATTCTTTTTTTGTGAGCAAGGGAATCGATGCTGTGTTGACCATTCTTGAAAAAGAGTGGGATCTGTTAATCTTGGAATTGGATATGAGTGGATTTGTTGGGGTTGATCTCTTGCCTGTTGTAAGAAAACTAAGACCCCGCTTGCCAATCATTCTGATTACTGAGGATTTTACCAGCCAAATACGTAAAGTCGCTGCCGAGCAGGGAATGACTTTTCAAACCTTTAAACCCAAAAATTATTCCGAAACACAGGCGATTATCAAAGCTACAGAAAAAATCATCGAAAAACGCGAGTTGATCAAGGCAAATCTCTAAAATTCACCACCCCACTTTCAAGAGCTGACAATACGGCATCAGAGTCTAGCACCACATGCTGCTTCTTTTGTAAGACCCTATTTGTCAGCTCTTTTCTTTTTTTTCACACTCTCCCATCATGTGACATCGAGGTAACAACAGTGAGGTCTAGACCGACCAATTGAAGATATTTACTAAATATTTTATTTAGTAAATATTTTATTTAGTAAAATAATTATTAACCTGATATAAGCATATGTTATTTATGGTTTTGTGTGTTGGTTTAGGCTCTTATAAACACTCCTTTTTGTCCATTATCAGCACCTTTTTATGAAATGGCATAATCTCTGCTTAAGGACTCTTAGAAAGAGGCCAAAATTGGAACAAAATATTTATAACGTGATGAGCAGGAGGAAAGTCTATGAAATTTTTAACAGCAGGACAAAGAGTGGGCGCGTGGTTTCGTCGTTTTTGGTTGTTTTGCCCAATGCTTCTCAGTTTGGTGGTGCCTCTCTTTGCCGGTGCTTTGGTGGTCTCTTGGAATCCGAACACCGAACCGGATCTGGCAGGTTATCGGGTTCATTATGGTACACAACCAGGCACATACACCAAAACCAAGGATGTTGGTAATGTGACCTCTGTAACAATTGATTCGTTACAAGAGGGATCAACCTATTATTTCGCAGTGACAGCCTATGATCAGTCGAATAACGAGAGTGATTATTCGCAAGAAGTGAGTGCTTCTGTAGGTGGGTTACAAATAGATATCGTTGCGGATGATACTGGAGTAGAGTTGACATGGTCAGCAGTTTCTGAAGCCGATCAATATGATATCTATTATGGTGAACATCCGGGCACGATTTCAGAGACTCCTCAAGCGTCTGTTACGGCAACAACGAATTGGCAAGATCCGGCACCTGAGGCTCGACCGATGCAGGGCCGTTACTATTTAGTCAAAGCTGTCGCCGGTGGCCAGGTCGTGCACACCTTTGATAAAGTAGGAGTTTTTAATCTTTCAGTGACAAAGGGTAAAAATCTTTGTTCTATTCCTTTGATTCCTAAAAACAGTCATATAACCCATGTTTTAGGAGCTCAACTCGATGGAGGGCTGAGTTCCCCACAGTCCGATCAGGTCTTTGTATGGGATGGCAGCCGGTATCAGGTTGCGTGGCTGGTAGAAGGTTCGGGAAGTGCATTGGAAGGGAAATGGGTAACGCCTTCAGGGGCAAGTGAATCGAATTTGAGTATCGGATTGGGAAAAGCATTTTGGGTCATGAGAAAATCAGATGTTGAGCAAAATGTAAAAATCTGCGGCTTTGTAAATCAAGAGTCTGAATATCCGATCAATCTCGCCCAGGGCACCAACTTTGTGGGTGTGCCATTTCCTTACGAGCTGACTCTGGATGAAAGTGAATTAGCCGCAGACGGTGTGGTCAAGGGCGGATCTTTTGCCGGAGCGTCGGACAGGGTAATGCACTGGGTTCGAAATCAGCATGAATATGAAATCGCCTGGTTGGTCGGCGGAACCGGAACACCCTATGATGGTCAATGGCGAGAAGAAAGTGGTGTCAGTGAAAGCCAGATAAGACTTCAACCTGGTTATGGTTATATACTTTGGCGAAAGGGAGAACGTCCTTCGGATCTCTGGACGATTCCCAATTTGTTCTCAGGAATTTAAATATAACTTTATAAATGTAAGGAGAATTAAAATGAAGAAACGGTTTGCCCTCGTTACGCTCTTGGTGGTTGTGTTTATTTTTTCCACCGCCAAAGCCGGAACTCTAGTTGCGAGTTCCACAACTGGTGTTATCGATCTTGATGGAAGTACTTATCTTCAAGGAGATGCCACCACGGGTGTCGGTGATTTGATTCAACTCATCTGGGTAGGACCCAATGGTATGCCCGACATCCCCGATGAAAAGGGTGGTGCCACCATAGATGATGTTATCATCGATTCCGTGCAGGTAGGATTTGGATTTCCTTTTAATCCAAATGAAGGCAAGTTTTCTAAAACGTTTACCCACGATCTGTTAACAACCGGGTCAATTGTTTACATGCGAGCATGGAATGAACCTCAGGTGAGTAGTGTCGACCTTCCCTATGGTAATTCACCTCTTTATCAAATGTTGTCAGATTTTGATGATCATGATTTCGGAACCTGGCATCTTGTGCCCCGTGATATTGTACCCATTGAACTCGCTTCCTTTAATGCCTCGGGCATTGAGGGCGCCATAGAGTTGAATTGGATCACCGAATCAGAAACTGATAATGCTGGGTTTAATATCCATCGTTCCATGCAAGTCAACGGCGAACGACACCGTGTTAATCAACAGCTGATTCAGGGGGCTGTTAACTCTCAGGTTCGCAATGAATACTCTTGGTTGGACAAAGATGTGAAAGAAAATATTGTATATTTCTATTGGCTCGAAGATATCAGCACAGATGGTGTGTCTACATTACACGGACCGGTGGAGGCGAATTCCTTTGCTGCTCCAGCCACATATACATTGAACCAAAATTATCCCAATCCCTTTAATCCGACGACAACAATACAGTATTCATTAAAGGATCAGGGGACAGTAAGGTTGCAAATTTTCAATATCAGGGGTCAAATGATCCGTGAATTGGTCAACGAGATTCAGTTTACCGGCGAGTATTCTGTGGTCTGGGATGGCCGTGATGCACAAGGAGCTCCCGTACCTTCGGGTACCTATCTCTATACCCTGGAAATCAATGGGTACAAGGAAACTCGTAAAATGGTGCTGATGAAATAGACCCTTATGATTGATTTTTTCTGGCTCGTATCAAACGAGCCAGAAAAAATTTGATTCCAAAAACAAGCGAGGAATAAATGATGTATTCAATAAAAAGATCAAAGGGAGTCTGGATATCACTGGTTGTGTTGACTTGCTTGCTGTGTGCCTGTTCGATTCGTCCGAGAGCTCAACGAGAACCTCGAGACGATGATCGTGTGGCCATCAGTTTTGGCCCCAATGATGTGGAACGCGATTCTTCTCGAGATGATGAACTATTGGTTACGCCTATCGAGATTGCACCAGTGGAGAATCATGCGTCGGATAAAGAACCCAAAGCGCTTGAAAAAGTTGTCATCGATGAACCGACGCAATCTTTTGATGATGCTGGTAAAAGCTCTCAAAATGAAATAGACGTCTCTGCATTGCTCTCAGAACCCGGCAAACAATATCAAACAGCAAAGAGTTCCGGCTCTAATTCATCCAGAGACTATCTCATCAATAAAAATGATGTTATTGCTATACACTTTATGAAAAGTCCGGAATATGATCAAACGGTAACAGTCAGGCCAGATGGAAAAATATCTCTGCCATTTATCGGTGAGGTACAGGGTGCCGGTAAATCGATCAGTCAGCTATCCGATGAACTGGTGGTATTGTTTCAAGAATATCTGGTCGAGCCCGAAATCGTGGTCATGTTAGAAAGCGTCGGGGATCACTATTGTTATGTGATGGGACAAGTGGGTAAGCCCGGACAATATGCATTGACACCTGGAATGACCGTTTTGCGAGCTGTGGCTGCAGCTGGTGGGTCGGATAAAGGTGCCAAAATGAACAGTATTATCCTGATTCGTAACGATTATCAAAGCGGTGCTCAGGTGATGCGATTGAATATGGACCTTGGTGAACTGCAAAAAAATCGATCTCAGGATCTAGTGCTCGCAGCAGATGACTTGATCTACGTACCCAAAACATTTATTGCAAATGTAGATGCATTTATCGAACGTATTTACGATTGGGTACTGCCTCCGGCTGATTTGTGGGTCAAATACAAGTACTGGTATAGACGAGATTGGTGAGCAGCCGCCTTAATGATAGAATGAAAGGGAATGTGTGATGATTCAATATAATCAAGCCGAAAGTCCCATGTCTCCGCACAGTTTTCTCGGAGTGGTAAGGAAACGGCGCAAGCTCATAGGAACCCTGTTTTTAGTGATTTTCCTGGCAATAGTCGTCATTGCATTTGTTTGGCCACGAACATTCAAGGCTGAATCAGCTGTAATGGTTAACTATCAGCACAATAATGATGAGGCTCATTTATTAGATGTGTATAAAGTCTCGGAACATGGTTATTATAACCGAATCTCTTCAGAAACATTGATCTTTAAGATGCGCAGTATTCTCGGCCCGGTTGCGGATGAGATCTGGGGAGAAAAAAAGGATGCCCAGGATGATCCTGTCATTTCCTCTGAATCAGAAAAAGAACGACGTATAGAACAACTCAAAGATGGCCTGGAAATCGAGCGTGAGTTGGATACAAATGTTTTGATGGTCCGTTTTGCAAATCGCAATTCTCAATTGGCCAAACGTGTTGTGGACAGAGTCGTAACAGAATATGTTCAGCAACGTCCCCAGTTGAGTCGCGATGAGCGGGCATATGAATTTTTCGATCAACAGATCGAGAATTATCGCAGACAGCTGCAAGAGATTAAAGAAAGGGGAATGGCATATCAGAAAGAAAATCGTTTCATCTCTGGTGACAAGCAATCCGCTATTCTTTTTCAATCCTTATCGGAATTTGATCATGAGCTGACCAAAGTGCGAGCGGAACGAATTTCCAAAGAGGCACGTGCGCACGTCATGCGTGAACAGATCTCAGAGGGTAAAGAATTGGCTATTCCCAGCACCTTGGGTGCTGCAGATAGCCGAAGTCGATATGATTATATCAATAAATTGAAAACCGCACTCATGGAATATGAGGTTCAAAAAGAGCAATTTCAGCAAAAGTATACCCAAAATCATCCCAAAATGAAAGAACTCTTGATTGCGATCCAGGAATCGCGTGAAAAACTACAAGAGGAAATCAGGGAAATTCTGGAAGAAGAAGAGGCTAACATCAAGGCTTTGCGTTCTGCGGAAGCTGCAATCGTCCAACGCATGAATACGGTTGCCGCTTCGATTTCTGATATTTCAGAAAAACAGTATGAACTGGGTCAAATGACGATCGGTGTGAACGATCTGGAAGCTGTTCTGTCGATGTTGGTTCGCCAAAGAGAAGAAGCGCATATTGCGGCTCAAGAACGAGCACACTTGGTGCAAGTTCGTTTGCTACAGCCTGCTTCGGTTCCCCGTGATTTGGTTTGGCCGAATCGTCCCTTGCTTATCGGGCTGGGATTGGTGCTCGCGTTTATCGTGGCATTTGGTAGTGCCTTTTTTGTCGAGTACTTTGATCATTCGGTCAATACCGTTGAAGATGCTCAACACTGTTTGGGTTTACCCATTCTCGCGGTAATACCTGAGGCAGCACGGGTAGATAAAGCATCTGATATGCCCTCTAATAAAGCACGTCGGCCATATTAGGGTGGGCAGGATCAAATGAAAAGACATCTGAACCAGTCAATTGTAGGAGGTGAAGCATGAAAAATCTACTCAAAGTAAAACGCTGGGAGGCGGGCTTGAAGCAATACGAGTTGGCGTTTCTGCTTGGCTGCAGTGCTACTTATCTCTCTATGGTCGAAAATAACAGAGTAGAAGCAACACGTGAATTCAAGTCCAAAGTTTCTCAAGTTCTTGGGATTTCAGAGTGCGAATTGTTTAGTCAAGAAGAAAATTAAGGGCGGTGGTGGTCATGTATAGTAAACTGTATGGAATCAAGGAAGAAGCCTTTTCCTCAAGTCCGGATCCAAAATTCCTATATAAAAGTGAGATGCATCAAGAAGCCTTGGATCGGCTCGTTCGATCCGTTCAGACTCGAAAGGGTATAAATGCAATTATCGGAGAACCCGGTCTGGGCAAAAGTACTCTGATACGCACTCTTTTGGCCGGTCTTAGCCAAAAAGTACACTATGCCTGGATTTTTAATACTACATTGGAAGCACGGGATTTTTTAAAGTATATTTGTCTGGATTTTGGTCTTGCTCCCAAAGGAAAAGATACCAGTGAACTGTTGATGGAATTTTATGAATTCCTTATTGCTCAATATGAACAAGGAATTTATACGCTTTTGATTGTTGATGAGGCGCAGAATCTTAAAATCGATGTCCTTGAAGAAATTCGGCAACTCTCTAATTTGGAGACAAGCAGCAAAAAGCTCTTGCAGGTTATTTTATCGGGTCAACCCCGGCTCAACTCGTATCTGGACCATGATCAACTGCATCAGCTCAAACAACGTATCACCTTAAAGGCTTCATTGACGCGGTTTGCCCTAAAAGATACCACTCGTTACATCCAATGTCGTTTGGGCATTGCCGGTGCTAAACGAGAAGATATCTTTACGGCTGGTGCCTTTGATGCCATACAAGAGGTGTCTGATGGTGTTCCGCGTTTGATTAATCAGGTTTGTGATAATGCCATTGCTGAAGGACATAAAAGAAATGCAAAACAAATTGATTCAGCAATCATTCGGGAGTTAGCAGATCATTCTAAAATCACTTTGGCGCAGAAAGCATCCAGTGATGCCCGCGGCGAATTGATCGTTGAAACAGATGCTAAAGAAACCGTACCTTCAAAAACCAGTCTTGATTCTATTCAAGATGATGACAACAACCCTGTATCCGAATTTGGAGTTCTCGAACTCGATTCTTTAATATAATTATTGCATGAGGTCTATCATGAGTGTTATACACGAAAAATTGCGGAAATTGGAAGCAAAGGAAAATCCTCAAGGCGGTGGAGCATGGTATTCAGCCCCTTCTCATTCA
Source organism: Candidatus Zhuqueibacterota bacterium (assembly GCA_014728115.1). GTDB lineage: Bacteria > Zhuqueibacterota > Zhuqueibacteria > Residuimicrobiales > Oceaniaggregativiventaceae > Oceaniaggregativivens. The sequence continues at coordinate 43,886 of WJME01000033.1, read as the reverse complement.
CCGACTATAGATTTTGGCTTGCCTGAAGAAATCATCAAAGATTTCTACGATCTCAAAGAATACGTTCGCATCGCTAACATGCGAGGCCAGATGCGTCTTTTGTCTGTTGTGGGGAGTCATGACCAGGAAGGATCTACAACGGTTGTCTCATACCTGGCATATCTTTTGGCCGGTGGAATGCTGCGCAAGAAACAATCGACTAAAAAAGAAACTCTGGATGAAAAAGGCGATGAAAAGGTGTTTAAAAAAGATTTTGAAAAAGCAGTCTCCGACAAATCTGATAAAGATAGCGACAGCGATAAACCTTCAGTGGATGATATTTTGTTGGTCGACTGTAATATGAGAAATCCCGGCGTGCATCGTTATTTCGGCCTGACACTCGAAGACGGTTTGGCGGATATATTGGAGCACAAGCTCGATTGGCACAAAGTTGTCAAGAGCGTTAAAAATCTGAATCTAAAGGTCATAAGTGCTGGTAAAAGCAGTGAAAATCCGGTCGAATTGATGGGATCAGAAGAGTTTAACGCAATGATCCGTGAATGGCGCAAAGCCTATAAATATGTATTGTTCGATTCGGCCCCGGTCCTGACAGCACCTGAAGCCTTGAGTCTTGGTGCAATGGTCGATGGTGTCATACTGGTGGTGCGATCCGGTGTTACACGTTGGGAAAATGCCCAGGCTGCCAAAAGAAAGCTCATTTCGGCACACGCAAAGCTGCTCGGTGTCGCTCTCAATCGGGCACAATCTTGACCACTTGAGGAATCGATCATGTTTGCAATACCCAATAACAATCGCATTGTTTTATTTTCCACTCTAGTTCTTATCGCCATTACTGCTACGTTGGCATTGACGATGATCAGTAGTCTTGACAGAGAATGGACTTTGGTCGGTTTTATTACTCTGACCTTTCCCTTTGTCATTATCTTGCTTCCGAAAATTCGGCTTGTGTTACAAGGTCTGGCTATTTTTTTCATCACCATCCCTTTGGATTTGCACTTGTTTTGGCATCCCAATATGGGTGGGGCAGAATCAATCAGAGTCGGCGTGTTTGAGATCCTGTTTCTCGTGTTACTCATCGAATGGGTCATCAGGGCTTCCGGCTCAAAGAGTGTCGCTGAAATAAAGTTTTTTCCGCGCATCTCTTTGCCAACCCTGGCATTGATTCTTGTAAGTGCCATTTCCATGCTTCAAGCTCAAGATATTTTGGCTGCTGCATTTGATATTTTTGAAATGTTCAAGTCACTTGTGTTTTTTCTCTATATTGCAAACCATATTACCAATATCAAACAGCTGTATATTCTCATGTTTTTCTTTTTTCTCGGAGTGTTTGCTCAATTGGGTGTGTTTCTTTTGCAATATTATACGGCTGTGGATATCCCGATACCAGGGTATACACGTGAAGCATATGCAGGCATTGTGTATAAAAGCAATGGTATTGTTGCTCCCAGACCCGGTGGCACGATTGGTAATGTCAATAGCTTTTCCCGTTACCTGCTCTACTTTTTGCCGATCAGTGTCGCCTTGAGTTTGAGTTCTTTAAAAATCCGTTTTAAATGGTTTATTCATCTGCTCTCTTTGCTTGGATTTGCAGTCTTAATTATGAGCCTGACACGGTCGGCATGGATGGGGTTCTTTTTTGCGTTTTTCGCTATTTTGTTTATATTCTTTTTCAATAAAGAATTCTCTCTAAAAAGCGTAATAAACCTTTCTTTTGTGGGAGTCTTTTTTCTTTTAACTTTGATGGGATTCTCAAATGTCATCAAAGAACGATTAACCAACTTTGAAAGCGGCTCCGCAGAAACCCGTATCACGACCTCGATAACCGCCTGGAAAATGTTCAAAGACTATCCGATATGGGGAGTGGGCATAAATAATTATGAATCACATCTTGAAAAGTATTGGCTATTGAGGGATCCGTTTACCAAAAAGTCAGCAGTGCATAATAATTATCTTCTCTATCTTGTAGAGCTTGGTTCTGTTGGATTTATCGCATATCTTTGGCTTTTAGGCGCAATGTTTATTCGTATCCGTAAAGCGATGCAATCTCGTATACGATCTTTGAGAGTCATGGCGATTGGTTTGATGGGGAGTTATATAGGGTTTCTTTTTTCTTCGCTGGCCGACTTTTTAAAAGGAAATGATATACTCATCCTGCTGTTTTGGGTTATCGTGGCCTTTGCCGAGGGAATTAATTATTTGAATGCACGCTATGCGAAAGAGTTTTATCAGGCACTCGAAACAGGAAGATGGTGGAATGCGGTTCGATGAATTGACCCGTTTGGTAGGAAAAAGAATATTTTTACGGCATTTGGTTTTCATTCTGGTACGAATGACGACTCTTCGAGAGTGGTATTTGTGTTCTGTATTAAAAAAAGAGTTAAATAAAGGTCCTCAAAATTTTTCCTTTCTGGATGCTGGCTGCGGTATGGGTCAATTTGCTTTTCGAATCGCGAAAAAATACCCCTCTGCAAATGTGACCGGATTTGAACAAATGATTCAACGCGTGCAGGATAATAATCATGTTGCGGCGCGAATGGGTTTGAAAAATTTGGAATTCTATAGCAGAGATATTTCTCAGTTGACCGAAAAAAATCGATATCACTTTATCCTCTGCAACAGCGTGCTCGAGCATATCAAAGATGACATCAAAACCCTGGAAAAATTATATGATGCGCTTTATGAAAAAGGGATCTTGATTATCTATGTCCCCAGTCAGGAAAAACGGGTGCTCTATGCACTAAAACGGATTCAGGATCGCCAAATCCTGGAATCAAAAACAGGCAAGCTACACGACCATATACGGTATTATTCCAAAGAGGAATTGGTCTCCAAAGCGGTTTCGGTCGGCTTTGAGTGCCTGCAATCAACCAGCACGTACGGACGATATGGTCGCTGGTCCTATGATTTGGTGACCCTTGTTCAATATCATCGTTATGTGAGATGGTTGTTTCCACTCTATTTGATTTTTTTACATCCCATTGTGATGATCCTCATGTGGCTGGATTTTATTCAATATAATAAAGAGGGCAATGGTTTAATGCTCGTGTGTCAGAAATAGAGGCGATTCATGTCTGTTTTTAAATCTATATTCCGTAATACCACTGCCCGGACCGCAACAGAAGTGGTAAACAGATTGGGCTCTGCACTATTTTGGGTTTTTGTCATTAGATACTTGTCCGCTTTTGATCTGGGAGCCATTGCTTATGGAATGGCGATATACAAATTATTTAACATGATATCCTCTCTGGGCTTACGCCCTTTGTTTTCCAAAGATGTCGCTCGGAACAGACCAAAGGCTGGAGAATATTTTTCCCAGATCCTATTTTTAGGTTCCATGGCAGCATTATTTCTGTGGATTGCCATGGTAGGTCTCTCTTTTCTTCATGACTCTTCCGGTAGAGTGCTCAGAATTTTGAGCCTCACCCTCTTTACCGGTGTAGGGATGCATTTTGGTTCAGCCATGCTTTGGGCTGCAGAGAAATTACACTGGGTAACCGTGGCACAAACTGTCAGGATTTTTTTGTTATTGACTGTGGGGCTGATCGTTTTTAATTCTTATCAAAATGCAGAAACAGTCGCCTGGATTTTGGCGGTGAGCCATATCGTTTCACACCTGTTGTGCCTCGTTTTTGCAAGTGTCCAGGTTGCCCGGCCCGTTGCGATTCTGAATCGGCCCGTCTTGTATTATTATTTGCAGCAAATTCCGACATTTATCTCGATTACCATAGCACACAGTGCCTACTGGACGATACCCATTGTCATTCTCACTCAAATCAAGGGAGAACAAGCGACCGGTTATTTCAGCGCTGCTCATAAACTGGTAGATATCCTCGTGGCAGTTGCACTTGCATATGGTCAGGCGTTGTTGCCCATTCTTAGCAAATTTTTTAAACAAACCGAAAAGGTACATCTTATTATCGGTGCATCGCTGCGATATGTCTCCATTATCACTGTCGCTGCAGCACTATTGATCTATTTTTCTGCTCCTCATATTATCGCGTCACTCTTTGGTCCTAAAATGGCTCCCTCAGCCGGCGTTCTTCGCTTGCTGATATGGTTAATACTTCCCTATTCCATGATCCCCATTCTTTCGCAATTTCTGATCAGCCATGGCCGGCAAAAATTGGATTTGATTGCAAACTTGTCAGGGAGTATTACTGCTATTTCGCTCTCTTTTTTGCTTATACCTCTGTTTGCAGAAAAGGGACTGGCCGTGTCGATGTTGGCCGGCGCAGTCATTTTGGGGTCTGTAGAGTGGTTGAGTGTCCGTCGTACACTGGATAGGTTTTCACTCTTTGAGCAAATTAAATTTCCTCTTTTAGGTATGGTATTAATGGGTCTCGCCATGTCCGGTCTTGGATCATCGATACCCGTTCTTGTAATACCTGGAGGAGTGGCGGTATATGTCTTTTTTTTGATGATCACCGGATCCTTGCATGAACTGATAGGCTTGATCAAACGACTATTACGACAACCATAAGGGATTCGTTATGAGTATACCCGAAATCTCAGTTATCATTCCCACGCATAATCGAGCGGATTCATTGATCAATGTGCTCTCTAATTTAGAGGCGCAAACCTGTCCTTTTGATGTTTTTCAGGTCATTGTTATCGATGATGCTTCAACTGATGACACGTTCTCTCTTCTTTCTCAATTCAGGCACCATAGCCAGCTAAATATCAGAATACTCCAGTGTAAACTGGCAAATGCCGGAGCCGCCCGGAATCTTGGTGTGAGTCAAGCCGTTGCTCCCTTGTTGATATTTTTGGATGCAGATATCTATGTACATCCCGATTTTATTTCCAAACACCTTGCTTATCACCAAGCATATCCACAGGAAAACATGATTCTCCAGGGCCGCGTGGAAATGGCCAAGGAACTACTCGTGCCGCATCAGGTCCGGCATGGGATATGGAATCCGCCATTGGGCAGAAAGGAGCGGTTTGATACCCAATGGCAATCATTCCGAGCCGCCAATACTTCAATAAAGAGACAACTGTTTATACGAGTCGGGGGATTCAATCCTCAGCTTTGTGCTGCTGAGGATACTGAACTGGGATATCGATTGTGGAAAGCGGGTGCAAACTTTGTTTTTGATAATTCTATTCTTACGACCCATTATCATCCTATGACCTGGGGGCAATACCTGGATAAAGCAAAAAAATATGGTAAAAGTATTGCCCTCTGGTATGCGCATGAACCGGAAGTCCAGAGAGAATTGGTCAATCGATATGGCCTTTGTGTGCAAGGATGCAGGATAAGACGAAAACTCAAGTATTCGGCTCTGAAACTGGTCTTGAATGATCAGACGACACCTGCTATACTTGTTTTGGCAGAAAAATTATCCCGTTTCCGGCATTCTCTGACCTTAATGATCTATAAACTGATTTTTAATTATCAACTTGTTCAAGCATTTAAAAGAATGCTCAGCATGTCTACGATGGATGATCGTAAAAGGGTAGCAAAAGGTCTACAATGAAAAGAAATACTAGCGAACAGAATAAATGTGCTGAATCTCTACATTCAGGATTGAAAATTTTGATGATTCACCATACCTATTTGCCGGAATACAATGGAGCTGCTTTGCAAGCTCATAGACTGTCCCTGGCTCTCGAGAGAAAAGGGTGTCGAGTCCATGTTTTGGCGGGAGCTTCTAATCGTAAATGGATCGGAAAAAGCAATATAGATGGAATTTCAGTCTATCGTGTTCCACGTTATCAGGCCACGATCTTTTGGAGAATTTGGTTTGCCATACGATTGATTCAGTATCTGGTTGCTCACGCTCGTCATTTCAATGTGATTCATATTCATTCATTTATTGCACCTGTAAATCTTTTTTTGTTTTTCAGCCGAACGCCTGGGATACAAAAGATTACCCGCCTGGGATTCGATGATATAGAGAGCCTGACCCGTGGACCGTATGGATGGATCAACAAAATGCTATTGAAATCCATCAGGCGAATCATTAATCCCATCAATGACAGTGATCTCCGGGATTACCCTGGCATCCATTTTGCAAATATCAGCAATGGAGTCGATACAGAATTGTTTAATAGTGTGGACGAAATGAGCAAAAACCTAATACGAAAAAAACTACAGCTTCCACTCAATCGTACAATTTTACTCTATGTAGGGTCATTTATTGCGAGAAAAAGGATAGATAGGGTTATTAAAGTCATGAATTGGCTCAAACAGAGACAGCTGCCAATGCCCTTGTTGCTTTGTGTCGGTCCTTTGAATTTACGGACATCAAATCAACACTTTAACACACAGAGTGTTGCTACGATGTCTCAACTGAATCAACTATTAAAAACCTTTGATCTTTTGCCTGATGTGCAATTTAGAGATCGGTGTGAAAATGTAGATTTGTATTTTAAGGCATGTGACATATTTATCAATCTCTCCGAAAGTGAAGGACAATCGAATGTTGTTCTGGAAGCAATGGCGAGTGAATTACCCATAATCATTCAGAATTTACCCGGAACCAAACGTATCATTGTCAATGATTATAATGGATTCGCATTCGATTCTGAAAATACAGAACATGTGGGAAGAAAACTTTTCCAATTAATGTCAGATCGCACGATGAGAGAAACAGTGGGGAAACGAGCCCGGCAAACGACAATTCGCTATGATATAAATCATGTTGCTGATCAGATGATCAGCCTATATCAAAATTTGCAAAATCGCGTTGACCCTTTACACGCAAAGACTATGGCGGTCTAGGCCCGAACTCAAAGAGTTCTAAAATGGAAGGAATTCAAAATGAACATCAGCGTCTTTGGACTCGGACATATCGGTTGTGTTTCAGCAGCTTGTTATGCAAGTCTGGGTCACCGCGTCATGGGTTATGACATTAATCATAAGAAAATCGCAATGATCAACAGGGGCTTGTCACCCATTTTTGAAAAAGATTTGGATCAGTTATTGCGAGAACAGGTGAAAACCAAGCATTTGCAGGCAACGGGGGACATAGCAAAAGCCTTAAAGCATGCTGATATATTATTTATCTGTGTGGAAACGCCCAGCAATCGAAACGGTGAAATCGATCTTTCTTCGGTGAAACGAGTATGTAAACAAATTTCTGTCCTGCTGAGGGATCGTTCGTCATTTTTGACCATTGCCTTGCGCAGTACTATTTTACCTGGTATGGTTGAGACTCAGATTATTCCGTTGATTGAAAAGGAATCCGGTAAAACTGCTGGCATTGATTTTGGCTTTGCATTGAATCCGGAATTTCTCCGGGAGGGTGTGGCGGTAAACGACTTTATGAATCCTCCGCGTACCGTCATTGCAGCGAATGATCAAAGATCCATCACTTTGCTTTGCGAAATTTACCAGGCTCTGGATACGCCGATTTTCCACCTTTCATTCAAAGAAGCTTCTGTCCTGAAATATGCAGACAATGCGTTTCATGCCCTCAAAGTTGCTTTTACCAATGAAATCGGGCGCTTTTGCAAAGCCATGGGAGTCGATAGTCGTAAAGTGATGGATGCCGTGGTACAGGACCAAAAATTGAATCTTTCTCCGACTTATATGAAACCTGGTTTTGCGTTTGGAGGAAGTTGTCTGCCAAAGGATCTTCGAGCGATTCTCCGGCAAGCTCAGAAACTGGATACTTTTTTGCCTTTGATAGACTCTATCATAAAAAGCAATGAGGAGCATATCCAGCACTCGTATAACCTGATTGCCAGGGCAGGCAAGAAACATATAGGTATTCTGGGATTGAGCTTTAAAGAGGACACCGATGACCTGAGGGAAAGTCCAATTATTGAACTGGTTGAACGACTTGTTGATAATGGATATCAAGTTAAAATTTTTGATGATATCATCAACTATGCCCTTCATCTGGATTCTACGCGCGAATATATTCAAAAAGAACTTACACATATCTCAACCATTCTTGTCGATTCAATTCAAGAATTATTGTGCCATTCTGAGTTGCTTGTTCTGGGCAACAAGACTTATAAACACGTCGAGATGATCAGAGAGCTGCGCAATGGGCATCAATTAATCGATTTGGTTGATTTGCAAAATATCACGACTCCGGCAAGCATTGAGGTGAATTATGAAGGAATATGCTGGTAGAGTACTGATGATTGTACAAAATCTTCCAGTGCCATTTGATCGCAGAGTTTGGCTTGAAGCCAAAACATTGAGAGACCATGGATATCGGGTTGCAGTTATTTCGCCAAAATCAAAAGAATTTTCCAGCTCTTATGAATATCTCGACGACATTCATGTTTACAGATATTCGATTCCATTCGAAGCGTTTGGATTTTGGGGCTATTTTTTGGAATTCGTTTATGCCTGGATCAGAACCGCTATATTAACCGCAAAAATTTATATTTGGCATGGATTTGATGTCATCCATGCGTGCAATCCTCCGGATACTTTTTTTCTGTTGGGCCGGATCTATCGTTTGTTAGGCGTGCGATTCATTTTCGATCATCATGATCTTTCTCCGGAAATGTACCAGGCAAAATTCGCAGACAGGCCGAACCAGTGGGTATTGAAAACGCTTCTGTTATTGGAAAAGCTCACCTTTGCGACTGCGGATGTTGTTCTGGCCACCAATCAATCATACAAGTCAGTAGCCATCGAGCGTGGGTTGAAACATGCCAGCAACGTGTTTGTGGTACGAACGGGTCCGGATTTACATCGACTCGAACAGCGCAAACCCCGTCCCGAACTCAAGCGCACAAAGCCCTATATGGTCTGTTACCTGGGGGAAATGTGTCCGCAGGATGGCGTAGAGTATCTACTTGACTCTATTCGTATCCTTGTCTATGATTTGGGAGTCAAAAATGTACATTTTTGTCTTATTGGAGGCGGTCCGTCTTTTGCCGATCTGCAGGCGCTCTCTCATCAAATGCAGTTAAATGAGGTTGTAGAGTTTACTGGTCGAATTTCTGATGACCTATTGTGCGATTATTTATCCACAGCGGATATTTGCGTCGATCCTGATCCTTATTCAGAATGGGCTAATCACTCTACCATGAACAAGGTGATGGAGTACATGACGTTCGCCAAACCCATTGTCTCATTTGATCTGTATGAAACAAAACTTACTGCCTCAAAAGCTGCGCTTTATGTATCTGCCAATGATACAAGAGCTTTTGCAAAGGGCATTCTCAATTTAGTGCAAGATCCCCAACGATGTAAACAAATGGGAGCCTTTGGTAGACAGAGAGTCCTCTCGACCTTATCATGGCAACATTCAGTGCCGTCACTTTTGCGGGCCTATAAAACCGTTCTGGGTCGTGAAGAAAATAAAGTCTATGGTGAAATCAAAAAACTAGATCGCAAACACTCTTTTCTTATGCCACACGATTGAGATGAAAGCAATAAAACAATGGAGGCCGAGTAAATTTCTGCTGCAAAAGAATGCGTTGAAAATTGGCCCCGCCTTACCTCCGCATTCCTGGATAATGGGAGATCTCCTTGGAAAAATCTATTCCAAAACCATCAAGGAATATGTAAAGGGAGTGCTGATCGATCTGGGATGTGGAAACGCACCCCTATATGTTTTGTATCGATACTATGCCGATGAAATCATTTGTGTCGATTGGCAAAAAAGCACCCATGATACAATTCATGCGGATTTATTTTGCGATTTGAATTCCGAGATTGCACTGGCCGATCAAAGTGCCGATACTATCCTTTGTACAGATGTTATAGAACATCTCTATCATCCACATAAGCTTTTTTCTGAAATCAGCAGAATATTGATACCTGGCGGTAAAGCTATTATCGGCACCCCCTTTTTATACTGGCTTCATGAAGAACCTCATGATTATTTTCGTTACTCACCTTTTATATTGAAACACTTGTGCGATCAGCATCAGCTAAAAATCATACGCCTGGAAGCCTATGGAGGATCCATTCATGTATTTTTGGATATGATCGTCAAACATTTCTCCTTTAGTAAAGTATGCTCCAAGATTATCGCTTGGCTATGCCGGATGATTCTTTATGTGCCAGGAATAGCAAAATTATCGGATAAAACTGCCAAAAAGTTTCCGCTTGGGCATATTTTGGTTACTGAAAGGAGGTGAGATGAGCGAATATTGGTTTGATCAGATGATTTTTATACCCGGTGTTGCAAAAAGCGGTACGACAACCCTTTTTGAGATGCTCAGCAGGCATCCCCAAATATCACCTTCTCGAGTTAAAGAGCCTTTGTTCTTTAACCAGCATTCAAAAGTCATTTTAAAAAATGAGCACTGGTATGCCTCGCTTTTTCCGAAAAAGGCCGTATTGCCCATGGAAGCATCCTCGCTTTATGCCTTTTCCGAATCTGCTTTTATCCAAATTCTTACCCATGTCAAACGGCCGAAATTTATTATTCTTGTTCGCGATCCTGCAATGAGGGCTTTTTCTGCTTATCAGCATATGGCCAATCGCGTGCCGGTGCGTGACAAACGAAGATTTTGTGAGCTTGTCGATTCTTTCCCTGACGATAATTTCGATATGGATGTCGAGAAGACAAACTGCGAGAGAGCAGCACATGCCGGTCATATCGATGCGGGGTATTTTGGGCCTGATTATCATGCTCGCACATTCAGAGCACCCTTTAAATCTTGCTTCATGGATCCTTTGGCCTGGTTTTCTTATTTCACGTTCAGTTCTTATCGTCTTTGGTTGCTTCCTCTGTTAAAAAAGCTCCAAGTGAATTATAAGATTGTATTTTTGGAACACCTCATTTCGACTCCTCGCGCTATTATGGACAATGTCTTGGAGTTTTTAGAATTGGAAAAATGCGACAAAGTCTATATACCCTGTCGGAAAAATAGTGCGACCCTTCCCAAATCAGGAATCATGACGGCCTGGCGCAAAACGTTTCCTGCTCATCGACTTTTGGGTCGTCCTCTTGCGGAGATCTTTGATGATAATGGTATGCGTTATTTTTCCGATTGGACAAAGTCCTTGTTTTTTAAACCTGCCCCTCCAATAGATCCCGATCTTTACCATCGTACAAAAGCGCTGTTACAACATGAATATGATTTTTGGTTCCGGGAAAAGCCCGAACTGGAATATTTATGGTCAAGAAAATAAGTCCTCCGAGTCCATGCTTTTGTGGCATCTATCTCCCCATAACTGTATACTTTATGTCACTTTACACTCTGCTCTGATAATCCCGGATTTGGTTCGCGGCTGTAACCCCTTTGAAAATATATATTTCATGCAGAGTTATAAACGAATTCCACTTGTCAACGTTCTGATACTGGTGGCATTATCTTTGCATTTAGCCAATCAGTTGGTTTGAAATGTAAAACAAGAGGGTGGTATGAAATATGGAATATTCATTTTAGCCTTATTTTTCCTTTTCAGTTGCGATGATAACCCGACAAAACCCAAAGAAAAAGATCCTCCTCAGGTATCTGATGAATGGCTCTCTGTCGGGAAAGAGATCGAGAGCCAGGTTATTGAGGATCTGGCTGTCGATCCGTTTGCAAAGCAAACTATTTATGTGGCGACCATACAAGGATTTTTCAAGAGTACAGATGGTGCCAAGACCTGGCAAAACCTGTCAAGTGGATTAAACAGTACCTATATCCTCTGTATAGCCGTTGATCCTATCGTCCCGAATCGGTTGGTCATTGGCACAAAGTCAGATGGTCTTTATCTGAGCAATGACGGGGGTAGCACATGGAAAAATGCCTGGTTTGAACGAACCGACAAACAAGTGATCTCTGTTCATATTGCAACAGATGGTATGTTTTGGGCCGGCACTGTGCGAGGTCTTTTTTATAGTAAAAATCAGGGCGAAACCTGGATGGATGGAAAAATCAGCGGTCGGGTGGATGCCGTGATTACTCATCCTCAAGATCCTAATAAGGTTTGGTGCAGCAAACTCTATAAAGGCATTTATTTTTCTTCGGACAAGGGCAATACCTGGCAGCTTTCCAATTCCGGGATCAAGACCGGATCTTTTGGATATGATCATGCTCTCAAATTTGTTTTCAATCCCCATATGACGAGTCAATTATATGCCTGTATGGTCTCTGGTGATGTTTGCAAGAGTTCGAATTTGGGGGAAAGCTGGATTTCGATCAGATCACAAATTCATTGGCAGCATATCAATTCAATCTGGTATGATCCGGATCATGTCTCCGAAATATGGGCTGCTACCAAGGATAATGGCGTGTATCGGAGCCTGGATGACGGACAAACCTGGAGCAAGTTCGGGGAAGGGATTGATGGGAAGGAATTAACAGCAATTAAAACCATCAATACAACAGATCGGGCCGTTATTGTAGGTTCTGAAGGAAAAGGGTTGTACAAGCATGTCGTTAGTAAATAAAAGCAAGCTGAGTCTATTCCTGGTCATTCTCATTGCTACAGGGATTCGGCTGATATATATCGCCCAACTGGATGAAAAGCTCTATTGGGCAGATGAAAAAGATTTTTACAGGATATCTCAAAATATCGTTGATATGCAGGAATTTGTCATCGACGAAGGCGAGCCCACTGCCTTTCGGGCTCCGGGCTATCCTTTGGTTTTGGCGGCAATGCGTTTGATTGGAGTGGATACCATCACTGAAATCAGATTGTTTCATATTGCTTTGATGGCTTTGACCATGCTTTTGATTTTTCATCTGTCGCTCGAGATTTATAATCAATATGCTGCCTGGTTTGCGGTCATCTATACAGCTCTTTATCCCTATTTCATCTATATCACGGGGCCCATCCTGGCCACCACATGGATTGGTTTTTTGCTTATTTTGACGATCTGGGCAGCCGTAAAGGCTCAAAACCGTGACTCCTGGATTTATCTTGTTCTGGCAGGATTGGCTGGAGGCTGGATGATTTCAAGTCGACCGATCACTGGTATACTTTTGCTGGCTATTGCGATATGGTTGTTTTGGTTTGGTCAGAAAAGGCCACAGCGTCGTTTGATCTTTGCAATGATCTATGTTTTTATTGCTGTCTTGGTCACTGTCCCGTGGATTTGGCGTAACCACAAGACCTTTGGGTTTGTAGGCCTGGTAAGCAATATGGGGCATAATCTTTATCTGGGCAATAATGCAAAGGCTCCCCTTACGACCACAGGAATCCGGACTTTTGAAGAAAAGGTGTTTCAAGCACTCAAAGGCGTCGACTCGGAAAGCAGGCGAGATTCGATCTTGCGACGGTTTGCTTTTGACTATATTCAGGAAAAACCCTTTCAGTTCGTAAAGAGATCGTTGAGAAAAGGGGTTGCCTTTTGGCGGATTACACCTTCACCAACCACAGAAAGACAAGAGAATTCTCCACATGTGGTCTGGGCGAGTATTTTGAGTGTCACTCCGCTGTGGCTTTTGATGATTTATGGGATGTTCGCTCTGAGAAGAACACATCAAAAGTGGCTTTTACTCTGGCTTTTGATGGCCATTGCATACACACTGGTGCATGCACCGTTTATCGCTAAGGTAAGATTCCGGTTGCCTCTCGATTTTGTGACGATTATCATCGCATCCGGAGCGTTTTATCACCTGTTAGGAGCTCTGAAACAAAAGTTTCGGCCAAATATGGAGGCACAATTATAGTGGCTAACTCTGAGAATATGAAACAAGGAGGTGACAATCAAGGGCGTTCTCGACTTTCACACGAGATACGTAGCCTTATTCACGGTTTGCTAGGATATATAGCTGTTTTCGGAGATGAAGTACGACCGCAACTGACAGTGGAACAGGAGCAAATGTTTGACCGCATTGAATTTTTTGCTCAGAAACTTTCAGACTATGTTACTGATCTACTTGGAGATAAAGAATAAGGCATATTATTTTAAGGAGAACATTTGTGAAACGCATACATTGGGCAGCTTTGTTTTTGATCATCTTTTGTCTGCAATCACTAAAGGCAGATGAATCTTTTCATATAGAGAATCTGCAAACCCATACATCCTTTATTCAATTTGATGTGGTTATAGATTCCGCTTTTATTATTCAGACCCGTCTAGACGATACCTGGTATAATAGAGTCATTATGCCTGGGTTTAGTTATTTCGGCCAGCCAGGCTTACCTCGTCTACCTATGAGCCAGTCCATGATTGGTGTACCAGGCGAGGGAGAGGTCAGTCTGAGTGTCTCGAATGTCGAATATCGCACGATTCAACTGGAAAACATTGAACCGGCCGACCCAGCTTTGGAGGAACCCCTGAAAGAGATGGACGAGTGGTATCCCGCGCAATTTTTTGACATTTCTGATCCTGCTTTTTGGCGCGAACAACGTGTGGTAAAGTTGTCGGTCAATCCGGCCCGTTATCACCAAAAGCAAACTTTACTCCAGTTGCTCGAGCGGGCAACTATACGAATCGATTTTCCGTTTTCTGCACCCGTGAAACGCTTGTCAAACACTGTGGCTGCCATGCGATCCTCGGGATTTGAGGAATTGTATCGCTCGGGGTTGTTGAATTATGAACAATGCAAATCCTGGAGACAAAGCGTATACTCGCTGAAAAAGTCCCTTACCAGTGAAGGATTGGCACCCTATCGTTATAAAGTATTGGTTGAAGAGGATGGGGTCTATTCGGTATCAGGTGATGAATTGATCAAAGCCGGAATCGATCTCCAAAGTATCGTTCCTTCTTCATTAGCTCTTAGCAATCGGGGAAATCCTGTTCCCATTCTTGTCGAAGGTGGACAAGACGGAACATTTGATAAAACGGACCGAATTATTTTTATCGGTGAACATAACTCGGGTAAAGATTCTTATCTCAATTTTTATTCGGAAACAAATGTCTATTGGTTGACATGGGGAAAAGGGGCTGGCGCCCGTTTCGCCGAGATCCCCGGTTCCGTAGACATTGCGAATGCGGATACGGTCGGATATGCTCGGTCGCGTATCCATCTTGAAAAGGATCTCACCTATCAACGCTTGCTGTTTGTGCCTCAGGAAGAACTGGATCACTGGTTTTGGCAGCAATTGAATCATTGGGAAGGGCCAGAGGATCAATGGGAAAACGGTGCAACTCATTTTGATTTGCCCATTGCTCATCCCAAACCTGAGGGAGAAGTGAAAATTCAGGCTTCATTTTTTGGCCAAACAAGTATCCCTGCAGCCAATCCGGATCATAAAGTGAGAGTGTATCTCAATGGCCGTAAAATCGGAAATGCAATTTGGGATGGTAAAACCGAATATCTGTTTGAATCTCTCTTTTTCAGCGATGATTTGAAATCCGAAGCAAATCGAATTTCGTTTCTCTTACCAAAAGATCTAGAAGGGGTCAATGTCGATGCCGTGTTGTTGAATTGGCTGGCTATCGAGTATGAAAAAGAATTGATTTCAACCAATAATATGCTGGAATTCTTTTTGGCGGGAAACTCGAATAGCATTATAAAGATGTCCAACTTTGCAAGCGACCAATTATATGTCCTGACAAAAGGCGGACAACAAATTACCAACTTTAGAACCCGTAAAAAGGATGGCAAGTTTTCAGTCTGGTTTGGAAATAGAATTCATACCTCAACTACTGTCTATGCGGTGAATAGAGATGCAACCAAAAAAGTTATGGACATTGTCAAAGACGAGTCATCGAATCTCAAAGATACGGGATTACAAGCCGATTACATTTTGATCACGCATGCCGATTTCATGCAATCCGCTCAAGAACTGGCTGATTTTCGGTCAAGTCAGGGGCTAAGCGTTCAATTGGTAGATGTGCAGGATATTTATGACGAGTTTTCTCACGGATTATATGATCCTCATGCTATCAAGCGTTTTATCTCTTATGCATACCACCATTGGCGGCGTCCGGCCCCTCTCCATCTTTTGATTTTTGGGGATACCACGCATTTGATGGACAAGAGTGTTGCAAGACAAGACAGCGCAAAATCATTCGTACCCAGTATGATGGAGTATACCCGTTCCTGGGGAATGACTTCATCAGATAATTATTTTGTGACTGTACAGGGAAATGATCTCTTGCCGGATCTTTTTGTGGGTCGCTTACCTGCAGGATCTGTTGATGAAGCCATCAATCTTGTAAATAAGGTTATCGATTATGAAACAAAGAGTGATATAGATTCTTGGCAGCGGCAAGTATGTCTATTGACGGGTACGGATACGGGACTGGAAAATATGGCCAAGACCCTTTATAGGGATCATATCCCCGCAAGAATGATCACCAATTTTCTCAATACTTCCGCAGAGTCACCCTATTTTGGCACTACTGAAGATCTGGCAAATTATTTTAATCAGGGTCAACTCATGTTGACTTTTTTAGGCCACGGTGGCGGAGGGGTTTATCTCGATACCGATCTATTTCTGGTGAAAGACATTGAACTTTTACATAATCAAAACAAGTATCCGGTTATTTTCAGTATCACATGTTTTGTCGGCCATTTTGATAATCCTGAAATTCCTTCATTGGGTGAAGAACTGCTTAAAGCAAAGGACAAGGGGATTGTCGCTCATTTCGGTTCTGCCGGCCGTGCATATATCGGGTATTATGATAATATGCACGAGTCATTGCATGAAGCCATTTTTGTGCACAATGCCAGAACACTGGGTGAAATTACAACTCTTGGCAAATTCAATGCCCAACAACAAGGAGCAGGATACTGGGATCATATGAAAAATTATATTCTCATGGGGGATCCGGCTTCCAAACTGCAAATCGCTGATGAGAATATCGATGTGAGTCTCTCAAAATCCATTCTGACTGATGGCGAAACACTTTCTCTCAGCGGTGAAATCCCTACTCCGGGTGCAGATACACAAGTCAATGTTTCTGTATTCGATCACGAGGACGAATTCCTGCTGGAAAAAAATCTGACGATTGCGGATGGCAAATTTTCAGGGGATGTTTTTGAACTCACAAATGATATTCGCCAACATTGGCCAGGCCTCTGGGGCGAAGGAATTTTGAGGGTTTTTTATCGACATGCAAAGGGGACCAGCGCGGTTGCCGAATCATTCAACATCGATCGGCCGGTGACAATTACACACCAGCCAGCTGAACCGAATCACTTGCAACCTGTCACCTTTTTTATCAATGTACCAGACCAGGTCAAATCTTCATTACAAGGCATTGCATCAATGTCTGTCCAATGGACAGCCGACCAGATCAATTGGCAGAACGTGCCTTGCCGTCAAGTCGAGGGCCAGCCGGGTGAATGGAAAAGCGATGTCCCTGTGACCCGCTCGGGCGGTACAAGAATCTCCTTCAAATATGTCATAAATGGCAATAATGGCACACAGCTTAAAAGTCCGGGTGATTCATATGTGATAAAAAAATTGCCTGATTTATTTACCGAATATAATTCCGTCGCAGTGACCGGGTCCTCTGATCCTGCTTTACGGATAACGGTGAGAAATGCAGGTGAGATGCCCAGCGGTGCATTTAAATTGGCTGTTTTTTCCGGCTTGACGATCAATCCCAACAATCTTCTCGAAGAAAGAGTCCTGGAATCCGGTATCCCGGCAGGAGCCGATACGAGTCTGTTTTTCTCCTTACCCGATGAGTTGCTCGGCTTAGCCAAGTTTACCATACAGGTCGATGTGCAAAATGATGTCAAAGAAACGAATGAAAAAAATAACCTGACCAATAGTACCCAATATGTCATTTCCGCTAAAAAGGGTTCAGGCGGCCCCATTTATTCTGCTGATGGAGGCTATTCAGTGGATATTCCACCGGGCTCACCGAGTGGCAATGGTGCGATGATTTACCGATATCGGAATGATGCTTCCTATCTTGAAGCAGCTGAACAAGTCAGTATTCAACCCATCAATCCCAGAGGAGTCAACAGATGGTATGCTTGTCAGGTGATATGGACTGATTCGACAATGCAATTATCCAAACCGATGACTGTGCAGGTGTATTATAATCCCAATGATTCTGTGACCACAAGTTTACAGACTGCGCTTCGCATGTACGCCTGGAACGATTCAACCGAGACCTGGAACGGATTAGAGAGCGAACTGGACCCGGAAAAGCATACGGTGAGTGCGACGCTTCCTGTCGGATATAATACATTTGCAATGTTTGCCAGTACTGATCATACAGCTCCAAAAATTTTCGTCGGTGTAAAGGGGCAGAATTTTGCCGATGGGGATCGGGTAGCGACGAATCCCACCTTTACCATTTCTTTTGAAGATGAAAGCGGATTTGATGTCGGTCTAAAGCCGATACAGCTTTCCCTGGATAATTTTCCAATCCCTGCTCAGGAGGTAAGCATTTATCAGGAACCAGAATCACGTAAAAGGGTCACCGTGACATTTTCTCCGGAATTGACGCTGGAGCCCCATACCCTTTGGATAAAGGCAGTGGATATTAACGGCAATGTTGCCGAGCAAGAGGTGCAATTTTCAGTCGCTTCCGAGTTTGAACTGGTTACCCTTGCCAATCATCCTAATCCATTTGTAGATGAAACCGTGATTGCTTTTACCCTGACAGAAGTGGCTGAAAAGGTTACCCTTGGCATATATACGGTTTCCGGCCGGCTCATACGCAGCATAGAGTTATATGAACTCACCGGATACTATGAATACGAGTGGGATGGTCTCGATGAGGAGGGCAATGAAATTGCAAACGGGGTCTATTATTTGAAATTCACTGCCCAGCATCAAGATAAAAGAATCGAACGCATCGAAAAAATGGCCAAACTACAATAGTTCGAAGGATGAGGTGTAATATGTTAAAATATATATTTTTGATTATTTTCTGTCTGATCTGTTTCATTCAACCTGTTTTTGCCGGAGAATATACTGCAGATTTTCTGCGTATCGGAGTGGGGGCACGTGCCCTGGCAATGGGAAGTGCCTTTACCGGCCTGGCAAATGATGCCAGTTCTGCATATTGGAATCCTGCGGGCGGTCCGTATGGCTCGGCGATTTCGCTGCAATTCGAACATGTTCCTATTTTCGATGGACTCGCTCAATACAATTCTGCACATGCCGTCATAGGTCTGGAGCATAATCTTTCTCTTACGTTGGGATGGATCAGACTGGGCGTTGACGAGATCCCCCGCTATGGTGAACTCCAAGGTTCGCGTTATGATCGTCTGACCCGATCAGAATATCGCAGTACCGGAAAAGCCGAGGGATATTTTCAGGATAACGAAGATGCTCTACTAATAACCATGGCCCATACCCGATATTTTGATCTTGTGATGGGCGATGAATTTGATCCAAAGATTATCCCTTTTGAGCTTTCGTTGGGAATGACCGGTAAATATATTCAACAAAAATTGGACGATAAAACAGGTACCGGACAGGGCATAGATGCCGGAGCGCTCTTGAGGATTACCAGCTATACCTTGATTAAAAATGAGCCCAAATCGTGGATCGGAGTTGGGGCTGCCGTCCGGGATCTCACCAGTTCGAGTATTAGCTGGAACACTGAATCCAATCATAAAGATCCGATGCAGATGAACATCATGACCGGTGTGGCTGCGTCTCACTATTTGGCACGTTTCAAGAGTCGTATCACCCTTTCATTTGATAAAGAATTCGGCCAGTATGATGAACGCCATATCGGTGCTGAAGCCAGGTTTTTTCATACGCTGGCGCTTCGTGCAGGATACTATGATGACGAGATGACGGCAGGTGCTGGCATTTCTTTTAAATGGCTAACGCTCGACTATGCTTTTGTTCCGCATGAATTAGGAGATAGTCATAGAATCTCCGGTTCATTACACTTTTGAGCCTATAAACGTCTCCCGGACCAGGTTGCCAGCGAAATTCCGCCCGGATTTCTCGCTGGGTTTGACCTGTCTGGCATGCGCTTGTCTTTTCCACTGAGTACCGCCAGCAACAAAGCCTGCCCTTGGCCATAAATTCCTTTGCGCAATCTGCATATAATTTGTACCTTTAGCCATATATTTGACCGATTTTTAGGAAAAACGGATGTCCGACCAGAACAAACGCACTTTGATAGGGCTTTTTGCCGCGACCCTCTTTGTGTTTGCCAGTTTTACCTCATTTTTTCCGGTTTTACCTTTGTATTTGAAATCTATGGGGAGCTCGAATTTACAAGTGGGTGCTGTGATGAGCAGTTTCCCGATCGGTGTTCTGGCATTTCGCCCTCTTGTGAGCTGGATGCTGAATCGTAAAGGGCGAAAATGGACTTTGATGTTTGGAACCTTGACCCTGGCATGCACGACAGGTTGCTATTTGTTGGCTCAAGATATTCCTCAATTGATGATTGTACGCTTTTTTCACGGTACAGGTATTGCAGCCTTTACCACCGCTTCGATTGTATTGATCTCTGATGTAACCACCTATACCAACAGAGGTCATGTCATGGGAGTCGTAGGGGTTGCAAATTATGTGGGATTTGGAATCGGCCCCTATGCTGCCAGTAAGCTTTATCACGCATTTTCGATCGACATGGTTTTTCTGTATGCCTTGATTCTGGCCATACTTGCCATAGCCATGGTTCTGATTATTCAGAAACAGAATGAACCCCATTTTAGTGCCTCCAAAGGCTCCTGGAAACAAGCCTTGAAAAAAAGGTATATTCTGGTTCCCTGTTTGTTCGTTTTTATTGTGGCCCTCATTCAAGGGGGGATTGTAAATTTTTTGCCCGTCTTTTTGCAAGTCAAGGCTCCTCAGGTCGATGCAGGATTGTTTTTTTTGGTCTTTTCGTTTTCAGTCCTCTTGATTCGCATCCTGGCAGGTAAAGCAGCTGACCGGTATGGCAGGGGGATTGTTATCTTTTCGGCGACCTCGCTGCTCAGCCTTTCAATTGTTGTCTTGAGTATGACTACCAGCTTGTGGTTTTTGGTGCTGGCCTCTCTTTTATATGGACTCGGCTATGGATCTCAGCAACCCACCCTCACTGCTTTTGTGGCTGATAACACCACTTTTGCAAATCGGGGTGCCGTATTTAGCGTCTATTATTCTATCTTTGACCTGGGAATGCTGAGTTCCGGTTATTTTTTTGGAGGAATCGCAGACACTTTTGGGGTCCAGATGATTTACCCGGTCGCCGCCGGGCTCTATGTTTTGGGTGTCTTGTTTTTCATAACCATGATTCAGGACTCTGTTAAACGTTCATTGAAATGGGTCATCAGTCTGCGTTCACCAGGAAAACTATGCAAGATTTGCTATCAGCCAATGGGTACAGATCCGTGTCATATCTGTGGGCATCGCGGTGGATTCGTCAAGAGTAAGTGAATAGTCGGAAGGTAATCTCTGATTGGATTGTTTTAAAGTATATAATTCAAAGAAAGGAGAGCGTATGGCAGCCCTGGATCAAAAGACCCTGAGAGAAAAAATGCACCAAATCCCCGAATGGCATATGGATGGTAAAAACATCACACGGGAATTTGAACTCGACGATTTTAGAGGCGCCCTGGATTTTGTCAATCAAGTGGGAAATGAAGCCGAAAAAGCAGATCATCATCCTGATATCTTGATTCATGGATGGAATAAAGTCAAGATCATCTTAACCACTCATAGCGAGGGGGGAATTACCGAAAAGGATATCGAGATGGCCAAAACCGTCAATGAGTTCGAGTTGTAAAACGACTTGTAACCTACTTTACGATATATACAAAAAAAGGCCTGATCAAAATATTGATCAGGCCTTTGCTTTTGTGCCGAAGGGGGGAGTCGAACCCCCACGGGCAAATGCCCACACGGCCCTGAACCGTGCGCGTCTACCAGTTTCACCACTTCGGCATTGTAGAGCTTTTAAATATAGTAACCTCTTTGTAAAAAATCAAGAAGAAAAAAGTCTTTATACTGATTTTTAAGAGCTATTCAAGAGCTTTTTCTTGATTTTTCATCAAATAGATTGTATTTTTCAGTTTGATAAAAAAGCGAGCACAAAACATATGGCAGACAAGCAAGCAAGACAGCATCATAAAATTGTCAATCGCAAAGCATTTCACGAATATGAAATATTGGATCGATTTGAAGCCGGAATCGTTTTACAGGGAACAGAGGTCAAATCCCTCCGGCAAGGCAAGGCAAACTTTAAAGACGCTTTTGCTCATATAAAGGATGATGA
Organism: Candidatus Zhuqueibacterota bacterium; assembly: GCA_014728115.1. GTDB lineage: Bacteria > Zhuqueibacterota > Zhuqueibacteria > Residuimicrobiales > Oceaniaggregativiventaceae > Oceaniaggregativivens. Next base: position 21,942 of record WJME01000033.1, on the reverse strand, counting down.
AGCATGGATCTATAACATGCATATCAGCCCCTATTCTCATGGTACGGTATGGAATCATGATACCACGCGTCCCAGAAAGCTTTTGTTGCACAAACAGGAAATCAAACGACTAAAGTCCCAGGTGGAAGAAAAGGGACTTACGTTGACCCCGTTACAGATCTATTTTAAAAAGGGTCGGGCAAAAATTGAGCTCGGTCTGGCCCGCGGGAAAAAACTCTATGATAAACGTAAAGACCTCGCCAAAAAAGATGCGCATAGGGATACAGAACGCGAATTGAAAAATAAATTTCGAGTCAAGTTATAATCGAATGGGAATATCACATGGGCAATGACAATGCATTTGCTGAATTACAAAGACGCGGATTCATTCAACAGGTCACAGATCCTGAAGCTCTGCAACATTTGATGACCGATGAAAAGGTCGTTTTTTACGTGGGCATTGATCCGACCGCCGACAGTTTGCATGCCGGTCATCTCGTTGCGATAATGGGAATGGCTCATATGCAGCGCTTTGGCCACCGGCCTATTGCAATTTTGGGCGGGGGGACTGCAATGGTGGGCGATCCCAGCGGAAAGACCGAGATGCGAAAAATGCTGACGCGACAACAGATACAGTCAAATGGAGAAAAAATCAAACAACAGCTGTCGCGTTTTCTCCAATTCGGTGAGGATCAGGCTCTGCTTATCGATAACTATGAATGGCTCGGAAACATTAATTATATCGAATTTCTGCGAGATATCGGCAGACATTTCAGCGTCAACAGAATGTTGACGTTCGAAACCTACAAACGCCGAATGGAAACAGGACTCTCATTTCTAGAGTTCAATTATCAGCTCTTGCAGGCTTTTGATTTCTTAAAACTTTATGAATTGCACGGATGCCGTTTGCAAATGGGCGGTGACGACCAGTGGGCCAATATCCTGGCAGGTACAGATCTCATCCGACGGGTAAAGAGCGTTGATGCTTATGGGTTAACCTTTCCTTTACTGACCACGGCGACTGGCACCAAGATGGGAAAAACCGAAAAGGGCGCTGTATGGCTCGATGCTGAAAAAACCAGTCCTTATGAGTATTATCAGTATTGGGTCAATGCCGATGATCGGGATGTACAAAAGTTTCTCAGCTTTTTTACTGTATTGCCCATGGATGAAATCGATGCTGTTGCCGAATTGCAGGGGGCTGATCTAAATACGGCCAAGACGATTTTGGCTTTTGAGACCACAAAACTTAATCATGGTCAGGAAAAAGCCGAAAAAGCCTTATCCGCTGCAATGGCTGCGTTTGGCGGACGTGAAATTCCTAAAGATCTGTTGCCTTCGAGTTCGATTCCAAGAGGCAAAAGCAAAGCTGCTGAGGATCATATCCCCAGTGCCAATATTAAAAGGTCGGTTTTGAGACAACAGCCGAAACTGATCGATCTATTGAATGACTTGGGAATGGCAAAATCAAAGGGTGAGGCACGACGACTCGTTCAACAAGGGGGGGTATATGTCAACGATAAGCGCGTCGCTGATGTCGACTTTAACCTGGCAGAGAATTTAATTGAAAATGGCAAGATTGTTCTTCGAATGGGAAAAAAGCGGTATTTGCAACTGGTCGTTGTCTAGATCACAATAAGGGGTTATTATATTGAATGGCAGGAACTCTCCAGAGTGACCTGCCTTTTTTTATGAGTGAAAAGATTGTAGATTATTTTTGCCACTAGTTTAATATCTGTTTTGAATGGGGATTGATATTTGGAGTTGAGATAATTGCGCTCCGATTCAAATAACTCTTTGTAATTGCGGGGCAGGTCTGCATAAAAGGGCGGGAGTAATCCGGGTTTGAATTTTAATCGGAGGTTTTGCAAATCCGGCGGATAAAGCGCCAATGTTTCTTGACAGAGGGGCCGAACGCCGATAAGGGTCATGTCTCCTTTAAGAATGTTCATGATCTGAGCCAGTTCATCCAGAAAGAATTTTCGCAAATATTTCCCTAACGGAGTGATACGAAAATCAGAATCTATTTTACAGGAATGGTCAAATCCATGTGTGCGAACCATAAAGGTATGCAAATATCTGGCAAAAGGATACATGGTTCTGATCTTGTATAGCTTGAAAACCTTCCCTCCTAATCCTACTCGAGGTATAGAAATAAACCACCCCCTTTGTATGAGGTCGTCACTTTTTTCACGCGTTTTATACAAACTGATAAAAACACTGTCTGAATCGTGTTTATATTCATTTAAATCAAATCCATAATATACCAGCGCGCCCAACAAATCACTCAAATGAAGCATTTTCATTTTATCGATGTGATCTCTTTTGCGTAATCGACATTGTCGCGTTTTTTTATTTTGTGATTCTGTACATTCTTTACCCTGTTTCCGGATAATCAAATTCACTTTCACCTTTTGAGGGACGAATTGAGAAAAGGCGGAAATCATTTCCAGGGTTACAGGCTCGTGCCATTCGATAAAAAGAGAACGAGTGTGATGTTTCATCAATTCTTTTATCAGAACTGGACCGGGAGGATTTTGACAGGATGTCTTTTGTTCGCTGATTATATCAATCAACAGCGGGTGTCGTTCAGCAATCATTCTTTGTTTTCTGCATAATAAAATTGTAGTGAGGGTACCGGAGATTCCTTTTCATATTTTGGCCTGGAGTCAAAAGAGGGCACTGTGGGAGTCCCCACTGAATCATTATATATCATTGTTATTTTTTGCAAAAAGAATTCTGTCACATCATCTTTTTCCCTGATCATGCGTTGGGCTCGTTGTTGCCAAATCCTTTTTAGGCCGGGTTGTTGTTTTATCAAAAAACGAACGGTCGTATAAAGTTTTTGCGGATCACTATCCGGAATACCGATACTCAAGCCGTACTTTTCTTCCAGCTCTTTTAAATAGTATAGCTTGCCAACAAAATGATTGAATCGAATAGAAGGGGTACCTAAAATCGCAGCTTCTGCAGCCATCGTTTGACTGTCTCCGATATATAGCTGTGCAAAATAGAGCAAATGGTGCATATCATGTGCATCAATTTTAAATAATAAAGGATGCAGAGATTTATCTACAGGTCGTTCGGAACTGATCAGTATTTGGTTCTCCGTACCGAATAGCTTTAAAAGTTCAAAGACAATGCTGTCAGAAATTCCGCGATTATCATTGTCATGATGCGCATTGAGTCTGGCCAGACGGATAATGTGAAATGGCCTGGACAAATTATATTTCTTCAAGACTAGAGCATTTGGCCGAAAATACTTTGGATGCAGATAGGCCAGTTCATGATATCCATTATATCCAATATGTTTGTGGCTCCATTTACCTACAGAAACTCCTGCCGGAGCAATAATGTGCGTTGCTAATGGATAGGATAATCGGCTGAAATAGGGAACTGCTTCTGCGTCGTCTTCATTGACAATGATCGAAGGCTTTTTCAACAATTTACCTATGTAGGGTATGACTTCAGATGTGCCAATGAGTAGATCCGGACGTATTTTGAGTGAAATCATGAGCATCCTGATAAATTTGGCCATGAAACTCGTCACCAATGCAAATTTGTTATTTTTTCTTCCCCTGGGCAATATATTATAATGATTCCAGCCAGCATGGTTTAAAAGATCAAGCAAGACATCTTTTTTTCTGCAAAGAATGATTACAGAATGGTGATTTTCTTGCATAGATTGAATGACATGGCGGAAAAGGTTAAAGTGGGCCGGGTGACCCAAATAGAACATAATTTTCATAATTCTGCCCTTAATGTTTGAGAGGTTTGGTTCGGTAAACGAGTGTACCAAGGGCTTTGAGCATCCAAGCTTGGCCCCATCTCATATAGGGAATCCGATTCATGAGCACCGGCCATTTCTGGTAATAAAAATATCCGGTTTGACTTCTCATGACGCGCAGAGTATACGCGGCGATTTTTTTAGCAACAGGCATATAATAGGGTTCATCTTTGCTCAACAGAGAAAATGTAATGATTCCCTGTGCCTGGTGATGTATATCTACAGGCCAGGATTTTGGCCATCTCCATTTGCTTTGTCCAAACATGTTGAATTGATTGTTTTTATAAAATCGTGCTCCGGTTTCCAGGGCTTGATCAAGACCTGCTATATATGTTGTGTTTTTGATCTGGTACAACGATTCCAGGATAAATCCCTGATGAAAATCGATTTGTGGTTTTTCGATTCCGGTTTTAGGATCCAGACTATAGTTCCAGAAACCTCGTTCCTTTTGCTTACTCAAAACAAAACGAGTTGCCATTTTTCCCAGTTCCAACCACCTCGAGTGATTGCAAATGTCACCCATGCGGATCAAAAGCTCTGCTACCAGCATATTGGCATTATAGATACAATCTTTTCTAAATGGCGTATAGCTGAAACATATGCCAGATTGATCATGATGGGTGGGGATTTCCTTTTGAAAAAACAAGATGATATTTTTCAGGGATTCCAGGGCTCTTTGACTCTGGGTCATCTCATAGTATCGAAGAATTGCTTTGCCGGCAAAGGCTGTCACCACAACTGATGGCGTGTTAGGAGGCATGAGCAAGTCTTTGCTGTACCACTGAAAAGGATAGCCCCAGCAGTCACCAGAGAATCCGTTGCAACGGTTGGCTTGCAGCCACTCAAAAAGGAATTGAATATCAGACTTTAGCGGGTTTTGTGGCCATTGATCATCATAGTCTATCAAGGCTTGAAGAAAAAGCGCCATGGCTTTGGGATTTCTCATTTTGGGAATGCGCAACAAAGAGCGTAGGTTCAGAGGAAACCTTTTCATGAATTGCATCCAAAACCGTGCAAGGCGGGCGCCCACCAAATTCGGTTGAATGATGCCCATTAATCCGTCATAGGGATCATATCCCGTAAAATTTTGGGATTGGATATAGCTGTGCAGCGCATCAAAATGATCCCTCCAGACCGTCTGATCAGATCGATCAATCATATCAGCTGCAGACAGGGTGGATAGACTCTGTGGTATCACAATCAATTTCCTCAATCTGTGCCGGGTTCGTATGCAATGATTCGAGATGCTCATCGTAGTGGATGGTTTTGTTTTGACGAATAGAATCAATGATGTCAAAGGTAATCAAGGTGCTTTGCTTGAGTTCTGCATATGGAATCGGGGACGTGGTTTCGGTTTGCACCGCTTTGAAAAATTGAGTCAATTCTTGCTGGTGTCCCTTTCCTGTGCGAACCGTCTTTTTTGTGTGTTTTTTTTCTGTTTTTATAGAGAGTCTTTTAAAATCAGACAAGAGCATGACGGTTCCGTTGTCAAAAATTTCCAGATACTCTTTATTCAGGCGATTATTTCCCTTTGAACAGTATAATAGTGTCGCTATTGAACCGTCTGTAAAGTTCAAATTCAGAGTGAGCGTATCAGCCAGTTGATCTTTGTAATTCAAAGAGGATGCATAGATTGTTCTGACTCGTGAATTAGAGAGATAGCAAAGCAGATCCACAAAATGGCAGACCTCCCCTAATATTCGTCCACCGCCCAAGTTGGGGTCCATTATCCAGGATTTTTTATCCACTGCACCGGCATTGATCCGATACAGAAAAGCTTTTGGCCGGGACCCGAGTCTTTCTTTTATCGAATTGACCAAAGGATGAAAACGGCGATTGAATCCGACCATCAGATGTGAACGTGACTTTTGAAGGGTCTGTTCTATCTCTGCCAGTTCTCTGCGATTCAGACATAGCGGTTTTTCAACAAATACGTGCTTACCGGCTTTTAATGCTTGAATCACATATTCTGCATGCAAGTGATGTTGTGTGGCTATCATGACCACATTGATGGCCGGATCTTGCAGGATTTTCTGATAGTGCGGTGTACAATAGTCAAAGTGGTATTTTTCTGCAATCGTGCGAGCATTGTGAGGTTGTGCGGTTAATAGCCCCCTGCAGTTCAAGTCTTTGGGAAGATTGGGTAGCAGAATATTGCGCGCAAAAGATCCTGCGCCCACAAAACCCAATCCTATGGGGTGATGACTTTTACGAACGGCAAAATGAATGCTTTTCTGGGGCTCTTTTTCTGTTGGATAGTGAAACATTATAGCACAAAACGGTTCTTTGTCTTTCACAACCAGGTCATACGCTTTATTTGCCTCTAAAAACGGAAAGCGGTGTGTGATTAACGAACCGGGATCCAGTTGACCGGAAGCCAAAAATTCAACAAATGCCTGCATATTTCGGTTTTCGGTCCATCGTACAAAACCGATAGGATAATCGAGGCCGTGTATCTCATAATCAGGATCATATCTTCCCGGACCATAGGAACACGACATACGCAAATCGAGTTCTTTTTTGTAGAATGATGGCCGTTGGAATCCTGTTGGCACATTTCCTACAATAATCACTTTTCCTTTTGGACGGCAAAATTCCCCGGCCAAGTTGACCGGATCTGTAGAAGCAGTACTGGCTGTGATAATCACTGCATCTGCTCCTTGTGAATCGGTCATCGCTTCTATGGATCCGCTGGTGATCTCTTTTCGCGTCAATGCGATATCCGCCCCTATTTTTCGAGCCAGATTAACCCGATACGGGGATTTGTCAATTGCGATGACACGAGTGCCTGCAACCTTTAACAGTTGCACGGTCAATAGTCCAACAATGCCGAGACCAATGACGATGATTGTCTCTCCAAGACGAATGTCGGCTTGTCTGATTCCCTGTAGGGCGATTGCTCCCAACGTCGTAAAGGCGGCATGCTCTGGATTTGTTTTTTGAGGCAACCTGACAGCCAGATTCTGGGGTACAGAGATGACTTGTGCGTGCATGGCTTGATTCCCGCCACATGCGACAAGATCTCCTATTTGAAAGTCTCTGACGTGACTGTCGATTTCGATCACTCTGCCACAACAACTATAGCCCAGTGGAGACCAGGAATCGAGTTTGTCATTGACCATTCTCAATGTCGAGGAAACTCCGTTATTCCTTATGGATTTTATGACTTTATCTATCTGGTCTGGTCTTGAACGGGCTTTGTGCAGCATCGAGGCACGAGCATCTTTGACCGTCCTGCCTTCGGTACCCGTACTTATGACAGAATACAGCGTACGCACGAGAAGGTGGCTTTGCTTTAAAATCGGGAAAGGAACCTCTGTCATTTTCATGGTGCCATTTTTTAAATTTTGCACGAGTTGTTGCATACGATTTCCATTTCTTAACTGGAGATGAATGATTCCGTTTCTATATTTACGCCAGCTTTAGGCGGTTTTTGTTCGACAAGAGAGGGTTGTACACACTCTTTGTATCCCGTTTGCAGTGTTGGAGATTTTTCTCCTATGATCTGCTCTAGTAAAAATCGGAACCTATTTATCATTTTAGCTTCGGTAAAGTGTTGTTCATAGTGTTTGATGCTCTGTTTGCCCAGGATTTTTCGTTGTTCAGGATTGTGATACAAGCGAACAAGATATTGCGCGGTTTGCGTATAATGCTCGACGAGATATCCATTGTATCCATGCAATACCGACTCTCGAATGGCTCCGCGATCTGTCGAGATAATGGGTAGGCCAGCGGCCATTGCTTCAACGACAACCCAGGGATGACCTTCCGGGGCCCGGGGGGTGAATACAAAAACATCACAATTGGCAAAGAACTCTAGTTTTCTGGATCCGTTTACACCCTCATGAAATGTAACAGGTAATGATTGTGCAGAGCTCAAGGCTTGCATTTGATCTTGGAAATGATGATCCGGCCAATCCCCCACAATATCCAGAGAAAAGGGGATTTTAAATTTATTTTTTAGCAACGCTGCAGCTTGTAATACATCCTCGATACCTTTTGAAGGTTTCATGTTCGAAAGACACAGGATTCTCAAATAGGGTCTTGCTGGCGTTTTTTCCGGAAACGGATAGGTGCCTCCATTCGGTACGACAAAGATACGGTTACGAGGTAGGATATTCTCAAACAAATAGACCAGGTTTTTCCCTAATACAATACCTCCATAACACTGTTTCATCGATATAATGGCGATTTTCCGCATCAGGGGGGGACAGGAGTCAAGCCATAATTTGAGTTGACTGCCGCGCAAATGGAGCAATACTTTGGTTCCCGATAGTAGACCTGCATATAAGAGGAACAAGTCTTTACAAAATCCGAGAGTACTCTGACTGATGGGGTGAATCATGACTTCTGGTCGCCTGGTGCAGAGCAATTTGATCATTTTGAGATATATTCTCATCATTTTAAAAATTTTTACGGCTTTAAAATGATACATGGAAGATAAGGAATGATTGATTCGGGTGTCGAGATGAATCAATTCATAATGATCATTCAAATCCGATGCTAACAATATTTTCGTTGCAATGGCAGGCCCAAAATCGGGGGGCGGTATCTTGCCCAAAAGCAGGACTTTTTTTTTCATGTCATTTTTCTTTCGTTGGAATAGGCAAATATCGTCATCGTGAAATATAAAAGTGGTGCATACAGGGTCGGCACAGATGTAATCGAAAATAACAAAAGCATGATTAAGGTGCCTGAGATGAGAAACCTTTGAGAGAGATGGTGCGAACGGGTATTTCTCCAGATGGCAAACAGGAATAAAAGATAAAGACCTAATCCCAGGACGCCTCCCATAAAAAGAAATCGTAAATAGTCATTGTGAGTGCCAGTGATCATATATCCAGTGGTTATGAGACCAGAAAAGGATGGGGCAAAGAGTTTAAATGAAGGGTCGGTTTGATCAAAATCGTTTAGCATTTTTTCCCAGCGACTCATTCGACCATGAAATGCCTTTTCCAGGGGGCGTTCTCCCTTTATCACCTCAATTTCTCTTGAAACCAACCGTTCGATACTGTCTGTATGTTCCGGCCGGACCAATATGAACCCCAAAACGATATGAAATAGGATGATTGTCGAAATGACACGACCGGTCCTGATTCGATATATGAGATAGTACAGAAACAAGATCACAAAGATCACCAATGAAGTAATGTGATTTATACTGTACATCAAAAACACAACATATATTGCAATGGCAAAGAGAACCATCTCAAAATAGGGAAACCGATTGTCCGATTTTTTTGCCAGAGTCGTATATGCCCATACCAGAAAAGCAATAAAAAAATAAATGGCATAATTCAAGACATCAGAATACCCGCCTGTATATCTCTCCATTCCTCTGCTGGTTTGGATTCCCAGAGGATGCCACAAGAGTTCGTAAAGAAGCAGGAGCGCCGGAAAGATCGTGGAATAGAGAAATGTGGTTAGCAAACCATGCAGATCGTGTTTATTGGATAGGGTATGTCGTAGAAATGGATATAGAACAAACGGGAGCATCATTTTTAATATTTCCCCCAACCACAGCAGTGTCATGCGGCTAAAGAAAAAAAAGATCAGATTGATCATGATCACCAGAGTTAATCCTATAAACCATTTGTCAGCTTGGCCGAGTTTTATCGAAGGGAATTGATGGCTACAAAATAATAATAGGATTAAGGTCGGAGTGACGACACCAACGACTTGAAGAATATTCAGACCGAATAAGGGTTCTTTGATTTGCCAAAGAATATCGATCAAGGGTCTCAAAAGGACAAGCAGAATAAACCATCTGAAATTCCATGGCTGGCTGGAAACCCATGTCCACCATGTTTTTATCGGGTAAACCATAAGATGGCTTTCATGAATCCGTCAATGCTATTTTCTAGATGACAACGAGTCTGTATATAATGCGCAGCTTTATTGCCAATGGCTATATTTTCCCCCGGGTTTTGGTATAGATCGTTTAAATACTGTATAATTTCTTTGGGATTATCAAAATCCACTTTAAAACCGTTCATTTTATGTTGGATGACCTCAGAGGTCGCCCCAGCCTGTTTCGAAGCCAGACAGGTGAGGCCGCTCGCCATGGCTTCGATCAATACCATTCCCCACACATCATATTGGCTGGGAAAAACAAAGACATCTGCCTGAGCATATACAGTGAGCAGCTGATCATGCTGTAGAAAGCCCAAAAATTTCACATTTTCATCAAGCCCCATTTGGGTGCACAGCTGCCGTAAGGAAATTTCTTCTATACCCTGTCCAACGAGCAACAGTTGCGCTTGTGGGCAAACCTGCACCCATTGGTGCATGATGTGCAACAATCGATCGACTCTTTTTCCGGTTGTCAGATGCCCAACATAGAGAAGAGTAAACGGGTGTTCAGGATTATGGGATCTGATTTTTCGGATTTTTGATAGAGGGTAAAATCTATCCGTATCCACGGTGCTGATGGCTTGAACGATTTTTTCTTTATTGGCTCCGAGGGATTGCAGATACCGTCCGGCACGCTCTCCACTGACCAGAAACCCCTTTGCTCGACGGGTAATGAATTGCCGTTGCCATCTCCGAAAGATCGTCCATTTATGGGACGCTCTATGGATACTTTCCGACCAGATCAAAAATGGGATGGATTGTAAAGCGATCCATGTGGAAGCTAGGGAAAAACCACTGGTGATAATAAGATCGGGCTTTAACTCAGATATCCTCTGCAGAATTCCTGCATAACTGAAACACACTCTTTCGTGACTCAAGGAAATTTTTGTCGATTTTAGAATCGTATACGGAAAATTCATCTCCTGAAACGGTATTTCCCATTGACGTCGTCGATAGCCTGCAGCCGCAAAAATAACATGAAAGCCCAAGTCGCATTTTCGGCATCGCTCATACAGCTTTTTAAATAGCGGGATGCGATATGGCGTAGGAATATTGGTGATCAAAACAATCAGGGGAAATCCCTTGGATTTTTCCTGTAAAGATTGATTGACAGAAAAGTGATCTTGCTGTTCTATCGTGTCTAATCCATTTTGCATGAGAATCCTGTTTTGGGGTGTACAGTTTTTAATAAGGTGTGGATCTCCGCGACCACTTGGTCGCTTTTTATTGCTGAGATATCTTTAGGATGATTTAGAATTCTGCAGCGTGAATGGATAGGCCCAACTTTGACCGGATCGGTTTGACTGAATAAAACAACCAGTGGGATTCCCAGCCAATCCGCCAAATGCATAATACCGTTATCATTGCAGAGCAAACACCGACAGGAGCTGAGAACCCGTCCCAATTCTCCTAGTGTAAATCGCCCTGTGAGATCCTGAATGTTTTTGATTCGAGCATATTTTATGATTTGAGAGTTTATTTGTTTCTCTTTGTCTGATCCAAGAATGATGATATGATATCCCTGCTGGCCGAGGATCCTTACCACCTCTGCGAATGTTCTGGCAGGGTACTGTTTTACAGCCTGATTCCCTCCGGCATGCAAACCAATCACCGGCATAGCACTATTTCGGGGGGTGATCGATTGATTCAGAGTTTCAAGCGAGTATGGCCATTTTATCGACGGAAACGGGCTTTTTGTATAGACTGTGGCCATTTCTGACAGTCTGAGATTATTCTCTACCTGGTTTTTTTTAGGATCCAAGGTTATTATTTTGTTATAGACAAATTTATAGTCGATATGTGATTTTTTATCTCTGGGGTGCTCGTGCCGAATTTTCATCCGAGCTCTGCTTACGATTGCAATCAATGTCTGAAAAAGGGTGTTTGATGGATAGGTTGCATACAGTATTTCAGGTGAAAATTTTTTTATGCGGCACCATATTCGAAACAAAGACAAGAGATTGGTTTTTGCCACCGGATAGCTGATGATTGTCGGTATATTTGCCATTGTAAAAACATCCTGACTACATGTTCGACAAATCACCGCGATCTGTGCGTTATTTTGCTGTAACCTGTGAATGAGAGGCAGGCTCATAATGGCGTCACCAATCCCCGAAGCCGCCAGAATCACTATTCTTGTTGGTCTTTTGGTGACCACATCTTTTCTATTCAAAAGCATCAGCAGTATAGTGGCTGTAATGTGTTTGATTTTGGCACTGGTCAGGATCTTTGTGCTGCAAAATTTGCCCAAATAATTCGCCTGCTTTGTGAAAGTTCTTTTCATATCCATGGTAGAACTCTGCATATTCTCGAGCCTTTACTCCCATGATTTTTCTTTGCTCAGGATGATTGACGAGAAATCGCACATCCTGAAACAATGCCGTTGTCGATTGTGAACATCTTCCCAATTGGTGCTTTGTAATGATCCCGCCAGGATCAACGAATAATGATATCGTGACGGTTTCCCAGAGCCATGCCTGAATAAAAATATTTGGAAATCCTTCCAGCTGCTTGTCACTTGTATTCACCAACAGGATCGCCTTTTCAAGGAGAGCATCAATCTGTTGAACCGAAAGGCCTTTTTCTATGGTTAAGTTTGGAATATCGTAGCTTTTGTTTATAATGTTTTGAGCTTTTTCCCCTTTACAATTTCCCAAAACCATGTGAAACTTGCATTCGAGATTTATGGATTGTTTCGCCAGGTCCAGGAATAATTCTCCGTTTTTGCCATCACGATGATTGGCAATCCATACCACCAGATTGGCTTCCGATTTTTGAATAGCACGCTTGACCGGGAAATGCAAAGAAGGGATGATCGCCGATGGTTTTGAAATTCGACAGTTGTTTTTCTGATCTCTGTGTTGGAATATCAACATATTGGCTGCTTTGAGGGTTGCTATCATTCTGAGATCAGACCAAAAAGCATAAGGTGTGAGGAGGATTTTGATCGCCCAGCCTTTTGATCCGTTCCACAGTTTTTGCAATCGATAATGTTTTTGGGTATCGCTATCCGAGGACACTCCAAAGACAAGAGGAATGGAATGTTTTTTAGCATATTTCTGAACGATTCCATTTTCTTGCAAGCTACTCTTTCCTCGTAAATAAATAATGGAGGGCTGTATCGCCTGTAAATGCTTTGTGATTTGTTTCACTGGTATGTCCCACGCCGAAGCCCCATGCGGATAATAAATGAGATCATCGCTGGGTTCGGGGATATTTTTGCGTAAGGTCGGGCAAAGAAAAACCACCCTAAAACCGGCTTTTCTTAATGCAGTTGCCAGAAAATAGGTTTGCCATTCAACTCCCCCAATCCTTTCAGAAATATGGAAACTCGAGGCCATACAAATGGTCGGCTGCCGATCTTTCACGAGCGCACCGCCATTAAAAGTCGGTCTGCAATTTTTTCGATATCGAATGTGTTTTGAGCGAACCGGTAAGCTCTTTCCCCGGCATCATGACGTCGTCTCTTGTCATAAGCATAGTCGAGAATGGAATTTTTCCATTCCTTAAAATTGTCCGCAACCGAACCGAGTCGATATCGTGTAATCCAATCTTCGGGCTGGTGACCAAGACTAAGGGTTGGCAGACCATGTAAGCACGCCTGGATAAACGTATTGGCAATACCCTCATACTCTGATGAAAGACAAAAAATATCAGATGAGGCCATGAGCTCGTTGCTATGGCGCAACGAAACACCTCCAAGATAGCTGAAATTGTCCCGTTCTTTTTTCAGGGTGTCAATTTCGTTTATGATTTTAGGGTTATGAGCATGTCCTGCCATGACAAAATCGATGTCCCTGGGGCATTCTTTGACCAGTCTTAGAAACAAACGCGGGCGCTTTACCGGTGTCAGGTTTGCCAACCAAACGATCCTGGGTTTGGAATTGGCTTTTTGGATAGGCAGGGGGACAGGATGACCTGAGTGAAAAAGAACCGATGAACATTGAAAATTTTGATATAACCTTTTTTGCTGCCAGGTGGTTTGGGCGAGGACGAGATCTGCCTTTGACAGGGTGGCTTCTATGGTCTTGTCTATGTACCAGGATTCTAGAATTGAGGGAATGGATTTCAGCCGCCACCCCTTTTTGTCCAGAGTGTGATTGAGGTATTTGAATCGTTCACCACTTTGATCGGAATTGCTGGCCCATACGAATTTCGCTCCGGTCAGATTTGCGACATTCAATGCCAGTTTTGTCTCGGGTAATTTCCCTCTGGTATATATTACCTCGGGATCACACTCGGAGATTTTTGCTACAATTTTTTTATTTTCTGCTCTTAACAACCGCGATGATAGTCTCTTTGCCGGCGGCAACGCAAAAAAGTGAATATGGGAGTTTTGCTCCAGTTTCCGTGCCGCTGTCAATACCACTGTGACTTGATGTCCCTTACGGGCCAAGGTTTTAGCCAGGTAATAAATCTGAACTCCGGATCCACAAATGTGGCTTTCATTATCATCCGGCCAGGTTTCTGTAATGAAGCAAAATCTCATTTGATCTCTTTTTGTCTCTTAGCTGCCAGGAGAACGATATGTCTGACCAGTAAATTTTCCCATGCACCAGGAATACGAAGGGTAATGGGGCCTCGTCCCAGAATGCGATAGAGACGATTCAACCCGAACGTCATTGTTGCATGATTCGAGCTCTGAATTTCCAGACTGTTTTGCTCCAAAAGCCTGGTCAAGGTGCGTACGGTGAAAAATCTTTGATGATATCCCTCATCAAATGGCGGTTCTCCTTTGAAAAAAACGCGACAGCGTTTGTTCAACGCTGCTACATTGGGAGTGGACAAAAGCAAAAAACCTCCAGGTTTGAGAAGGTCTGTGATTTGTTTCAGTAGCTCCTTTGCCTTCCATATATGCTCAATAACATCCAGCAAGAGAATGCCATCAAATTGTTGCTTCTTCAAGGCTGGCAATGGAAAATTCAAATCGTGATGGATTCCAATTATACCCAGCTCTCTTGCCCTGTTCACATTATCGAGATCGTTATCGATAAGAGTAACCCGGGCTCCTCGAGTCGTTACGAGACGGGCCATTTCTGAAGCTCCTCCTCCCAGATCGAGTATTTCATAATCTGTTAAATTTGGTGGAAAAAGTGGAATGGCCCATCGGTACCAGGGACGATTATAATTTTCTGTTCGCACTAGGCCCTTGTTAAGGAATGTAAATTTCGGGTACTGTGTTCAATTTGAAAATTTGACCGGACTGCCAGGTATCCCTGCTGTCCGACCCTTTCTCTGATATCCTGGTTTTGTAGGAGATAAGCTATTTTTTTTACGAGATCGTTTTGATCTTTGGCTACCAGTCCGCCTTGGGTCTTTTCGACGAGTTCAGCTGCTCCCCCGGAATCTGAAAATACAATAACCGGGCATTTTAGATACATGGCTTCCAGCAGGACAAGTGAAAAACTTTCGAATTTGCTTGGTAACACGAAAACATCGAACAAGTTGATATAGTGCTCGATTTGCGGCGTGGCATCGAGGAGAGATACTTTATCGTCCAGACCCAATTTGCCGATGAGTGCTTTGATTCGAGGTTTCTCTTCTCCATTGCCAATCAAGTAGAGCTGGGTGGCTTTATGCTGTCTAGACAGGTTTGCAAAAGCCAAAACCAGTTTATCGAGTTGTTTGATGGGCCGAAAGGATGCGATGCACCCGATCACTCTTTTATGCGGGATTGGCCGGGAAAAGCAATCCCTGTTGAATCTGTTCGTATCGATACCGAGGGCACAAGTTTGGATTTTTTTTTCTGGAATTTTATATATACTTGTAGCAAACTCTCGATAACAGTCACTGGGAGCGAATACTTGCCGACAATGTCGCAATGCAAACTCGAGCCACTTTTTTTTCAACCGTCTTATTACGCCGGAAAATCGTGGTCTGTGTTTATGCGTAAATGTCTTCTTGATGACCGTAGACGCCGGTTTTGATAGAACCCTGGCTCCGTGCACAAAGTAGAATGTATTGCGGTTTGATATCAAAGCCAGGAATAAAAGTTGTGGGTAAAATCCATGGAACAGTATTCGATCTGCATGCTTGAAAAGTCTGATAAATTGCGCTGCACTTTGTAGAGAAAAACGACATGGTGCCTGAATTTTTTCCAAGCGCGGATAATGTTTTAGCAAAGGTCCTTTTGATTTTTGATAAACGACCACAGGGTGACAATCCGGATATAATCTCATCTGGTTGCAGGCGAGTTGATGGGCATAGAGTTCTGCGCCTCCCAGATCTCCGGAACCGATGACGTGGATAAACCTATTGTGATTCACGAAAGCGCTCAGCAGCCTCTGTTAGTGTGATAAATTTGGTGTTTAGATGATGCAGATAGTGTAAAATAGATTCCAAACGTCTGTGTAAAAGCTCGATCTTTGTTGTTGACCCCGAATATGGAGAACACCCCAAAGCAAATTCAACACTATGAAACATGATGTTAAAATATAGAGTCTGCTTGCCTTCATTCCTTTTGATCATACGCTGAATAAGGGTTTTCATCTCTTTGACGGTTGAAAATGTCGGCCTCAGCCAGACAGACCTGAACAGGTGTTCCAGGTGTAAATATTTTCTCAAAAATCCCCAGAACAGGGGGTGTTCAGGAACGGTTTTTGAAAGAGTGGGGAACCTTTCCCAGATTCGGTTACCTATTGTTACAGGGATCTCTATGATATCTGCAGCTCCTGATTGTAAAGGATTCGACATACTTGGAAAGTATGGTCTCGTCGGTGCACCATAAAAATGAATCTGGTTTTTCCAGTGCATAAATGGCGCTACGGAGGTATCGACTTTGTAGCCAAGGTCACAAAGGAATTTCAAGGTGTTTTCACTCAGGCCGAATCGACCCGCACGAAAACTGGTAGGAGATGTTGCAAACGTGTCGATGAACAGCCGGGTGAGATTTTCCATCTTTTTAAACTCGATATCAGGTTTGTATGCCTTTTGCATCATCGATGTTTTGCTACAGTTAAAGAAAGGCTGCGGTGCGATAAACTCTCCATGCAAATGCGTGCCGAGTTCTGTGCTCTGGTCAATGTGATTGCCAAGACTCTCAGCACACTCGTGGCTTTTTATCACTTCGGGGCTCAACAGCAACGTTGCAGGTATATCCATTGAGCGAAAAAGCGGAGCAAGAGTGTTGGGAATAGCTTCCAGAACGGATGAAAATTTGAGAGGACGCTGAATTTTCCACTCGGCTCCTTTGTCACATTCGACATCTATACTAATTATACCATAATTCATGATTTAATAATTTGGGCCTTATTTCTCCTGTTGTCTTTAGAATGGGCTCGTTTTCAAACATTCCTTTGGTTCCATAGGTGTGAAAAATGTGCAAGAGTCCAATAAAAGGCAGTGTGATCAACCACATTCTCGTTTCCATGATCAATCCTGAAACAAAAATGGAAAAAATGACGACGCTCAGGATAACCGATGCTTGTTTCAATTCGGGAGTATCCGAGCGCATGAAACGGTAACCCAAATAGAAAAGTAAGATGATAAAAATACTGACAATGACATTGAAATTTGGATTGAACTTGAATAGATAGTAAAAATTTCCTGCAAAAAATTTGATGTTTTGCCAGAGATGATTTTCACTGCCAATCAGGCCGGGAAGCCCCTGGTATGCATATTCGCGGGGGGGGCCGTGAAAAAACGTATCTCGTATGTATTTGATATACATCATGCCCAAGGCTGCCAGTAAAAGGCTGACAGCCAGTTTCCCCTTTGAAATCACCGCAAGTCTCGGATGCCATTGAATTGAATCGATAAAGATATAAAATGCAATAAAAAGGGCCGATTCCCGATTGAATATCTGCACAGCGAATAGAACAACAAAATACCATAATGGTCTATGCACAAGTATACCATACGCAAAGAGTGTAAATATCAGAATATCGATAAAATCCCAAAGGAACATATAATAGTGCTGCATCACAATAAATAAGAGGATATAATAAAGCGTATATCGGAATGCGATGTCAACCTTGGGAGTGAAGCGACATGACAAGTTAAAGAATACCAAATTGCTAGCTACAAGCAAAATAGCCGATAGAAACAAGGTGGTGGAATGCCAGGGGACATTGGTGATATTGTGGAACGCAAGAATCATGTGGGGCGCCAGCAAACGATTGGTCCACGCTTTGATGTGGTGATTGCCCTCTAAAAGTTGTTTTTCATTGTTTCCAAAACTCTCGAGCAATTCAGGTCCACCTTCAATGCGATAAATCGTTCTGAATTCTGCCAGAGAAACGATGATGATGACCACCCATAAAAGGATGAGTTTTTTGTTATCTTTGATTTTATGCACAGGCGCTCCTGTATGCTTTGTATCCCACCTTTAGTGCATATTTATAGACTATGGGATTGCAAGGACTCATAACAAAAGCTTTTCGCCAATATCTCCAGGCTCTTAACCGTGATCCTACTGCTGCTTGACGATTGGCACTGATGATACAATGCGCAATGATCGCTTGCCGGATGGTCTGATACTCTGATTCGGCAATATTGGCAATAGAATGTAAAATAGGAAGTGTATATAGAGCCGGCTGGGCATGGTAATCCTTTACAAATCGTTGCGAATAGTTGTTACCATCATTGCGCTCTGCAACCAAAAGGCTTTTTTTTATACACCCTATTTTATATCGCAGGGCCATTCTGAGTACAAATTCCCAGTCTTCGAGAAACGACAATCGGGTGGAAAATAGGCCGATGGTTTTAAATATGTCTTTAGAGAATAATAACCAATTTAAATAGAGTTCATACCCAAGGGGTCGAAAGGGGACCAATAGCTGTTTTAAAATCGTTCCCTGCTTCATATCGTTACGATCTTTGAACCAGGAATCTGAGAGGATTTGGCCATTGGGATCCGCCAGCATCATGTCACAATAAACTGCAGAAAATTCTGGATGCCTTTCTAAATAGTTCACCTGCGTTTCTACCTTTTCAGGCAAATACCAATCATCGGAATCCAGGAATGCTACAAGATTGGCCTTTGCATTGGCAACTCCGACATTACGGGGATAATTGGGGTTACCTGTATGTGGAATGGATATGAGTATAATCTTGTTGCCAAATGTTTTTTTTAACTGGTACACCGTATCATCTGTCGATCCATCATCTACAACAATTATCTCGATTGAATTCAACGTTTGTGCCAGCACGCTATCGACAGCCCGGATGGTTTTTTGTGGACGATTATACGTGGGAATGATCACCGAGACCCTGGGTGTCATGAAAAGTGATTCTCCTTTATAGGGGATTTTACCACACAAACCATTTGGTTATATAATGTCGATCGATTCCAGAGTTTTATTTCAAAAGCTGGTTGATCGGTGTGTGTCCATTGATATTTATAATTCGCATCACCCCGCATAAAGTTGAATTCTTTGCAATTTTTTGCAAGTTTTTCAATCAAGAAAAAGTGATGCAGCTTGTTCGGGGATAGGTCTGAAAATGCAGGGTCAAACCCAACAAGCCAATGATAGTAGATGCTGTTATAAATAAATCCCAGTGTAAACGAGATCGGTCGATCATCGATAGTCAGCAATGAATAGAGCAGCGATCTGTTGTTAAAGGTTTCTATGATCGCCTCTATGAAATGCTGATATGGATGTTGGCACAAGATACTCGATCGCTGTAATTGTTGTTGCCGACCTTGATGCAAGGTCGTAATGGCCTTCCAGTGCTCTTTTGTCATTTGCGTTTCAAATCGGATATGCCAGTTCTTGTATTTAAACAGTTTGTTCTGCCGTTTGACCAGCTCTTTGCGTGTATTTTTGCTCCTTTTGCTTACATAGTCGCTAAAAGTCGAATATTGACTGAAATCAATGGATAAGATGCGGGAGGATGTTTTAATTCCATTGGGATATTGTGACCACAGTTCTATAGGTATTGTGGTTACCGGGCTGATCAATACTTGCTGAACACCCTTGTAATTTAAAAGTCGGGCAAGGACTTTATTTTCAAACTCGGGCAGACAATGGATATTGCAAAAATCTGTCAACTTGCTAAAAGAACCGATATGGATCAGTTGAGTGTATGGGATCATTTTCTTGATATATCGACGGACGATGACCATCGGCACCAATGCAACGATGCGACGGTTGCTCGAAAATACCAGGAATGCACTGTTTTGAGGCGTGGCAAAAAACCGATACAAGTTTAAAATCCAATCAAAAGTATCGTTTATCGTACTATCTGTTCTTTGCTTCAGGATCGTATCCCACTCTGCTCGCATCGTCAAAATATCATCGAGTGATTTCAAACGCTCAATCGTCAACATATGTCGTATCGTTTATGTGAACAGCGTTGCTTGATAATGTGTTTTTTAACTTTTCCCCAAAATAAGCCAAATCCCATTCTAGTACCGATTCTCTTGCATTCCGAGCCATTTTTTCTAAAGCCAGACTCTGCATGGCATTTGAAATTGTTTGTGCCAATGAACTCGGATCTCCCGGTTCGAATAGCCAACCATTGTGACCGGAAACAATCATCTCGGGGATGGCACCAGAGTTGGAGCCGATGACCGGGGTACCACTTGCCAGTGCTTCAAGGATAACAAGTCCCTGGGGCTCTGCCCAAGACGGAAGGATGAGATATCGAGAACTGGACAAAAATCGCCGAATTTTAAAAGGGGGGACATGTCCCAGAAATTCGGTGTTTAAATTTAATTTGCGCGACTTTAATTGCATAAAGTCATACAAGGGCCCATGCCCCAGGAGCACGAGTCGATAACGTGTTCCAAGCATGCTCAGCGCATCGAACAAAATATCGATTCCTTTTTCTTTAGCAAATCGACCGATGAATAAAAGATCGATGTTTTTCGATACGGTGGGATCGGGATGAAAATATTCTGTGTCAACATGGTTCGGTAAATATGCGATTTTTTTATTGACAGGACGTACTTTTTCGATTTGATATTTCATATATTCGGATATGGCAACACAACAGGTTGATTTTCGGATGGCCTGTTTTTCAAAAAAATTATAAAAATGAGATTCCCAGCTGTTGTATGGTGAAATGGATTTGGCCATTTGATCCTGAAGAAAAGAGTGCGCAATATACATGGATGAAATTCGATGCTTTTCACAAAAGGGTTCAACCATCCAGGATAGTGTCGCTGGATGGTAAATGATCCATTCAATGTGTTTATTTGCATAAAGCTCGGTCAGGACATGTCTTACTTTTAATGCAAAGGTAAACCGACGAGCCAGTTCTCTGACCCATGCGTGAAGAGAATGGGGAGGCATAACATGAAATCGTACGTTTTTTAAGACAGGATCAAAGGTTCTTCCACGCAGGGTCGTGGTCATGACAACAACCTCATATCCCATTTTTACCAGGCTTTTAACCTCTTGGCGGGCTCTGGTAGAAACGGCACCTTTTCCGAAAAAAGCGTGTGATATATGGATGATCATGCCGGTTTTTCTATGCTTTGCCTTTGGGAAAGAGATTGCATAAAATGCCGCATGGCATGTTTGAGATAGCGATAAAAATAGATTAGAGTAACTGGATGCGGATACAGCTTAAAAGCCCGTTCAATATAGCGCCAGGAAATCCTGTATTTTTTTTCATTCACATAGGCTTTCCCTTGTTGTGTTGCAAGGCGAGCACCGATTTGCTTTGCTTGTTTTATCCATTTTTCTCTCGAGTGCAATGGCAAATAGGACCTTGACAGTTCAATGCTTTTTGAAATTCCATCAATGGTGAAATGACGATCCAGATTATAAATCGACATTGTCTGGCGATGTTTTCTGTAAAGAACAAAAGGATAAGGTTCATACCAAACCGAAGAGATGCTTCCCACGCGTTTCCACATATCCCAATCTTCATAAGAAGGGACCTGCGGACAAAATCCTCCCACTTTTTCATATACCTGACGCCTGACCACCATCGCTGCCGACAAGATGAAATGTCTCACGGCAACTTGAGGTAAAAAGGAATGAAAAATCCCTGGTTTGTCCATTTCCAAGCCGGATAGAGCTCGCCAATGACCTCTGTCATCGATATAAATAAATCGTGTAAATGCAGCCCCAATATCCTGGTTAGATTCGAAAACCCCAGTCAATTTTTCATAAAACCCTAATCGCAATTGATCATCACCATGCAGTATGTGAACGAGGTGGCCTTTGGCTTTATTAAGACAGGTATTGAAATTGCGAATATGGCCTACTCTTTGTGGATGTCTGTAAACCTCGACTCTAGTGCCTGCGATAGCCTGAATTTTCTCTTTTATGGTTTGGTCCTCTGAGCAATCATCACAAACACAAATCTGCATGGTTTCAGGATCGAGGGCTTGCTTGACAACGCTTTGGATGCACTCGATCAAATAGTCG
>WJME01000325.1 GCA_014728115.1 Candidatus Zhuqueibacterota bacterium | reverse complement strand
CGGGTAATTCCCGGTCATATAAAAGGCGTGTTTCCATTCCCCATCCACTTTTTCCAGGAACCGAATGGCCCAAACTGAATAGGATTCCGGTTCTCCTTCAGAAAGCCCCAGTTCTGTCTGATCGTTGATCACCCAGGCTGTATTGCCGGTAATATGATGATGCATATCCGCGATTTCAATACGAATGTCATCCCACTTGCGAAGGTCATTTTTCAACATATTCCGATACATCAGGGACAAGCTATCCCATCCGACATTTTGCCATCCCTCGGGATTCATACGCATGACATAGGGCTCGTGCAGCCAAACCTCCTGATAGGTATCAAAATCCAGATTGTGAAACGATTTTGATGTTTTCACCACCAGTTCCCGTATCGCTTGTTCTTCTGATTGAGGCTGGGCGATCAATGTTGCAATGATCATAAATTGCGAGATGATGATTGATATAAGTTTGTTCATCACGTACCCCTCTTTGTAAAATCACGGATGATTCTTAATACTTTGTCACCTGTCTTAATAACCCAGACAAAAGGCTTTATAGTTAAAACCGTGTGCGGGGGGTCTTGTATTTCCATTTTGATTATACCCGCAAAATGCTTTGATCTCCTCCCACAAATTAAATTGTAAGAGGAGATCATATTGCATTCGGTACGAGAAGGAGTTATTCGGCCAGGAATCAGGTCACTTTTAAAGGGAATTCAAGTATTATCTTAAAAGAATCATCTTTTGGATTTCGCGATGGGTATCGGTTAAAAGTTGATAGAAATAGATTCCGCTTGGCATGCCCGCAGCATTCCATGTCACTCGATGAGTACCCGCATCAAGGATCTCCTGTAAAAGTAATGCCACTTGTCTGCCCTGGCTATCGATAATTCGCAAGTCGACTTTTTCATTTTGGCATTGAAATTCTATCGTTGTTTCCGGATTAAACGGGTTGGGATAGTTGCCAATCAACGCAGTTTTCTGGGGAAACTCTTGGCTGTTTGTGGGCGAGTCGACAGATGTAGAGGATTGTAAAAATACTGTCCATTCAATCTGGTCCGCAAGTTCACCATCCGACAGCAGCACCCGGATACGATTTGTATCGGGGTTTTCTTTGGTCGCCTGGAACAGAAAGCTAAGACCATTGGCAACCCATTCATCGTTTACCCACCATTCACCAAAGAGATTGTCACCATCCGGATCATTCCCTATAATGGTGAATTGCATATTTTGGTCGTGTGATAGCACGAGCGATGATTCTGCTGGAGTATAAAACACGATACTTGGAGCCCCGTTTTGATTGTCAGAAAGAGCGGTAGCCTGGAAAAATTCGCTGCTTAACGTGTCGACCTGTGCCATGAAATAATAAATCCCGCTCGAATCTCCCAGCGCGACCTGACAGGCGGCAAAGCCCTGATTATTGGTTTGTACCCATTCAGGTGAGAGGATTTTCCCTCCATTCAGGGAAATAAAGACAACGGTTTGATCCGGGGTTGGGTTTTCGTATTGATCGACGACCTGGACACGAAATGAATCGGGTAATGTAACCCCTGCTTGCGCGGTCTGATCATTGCCTGAAACAATGTTTATGGCCCGGGGCGAGTCCGCCAATGCGATCAGTGTAAATTTGATCTCTGATCCGGGTATGTTTGGATGAGTGGCAGTCACCTCATGATTACCTGGTTTTGTTCCCAGAGTAAAATCGACAGCCGCCGAACCGTCAGCATCGGAGAGTATCGTCGTCTCTTTTTTGCCTGAGAATGATCCTCCGCTGCTATAGCATGTAAAGGTGACGGGACTGGATGCGACAGGATTATTCATGCTATCCAGAACCTTTACGATCAGCGGTAAAGTCAGTTTCTCACCCACAATCCCGTGCTGTTGATTCCCGGATACCGCAACGATTTGACCAGGGGGTAGAATCTGCTTTATAAAATCCACCTGGAAAGGCGGTAATGTTTTCTCGATTCCTTTGATGAGAGCGGTAATCGTTTTTGTCTCTGCTTTTGTACTGGTGAGAAAGGCTTTGATTTGCCCGTTTTCATCAGATACAGGATCAGGAATGACCCATGTATTTTCCGTTCCGGAACAGGTGAGATGCACAGTAATACCGGGTCCCACAAAAGTCCCTTTGCTGTTTAAGAGTGTGACAGTGATTTTTGACGATGTGGTTCCGTCCGCAGGGACAGGTGTCGAGGCAGTGAGTCGTGATTTCTGCATATCAATATCCAGACCTTTATAGGCCCAGGTTATGGGTGATAATTCCAGGGGTACACCATTGTTTTTGCTGGACGCCTGGAGAACCTGATCAGGACCCAAATAGGAGCCGGTTGTCCAGTATACCTGAGCGCAACCAGAGCTGTCTGTCCTCATGGTCGTCACGGTTTGCCCTTCAAGAGTCCCTCCACCGGATATCACCGAAAAAGAGACCGGATGATCGCTGATCGCATTGCTATAGACATCCGTTACTTTGACCCCAAAGGGTTCCGGAAAGGTTTGGCCAGGGCTTACGAGTGTTTGTCCGGCACCCTTGTCTTGCCTCAGGATAGAGGGTTGGGCGGGAACAGCAGTTGCACTAAAGGTTACAAATGAATCCAGAGAATCAGCGAGAAAGGCTGTCACCTGATAGTCCTCTGCCCGTGTTCCGAGTTGAAAAACGGCAGAAGCCAAGCCATTGGGGTCTGAATGCACGGTGAGTCTATTTTGTCCATTGAACGAACCGCTGCCTTGGGCCGTTTGAAATACCACTGGTACCGCAGAGACCGGGTTGTTCATTGAATCCATTACTTTGACGGTCAGAGGGGCGGCCAGTTCTTTGCCAACAGTACCTTGCTGATGATTGCCTGAAACCCTCTCGATGCGGTTGAATTCCGGAGCAGGTTCAATAAACTGGACGTCAGATTGTTCGAGGATGATATCAAGCCCCTTAACGGTGGCGGTAATGGTTTTCATCTCAACCGTCGTGCTGGCAAGAAATGCTGTGATTTTCCCTTGCTCATTGGTCATCGTATCAGGAACCGTCCAGATATTACCGGTGCCGGAAGAAGCAAAAAATACGGTAACACCGGCTCCGACGGCTTGGCCTTGGTTATCATAGAGGGTGAGGGTGATCTGTGATTGACTCTTGCCGTCGGCAGGTACCGGAAAAGTGGCGACAAGTGTTGACTTTACGCTATCGATGGACAGACCCTTATAGCTCCATTGTACGGGTGAGGATTGCAATAGAGTCCCTCCGGATTCACTGGTTGCCTCGAGTGTCTGATCGGGGCCTAAATAAGGGCCGACAGTCCAATAGACGTGTGCCACGCCCTGTGAATCGGTATTTATAGTGACCTCAGAGAGGTTCTGGATAGAGCCACCTCCGGCAGTGACGTTAAAGGTGACTGGATGATTTTCTATGGGGTTGCCATATGTGTCTACCACTTTGACGCCAAAAGGGGCTGCAAATGTTTGGCCGGGTGCGACGAGTTCTTGTCCCTCACCTTTATCCCGCAAAAGTTTCGACGGGGCCCCTGCCAATGCTGTTGCTGTGATGGTCTGTTTGAGAGGGCCAGATGTGACGTTTAACGTTTGCTGACCGGCGTGGACACCCAGCGTCCAATTTACCCGTGCAAATCCTTGTGCATCGGTAAGGACGTTTAACTGTGTTTCTCCTTGCAGAGAGCCTGTCTGGTCAGTCAGGCTAAACAGTACATTTTGATTTACAAGAGGTTGGCCATTGGCCATGGTTTGGATAACGATTTCCTCAGGCAAAGCTTGGCCGACAGTTCCTGTTTGATGGTTGCCGCTCCAGATCTCAAGATCGGTGATAACTGGGTTGACATAGGCTGTAAAGGAAACCCTGGCATGAGGAGAGTCCGGTAAGGTCGCTTCTACTATGATCGTTCCCTGGACATTGCCTGTTGTGACTTGAACTTGAGCTATTCCCGAATCATCCGTATAGACGAGTGATTCACTCAGCGTCGCTCCTTCTCCTGTAACGCCAAAGTGTACGGCAACACCAGGCGCGTTCGCTCCTTTTCCGTCGGTCACCCGGACAGCGAGCGGCTCACCTAATAGAGAATTAAAATTTCCGGTCTGATGATTCCCTGCTACATAATGTAGTTCATATTCCGGATCTGCTGTTTGTTGTATTTCATAAACCTCGTTGGCATCCATCTGTGTTTGTGTCTGACGATTGCCATCCGGCCACTCTATTGCGATATCAAAAGTATGATATTCGCCAAGACCAAAGTGTAAACATTTCGAATTGTCGGCAAGATAGCCGTTCTGACTGAGAATCTGTTGATAGCCGATCAAATGCTCTTTATCGCCAAGGAATCCTGTCTGATAGAGTTTTACTTTTGTCCCGATTGCGCCCTTTTGGCCGTTTTCGCTTTTCAGTGAGACGTTTACCCAATGTTGATTTTCCTGCGAGCTGTTGTTTTCGAGATATACGTTTTCAAAGCTGTTGGTGGTGATATAAAGATCCTGATCGCCGTCGCGGTCAAAGTCATTCGCCAACACCGTGCGCGTATTCGCGACAATGCCTGTACCGCAGTCGTCTATTGGCGTAAATTGACCATTTCCTTCTCCCAAATAGAGTATTGCTTTGGAAACCCCGAATATTTCCCAGGCCCGCCATCCATAGTAGCGATCATATTCATTGTTCTGCAAGCAGTAAATATCCTGATAACCGTCATTATTGGCGTCGAATACACTCACTCTATATCCGTTCATAAGGAGAGGAGGGGAAGCAAATGGGGTGAAATGCCCTGTTCCGTCATTTGCATAAATGGCGAGTTCCAGAGGTTCTTCAGTATAGTCTTGATGCTTGGAAGCCAATAGCAGATCCATATCACCATCGGTATCCATATCTGCAAAGGTTGCACTGGTGGTATAGTGATCGAAATTGATGTGATGTTGTTGAGCTTGCTCGGTAAAATGACCCTGACCATCATTGATATAAAGCTCGTTTCCGGTATCCGGATGATTGACATATATATCCATGTCGCCATCATTGTCGATATCCAGAGCGGTGGCTGTTGGCTTTACAGGGTCGGAAGCGGGTATTAGAGTGCCGGCTATTCCTCGGGAGCTAGCTTGGAAAAACCCCTGACCATCATTCAGGTAAATAATGTTTTCATCACCATCGACAATAACCAAAAGATCCAGATCGCCATCATTTTCCAGATCAAAAAATAGCGATGCAGTAGATAATTGCTGTTGGTTCACGAGCCCACGCGATCCTGATTGTTCGGAAAAATTTCCTGTACCGTCATTTATATAGAGTTGGTCAGCTGAACCATAATTGCATACATAAAGATCCAGATCACCATCATTATCGATATCCGCAAACGAAGCACTATAGGCATTACAATCGGTATCAATACCGCGTAAAGAGGATTCATCCTGAAATGAGTGGTCTGGTAGCTGGACATAAAGAATTGCCGACAGGCATTGGTCTTGAACAATATTGGTAACAAAAATGTCCCCAAGACCGTCTCCGTTGACATCAGCCGAGGCCAGGGCATTTCCCCCGAATTGTTCTTCCAGGCCTTTGACACTTTTAGAAAAGGTCTTATCATCGAAAATGACTCTGGACTCTGCTGTGTAAATTTTGAGGTCAGAATAGATCGGTCCCTCTACAGGATAATAAAAGTCATCGCCACTGATCGAGATATATTGAAAACGGCGAACAGGACCACTGAAAAAGTGTTCCTTGACCATCTCTCCATCCAGAAAGAGCCAGAATGTGTCCTGGTTCCATACCAGCCTGAATTGATACGTGCGATTCCGATCCCATGTTTTATTCAGCAAAAGAGTGCGTGCCCTTTCTCTGGACTTTGGGCCATCGAACGCGGTATCGAATTCCAGGCCGGCCTGGGTTGCAGAGGTTACATAGTTTGTTCCGATGCGCAGAAAGGCAAAAGCGCTATGGCTGTCATCTGCAAACAGGCTCAGTTGGGTATGCGGTTCTGAGGACAGACCGAAAAACGTCTGTTTGCCGCGTTCGGCTTGCTTGACGGGATCAAAGTTGGTCACGGAAAATTCGACCGTACCGGTTGCGGGAAGTCGGTTATATAGCTGTAGTGTCAATTTACTCTCTCTCTCAGCCTGCCAGCCATTGCTCCTGAAACTTCCCTTGATGTTTTGCATGGTCATAAATTCGTCCGAATCGCCGGTTTTCAACGAGTTTTCATATAAAAGCCGCGTATGTTCCGGGATCGCGCCTTGCAGGTTTAATGAAATGAGCAATCCAGTAAAAAGTAAGGTTTGAAATATCCGAGTCGTCATTCTCTACTCCAATGCTTTCAGGACAGCGTCTTGATTTTATTATGACCATACCGTAAATAATGTAAGAAATACCCTAAAAATTTGTTTATGCGTAAATTTTTTTTAGATTTGATATTGTCTCCATCTGTTGGTCTGCATTATCCGGATAAAAGAATGCCTGCTTTTATCTCTTGCATTTCATAACCGTTACCCGTAAGTTCTTGTTACAGAAAAAAGTGAAATTATGGGCAAGTATAAGAAAATTTTTCAGGGAAACATGATGAGTGCTTTTAGATACAGATTAGTTATGGTTATAATATTGGTGTGGCTTTTCATTATATATTCTGCTCTCTCTGCAAAAACGCTCGAAACCAGGCAGGTGATGATTCAGCCGGGCACAGAGGCAAGCGCGATCGAACTCAATATCGTTCAGCTGTTCAAAGAACGGTTGCAAGAACGAGGGATTAAAACAAGTGTTTTAGGGGCCGATCGGAAGGTCGGAAACGACAGGTCGTTCCAGATTTTATTCGGGGTGTCAGATCATCACCCGGCCCTGGCAAATATTTTAACTGAACATCGCATTCCGGAATTGACCCATCTCGCTCCGGGTCCTGAGGGGTTTTTGCTCAAAATGGTTCACCAAAATAAACAGCCTGTTTTGCTGTTGGCAGGTGTGGATGAGCGCGGCTGTCTCTATGGAGTGGGAGAGCTCTTGCGGCAGGGCCTTGATCATTATGGGAAACTTGTATTGCCCGATGATCTGCATATCCGTTCTGCACCTGCCTTTGAAATCCGCGGGACGCAATATGGCCAGTCTGGCGTGGCCAAACGCCTGGCCGATGTGCGGGACTGGACGCATGAGGAAACCAAAAGGGTCATTCTCGATTACGCCCTGGCCGGTGCAAATATTTTCAACACGCGTCCCGGCCCTGTATTTGACATGTTAAAATCTTATGGCCTGATGACACAGGGAGGATTTGGTGCCAATACCTCCGGACGCGATATTCCGGACGAGTGGCATGCCAAGGAATCGATCGGAAGGTTGGGCTATGCCTGTCTCTCTGTGCCGAAAGCCCGCGAATTTATGCTGGAAAAATGCGAGCAAACGTTTAAATCCAGCCCGACTTATGATCTGGTCAAATTCCACGGGGGAGACGGAGGCGGTTGTGAATGCGAAAAGTGTGATCCCTATGGACTGACGTTTATCAAAACCGTTGCGGAAATGGCCGGGATCATTCATAAGTACCATCCGGAATCACGCATTTATTTTACCAACCAAAAATTCGATAATGCCGATGACAATGCCATCTTTGACTATCTCAGGGAACAGCCCAGAGACTGGCTGTGGGCCTGGGGATTTGGACCGGGGTCGGATGCCACCACCTGGCAACCCGGTCACCGGCAGACCCATCGAATGGATCTGTTTCGATATCCGGGATTCGGGCCTTATGGCCTGTATCCGCAAGAGATCCTGCACCAGCTGCCACCGCAACACGATCTGGTCTATTATAACGAGATCACTCACTGGAGATACAGCCAGCATGGCTATATTCAAATGTATCCCCGGGCAGATCGCAAGGGTGACCAGCCGACGCACTGGAGTCATGAAATCTATGAACGCCGGCCGGATCAGTTTCTCACAATGGTCTATGACCGATTGACCTTTTTTGCCTGGCCGCGTTATTATCATCGTGTCTTCAATGATCTCATGCGATATGGTGTGGGCGATATCACTCATTCCAGTGGCCACCACGATCATTTTAATCAATGGATGTGGCAACGGCTGCTCTGGTCTCCCCGGATGACCGTAGAACAAGTGGTAGACGAGTATTGTCAAACCTGGTTCGGTCCCGAGGCTGCTCCTGATATGGCCAGGGCCATTTTTCAACTGGAAGAAAATCTGCAGGAACAGCCGGAAAATCCTTTGCCGGAAAAGACGGGTATCGACGCTTTTTACCAGCTCGTGCAAACCGCTGGTGAAAAAATGCCTGCTGAGCGCATGAAGACAAACTGGTTGTGGCGTATGTTTATGCAAAAAGCCTGTCTGGACAAATATGTGCAGCTGGCAGTACAGCAGCAAATCGACCTGCAAAAACGGATCGAAAATCGTGTGGCAGAAATGTTGACCGATGCCGCATTACCCCGCGAGATTGAATCATTGCTCGATGTGTTCGATGAGCTCAAAGAAACCAAAGAGATGGTTGAACTGCGAGAGACTGCCGGTCGTCTGGGGCAAGAGAGTGACCGGTTATTCGGCGTTCGCAGCGAAGGGTATTTCAATCTCGAACACGATTTCATCGGCCTGGGATGGCTGAAACGTCAGCTGCAACGGGCCAAGGCTTCAGGGCCAACAGAAAGAAAAGAACGGTTGCGGATGATCGTCGATTACGAGAATCCGGGTGAGGGAGGATATTACGACAACCTGGGCACCTCGAATCCCGCACCGCATGTCGTTTTTGGCTATCCCTACGATCATGGACAGCCTTATGTCAGCCAAATGCTCTCAGAGGGCAATCGTCCCAGCCAGCGATCCATGCATTTTACTCAGGATGAGGATCAGGGCGTTACGTTGCACTATCGTAATCTCGATCCGGAGGCGTCTTATAAAGTCAGATTTACTCTTGTTCGTCCCTGGTTTCAAGACCGATATGCGCATCGTATGAACCAAAAGAGTCAGGCGATTTACGCTGATGATATCGTATTGGCACAAAATCTGGAATTACCGCTGCAAATGAGCGATTTTTTCAGTTTTGATATTCCCCGGTCGGTGACAAAAGATGGCGAGCTCTTTATCCGTTTGGAAAAAGCTCCGGATGTCGCAACCGGTGATCGTGTGACCGTGGAGCAGTGGCGCAATTCCGGCGGATGGGGAACCCTGGTCTCTGAAGTATGGCTGATGAAGGAATGATGCTGTTCAGGTATTGCGAATCCTGATTTCCCTGGTCACATGCTCGGTTTTTGCCAGTTCATTATTGTCGATAAATTCAGATCTGATCCGGTAGCTCAAAAGGTGGGCGGTATTGACGCGAAAGGTAACGATCTGCATCAGGATCATTGACAAATTGTTCAGCATAAGAATTGAACTCTAGTTTGCGTTCAGTGCGGTAGGCAATATTTCCCAGATGACAGATCGTCGTAGAGAGATGGCCTTCCAGGACATCTGCATTGAGTTCTTGTACCTTACGCGAGCGCACACAGTCGATAAAATTTTGAAAATGCTCCAGGCCTCTGATTTCAAAAGAGGTGTTCTCGAGATCATCCCGAGTCATTGCAAGTCCGGGTTCATCCTTGGAACCGAAAAACGACTTGAATTGACCCGGAGCCATCTGCATCCAGCCCTCTGAACCATAGAAAAAACATCCGCTTTTCATTCCGGCTTCAGGATTGCTATACAGACTGCGTACGGTCAATTCGGTAATCACACCGTCTCCATATTCAAAGGTGGCCATCTGAAGGTTGGGAATTTCCTGATCAGAGTCATAGACATAGAATCCACCGGTACAATGAATCTTTTCCGGGTGTTGTCGTTTATCGAGGCTTCTGCGAATCATGTCCATCATGTGAACACCATTGTTGCCGAATTCTGTCGTGCTGGTATCCCAAAACCAGTGCCATTTGTAATGAAAACGATTTTCATTAAACGGTCGCATGGGCGCTGGGCCGAGAAACAGATCCCAGTGCACTCCTGGTGGGATCTCGCTGTTCTTGACGCGGCCGATATCAGGACGGTGTCCGTACACAATGACGCCGGCAGAATAGATCTCGCCCAGTTTACCCTCGCGGATAAACTGAATGCCTTTGCGCACCACCGGGTCGCTGACATGCTGCGTACCCACTTGAACAATCCGGTTGTATTTGCGGGCCGCCTCGACCATCTTGCGGCCTTCTTGTATGGTATAGGCGAGCGGTTTCTCGACATATACATCCTTGCCAGCCTGGCATGCCCAGATGGTCTGCAATGCATGCCAATGATCAGGGGTGGCGATGGCAATAGCGTCGATCTCTTTATTGTCCAGTAACTCCCGATAGTCGACCACAGTTTGGGGTTTATGACCGCTCATCTCTTTAACTTCTGACACTGCTTTGGGAAATAATCGTTCGTCGATATCACACAGAGCTGTGACACGGACATTGGGAAGGCGTGAAAAATTTCGATAGTGTGCACGGCCCCGGTTTCTGATCCCGGCGACTGCAATATTGACGGTCTCGGCCGGGCTTTTACCGAACGCCGATGTGACTGCCAGCCCCATGGCAGAGGCTGACGAGGTTTTCATAAATTCCCGGCGATTGAGGGATTGCATGGTTGTCCTCCTGATCTAGAATTTTTCAACCTTTAAAAGGATGACTCCAGGGTGCCCGATATTCCCTTTGTAACATCGCAGCAGCCTGATCGTTGCCCAGGATCTTTAGTGTGTCATGATCCCAACGTATCTTTTCTGCCATTTCATAAGCGATCATTCCCAACTGGACAGTCGCTGTGCTATAAAAGGCGTCCCGGGTGTTGCATAGAGGCTGTTCTCGTGTTTTTACTGACTGTAAAAAATCAGCCATATGTTCCTGTCCCATATCGGCAGCCACTTTGAATTCCTGTCGCTCTTTACCCTCTTTACCGGGTATGATGACCCAACGGCGATCCGTTACAAACACTGTTCCTTTTTCGCCATAGAAAAAGATCCCGTTGGAAACCTCGGGCGTATATTCCTTTGCCCCCCATAAACGATGGCGCCAGATCACCGGGCATGTCGCGAAATCAAAAGTGGTGGTGAGAATGTCCGGAGTGGTAATATATCCATCAAAAACATATATGCCACCGCTGGACTGGATCGATAGTGGTGTGGTTTCATCCAGTATCCAGCGAATGGCATCGACGAGATGAATGCCCCAGTCGACAAGATGCCCATTCCCATACTCTTTTTCAAGCCTCCATGCTTTATGCCCGATTTGCGGACTGTATGGCAGCCTGGGCGCTGGTCCGCACCAGAGGTCCCAATCCAGGGTTGAAGGAGGTGGCTGAGGGGTCGGATCGAGCATTTTCGCTGTATAATGAATTTGTACATCTACCTGAATGATTTTTCCCAGATTCCCTTGCCGGATATACTCTCGGGCCTGTTGAATCGCCTTGCTCTGGCGGCGCTGAAATCCGACTTGTATCATGCGGTCGCTGCGTTCTGCCGCAGCGGTCATGGCCTGCCCTTCGCGGATATCATAGGCCAGGGGCTTTTCACAATAAACATCCACTCCTCTTTCCAAAGCTTCGATAAAAGGCAGCGCATGCCATTGCGGGGGAGTGGCGATGATCACGGCTTGCAGTTCGGGTATCTTTAGCAGATCACGATAGTCTGTAAACAGCTGAGCTCGCGATCCCTGCAAATCATTTACCTCACTGGCAGCCTTTTCAAGATGATCGCTGTCCACATCACAAAGAGCTACACATTCAATGCCACCCACCTTAAAGGCCGCTTTTAAATCCACCATACCATACCAGCCACAGCCGATCAGGCCGATGTTAATTTTTTCGGAATTTGCAGTCTCTGCACGGCTTTTTTTCAATCCGGATAATGCCATGGAGCCGGCCGCTGCAAAGCCTAAAAATTGTCTTCTGTTCAGTTTGGATTTTAAAGAAAGAGATTGCCGATCTGGTTTAGCCATGTTGCCTCCTGACCTGTTTTGCTAGAGGAATGACCGGTAACGCCGTTTGGAACAAACGGCGTTACCGGTATCCTCATTATACGCATCGCAAATAAAATATGCAATAAACATCGGCAAAAATATGGCTGGTCATAAAGGAAAGAAGAGTGTTTGAAGGTTTATGAATATCAGTATCTTACATCCTCCAGTTGGACGTTCTTTGTTTCCAGGCTCGTGCCCAGAACCAACTCGCGATAGGATAGTGAGAGATTGTAATCAATTATCGCCCGTAACTCGCTCGAACGGGCATCGGACAAGTCTCGTTGAAACAAAAAGACATCATAGTTGGTGCTATTACCCAATCTGAATTTTTCTTCCTCTGTCTCGAGTTTTTTCTCTGTGAGTTCGCGGGCGATACGATACGCATTGACCCGTTTCAGGTTGGTCTCTACAGACCGGTTGGCTGTTTTGATTTCCAGCAAGAGTTGTTGTTCGAGATTCTGCTGGCGCAGCTTTGCCTGATCCCGGCTGACAATACTTTCTGCCAGCTGATTTCTGGCAAATACCGTATTCAAGGGGATGTCCAGCGAAAGGCTTACCGACCAGTTCTCGTATTTGAAATTGTAGGCATCTTTGAATGCATCATTTGACCCCCCCGCGATGGTTCCAATGACCCGGCCTGTTGTTGGATCGTTATTCTGATATAGGAGGCGGGTTCCGGAAATACCTGGACTCCAATACGAGGCCTGCAAATTCAGGTCAGGCAACAACTGATTTTTGGCATATTTTACCTCAAGATCCTGGTTTTTAATATCATATTTGATTTCTTGCAAATCCGGCCGGTTCAGACGGGCGAGCTCGAGCGCCTTTTGCAGAGAGATGTTTTCTTCTTCGACAAGGGGCTTGTCCAGCGGAGTGATCGTGATATCACTCTGCAGATCCTCGGTTTGTAAATTGATCAGCGTTTTTAAAAGGTCCTGATTGTTTTGTACAAGCGCTTCTGCTTCCAGAATATCGGCTTCTCTTGTTGCCACTTCGGCCATTGCGCTTTGCAAATCGATGGGGGCGAGTCGTCCGATTTCCACGGAACGTTTGTTTCTCTCCAGCAGATCCTTTGCCAGTTCAAGGGATTGCTGCCTGGCCTTTAGATTCTCGATACTATAAACGAGATTCCAGTAAGCCGATTCCACGCTATAGATCGTTTCCAGGACCACAGATTTAAACCGTGATTCAGAGATATTGGCATTGTTACGCGCAAGAATGATATCTCTGTTGTTGACAGTGAATCCAAAATTCCGTAGCAGAGGATGCACAAAATCAAAGGTCAACGTGCTTCCATATCTGGGATTGATGGTTTGAAACTTGCGGTTGGTTTCGTTTTGACTCGTTTCCAGCGAAACCGAAAATGACCCTCCTGTCGGCACGAGCTGCGACATTTCAGCCGTGTAAAACTGGTACTCGGTTTCCACCTGATCTGCAGCGTCAAGCCATGAAAAGGACGCAGAATTGGTGTTTCGTTGGTTCATGGCGAGCGACAATTGGGGTAAGTACTTTTCTTTGGCTTGTGATACAGAGATGTCAGCCATTTCAGGATTTAATTTTTCGACAGAAATATTGAGATTTTGATCGAGCGCTCTGGTAATACAATCCTTTAAACTCAGAGGCACCGTTTTTGATTGTGTTTGCGCCTGGACTGTGCATACAGTCCACACGAGAATGAAACTGGCAAGAATTTTATTCATCATCCACTCCTTTGGAAAAATCATCTGCAGGCTGTAGAATGGGCTTTTCCCTTACAACCACATCATAAACTGTAGGTATCACGATCAGAGTCAGGAGGGTACCGATCAACAGGCCACCGATGACTGTCACTGCCATCGGGGTTCGCAGCTCTGCGCCTTCACCCCACCCAAGGGCCATGGGCAAGAGACCCAACACCGTGGTGACGGTTGTCATGAGAATCGGACGCAATCGAACTTGTCCGGCTTGCTTGATGGCGTCGCGTTTGGCCATTCCACTCTTTCGCAGCTGGTTGATATAGTCAATGAATACAATGGCATTGTTGACCACAATGCCTGCCAGCATGATCAGACCGATGAGCACCACCACGCTCACCGGCGTGCCGGTAATCAAAAGAGTGAGGATGACCCCAATAAGGGCAAAGGGTATAGTAAACATGATAATAAACGGTTGAACCAGGGATTCGAATTGTGAAGCCATCACCAGATACACGAGAAAGATCGCCAGACCAATCGCCAGCACCATACTGTCGAAAGAAGTCGCCATCTCCCGCTGTTGACCGCCGATACGAATGCGAAAATCCGGAGGCAACTGCAACCCGTCGATGATGGTCTGGATTTCTTCCGAGACACTTCCCAAATCCCGTCCCTTGAGATTCGCAGTCACCAGGGCGACACGTTCCTGATCGATGCGCCTTATTTCACTGGGGCCTCGTTCCAGTTTTATATCGGCCACAGTTGCGAGCTGAATGGGCACCTGGCCTTCGCTGTTAATGACCAGGCGTCTGAGATCATCGATGTTTTGTCGGTCCTGCTCCCGTGCTCTCACACGGATATCCACTTTGCGGTCCTGACGGTTCAGCTCAGTGGAAACTTCGCCCATCACTTTATTTCGAACCACCGTTCCGATTGACGCCACATCCATACCCAATTGTGCAACGCGCCGGCGATCGAATACGATTTGTACCTCGGGATTTCCTCCCTCTGTGCTGGCCTTGATGTCACGCAAGCCTTCTATCTTGCGCATCTCCTGGGTCAACAACAGACTCTGTCTTTCCAGTTCTTCCAGATTATAGCCGCGTATTTCCACTTCTATAGGGGTGCGAAAACTGAAAAGGGTCGGTCGTGATATTTTATACTCCAGTCCGGGCACAAGCGTAAATTTTTCACGAAGTCGATCCATCACGCGCTGTTCCAAGGCGCGATCATCCCGGTTTGCTAGCTGAACATGCAGTTGACCCAGGTTTTCCCGCATTTCTGTGGCACTGAATCCCATTTGTGCGGCTGTGCCTGCGACGGTATATATGCTGCGGATACCGGGCGTGTCCTCTGCCAGTTCCGCAAGGTGAGCGATCATTTTTTCGGTTTCTTCCAATGGAGTGCCAATGGGAAGGAGAACGTCGACGAAAAATTCCCCCTGGCTCATTTCAGGGATGAGTTCGCTGCCAAGGAAGGTCGCCCCTGTGAGAACAAGAATAAAGAGTACCAGTGTACCTCCTAAAAGTTTGAAACGGTGATGCAATACCCGGTTCAAGAATCGGGGATAATGATCGGTCAGACTTTTTAGATTTTTATCAAAAACGGAATAGAGGGGTCCAAGCAGTTTATTGAGCATGTTTCCAATAAAATGGACCACACCGTAGATCAAATTGAGGAATAATGCCGGCAGGTAGACAAATACGGTATTTGCGATGTTTTTGACTTTTCCCGCAGATGCCTTTGAACTGTCCTCATGGCCTGCCTCAGAACGGCCAACAGATAACTGACGGGAAGAGAGCATGGGGATCAGTGTCAGGGCAACGATCAGCGAGGCGAGTAGAGAAAACGTTACGGCCAGGGCCTGATCGTTAAAAAGCTGTCCGGCAATGCCTTCGACAAAAATAATAGGAACGAATACACAAACCGTGGTCAGGGTCGAAGCAATGACCGCCTTGCCCACTTCGGTAGTTCCTCTGTCTGCGGCCTCTGCCTGAGAGTGATTTTTTTTGAGATACCGGTCGATAGATTCCAGCACCACGATGGCGTTATCCACCAGCATACCGACCCCCAGAGCCAGACCACCCATGGACATGATATTCAATGAAACATCTGACAGATACATGAAAAAGAACGTGACCACAACCGAGATGGGTATGGTAAATCCGATAATGATTGTGCTTTTCATGCTTCGCAGAAAGAGATAGAGCACCAATATCGCTAAAATGCCTCCCAATATGGCTGTATTGACGACCTCGTCCACGGATTGCTGAATAAAGAGCGATTGATCGTTGATAATGGTCATGGTAAGCGGAACATTATACTCTATGAACTCTTGCATAATCAGATCAAGGCGTTCTTTGACTGTCTGGGCAACATTGACCGTGTTTTTGTCAGCTTCCTTGTAAACGGCAATTTCTACAGATTCTTTTCCGTTCAAATGCGTGATGATATCGCGTTCTTTATGGCCTTTATTGATTTCTGCCACATCCTGAAGCAGAATTGGGGCATTCTCGCGCATACCGACCACAATATCTCGCATTTCATCGACGGTTTTGAATTCATTCAAGGTGCGAACGAGAAATTCTGAATCTCCATCTTTGAGCATCCCGCCGGTAAGATTGACGTTTTCCTGTGCCATTCGCTGGGTAACCTGGGTTACGGGAATCCCCAGGGTGGCCAGTCGGCCTTCATGAATGTTGATCTGAATTTCTTCTTCCAATCCTCCTGATATCTGTACAGATGCCACTCCGTCCAGAGGTTCGAGATCCTGTTTTATACGTTCTTCTGCGAACAATCGAAGAGCGATCAGGCTCTCGTCTCCGGCGAGCCCGATTCGCATGATCGGATCGAGCGAGGGATCGAATCGCAAAAGCAAGGGAGGCTCTGCATTCTGGGGCAGTGTGAGCATATCCAGTTTTTCTCGAACCTCGAGAGAAGCAAAGTCCATGTTCGTTCCCCAGTCGAATTCGAGAATGACATCAGACATTCCCGGCCGGGAGATCGAGCTGGTGCGGATGACACCTGAGATGATGCCCACAGCCTCTTCCACGGGTTTGGAAATCAGATTTTCCACTTCACCCGGGGCAGTACCAGGATATTCCGTACGGATGGTCAGGGTAGGATAAGAGATATCTGGCAAAAGGTTTATGGGTAACCGGTCAAATGCGACATATCCAAAGACAATGGCTGCGACCATAAACATGGTAATGGTCACTGGCCGTTGAATCGAGAATTTTACGATCTTCATATTGATTTGCCTGTTTTAGAGTTGCTGGATTTCGGCTTTTACTTGTCTATTCGTTTTCTGCAGATAGCTGCATGATTTTTGCGCTGTGGAATATCTTTTTCATCCAGAGCGTAAAATCATCGAGCATAACATATACAATGGGCATCAGAAACAGTGTCAGAGGCGTGCTCGTCAGCAATCCACCGACCACAGCCAGACCTACAGGCGTATACATGCCGGATCTGCCTTCCTGGGGTCCGAATAATTGTGGGAACATGGCTGGCAATGCCAGAGGCAGGAGCCCGATGACTGTGGTCAGGGTGGTCATGAGAATGGGTCTCAGACGGTTGCGTCCTCCCAATCGTATGGCCTCGCCGCGGCTTTTGCCGTTACGACGGAATTTGTTAATCGCATCGATCAGGATGATGCCATTATTGACCACCAGACCACACACGACAATGATACCCAGATAGGCCATATTGGTGAGATTGGTATCGGTAGCCCAGAACATGAGCAGCACTCCGATAATGGCAAAAGGCACGGTTAACAGTATGGTAAAAGGGTGAATAAACGATTCAAAGAGTGACGCCATAACGATATAGACCAGGATCAATGCCAGGAAAATAGCAAAGTTGGATTCGGATTCCATCTGCCGCATGAGCCTCCAGGTGCGACCCAACCCCCACGAATATCCGGGGGGCAGCTTGATCTCGGCCATGCGAGCTGAAATCTCTTCGCTGACCTTGAGCATGCCTCCCTGATCGGTATTGGCAAATACGCGCAGAGTGGTTTGCCGGTCTTCCCGCCGTATGGCATCGGGACCTTTTTGCAAGTCAAAATCGACCACAGAACCGATCTGTACCATTTCGCCGCGCGAACTGCGAATGGCCATATTTTCCAGTTGTTGCATATTGACCCGGTCTTCTTCGGACAGTTGTACCAGAATATTGACCTCTTTATCCTCTGTCTTGAATCGCGAATTCGATCTGCTGCTCAGCGCAGACGAGATAGAGCGGGCAACCTGCTCTGCAGACAGACCATATTTTTGCGCGCGAACTCTGTCCACGCTGACGCGCATCTCTTCCTCGCCTTCCTCAAGCGACGTGTCAACATCCTTGACCCCCGGGATGGATTGCAAAAGGTCTCTGATTTCTTCTGCATAGGTGGCCAAAATCGCGGTGTTTTTCCCTTTCAACTCTACGCTCACCCCCATATCAGAGCCACCACGACCCCGCATTCGCCCGACTCTGTATTGTATCCCGGCAATTTCGGGCAGAACCCCACGCACCTCTTCATAGAGCCGGGTCGTCTCTTTTTCTGCTTGTTCTTCGGGGAGAAAATAGATGGTGATGTTGGCATGAAAATGGCCCCGATGTTTGATGTATCGGCTCGAGACTTGAGATATTTCCAGGTCTTGTTTTTTGTTCAAAAGAACCGTTTCTACGGTATCGTACAAGGCTTCGATTTGCGTGACATCATAGGTGCGTGGCACTTCCAGGGTCAGGTCCATACGCCGTTCAGGGGTACGGGGCTGCCAGTCACGATCGATCGATCCATATAAATGCCATGCACCGGCACTGATCCCGACAAACAACAGCAAAGCAAAAAATCGAAACCGGATAACATTCTCTATCATGCGGCCATAGCCATCCCCCATACGCATGAGCAAACCGGAGCGGGGTTTTTCCACACCGGTAAACAATTTTGAAGAGGCCAGGGGAATCAGGGTCAAACTGATGATCAGACTGGCCAGTGTTGCTGTCACGATCGCCACACCAAAATCACGTGACCACCGTCCCATGGAAGAGGCTGACATGAATACCAGGGGAACAAAGACGATGACCGTTGTCATGGTGGCAGAAGTGACCGCAACAGCCACTTCCTTTGCCCCGACGATAGCAGCTTTACGGGCATTCAGGCCTTCTTCCTGTTTGTGGCGGAATATGTTTTCCAGTACGACCACCGCAGGATCAACCAGCATCCCCACGGCAAACATGAGTCCGGATAAGGAAACAATATTTAAGGTAATCTCGGAATTAAACGGCGCCAGCCTCAGAATATACATGAGCAGGGCCGTGGCGATGATGGAAATGGGGATGGCAAACGAAATGATAATGGTGCTGCGCACCTTGCGCAAAAAGATAAACAAAACAAACGTGGCCAAAACAGCGCCAAAGATACCGGAAAGAGCAAGATTTTTGAGGCTGTTGAGGATTTCTTCGGATTGGTCGCGCACGATATGCAGATTCAAGCTGCTTAAATTGGGTTCTTGTTGCAGATCCTTCAACAGTCTTTTGACTTTTGCTGCCACATCGACCACATTGGCTGTGGAAGATTTGAAAACCTCGAGCACAATGGCTTCTCGGGAATTGAGTCGTTGGAATCTTGTCTTTTCCGGATAGCCAAATCTCACATCAGCAATATCAGACAGCACCAGACTCGTACCCTGAATCGGTACCTCTGCAATTTCCTCGATGGATTGAAACTCTCCCATGGCCCGGACAGTGTGTTTGCGTCCTCCGTCGAGGATCCAGCCACCAGCTGTGTTTACATTGTTGGTTCTCAGGCTGCGGCTAAGGTTATAGACATCGATGTGGTGGGCGCGCATACGCTCGAAATCCAGCTCTACCAGAACCTGGCGTTCATCCAATCCGCCGATCTCTACATTGGCCACTCCTTCGATGCGCTGAATCCGCGGGACGATGATCTTGGTGATAATGTCATAGAGTTCATCCACCCGGCCTTCCCAGGCCAGGCTGAACTGAATTACCGGAAAGTCTGTGGATTGCCAACGCCGAATGTCGATACGATCCACATCATCTGGTAAGAGCGGCCTGACCCTGTC
Source organism: Candidatus Zhuqueibacterota bacterium (assembly GCA_014728115.1). Lineage (GTDB taxonomy): Bacteria > Zhuqueibacterota > Zhuqueibacteria > Residuimicrobiales > Oceaniaggregativiventaceae > Oceaniaggregativivens. The sequence goes on along the minus strand of WJME01000325.1, from coordinate 31,968 downwards.
CAGCCGGTCCCGGACCGCCACCGAAGCCAGTCCCATGTCTGCGCCGTCAGCGAATTCCACTTCTATGCGACTGCCTTCAGAAGATGAGGTGGAGCTCAGTTCTTCGAGATGCGGAAGCGTGCTCATGATTTCTTCGATGGGTCGGGTAATCAGGCGTTCGACTTCTTCCGGGGACGATGAAGCATAAGGGATGTTTATGTCTACATCATCTGAAGAAAAGTTGGGTAAAAATGCCAACGGAAGCCGTTCCAGGGCCAGAAATCCGAGAACAATGATGCTCAATATGATCATGAGCATGGTAATGGGTTTCTTGACAGAAAATTCGGATATATTCATTGCAAATCCTTATCATAAAGGCGCGTCTTTTTATGGACGCTGGTCCTGTCTTGTCTGTCGCATTTCACGAAAAAAGGCCAGTTTTTTTTCCGGATTATTTTTCATATCAGGATTCTCCTGGATTCGCTTATCATACTCTTTTTTGATTTCCGCATTCTGCAGCATCCGTTCTTCGATGCGCTGCAACCGCTCAGGATCGATCGCAACATTTTCTGTCTGTACCGGTTGATTTTCTGCAAATCTCTGTTCGGGTTCCTCGAGACCGGGGATACGAATAGGCAGGCCTTCGCGCAGACCATCCTGTCCGGCTGTCACCACCAACTCTCCCTCTTGCAGGCCGCTGAGGACCTCTACTTTTTCTCCGGATGTAAATCCAAGCTCCAGATTGACCTTATGCGCTGACCCATCGCGGTAAATATAGACCTGATCCACATCGGTTTCCAGCACCAGGGACTTTTTGGGGATGATCAAGGTATTCGTATGGGTCTCTGTTGTGATATAAACCGAGGCAAACATACCGGGTTTTAGCAGGCTGGGTTCCTCGATGTCGATGGTGACTTTGGAGGTTCCACTTTCCGGGTCGACGACCGGACTGATCATCTTGACTATGCCCTTGAATTCGGTGTCTGGCTGAGCTTCTACAGAGATGAGTGCCTCCTGACCTTCGAAAATCTGACTGATATCTTTTTCCGGTACATAGATTTTTGCCCTGAGCGGATTAAAATCAGCCAGTGTAAACAGGGATTGATTGACATTGATTCGTTGACCCAACTCGATATTTCTGGTCGTCACAATGCCGGTAAACGGAGCCCGGATATTGGTATACTCGAGCTGCAATTGGGCGGCTTCATAGGCTGCCTTTGAACTCTCGAATTGCAGGCGTGCGGCCTCATAATCTTCGGTCGCGATAAAATCTTTTTCCAGCATTTCCTTTGACCGTTCATAAACCGATTTATCCGTTTCATAGCTGACCTTGGTGCGCAGGTAATTGATGGTCAGCTCGGCTTCATCGAGTTTGGCCAGAACCTGCCCTTCTCTTACTCTCATGCCTTCTTCGGCATTCAGCTCTTGCACCTGACCCGATACCTTGGCAAGAATGTCAACCTGTCGCTCGGCTTCGATTGTGGTGGTTTGCAACAGGAATCGCGATATATCCCCCCGGGCAACCGGCTCTGCCTGTACCGGAATGGCTGCACTTTGAGAGTTTGGTCCCCCACGATTACCCCGTTGAGAATCATTACTCGCACCGGAATTCTGGTCGCTACAATTGGACAAACCCAAAAGGAGCAAGGAAACCATAAAACACCAAACGAAACCACGTTTATGTGGAAACATACTCGGGTTATCTATCCTGCGATGACTTGAATGGATTAGCCCTTTGATGATTTGTTTCGACATTTGTACACCTCTCCAATTAACCGAACATATTACGGGCTTGCTGAAATGATTGTGTGACTCTAGAGACGTACAGATGGGTGGATTGTTCTGAAAAAGTAAAAGAAAAAGGAGCGAATGTTGATATTTGCAGGATATTTAAAGAAAGGAATTATTTGTCTTTTTACAGCCTGGCCAGGTTTTTATAGGGATGACTGTACCATGGAAAAGAACTCGGGTGACTTTACCACAGTGCAATCATCCCTTATACTCTCGGGTTCTATCTTTGCATGGGTTCAGTGATCACACCTAAAAATCTGCCCATCCAATAGGGTAATAGGAATGTGTCGCCGGCACTCAGTTCACTGTTGCGATCTCGGGAATCCAGGGTGAACAGATTCTTGTTGTGTTTGAGTTCGGGACGTTCATCCGGGGGCAGGACCTCAGAGGTGGTCTGGCCGCGAAAATTGGGTTCTATGCGGGTGAGATCTTTTCTGTGGCTATTTTGAATTTCGTACTGGATCATATCGAGTGGAAATTCCTTTAGATGCCAGATCGATTCCTCCAAATCGAATTCTCTGGCCCCGGTCATGGCATAACAGAAATTCCAGAGAGAATTTTTTTCCGGACGTTCGGCGTTCCAGTGATCTTTGATCGCCCATTTGAATTTTTGTTTCAGAGTGTCATCGAATGCATAAGGATAAAGGCCCCAATACGCGAGAAAATACATCTCATCATCCGAGTGGTTCCATTCCTTGGTCAACATCCTGCTCCAGGCATCCGCGCTCTCGGGTACAGGTCCGATTTCGCTGAACGGGCGCATCAGGTTTTCCAGGTATCCGTGCGTGTCGATCAGTTCCATGGCCTTTTTTTTAAACAATTCTTTGCCTGTAAAGTGATAGGCGGTTTGCAGAAAAGCAATCATGTTGGATGAATAGAGCTTACGGTCACCCACCATCCTGGCAAAACGGTTGACATAATCCGGGTTCCACCGTCCCCAGAGAGAAGGTTTGCCGTTGTAATCAACCAGACAAAAATCATTTTCGACAATATAGGTCATCAAATCATCCAGAAGCGTAACGGCTCTTTGCCGCCACTCGGGGTCGTCGATGTGTTCTGCGATGAGGGTAAGGGCAAACATCTGGCCCACGGTTTGATCGCTGCTGGCGGTTGCACGCCAGTCCCACTCGGGATGGTCAGCCTGTCTCCAGCTGATGGTTCCTTGATAACCCTCATACCAGTAATTGTCCACATAGGATCTGAACTCTTTACGAAAGTCCTGATAGCCATGGCGCTCAAACGAGCGGGCGAACAACCCTCTGACATCATTGATCGTGTGCAGACGTTCCATAGCCTCAAACGATTCATAGCAGTTCTGTTTCGCTTCCTGTGAGCCTGTGGTGAGATAGCGAAATAATTGGCTCGCCAGATACATCGCCGTCCAGAGATTATCGCTGGCGGCAGTACTGAGCTCTGCAGTGGCGAGATCGTGATCGGTCAGCCGGGTGATATCGCTGTTGAGTCCATACCGGATATGGCGCTGACGGACCTGATCTTCATAAATCAAGGCTTTGTCGAGCAGGGTCATTTCTTTAAAGCAAATCTGAGACAGCCCCTTTTGGGTCAGGATCAGTACAGAGTTTTCAGGTCCGGCATCAAGATGTGTTACGGTGTTGCCGGGCAACCATCTTTTACCATAATAGTAATCATAACCGCCCTGTTGACGACTCTTAAAGGCCCCTTTTGTGGAACCGAACCACAAGGTGCCGTTTATCTCTTTGATACGGGTCAGTTGCGGCCAGGGCAGTTTGTTCTCCCGTTGGCCTTGTTGTTTGCCCTTTTTATCCAGCAAGAGGTAACCATCCATGGTTCCAATAATGATCCGGGAATTGTTTTGTATGAGGTCAAAGCAGGTCAGTTGATTGCTGGTGTAAAGAGATTTAATAGCACCGGCACCCGGAGACCAGGAATAGAGCGCATTTTCGCCCAGGATGAAAAAGGTGTTGCTGATCTCGTCATATTGCATATCCAGCAAAACACTGCTCTTTAAGGAACCTGACCAGAGCTGTTGAGAGTCTCTGACATATGACAAGGTAGTGCCGTCCGAGATCAGAAAAGAAAAATCAGGCCCCCCGCAGAGAATATGTGCTTGTGGCAAGGTGTGTTGACAATATACTTTACCTGCCCAGGCATTGCTAAAGACTGCATGTTCATCCAGATAAACAAATTGATTTTTGTACAGGATCATATCTTTGATGTTCTTATCCGCCATGGCAATGTATCTTTGATCATGTTGCAGAGTCCCGGGATATTGAAAGCGGCAGTTAGCCGGTCGATAGAGTCCGTCGTCCGCTAAAATCTGTATGAACTCGTTGCGGTCGACAAGGCATTTTTCCAGAACACGTTGTGAATCATTCACAGTAAATTTTATGGCATAATCTTGCAGATAAGGAATGTCCTGGTAAACTGGCTGAGCGGGGTTCTTTGATTGAGCATTCGCATCATAAATCGACACGAGCAGCATGGTAAAGCAAATCACTGAAGATAAGATTTGTTTCATCGAAAATATCCATAATTTTTTTTTGAGATCACAATTTTCCGAATTGATATAGCCTTGTATAACTCTGATAATATATCAAGATGTTGGTGGAAATGCAAGCTACACTTGATGATCAGACAATATATTGAGATAGATATTTTCCATCAAAGGAATGGTTTTTGACGAATCTGATAAATAGTACTTGACATGCACAATAAATAGCTTAGTTTATATATAGGGAAGCTCCAACCATATACTCTACAGATCACCCCTGCGACTGTTCGTTCTTTTTTAACGGCCTCTCGTTCAAGCATCGTTGCATCTCATCCAGGGTCAAAATTCAACCATCATAAAACGGAATGAATGTCCATCATTAACCAAGGAGGATTATAATGAGATTCGTCGTTTTGGTAATGGGTTGTATCATGCTCTTGGTGTTTTGTCTTTGGGCACAGGATATTTCCGGTGAATATGAGGTCTCGATCCGCGGGACCAATATTTACCTCGATGTGGATCCTGCGCAGCGTCCGGTTTCCGATGAAACCACCATAGAAATCGAACAGAGTGGCGAAAAAATATCCCTGACATTTGGCTCCTTTGCCGGGGCGTCTGCTGCCACGCTGTTCAAGGGCAAGGTAGGCAATAATCGCTTTTGTGCGGTCTGGTGGTATCAGGGATCACCCCATGAGACGAAATTAATATGGGGAACCGTGTCAGGTGATGGCCGGACTCTAAAAGGTACATTTATGTATCCGAGGGTGGCCTATCGGGATGAAGGTCCGGCGGGGTCCCAGCGGCTGGTTCCAGGATGGGTTGAGGCAAAATTTACGGCCAGTAAAAAACTCGCTCCTATCACTGGCATTGTCAGACCAGACATCAGATTGCGTGTGCAAGAAGATTGTATCTCGTTCGATTATCGAAATGCAGAGGTCAAACGGTTCAATGGTAATTGGAAAATCGTCGAAGGTTCACATTGGCTCATGGATTTTGGCAATAATGCCGATGAAGCCAGGCAGGCTTTACGTGTGATCAAACGGTACCGTATGGATAGTCGCTGCTTTGTCGGACGTCCCGATCCCTCTATGGAATACATGCTGGTCAACGGCAAAGCGCCACAAGGGAGTATTTCAGGAGAGGACTGTCTGGCGTTCAATCCGGCTGATATTCAAGTCAAGGAAATCAACGGACGATGGAAGATCGTACAGGGTTCACGTTGGCTTGTGGATTTTGCTGCCAAAGAGGCTGAGGCGCGTAAAGCCCTTTCGATCATCAAAATGCACGGATTTGACCATATCTGTTATATTGGCCGTCCTAATCCATCGATGACATATTTTCGCAAATAGCTTTTTCAGAGCGGGACTTTTGCGTCCCGCTCTGGTCTCCAGCCCCCTCACCGAATCCCTCTTTATATAGAGTGAAATCAGTGCCCGCTGTACCGCTTTTGACGGCTGTTTATACTGAGAATATTAATTTTTTATCATTGAATTTTTGATATTTTTTCTTTGTTTATATACAAACGCAACCTTTTCTAAAAAGAGTCCGGATATGAAATCATTGAATCGCAGAACCTTTATCAAAACAGCTGCACTTTTGTCATCAGCCAGTCTCGCTCCAAAGTCAAAGGCAATTGTCATGAACTCTGATCAATCGTTTACTGTCGTTATTCCTATGCCGATCCAGGTCGTCATCGATGATGTGGGCTGGTGGTCTGGCAAAGACGGTCATGAAAACCAGGAACCTTTTCGCACCGGCATCAACCGGAATCATGTGCCCGAGGATTACGAGGCCATCATTCATCTGGGCAAAGCCCTGGGTATCCGCCCCCAGGCAGCGATGGTCATGTGTGAATGGGATACAAAAAATATCCTCAGAGACCTGCCCCACAGCACCTGGATGGGAAAAGAGTGGAACAATGAAAAATGGGTCGGACCCTGGCTGGAAAAAACTGCGGATTTGCTCAGTAATAATTCCGATCATATCGAACTAACCGTTCATGGTATCGGTCACGAATACTGGACAAATGGCACCTTTACCCGTGCCGAATGGGCCGATATGCAAGGAGTAATGAGGCCCCCGGAACACATAAAAAAACATTTGGATTATTTTGGCAAGCTGTTGGATCAGCATGGCCTGGGGCCAATGCCGAGGTCTTTTGTACCCACGGCGTTCAGGCACGGCTTTGGCCCGACAGGAGACCATGAACAGAGCCTGGCGGCCATTCTCAAGCAATATGGGATAGACTATATCAATACTCCGTTCCGAGTGATGGCCAATGCCGGGGATGTACAGCATGGATTGTTTGGGATCGATTCCGGTGTGCTGACCGTGGATAGGGGGCAGGATCTTTTGACCTGGGATACCATTGCCACGCCTCCCAGGGGGGAACTGAGCGGACCGACCTGTGGTATGCATTGGCCCAATATCTTACATACCGATCCGGGTAGAAATCATGAAATCGTGGAAACCTGGATCCGGTTTCTCGAACCCTATGATCGATCTTTTGATACCTTTCTGGCGCCCGATTCCGATCTGTTCAGGCAACAGTTATTGCATCATCAGCTTACCGGAATCCATCAAAGAGATGGCCGTATCGAATTCGATTTCAGTCGCACCGACGCACTCGATTATATCGGTGAACGAAAACGGTTTTTAATCAAAGTCTTGTCCCCGAATGCATTGGATTTCCAGGCATCCGGGATGCGTATCCTCGCTCAAAAAGCAGAGCGGCAAGAGAACGGTCAGGTCCTCATGACGATAAATGTTGAACGGGACATTGCTCAAAAAACCGCAACAATGGTCATTGTCTAGAGTTTTTGAGTAGGATCTGGGTCCTAAAATCACCGAATCACTGTCCGATCGGCAGCAATGCAGAATGCTTTTTTGATACTATCGCACCATATTATCCGTGCCCAATAGTTCATTCAAGGCATTGTTGGCTACCCGTACCACATACTTGTTATGTTTGTCTTGCAGCGCTTGTTTTAAGTGGGGAATGACCTCTCTGGCCTGTTCGTTGATGCGATCCAGTTCGATCGCCGCATATAATCTGACCCATTCCTGTTGGTTTTGCAACTCTTGCACGAGTACGGGCAGGGCGGTATCATATTCTCCCAGCATATCAAGATATCGTGCTGCTGCGATGCGGACGATTGCAGAACGATCCGTTTTTAAATGGTCCAGTACACGCTCCTTGATATACGATGCCTTGTCTGCCAGATTTCCTAGTCCGATGAGCGCCCAGTATCTGACAGAGGCTTTTTCATCATCAAGGGCATGGATAAACAAAGGAATATCTGTGATATGAGGATGGCCTGCCACTGTGGCAACTGCATGTAGACGTTCGAGCATGCCTTGATTCTCCGGCTGAGACCAGATCGAATAACGGTCACCATATTGTTTTTCATACTCTACAAGCTCGGGTTCCGGTATCAATCCCAAATCACCCGTACGAAAGATCCAGTCATAATGTTCTTTTCTCAGCCGCTGTAAAACATCCTGGTATTGTGGATCATCCGCTAAATTATAAATCTGATGCGGGTCATTTTGGGTGTCATACAATTCTTCCACAGGCTTGTGATCGCTCATGAATTGTTCAGCTGCAGGGTAAAGTTTACCCTGGGAATGCAGGCGACGCAATTCCTTGATCACCGGATCTTTTTCTGCACTGCGCATATGCTGATAATAAGGTTTAAAGGGCTCATAATTGCGCAGATACAAATAGCGCTTGTCGCGCACCATGCGAATGATATCATAGCGTTCATCCATGCGGTCCCGTGCCGCATAGACATAGTCTCGTTCAGGGGATAAATCAGGACCCAGGAAAGCGCGGCCTTGCATATATCCGGGTATATCCAACCCAAGCAAGTTGAGCATTGTCGGTGGCAGATCCAGCGAGCTGACCAGCTGTTCATCCACTGTTCCAGGTTGGGCTTGATTCTGGGTGCGATATTTTTCCGGAATATAGACGATCAAAGGAATATGCGTTCCGGAATCATAGGTCCACCGCTTGCACCGGGTCATGCCCGTACCATGATCAGACCAAAATACAACAATGGTGTCGTCTGCCAAACCGGCTTGTTCTACCTCCTCTAGCCGGTCTTGCACCCAGTAATCCAGGCCAGTGAGCAATTCATAGTATTTTTCCCATTGTCGTCTTACAATGGGCGTATCCGGATGAAAAGGCGGTAGGGTAGTGAGTTGATCCGCATCTTGTCGCTGGTCAGGCGTCAACCGCTGGGTTAAACGAGCGAACCGCTCCGGATCCGAGCGAACGCTGCCTTCATGCGTGCCTTTATAGTTAAAAACCGCAAAGAAAGGTGTGTCACTATGGGATCGGTTTTTCCAGTGTGCGGTCTTGCTGGATTCATCCCAGGCATCATCAGGCGTGTTAACCTGATAATCGGTTTTGGCATTATTTGTACAATAATAGCCGGCATCGCGGATATATTCGGTAAAAAACCGCACGTTTTTGGGCAGTTTGGCAGGGTTGGAACGTTCGACACCGCTGCCACCGGTTCGCATGGGGTGCGTTCCTAATGTCGTGGGATACACTCCGGTAATGATACTCGAACGATTGGGAGCACAAACACCAGATGTGGTAAAGGCATTTTTATAGTGCACGCCCCTGGCTGCCAGCCCATCCAGCGTGGGTGTGATTGCATGAGGATCTCCGTAACAGCCCAAATGCGGACCGATATCCTCGGTGGAAATCCATAATATGTTGGGACGAGATTTTACCCTAGCCTGCAAATTCTTCCAGGGACTCAGGGTTGCAGCTGCTGTGCCACCTGCAATCATTTTTAAAAATTGACGACGTTTAGTCATATGATTCTCCACGGGTTAATGTTTCCAAATCATCGGATTTTTGGGTAAATTTGAATTGCCGCAATTGTGATCGACGGGAAATAAGCTGTTCCTGATCATCATATTATACCCTTGGGCTTAATAAAATACCAGATTGTCGACGGTACGTTTATCATTGATTTTTTGTTGATCTCTGGTTGCACCGTGATAAACGGCATGGTAAAACGCATGGTCCATCACCGGTTGGGGTAACAATGCTGTTTCATGGGTCAGCGCCGCTACCAAGTGTAGCAGGGCTAATGGTTTTTGATCACTGGTACGAGCGTATTGCCTGCCTGCACGTGGATACAGACCAGTTGTGGTTTGAATAGCAACGATATTATCCGCGATCAGACATGCCAGATCAAGAAAGCACGAGTCACCGGTTATTTTCTCGAGTTCCAAAAGGGCGTAAATCAAACGCCAGTCCCTACTTTGAGTTTGTGCAGCCAGTTTTCTGCTCCGTCCATCAGGAAACCCGATATCGCCGATATTCATTTCTATACCCAGTTTTCGCAACATAGACCAATGTTCAGGATCATGGGTGAAACGATAGGCAAGTGTATAGCCCCAGTATAAACGACTATCCGGTTTTCTGGGTTTGAAATTTGCCGGAGAATAATATCCTGATTTGGCTTTTTGCCACTGAATCGGCGTTCCATCCGTCATTTTGGCGACAAATACCCCTTTGGAGGGATCATAGCATTCCCTAGCATATGTTATTAAATCATCGGCAGCCCACGAAATCATTTCAGAAGCGTATCCTTTGAAATTTTTGCCTGCATTTATTAGTTTTTCTGCGGCTTGCATTTGGGCTAAAGGAAGAGAGTGATACCGGGATGTTTGGTGACCAGAGGCGACTATTTGGGCTTCGCAAATCTGTGGGTGTACATGTGCCAATGCCAGCTGAGCCCGATCGGTGACTCCATAAGAGAGTTCACCACCACTTAATCCTGTTTCAGGATGGCGATTTTGTTGCCAACGATATAACAAGTTGCGAGAGCTTTTCAATGCCTCATCTTTTCCACTCAACAGGGACAATAACACACCGCTGCGGAGCAAGGGCGGCACCACATTGGCAAAGGCACGGACTTTTTTCCGGGCTTCCAGGGGGACTTTGATGTCTTTCTGGAAGGTTTGATGCCTGTGTGGTTGATAGGGTTGGGTGAATAATGCATGCCTGTTGTAGCTCAGGCTGGCTTCATCCAGGATATGGGCTGCCCAGATCATTTGCATCATCTCAGCAGTTGATTTGGGATTAACCCGCCACATCAACTCGAAATAGGGTTGATGGTATTTCAATTCATGAACCTGTTTATCAGAACGATGACCCATCGGACGATCTTTTTCCAGATCCCATGCCATATGTCCGCCCCAGTACATCAAACCATTTTCCGCCCGCAAGTTTTCGAGTGCATAAGCAGTGGCTGCTTCTGCTGCCTGGCGATACGTTTTATCATTGGTGACCGCTGTCAAACCATCCAAAAGACGCATTAAGGATTGTTGACTGGCGAAATTAGAGATGATCCAGGCATCTCCTCCCTCTGATACCCATTTTGCTGGCTTGAGGGTTTGTGTATGGATGCCATCGACAAACAAAGGGCTTGGAGTACCATAAACATCTCGGCCGTGAGACAGAACCTGGTTTGCAAAATAACGAATATGTTTGATGTAAGGGGTGGCTTTGTTGTTGGAGTCAGTACAGCCCTGTGTACTCAAAGTCATCATCAGTAGAGCATATTGACAATGGGTGATGAATTTATTCATAAGAATTTCCGAGGTCAACCTGTATTTATCGTTGTTTTTATTTCATAGCATCGTCGAGCAGGACGATCTTTATGATTAACGCCATTTATTCATCTGGGGTCCCATTTTCTCATAGGGAATGGCTTTTAATCCGTTTTTTGATAATATGCTGGACTGACATAGCTCTTTAAGATTTTTACCGTTTGATTCGAGTACAGGATTGTTGATAAGAATATGATACATTTTCTTGGCTCGCAAAAAATCGTTTTTACAGTCGCTGATGAGATTGTCTTTTACTGTGTTGACATTGGCAAAGGAGCGCAGATCTTGCAGCCTGGTATATCACAGGAGCTGTTTGGGTGCCGGAATCCTCTGCATTGAATATGATGGGGTGGTCCGGCTCATAGACCCCGCCTTTTATATAGATGTTAATGGCTTTGTCCGGCGTTTTCTTTTGCAAGGATTTTATAGTTTTTTTGTTGCTGCAAAGGATAAAAATGGATCCTCTTTTGTGCCGCTACCGTTATCCTTTCCTGTGGGTGAAACATAAAGACGATTTTCTGTCAACAATGAACTGCTCGGCAACAAAAAAATGATTAAACACAAACGAGCAAGGTCTGTCTTTTTCATGGTTATCTCCCCATGCCATTTATTTTTCAACCATTTTACTCGCCAGATCATAGCTGAGCATGGGGATCTGATAATATCCCATTGCCGCTATGGCCACATCATTTCGATACAAGGGGTCCTGCATCAAACAGACGTGTCGATTTTTCGCGGGAATGGTCGTGGTATAGATGCGCAATTCGCCCTTTACAGAGGTGATCATCTCTTCGCGCCAGTCCCCCAGGATATCCGCAATTGCCACGATATGGCCTTTCCAGTTCAAAGCATATATTTCCCCTCCAACCTCCTGGATGCGTCCGTTCAGTATGAGCTCGCGTTGCGGATCTGCATCCCAATAGAGCGCCAGCTTGCCAAAGCCCCATTCCAGATCATCGCGAATAATTTTGCCATCAGAGGACCACAACCGGGATTCAGAGGGCTTTTGATCTTCACCCCGGTCTGAACTATAACATTCTGCCCCGGGGTATTGGGCTGTGATATCGCTGCACAGACCGCGGCTGTGCACGTGCCGCGAGGGATGATCATATCCCCAGAGAATCTCACCGCTCCGGGCATCCACCAGGCACATGCCATTACGGGGTTGTCGGCGCTCGATGCCATAATAAATCTCCAATCCGCTTCGGTGAGGATTGATATCGCTGATATAGTGATGATCCGGATGTCCGAGGCCCGTGGACCACAGCACCGTGCCATTGTCATCCAGCACCAGAGAACCGAGAGAAACTTCCTGGCGACCGTCACCATCTATATCCACTGCATGCATCGAATGAGCCCCCTGGCCTTGAAACCGACGACGCATTTTGAGATTGTCCCAATGCCAGAGTTGATGTAATTCGTCATCCTGCAGTTCAAACGCCCTGGCCATCATGATGCTATAGGTGCCCCGGCCAACGATTAAGCAGGGAGTCTTGCCATCCAGGTAAGCAACGCCCAATTGGTTCCGGGAAGCATAATTATAAGATTTTTCAACGTCGTAAAAAGGCTCCCGAGGCAGCCAGTCGGTTTGGGCGATCTTTTCGCCGGTTAACCCATCCAAAATCGTTAGATATTCGGGACCGGATTGCACGCGGCCCTCGGCATCTCGGGGATCTCCTTTGCCGGTTTTAACCGCTATTTCGGCTCTGCCGTCGCCATTAAAATCATAGACCAGGTAAGGGGAGTACCATATACCGCGTTCGATGGCCCAGCCCAGATCATAACGCCATAAAAATTCGCCGTCTGCGGTATACGCTTCCAACTTATAGGTGCCGGGACTCTTTTTCCAGTATTTATGCCACGGATCGATATTGTGGTGGGGTTGTTTGATGACATAGTCGTATCGACCATCTCCATCCAGGTCGGCGATGCCTGCTTTTTGAAATTGATAGTCTCCGACCTCAATGGATAGATAGGAACGGGCCGCGGCATCAGCCGGCAGGGTGGCTGTTTGCTGGTTTATTGCTTTTTTCCTGTCGCTCATTATTTCAAGTTGATAGGAAAGCGCTTTACCCGTTGGGGCCGTAGAGTCAACAAAATCGGTGGTTTGGGCAATGGGTGCGTCATTCAGACGCATGGGGTCGGCATCAGCTACAGAGCGATAGACATTAAAGGCAATATGTTCGGAATCTTGTTCGAGCAATCGCCAGCCGACATAAACGCTGCCATCCTCCCTGAGGATCGCAACGAGACCCCGATCCAGGTTTTCTCGGATACGCGACTTGGCAAATCCCTCTATGGCCGGCTTTTGAGCGATTTCTTTGAATGTATGGGGTTGGATGCGAACATTGTCGATATAGGCCTGAACAGGACCTTTGCCTCTGAATCGGATATCCAGTTGATCCATGCCCGGCGGCGCTTCATTGATCAATTCGACTTGCTGCCAGGTTTGTCCGTCCCGGGGGGTTACAAAGCGGGTGTTTTCAGCGATCAATTTTTTACCGTTTTTCATATTGACCACGGTCATGTTTACCTGACCCTTTAGCACTTTGATCCAGGCAGAAAAACGATGACCTGTTCCAGGTTCGAGGGATAGCTTGTTGCGATTGACAAGCGCCCAATCTTTTGAACCCTTGTATTGAATGAACGCACTGTATTGCTTGTTTTGTTTCACCGAATCCGAGACAGCAACGGAACCGTATTGACCCTCGCGCGACCACCAGTGCCAGTGCAAGGGTTTGCCGTTCTTTATTTGTTCGAAATTCAGGTTTTTTACAAAGTCGGAAGGAGCTGCCAGAGCTGTTACCTTTAAAATAATGATACCCAACAGGATCGAGTTGATATTTTTCATTTCATCAGTCTTTCAGGATTTTGATATTTTCTAGTTTATTCTTTTCGAGTCGTTGTCTTTGCTTTAGCAATGTTTTTACTGGCCAGATCATAGCTGAGCATGGGGATTTGGAAATAGCCCATACTTGCCATCGCCACATCGTTGCGATACAAGGGGTCCTGCATCAGGCAAACATGTCGGTCATTTGCAGGCTGGGTGGTTGTATAGATGCGCAATTCTCCGTTAAACGAGGTGATAATTTCCTCCCGCCAGTCGCCCAGCACATCGGCAACCGCTCTTGTTTTGCCCTGGATGTTGATGGGGTGGGTTTTTCCCTTGTAATCATTAATGTCATTGCCCCACAAAATTTCCCGTTGCGGATCAGCGTCCCAATAAACGGTAAAATGTCCGAATCCCCACAATATTTTTTTGCTCAAGACCTTGCCTTTACTTGTTCTCAGACGACCCAGGGCGGCTTTTTTGTTTTTATCCGAATCCGCACTATAGCATTCCGCACCGGCATAGTCAGCGATCAGATCACTGCACATGCCGCGGCTATGAACATGATGGGTGGGGTCGGGGTGTCCCCAGAGAACGTCCCCTGTTTTAGCATCAACCAGACACATGCCATTTTCTGGCTGGCCGGATTGCATGCCGTAATAAATTTCCAGTCCTGGCCGCTCGGGATCGATATCGCCGACATAGTGATGGTCCGGATGCCCCATCCCGAGAGACCATAGAACCGTGCCGTTATCATCCAGAACCAATGAACCCAGCGTCACCTCCTCTCGGCCGTCGCCATCGACATCTGCTCCATGGAGCCAGTGCGCTCCTTGTCCAAAATACTTGCGACGCATATTGATATTGTCCCATTGCCAGAGGATTCTAAGGTGTCTGCCTCGTAATTCATAGGCTGCCACCAGCATGACATCCGAATTTCCAGATGTACCACGGCAAATGATGATACATGGCGTTTTGCCATCTAGATAGGCTACGCCGATTTCATTGCGGGAGACATAGTTGTAGGGATTTGAAGTGACATCAAAGGGCCCGCGGGGGAGCCAAAACGTTTGTGCGATGACCTGTCCGGTGGGGCCATCCAAAAGAGTAAGATATTCAGGACCGGATTGCACCCGTCCGTTTTCATCCCGATGATCGCCACGGCTGGTTTTTACTGCGACCTCGGCGCGACCGTCCCCATTGAAATCATATACCACATAGGGTGAATACCAGATTCCCTTTTCAATATTCCATCCCAGATCATAGCGCCACAGGAATTCACCGTCGGCATTATAGGCTTCCAGCTTGTAGGTGTCCTCACTCTTTTTCCAGAATTTTTGAAAGGGATCGATATTGGTATGGGGTTGTTTGATGACATAGTCGAAACGACCATCCCCATCGAGATCAGCAATGCCCACTTTTTGAAAGTCGTATTTTCCCTGCAGGGGAATACGCATAAAAGGCAGAGCCGTTTCATCGTTCAGCTCAATGCTGGAGATAAAAGCAGAGGCCTGCTTTTTTCCCGCCAGCGTCAGATGATAAGTCAATGTTTCGTTATGGGGAGCCCGGGTGTCGATAAAATCCGTGGTTTCTCTGATGGGATCATCGTTGATGCGTTCCGGGGGGGGATCGTTAATTTGTCGATAGAGATCAAACGCAATGTTTGCAGGATCGTCTTTGAGCAGCCGCCAGCCGATATACACGTCACCGGATTCGATTCGCTTGGCAAAAAGCCCCCGATCCAGTTTTTCTTTGATTTTTTCCCGGGCAAATCCTTGCACCCGTGGTTTCTGGGCGATTTCATCAAAATGATAGGGTTCTATTTGAACATGATCTATCCAGGCTTTGGTTGGTTTTTCACCAACGAATCGAATATCCACCTCTTGGCAATTCTCAGGAATTTCATGGATTACTTGCACTTTGCGCCATTTGCCTTGAGTTGTAGAGATGGTTTTACTGCCATCCGTATAGGTTTTGCCGGCAGCGGTCTGGGTCGCCAGACGTAGCTGGATCGATCCGGACTCTACTCTTACCCAGGCTGAACAGCGAAATCCTTGTACTGCGCCGGGGGATAAATCCTTTCGGTTCACGAATGCCCAGTCTTTTTTGCCGTTATATTGCAAGCGTACGCTGTATTTTCCGTCATGAGCTTGCGCTGATGTCACAGCTATAGAGGCTGACTCTCCGCTTCGCGACCACCAGTGCCAATGGGCAGGCGTTCTATTCTCGGCTTGTTCAAAATCCAGATTTTTGAAAGAAAGATCATTACTCGTTGCTGCAATTAGATGGCTGATTATGAATACTATAGAGCAAATAAAGCCATTATCGAATGTTCTATTAATTTTCATAGCTTGCCTATAAGTATAAATCAATGATAATTATGGATTTAAAAAAATAGATGATCAGGTATTTTGACCATTTTTAAAGTGGATGAACGATACCCAAACATTTGATGATTGTTGAATTTTTATTGATTGTTCTGAATGCCTTGAGTAATGAGAAAATTATCGAAATAGGCATAGATCGTGGTATAATCCCCGTTTTCATCAACAGGCGCACAGGGTGGTGTATGGCCACCGTGAAAGGTACTAAAAAGAAACTGTTGTATGAGTGTGTCTTGACCTTTTTGACTGCGAAAGATAACGTTTTTGCTATGTACGACCTCTTTGCCATCGATCTGGATAATGGCGAACCCGTTGGCTTTTCCAGGGGTATTGAGATGAACCTGGAAATCGACATGATGCCATTGACCGGGAACGAACACGGCACCCTGGGAGGCATCACTGATTCCCCATTTTTTCTCCATGCTTTGATCATAGATATACGTGGCACACGCCCCCTCGGGTTTGAATACGATGCGGGCGCTCCAGCCATCGGGTCGCCGTTGACTGCCACCCGTTACCGTACGGCGAGGGCCAAGACCATGGAGCTTGCCGCCGCGTACCCACTGAAACGCGTGATCAAAGCATACATCGAACGACAGGGTTGCTTTTTCGACGCGCGCACCAAAGCGATGTTTCTCTATCACCCGCTTGCTGCCGCGATCATACCCCTCATAGTCGACGCGAATGGCAGCAGAACCATCCGGACCTGCCCCCTGGACACGATCAATATGTGGATCGTTTATCAAGTCTTTGGTTAATCCCTGATCGAGATGATCCTCAAAATCCGCCTCTAATAGGATTTTGTTCTCCTGGGTGTTTCCCAAATAGGGATATAGTAATAGGGGGAGCAGGAGAATATAAAAGAATCTGTTTGCTTTATTCATCACGGTTAACGTTTGCTTTTCTGGCTGGCAGTCATGACGTTTTCTCGCACAATTTGCATTGCTTTTTGGTATTGATTTCTGACCCCTTGCATTGCCTGCTGCAATTTGTCAAGAGCGGCTGGATAATCATTATGGATTTGAAACAGCTGCTTGCTGATATCGGCCCCCTGGATTTGATCGATTTCAAAGATCCAGTCATCCAGTCCGATATCATACCACATTTGTCCTTTGATGGAATCCTCTGGTTGGCGCACATAAAAGCAGGGGGTACCCTGTGCTGCGGCAATGATCGGTGAATGGCATTCCAGGCTGATCACCGTGTGCGCTCGTTTGTATACCGAAGCGGCCTCATCCGGCAGCCAATAGGTGTCGCGTTTAACGACATGTTTTTTAATATCTTCTGGCAATGGATCGATCAAGAGTTCATCCATGATCTCGAGCTGGTAGGTCATTTCCGGACAAATCAGTACGTCATAACCGGTTTCGCGCACCCATTTGATCATGACCTCGCGCAATTTACCATGATCCTTGTGTTTATGTTTATCGTTGAGCGCTTTTACCTGTTTGATTTTTTCCTCAGGCCATTTATTGTGTTCATATACTTTATGATACGGGGTTTTGCGAAGACGAGGAATAACACAGATATATTGTTGTTCTTTGAGATGGTGCTGCGCCAGGAATCGTGTGGCTTTGTCTTCGTTTAAAATATCCATGGCAAAAGTCGCATCGGGTGCAAAATCATTGACCGGGCATTGTAATTTAGCCTCTTTAATATTGTCTAATGATTTGGTTTCACGCGTAAATACGAATTCTGAAGCGGAAAGTATTTGTTTATAAATATCCCTGATTCTACCAATAGTGACCCCCAGGATGCCAAATGGTTTATCTGTTTGTTCCATCCACAGTTTGACAGAATCGCGGCCAGCCACAGAGGGGCCGGAGCCGTGTAATAAAAAATCAGCCTTGTGAATTGCCTGTTGCCATTGCTTTTGAGCCGACGGCGCATCTGTTTCTGCAGATCCTGCTAATATTTCAAGATCCGGAAAATGTCTTTTGAGCATCTCTCTGACACCGCGATCCGAGCGTTTTGGCCAAAGTGTGATCTCTGCCTCTGGAATATATTGTTTCAACAGCGCCAGAATCCCCGGGGTATGCGCAATGTCGCCGATA
This sequence comes from Candidatus Zhuqueibacterota bacterium, assembly GCA_014728115.1. Taxonomy (GTDB): domain Bacteria; phylum Zhuqueibacterota; class Zhuqueibacteria; order Residuimicrobiales; family Oceaniaggregativiventaceae; genus Oceaniaggregativivens. Next base: position 13,821 of record WJME01000325.1, on the reverse strand, counting down.
TTCACGGTTTGCCATCCGGATTTTAGCAGGATATGTGGATTTGTTCGGTCAGATGAACAGCTTGACAAGGAACTGCAAAAAATACCAGAACAAGATAAAGCGCATTGATACAGAAATTGTCGTCTCGATTCAAAAGAGGGCATTTTTAGCCTCGCTATTCAGGTCAATGATGTACAGGATTTATGATTTGCGCTCTTTGACATATTTTTTTCCGTCCTTTAGCCACCGGCCGGGTTTGGACATGCCGAAATTGCCGATATACGTTGTTTGATCCACATGATCCAATGTCTGTAATAATTCCGGATCGCCGAGTTCGCGAAAGATGGGGTCATGGGGGTTAAAGCGATTGAACGTATAGATCCCGTCCATGCCTGCTTGCCAGGCATTCAAAGCCTCTCCGCGCCATATTTTAATGGCGGTGTCTGCTTCGGGTTTACCGCCGTTCATCAATCGTCTGGAAACCAGACAGGCATAAACGGGCACCTCGTATTTTTCACCCAGCGCTGCCAGATTTTCCCAGGGCTCCAGCTTGAAATAGCCGCCTCCGGTCACGATATCGATCAGATCTTCTTCCAACCAGCGAATGAGATCGATTCCCATCGCTTTGCAATAATCCACCGAGTCGGGCACACGACAGGCCATGAGAATCGGTCGGCCTTTTTTAGCGGCTTGTTCATCAGCCATGCGGCGGATGCGACGAACCAGATCTGTCAGCTTGTCACAGTGTTCCTGCGTCACCGGTTTACCGAGCATCTGTTCGGCAAAGAGAATGGGATGGCGAAAAAAGTCCATTTCTATACCATCGACATCCCAGCCAGAACAGACCTCCTCAAACAGCCGAAAGACCTTGACTCGTACAGCTGATTCGTTATAATCGACCGATGACCATCGATTGAGGCCATAGGGAAATTTCTCGCCTTTTTCACCGATGAGATATATCGGATGCTGAGCCTTCCAATCGCAGAAAAGATGTTCATGTCTGGAATCGTGAGTATCATTCATGCGCATGGACCAAAAGATTTCCATGTTGTTTTTATGCCCAAAAGATGTCATGATTTCAAGTACATCGGTGTCCTGTTCGATCAAGGCCAGTATCTTATCTTTTTCAGCCGGCGTTCTTAAATGCAATTCTCCTTCCCGGGTATTGTGTTTGTAAAGATTGAACACTCCGGTGCAATAAAAAATCGCGTCGACATGAGTGCCCACAAGGGGTGTCGTCCGCATGTCCAGGAATGATTCCGGGGTCACGGCTTTATCGGGTTCAAGTCTTCGTAAATCATTGCCGTCATTGTTCATAATGATACGCCGTTTTCGCTGCCGCACTTTGTGGCGGGCCTCAACGATTTCATCAGGGGATGAGGCGTGATTCTGTTTGTTTCCGCATCCCAGGCTAAAGCCAACCCCTGTCGCAGCAATGGTTTTTAGGAATATTCGTCTGTTCATTTTTGTCTTTATGTTTTTTGGACTTTTACGTTTGACAGATTAACAATAGATTTTTTTTAACGTCTGATCGATATATTGCATGCTGGTTTCGGCTGATTTGCGGGGCGTGAGTGTGGTCTTGTCCTGTTCGATATTGATCCAGCCTTGATAATTGATTCCTCTTAATAGTTGCATGATCGCTTTAAAATCGATTTCCCCTTTGCCCAGTTCCCGAAGATTGGGAGAAAAGTCAGGTCTTTCAAAGGGCCGCACCGCGTCCTTGAAATGAAAATAGTTGAGACGTTCTCTATAGGTCGTTAAAATTTCCACCACATCTCCGCCACCCAGATGGATATGTCCGGTATCGGGAGAGAACAAAACGTATCGAGGGTCTGTCAACTCCATGATCGCATGGATATCCTCAGGCGCTTCGATAAGGGTTTTAAGATGCGGATGGATGCCGATTTCGACCCCCTGATCGAGTGCGATTTTTCCGAGTTCATCGAGCACCGGTGCCATTTGACGAATGAGGGTCATGCGTTCACCCGTCCCTTTGTTTTTCGGCGGACCAATGATGATATGTTTGGCATTGAAAATCCCGAGACTGTCAATTTTTTCCTGAAAAGCGGCGCGAATCTCGGCCTTTTTTGAATGATCATAAAAAGGATCGGAGAAATAGTGACCGGAGACCTGCAGGCCATTTTGGTCGACCATTTCTCGTGCTTTTTCCAATGTAAGGTTGAATTTTTTCAGTTCTTTTTCACGGAGGCTCAACTCTATGCCCTCGGCACCCAATTCCGAGAGATCTTTTAGCGCTTCTTTGACATGGATGTCCCTTTGATCATATCCGCGCCATAATATCCAACCCATCGCCCAGCTGATATTGTTACATGAGGAGACATTCTCACAAGCCTCTAGTCCTCCCATGCTTGCCATGGCTATGGAAATGTTTCGAATGAACCTTCGCCGTTGCATGGACGGTACCTCAAGTTTGTTCGATGATCTTGCTAAACTCTTTGTTAAATGTCATGCGTTTGCCTGTCCAGTATGCTGCGACTGCCAGATGCGAGGGTCGTACAGCTTGAAGGCCGATATCGATATTGGCAGATGGTTGTCGGTTGTGTTTGATGGCATCAAAAAAATCATTGACATGTTCACGGTTGAGATCTTGCGTTCTTTCCACCACTTGCGGTTTGCCATCATGAGGGGTAAAGGTATATCCTCTGCGATAGATCTCCAGTTTGCCTTTGGTACCATGAAACAGAACCGATGCCCGCTTGGTTTCGATGGGCATAATGGTGCACTCGAATGTCAAATTGATACCATTGTGATATTTGATGATCGTGTTTACCGTATCCGGGTTTGTTCGTCCGTCTTTTAAATAATAGATCCCGCCGGTCGTCACCGCATTGATTGGGTTGGGGTCATCGAGCATCCACTGCGCCACATCTGCCCAATGGGTGAGAAGATCCGACAGAATCCCTGCGCCATAATCTTTATAATTGCGCCAGGCATCATAGCGGGCCCAGTCATAAGGAACATCCGGGGCCGGCCCGAGAAAGCGTTGCCAGTCAAAATGATCGGGTTTCGGACGGGGTTCGATTTTACGCCTCTGCCAGCCAAAGTCACTCCATACGCTTCTCACAAAAACGATATCGCCCAGAAGGTCTGAACCGCTGAAATAGAGTTCCTTGGCTTTTTTATAGTGGCTTGCGCTGCGTTGCTGAGTGCCGGTTTGGCATATCAAACCGCTATTTTGGACCGCCTCCTGGATGGCCTTTCCTTCATTTAAATAGCGCGTGACCGGTTTCTCCAGGTAGAGATGCTTGCCTGCTTGCAGGGTTTGCACGGCATAGTCTTTGTGCAGGTGATCGGGTGTGGCAATCAGTACAGCGTCGACGTCGGGGCGACTCAACGCCTCTTCGATGGCGATGGTTTCTGCTATCGTTTGTATGCCCAATTCTTCTTTCGCCCGTTGGCGTTGAACATCCCAAATATCACACAGACATCGCATCTCAGCCCGGCCTGTTTTGATCATCTCTCCCATGACATTCCGGCCCCGCCGACCGGTCCCTACGAGTGCCATCCCCAGCCGGTCGTTGGCGCCATAGATGTTTTGATAGGATACCGCACTGATGCAAGCAGCACCCAGTGTGGCGACAAACTCTCTTCTTTTCATAAATAATCCCTGGAACTGATTTTGGTAAAAGCAACTCGATCTTTTGAAATTACTGTATATTGTCTTTAATTATCGCCCGTTCCCCCCTGATTCCGTCGACAATGTTTGCCACATTATGGCAAATGAAATAATCGGTAAGCGTTGATTTTTTATTTGTGCTTTCTAACAGGATACCGGGGTGCAGAGAGCGGGGCAATAAACAATTTTGAATCAAAAGCCCTGAAAAGGGTTGTTCCCGGTTTATTTGATAGGCAATGCCACAGGTAATCGAATCGATATCTCCATCAAGTATGAACCGGTCCATCATGAATCGATCCACGTTTTCAACGATCATTGCCGGTCCAGCAAAGGTCGCATTACGAACCGTGATATCGCGAAACGAGACCTCGTCGCATTCGCGGATGTAGATCAGATGCTCGTCTCCCTCCTGGTCGAGCACCGTGACATTGTGCACCTTTAAATTGGTGATATTTCTTAAACGAAGAGGACGATGACATTTTTCTGACACGATATTGAGCAGGGTGATGTTTTCATGTCCATTTGGATGCAGCCCTGTACGTACGGCGTGTTCACAATTTAAGGCATAGACATCATCCACCACGACGTTGCGGTTAATCTTGCCATGTTTGCCGTGATCCTGAATGTCGACAGCATAGAGGCTGTTTTCTGCATACACGGTTCGGACGGTGATATTTTCACACCCATCGGCTACCTCGACGGCACCTTTTTCTACACTATTGTAACAGCGTATGTTTTCCACCAATAAATTTGAGATCGATTGTCCTTTCCCGCCGCCATCGATGGAGACGACATCCACACCATTATCCCGGCCAATGAGGTTTTTGATCACTCCTCCGACAATGTTACCACCCGCTGATGGCGTATGGATCATCATGCCATCTTTGGAGCCGTTGATGAAACGACCATTTTCAACATAAAAGCCACTCGCTCTGATCTCCAGCAAGACATGGCGACCTTTGCGGGGCAAGGTACCGCGGTTGCCATAGAGGTGGAAATCAGTGATGGTGACGTCGTCTGCGATGACCTTGATGAGAGGCTGATCTGTGATACCGTCTGCCAGCCTGGCTCGAATCCCTGTTAGAATCAAAGGCTTTTCGATCACCAGGGAGCTCTGGAGAGTGACAAAGGTGTTTCTGTCAAAAATCAATTTAGAATGAGGTGGTGCTTGTGCTATTGTTTGATGCCAATTGCTATTTTTTACATGAATAATCTTGGCCGGCTCGTTCTGATGAATCGTCGAAGTGGTTTGTGGATGGCTCAAACTAAAAAAGCCCATACACGTCAAAACAAGGATGAGGTTGAAAAACGGTCGTGCTCGCATAGGTTCTCTCTTTCATAAAGTCAGGTATATGCTATAGTCTCATCAATAATCTGATCAGGGTTGTTTGTAGTCGATTTCGTATGGCCGCGCTTTCTTTGTCATCTTGTTCGGGAAGAATGGGATTTGTTTCCTCCGGGTCATTCTGCATATCATAGAGTTTGCTGTCGAGATATAACTTCCATCGTTTGGTACGAATCCATCCCTGGTCCCTGTCTCCCAAATAATTGAATGCCCATTCCCGGGGTGTGCCCTCCTGACCTTGCAACAGAGTCCAAAAGCTCTGTCCATCTATGGCGCGATCCTCTGGCACATCTGTGCCGGCAATTTCAGCAAATGTGGGCATAAAATCGCTGAAATCGATGAGATTTTCATTTACAGTGCCTGCAGGAACGGTGCCGGGCATATTGACAATCAAAGGCACACGCGTACCGCGGTCGGTAAATGTTCCTTTGCCGCCCTGAACCCTTTTCCCGTTTCGTTTTGAGGTCACCCTGCCTGGGGAGCCATTGTCGGTGGTGAACAATATCAGCGTGTTTTCCCGCAAACCAAGCTCATCCAGAGTTGCAACAATTCTACCCACCCTCTCATCTGCTCTTTCTACCATTTCTGAATAGCTTTGATATTCACCATCCGGACCAGGGGGTTCTCCGTGCTTTTTGCCGGTTTTGGCAAAGTGGGTCAGGGTCATGGGATAATAAGCAAGAAATGGCCGGTCTCTGTTGCGTGTGATAAAATCAGTGATAAAATCTGTATAGACATCAGGGCCATACTTTTCAATATTTTGCAAAAGAACCCCATTTTGCCAAATACGGGGTTGATAATATCTGGGTCCTTCGTGCCAGGCCCAGCAACAATACTCATCAAACCCGTGTTCCGAGACATGGTCAGGATCGTTACGCAATTCGATCATTTGCCACTTGCCGGCCAGTGCCGTGGTATAGCCGGCAGATTGTAAAATATCCCCAAAGGTGATTTCATCAGGGGGGAGGTGTCCCCATCGATCTGTAGTGCGAAATCCGTAACGTCCGGTCATGATTTTGACGCGAGAAGGGGAACAAACCGGTGTGCTGTAACAATGTTCAAAATGCATACCGGTTTGGGCTAAATTATCGATATTGGGAGTATGATAGGATTGCCCTCCATAGCATCCCAAAACTTCAGATCCCATATCATCCACCATAAAGAACACGATATTGGGTCTCTGGCCGGTTTGCGCGTTTAACACCTCATGGCCTGCTATGGTGGTCGCGGCAAGGGTTTTTAGAAAATTACGACGGTTCATAATTCTCCATAAGATTTGTAATCTTGAATTTTGCTATGGTATATAATTGGGATTTTTTGTGGGCATTTGAGCGCCTACCAATTGCCGCCACGCTGCCAATTTTTCAGCCAGTTCCTTGGTTTTTTTAGGCATTTGGGTCGCCAAATTGTTTTGTTCTCCGATATCCTTTTCAAGATCATACAATTCAAATGCCCCGGGCTGATTCCAAAGACTTTTATCATATCTTTCGATGAGTTTATATTTGCCCTGCCTGATCGCACCTCCAGGGAAGGCAAAACGATGATAATGTGGGTAATGCCAATAAATCGCTTCCCGACCAATACTGGATTCACCCTCGAATAATGCAAGTATACTTTTGCCGTCGATGTTTGTTCTTTTTAAGTTTAAATTCAGGATGTCCAAAAATGTGGGAAGAAAATCAACACTGCTGATGGGTTCATGATTGACGCTCCCGGGTGGGGTGTGACCCGGCCATCTGACGATAAACGGCACACGGATACCTCCCTCGTAAAGCAACCCTTTTCCGGCGCGTAACGGATCCTGATCTACGGTGGACTCTTTATTGCCATTGTCGGAATAGTAGATCAGAAGAGTATTTTCGGCCAGGCCGAGTTCATCCAGTTTGTTCATGACCTGACCGACGCTGTGATCAAGCGTTTCGGTCATCGCTGCGGTAACAGGATGGTTCTTGTCCTCGTCCGCTCCCGGATGATCTTTATATTTTTCAATCAAGGCCTGTTTTTCCATCAGAGGACCGTGAACCGAATTATGAGACATCTGGAGAAAAAATGGACGGTCCTTATTTTCCTCGATAAAATCCAGAGATTTTTCGGTAATGATTTTTACATTATGTCCGTCGTTCTCAGGAGTTTGCCACTCACGGGCCATGCCACGACCGGGTTTGTAGGTGACAAAGGTTTCATCATAGCCCTGTTTATCTGGATTGCAGGGAAGGCTCTCCGGTGGTGTCTTGGCCTGACTGAGATGCCATTTGCCGATATGAGCTGTGGTATATCCTTTTTGTTTCAAGGCTTCTGCTATCGTGGTTTCTTCAAGAGGTAAAACTTTATGCCAATCCGGTTCGATGAGCGGTTTATCCATGGGTATGTCAAAGCCGGCGATAAACTCTGTCAAATGTAACCGTGCAGGATATTTACCCGTCTGGATGCTGGCCCGGGTGGGGGAACAGACCGGTGCAGCCGCATAGGCATCGGTAAAACGCATACCCTGCTCAGCCAGCTTGTCGATGTTTGGGGTTTGATAATAGTCACTGCCATAACAACCGAGTTGAGACCATCCCTGATCATCCGCGAGAATGAGTATAATGTTTGGTTTTTTTCGTTCTGTGTTGCAGGAATAAAGAGACATGGTCAGTAATGGGAGAGTTCCCACTCCAAAGGTGTGGAGAAAACGTCTGCGATTCATAAACCGATCTCTGCATTGTTATAAAATGGATTGATAATAATATACAATGAACTATTGCTCTATACCATTCTTTTTTACACATCTCCTTTTGAGGGTAAATTCTGGTTCCACATGGTTCTATGTGCATCAGATCTATCCCCAAAACCCGATATAACCTTAAAGTGAAATGCGGAATGGTATTATAGCCATTCCGCATACACTAGGCGAGGTTAACGTATGAGTGCCATTTTAATGGTTCGAGTCTCATCGCCGGACTGAATCCTGGCATAATAGATTCCGCTTCCGACCTTTTGACCCTGCGCATCGGTGCCATTCCAGGTCACAGAATGATTGCCTGCATTTACATGCGTATTGACCAATGTCTTGATATTTTGGCCCAGCATATTAACTACCGATAATATGACATGATCTGATTTTCTCAGGTTATATTCTATTGTTGTCGCAGGATTGAACGGATTGGGATAGTTTTGATTCAATGTGAAATTATTCACGATACGGGTGTTGTTGTTTTCCACAGATGTCATCAGGGGAACAAGCGGTCCATCATTGCCTGCCTGCCACTCTTTTTTCATTTCCGGAAACCAGTTGAGGTCACCCAGAGGATAGCCGTCATCACCCGCAAGGTGATATCCCTCTGAATCCAGCGTTTTGGCGTGATCATATGAGAGATCGAGCGGAAGCGGCCATGGAAAGGTAAACGGATCTCCGTCGCCATCCGGATCCCAGGTGCGATCCGGGGTTTCAAGTCCCTTACGAATCGCATCGTACCAGTCGATCATTTTTTGTGTCATCTCTTCCGGCAGGGGTTGTGTGAACTCGGGATTGACATTGATATTTTTGGTAAACACAAATTTTTCATAGTTGTTAAACATTTCTTCGCCTGTTGTGGTCAACCATGGATGCTTTACAGCATCGACCTGATCCCACCAATTTCTGATCATTTCTGTTTCATAGCGCAAATTGTGATGAATTTTGATTTCTCTGGTGTCTTCGGCTATACCCCACTCTGTGGCCAGGGTGTCCACCGGGAAAAAGGCACCCATCTCATTGCCAGTGACCTCTGGATCAAAGGGTTCAACAAAGTCTCCGACATAGTCAATTCCTTGGTATCTGCCTTCATCCACATATCCCCTGCAATACCCGTCTACGATCAAATTGTTTTTAATAATATAATCCTGGACGGCATACATTTTTTCAAAGACTGCGCGTGGTACCAGGTAAAAGGTGTTATGTTCGACCACCAAATTCTTTACCAAATCCGGTGAGCTCCAGTGATTGAGAATGACGGGGCCTGTTACATTAAAGACCGTATTGTTGGCGATATAGTAAGAGCCTGTAAATTCCCCCTGGATCCAGACAAACCAACCACCGGATCCGATTTTGGTGGGATGATAGCTATTGAACATCATACAATCGGTGACCTCGAGATTGACCATGTCAGCGTTTTCGATTTCGATAAATACTCCACGGCCATCGGCCTGAATGACCTTTTTTATGGTCACATTCACTGAATCTTCAGCCACCTCAATGACACTTTTTCTTGATTTTTCGCCATTTAATGTGCGATAGATGATGAACAGATTTTCAAGAGTGATATCTCCTTCTGCCGTAAAAATCCTGCGCTTATTGTTGTCGGCGTCACGAACAATTCTTGGGGGAATTTCTTCACTTTCCTCACCCACGATATGCATGTGCCATCCCACATTATTGAGTATATCTGTTGTGATATATATGGCGTCCGGCCCACTCTCGAGTTTAAAAACCTTGCCCTGGTTTTCGGGATTATTTATCGCTTCATTGAGCGTACCTTTACCTGGATCAACCATCACCGTGTCCGGTGTTTGAGCTATCACAAAAGAAAAAATACTTGCGATCAAAACAAATAAAATCATCGTTTTGAGTCTCATCATACCAACCTCCACATGTTTTTGGGTTTGTTCGGGCGTTCAAACCCGCTATTTTGTAACGTTTTAAACAGCTTCTCCCGTTCCTCCTTTAATTGGTGAACTATTGAAATATATATCGTAGGCCCAGTGTCCCTTGCCAACCATAATCCTGTTTTTGATCGATATAGTTGACAAGGTTATAATAGAGTACATCCTTGTCATTGGTGATATTATTCAGATCAAGAAACACTGACATATTTTTTGTGACTTTTTGTTTCAGCTTGAGATCCCATCGATTGATTTCGTCTCGATAGGTGTCTTGTATGGGAAAAACCCTGTTCACGCTATGCAGAGTATTGCCCTGATAATAATAAGATAGACGTCCAGAAAATCCCCCATGATCGTATCCAACAGAGATATTGCCCACCATTTCAGGTTGATTTTGCATGCGATTATCCCGGTAGATCAGAGAATCTCTCTTGTCCCGGTACCAGGGAGGAGATCCACCGGTTTCGATGTATTGCGGGTATTTTGTGTCTGTGTCTATGAATGACATATTGGCATTTAAAACAAAACCATCAAGGGGTTTGGGGAGATACCAAAACCGGGTTTGCCATTCGAATTCGATTCCCCTGACATAGGCTGTGGGTTTGTTATTCACGGGTTCGGTCAGATCGTAACCGACAAAGTCTTCTACGGGGTCGTATTTTCCATACACTTCCGGAGGTAATGCACGCACTGTATCACCTGAACGGATATGCGATGTGACATTGTAGATAAAATTATCGATTTCTTTATAAAATCCTCCGACCGCAAAAAGTCCTAAAATATTGCTGTAAAAAGATACCTGGGTATCAAAGTTTTGACTGGTTTCCACTTTGAGATTCGGATTTCCCCGGGTAATTTCTTCGCTGTCTATAAATAAATGCGGAGAGTATCGCAAGTAACCGGGACGCTTTAGAGTTTTGGTGGATGCCAGACGCAAGTCTGCCCAATTGGTCAGTTTATATTTTATATGAAACATGGGCAGCCATTGCACGTTTGACGGGCTGTCATGCAGTTCGATTTTTGTGCCTTGCTGATGTTTATATTGATAACTTCTGTCCCGGATGTCGATATAATAGGTGTCAAATCTGTTTTCGGCGTATTCATACCGGATACCCGGTATAAAAAGGAGATGATTGCCGATATTGATTTCCCCCATGATATAACCGGCAGCGTAAGCGGACGTGTTTTTATAATCGGAATTATCGGCTTTGATATCTTCTTGCATATAGTAGGGAAGAGCGCTTCCTTTGGAAACCTCATAAAACTTGGCTATTTTTTCCATATCATCATGGTTGGAATAGGCCAGGAATCCATAGTTTTTAAGCAAATCAGATATGTTGAGGGATTCATCCAGAAAATTGGAATACGCAGGATAGAGATCATCCACAAGATCCAATTTCCTGTCACTAAAAACATTGTCGCGTAAAAGCATTCCCTGTTCTTCATAGCCTCCTGCAAAGACAGGATCCGAGATCCAGGATTCCTTATCCGATTCCCGGTTGTTCTGGCGATATTTGCCGCCAAACTTTATGTGACCGGACAGCGCTTTGGATAGATAAAACGGGAATTCATAATTCACGGCGATACCCAGTTCTTGCCTTTCACTCTTTGAATAATCGACCTCGTGGGCATTCCATTTCAGTTTGGACATATTCCAGTCAAACAACTCGAGAATTTCTTCCGGGGGTCTTTTGGTATCCTGATCTGTGCCGGTATAAGCGCCATAATTTGAGGTAAAATCAGCAGACCAGTCGGTCGGATGTTCACCTTTTCCAAGGGCATAGGAAAATTGCCAGTCAAAAACACCTATTAACAGATCATGTTCACCAGCTAGCAGACCCGAATAATTTTGGCTGACAGATTTACTATAGTTGTGTTCGAAACTGACGGCATCGAATCCTTTTTCCGGTTTGCCAACCGTTTGTCTTTGAGTGGTCATGGAATTGAGTTGACTGAAAAAGTTTTTGAACAAAAGTTTACCACTGGGCAGACGGTAGTCCAAAACCAAACTCGCCCCATATCGATTGCGGATATTCTTGACATTTCTCAGGCGAAACCGTGTCATTCGGGGTTCGCCTGGCTGATCGAAAATATATTGTGAAGAATGCACATAGGATGCATCAAAGTAATCGGTGCTGCGATCATCCTGATAGGCAGATATTTGTGCCATTACTCCCAATTTCTGATTCATGAAACGGTTGCTCAAACTCAGGTTCCCTTTTGGCATGCCAAATTGGTTTTTTATGCCGCTGTATCCTCCTTTTAAATCGACCTGAGCTCGAAATCCTGCCGGGGCGTCTTTTAAAATGAAATTCACATTCCCCCCTGTGGCGTCCCCTTCCATATCGGCTGTCAATGATTTGGTGAGAACGATGCCATCCAGCATATTTGGGGTGATAGAAGCCAGGCTCACACCGCGTACTCCTTCGATGGTTACCGTATTGAATCCACCCGACAATCCCCGGATCGTCACGCTGGTGGCTTCACCCCCGCTGCGATTGATCGATACGCCTGGCAGGCGGCCAACAGATTCGGCTGCATTGGCATCAGGGAGTTCTTGTATGCGATCTGAGGAAACGACGTTGACAATACGACGATCGGAAATCTGCTGGTTGATCGCTTCCATCTGTCCCTCTGCCTGGGCGGTTACGGTGACTTGTTCTCCTTTTACAATGGTTGATTTGAGGTTGAATGTGACTGGCGTTTTCTGTTCGGGTTTGATTTGAATTTCTTGTGTTTCTGCCTGATAACCAATATAGCGGGCTTTTAATGAATACTTGCCTGGTGGCAATCCCTTGAGAGTAAATTTTCCTTTGAGATTCGTTGCCGCCCCCAGGCTCGTCCCCTCGACAATAATATTGGCGCCGGGCAAAGGATCCCCGGTAGAATGATCCAATACAACACCGGCAACAGATCCGCTCCACTGCCGTTTTTGCTGGGGAACTACCAGGACATGTCCTCCGTCCGTGATCATCATTGCCGTGCCTGTTTTGTCCAGCAAGGCGAGTAATGCCTCTGCTGCATAAACCTGGTCCACCGAGAGTGATATTTTTTTGTTCAATGGCATTTGATCCCGGTTATAGTTTAACTCGAGGTCTATTTCCTTTGATAGGGTGGACAATGCATCTTCAAACATGACCCCATCTATCTGTAATGAAATTCTTTTCATTAAAGACTTTGGAATTTTGGTTCCCACCCGATGACTGAATTCCAAAAGGGCGAGCTGGTCTTGTGCCTGCCCGCTACCAAAGAGTAAGAAAGAAAATAACATTGTTAAACAGAGATAATGCCTTTTCATGAATCAGCCTCATATTATTTGAAGGATTGTGGTACAAGCTCGATAACGTGACCCTTTTTGTTGATTTGTGTGTTGGTCAGAATGGCAATCACTTCGAGTACATGATCCATATTGGTTTTTTTCAAATGTACACTCAGTCGAATATCGAGGATATCAGGATCATCCGTGATGAATTCGAGATTATACCATCTGGACAGTTGGGCCAGGATTTCTTTTACCGGTGCATCTCTGAAATTCATTTCATAGTGTAACCATGCCAGATGTTTTTCAACGTCTGCCAGAACAGGGGAGGTCGGTGATCCTTTGGGAGCAAGGGTGCTGAGGTTGTTCTTGCCGAGAATGACTTTTTCTGGTTCCAGGAGAGTTGTAGCTTCCAGGGAAACAGTGCCTTCCTTGACAAGCACTATAACGTCTGAGGCTTTATCCCAGGCTCTGATATTGAATTTTGTTCCCAATACCTGAACCAGAGCATGATGAGCATAGACCAGGAATGGTTTTTGTGGATTATGCTTGACTTCAAAATAGGCTTCGCCCTTGAGATATACTTTTCTCGCATCTGCAAACGTTTCCGGGTACGTTAATTCACTTCCCGAATCCAAATGGATAAACGAACCATCAGGCAAAGTCGCGGTCACGCGTTGCCCTTTTTCTACCTTGATGGTTTTTAGTTTGGTGATCAGTTTATCTGGTCGTGTATCAGACTGCCAGGGCAATCTGGAAAAACCTTTTGTTCCAACAAAAGACCCGATAACAACCACCAGAAAAATCGCTGCAATACAGAGTCCCCATTGCAAACTAGGGGATGACCAGACAGGGCGTTTTCTCCTTTTTGGGGAAAATGTGGATAGGACTTTTGAGGATTCGATTCGGGAGAAAAGCTGCTGCCAGTTCTGCTCTTCATTCACATCGGAAAGGGGAGTTTCTTTGGCACTGCAAATG
>WJME01000324.1 GCA_014728115.1 Candidatus Zhuqueibacterota bacterium | reverse complement strand
AGGATGGTGCCCTTTGTAATGGCAGGTGAAAAATTCATCGACGGGGAACCTGAAAATGCAAACTTGAAAAAATTAGCCGCTTGAAAAGAAAAAAATCAAAGGATCACGCTTTTTTTGATCCACAACTATTGACTATATCTCCCAAACTCATTAAATATTCCCGACTGGGATTTAAAACATTTTCAGGTAATCCTCCTGATTGGATATAATCCAGAAAATATGCTCTATATAACTGACTATCACTTTTTTTTATCTCAATGTTCTTAAAGAACAGATATTCGTACAGGTCTAATGGTTTTATGTTTATTGTAATAGACCGGCCCGTTAAGCTCGCTTTCTTGTCCCTGAGCTTTGATGCCGATGATGAGGCAACAAAAGTTTTTGCATTCTGCGAATCATAAATATTTTTTAACTGAATATGAAAATTGTCTTTATAGGTTACCTCATCAAAAAAAAGATAGATTTTTTCTTCAACTTTAATTTTATGTAATTGCCGGTACTCTGATAAAAGGTCAAAAAGTGTAGCTTTTTGGATCATATAGTCGTCGAGACTGATATAAAATATATGATGCGGTTCAACGTTTTGAGTCAAGAGTTCATTGATGATTAATTTCATCAAACTTGTTTTTCCAACTCGACGGAGACCGGCAAGTATGATAATATGTTTGAACTCGAGATATCTGCGTAATTCCTGTAGATATTTCTCTCGGGGTTTAAGATCATCAAGTGGACTGGACCCTTCCCACCAGGGATTATATTGATAATACAAATCATGCATGCTAAAATATACGATACGATAAGATATTTGTCAATAAAATTATTCGTTTCTATCGAATATTTAGGGCCCTCTTCGTCGCCGGACCCACGCTTGCTAGCGACGTGGTATCAATCTGACAGCATAGTCCGGATGGCTCTTTAGCCATCGATAAGAACCCGTCGAGCGTGGGCCCGGCGCCTGCGGGGTCTCGCGTCGCACTCTTTGGGGTAAAGCTCTGGGATGAAAGCGGCAACTCTCTATTCATCGAATGATATCGCCGATAGGTAGGAAAAATAGGTTATAATCCGGAATCGACAATACTGTCCATATCGCTGGTCTGGGAGTCAGGAGCAATAATGATTCCTGCAGAACTTTTCACTTGATTATTGATGATCCGTATTGATACATTCATAGATTGTTAATTTTAATTCTTCAGAAAAATCGGATTCATTGATCAGGGAATCGATAATTTGTCTCAACAAGTCTTTGTCGATTTTTCCGGCAGCCAGGTGGTAGCTTGTATTTTCCATTTCCCTCGTGAATCGTTCGATGCAATAAAGATAACCATTCAAATTCAAAAAATGAATGCCCAGAGAAATAGCGATGCGTTTATTGCCATCCTGAAAACAATGAAATTTGTTGGCACAAAAAACCAAATGAGTCAATTTGTCGACAAATGTCGGATAATAGTCATCATTACGGATATGTTCCAGTACGCTATCGAGCTGCTGGATATTGAGTTGACCCAATTCACCGCCACCACTGACCTGAACGGTTTTTTCATGTATCTGAATAGCCATATTGAGGTCCAGATAGATGATCTTCATTTCCGTTCCTTGAGCCTTTTAAAAACATCCTTGTTTTCTTCCAGGCGGTCTTGAAGGGCTTTACTCTTTTCGCCTAAAAAGCGCTCAAAATCCTCCGGTTTTATAGCATCGATATATTCTTTTAAATTTTCATGTAACGCTTCCCTGAATCCCAGATCCCTGCTGGCCATTTTGCTGCGCGCTTTTTCACGCGTTGGCTTCCAAAGCGCATGGCTTTCAAAAATATCAAAGAGCTCATCTACTTCAATGGGAAATAATTTTCTCCCCATTCTTTTACATCTCTTTTGCAATTCTTCGGCAAAACCGCTTTCATACATTGAGATTAAATCAAGGATTTCACTATACATGGTATCGCGAACGCGTTCCGAAGACTTTAGTTTGAGAATTTGCCGATATTCTTCTGCGTTTTCCTTGAAAATGCTGCGATAGATTTTATTGGTATAGATGGCATATTTTGCATTGCCCATGTCAACACAGTCTCTTAATGCATCGGTAAACTCTATGCGATAATGTTCACCACGAAAATAACTGGTTATAAAATCTTCATCTCTTTGGTTAATATATTTGGTTCCGCCGCCTGTTTTTTTGTTGATGGTATCGATTGTGATATCCAGGATAATACTGCGCAAAATTCGTGCTTTTTCGCTTTCAGCCAAAAGCATGGCCAGATTTAAAAAAGCGCGAAAGTTGAAAACGCCAAGAGCAGGGGTGTTCTTTGGGACATGAATGTCCGTAACATCACTGTTGTGGCACGATAAAATAAAGCTTTTCAATGCCTTACCTCGTAAAACCGTATAGCCGTTGGTGGTCAATTCCGGCTCGAACGATTCCAAATAGCGGGAAATGGTTCGTTCATCCACTTCAAAAAACTCGGCTGCCTGCTGCCGGGTAACCCAGTATTCATCCTGCCAAAAGATGCCCTTGATATCTGCGGCCTTTTGAATTTCCTCGACAGCATAGCCATTGTTGAGAATGTTCTGGCGGTGTATTTTTGATTGGGTTAAATCTTTCATTGGTTAATCCATTAGACGAATATGATTTTCCACTCTGCCATAACAGGAAAACAGCTGGCGGCATGTCTCTGCATCCAATTCATTCCTGACATCGGTCAGACCTGCCGGTAGAATATAATCTTCTAATTCAAAAAATGAAACCTTTTAATTGAATTGTTATGCTATTATCATTTTGGTCACCCAGCCATCCTAAATGAAATATACAATTCCTACTTTCCCGTTTGTCAAAGTGTTTCTTTTCTCGCTCCCAGCCTCTGGCTGGGAATGCAGCTGGCCGGCTCTGCCGGTAGTGTCAGCAAGGCCCGATGACGCCCAGCCTGACTGGCGTTTCTTTTCCCATTTTAGTCAATACTTTGGCCTTGAATCTCCGCGCCTCCGGAGTGATGATTGATAATGTGTCTCATTTGATGCTTTGATGTTGCTTTAATTTTCTAGATATTTTCTGGAGATATGGTTTGAATGTTTTTTCTGCAATGACCATATTATCGGTCATGAATTCAATCATTTTATCCCACTGCTCCTCGTCAAATAGGTTACCATCGGTCTCTAATTCTGCCGGCTCCGATTATCATCCAACCTTTCCCATATGATTTGATTTTCAAATGAAATTTCAATTTGGTCACTCGATTGTTTGATGCGTTCAATATGTACATAGACTGTTCCAAAATGAATTTTTATAATTTTGTTCAGCTTTTTTGATCCCTATACATTTTAACATTGCTGCCGTATAGCAAGCACATGCACTGTTATTCTATTATTTCTTTGGATAATTTTCCATATTAAAGCCTGTTAGAATCGATTATCTTAGTTAATTAATTTTATTGCAATTAAATGTATAATTT
>WJME01000008.1 GCA_014728115.1 Candidatus Zhuqueibacterota bacterium | reverse complement strand
GTATTGGACCTGTCGCTGCAATATCCTGATGACTGGCAGGCCGTATGGCAGGTTATCGAGACCGAATGGAATGACGATCGCTGCCCCTGGGGAGTGGACAGCAAGTTCAATTTCTCTGCCAAACTCAATGGTGCCTATGTTGCACTCGGACTGCTTTATGGCGAGGGGGATTTGAAAAAACCGTGGAAATCGCCACGCGCTGTGGTCAGGACTCTGATTGCAATCCCGGCAACGCCGGCGGGATCCTGGGCACATATCTGGGCAGGGAGAATTTTCCCTCAGATGTCCGTTCAGCGCTCGATAGCTATTGGCAGCTACAGTTCGACTTTACCGATTTTTCTCTGGCGACCGCCTCGGATGCTTGTCTCGACCTGGCGCTGGAAAACCTGCAGGCACAGGGGGCAACGCTGACGCCATCACAGATCTCGATTCCGTTACAGAATGTACAAAACAATGACCCGGCACAGGTTTCTTTTCCCACCCTGACCCCTTTGCGCCGGTTTATCGTCACCGATCCCGAGATGAACTGGTCATCTCATTGGGAACTCATTCCTATCGGTCAACTGAGCATGATGAAGACGAGCCAGGCTGGGGCAACGCTGGACCTCGATTTTACCGGTACAGCCATTTTCGTACAGGGTGAAGTCTGGATGGATAAGGGCATTATCGAGGTCTATATCGATGGCAAATCCTATGGCACAAGGGATCTCTTTTTGCCCTGGCCCTGGCGGCGTACTGCCGAAGCCACAGCCTTGTGGGTCACCGGCCTCGAGCCGGGTTCACATCACCTGAGGATCGTGGTCACGGGACGAAAAAATCCGGATAGCGACGGCACCCAGGTGGTACTCGGTCATGTCGTCTCCTATGACGGTGACGTTGCAGATTGATCCCCCCCGTTTTCTTGCTGATGGCAAGAAAAATCCTGGCAATTCTCCCTATTTTGTTATAACTTTTTGGAAAAGATGGGTGTGTTCTGTAATTTATCAGCGTTATCTGTATTGATCTTTGGACAGGCTGAAACGTGTTTTAAGGGAGAGCCAATGACCCGACGTGATTTTCTCAAGCGACTGGCTGGCAGTATGGCCCTGGCCGGGATGCCGTTTGTTCAGACCTCGTGTACCGCAAAAAAAAGACAGCCCAATATTATCTATATTTTGGCCGATGATCTGGGATATGGTGATATCTCGGCATTGAATCCGGATTCCCGTTTAAAGACCTCACATATTGACCGGCTGGCAAACGAAGGCGTGAGCTTTACCGATACCCATTCCGGTTCTGCCGTGTGCACGCCCACCCGCTATGGCGTCCTGACCGGTCGCTATGCCTGGCGCACCCGACTGAAAGAACATGTTCTGTGGAGTTATGATCCGGCTCTCATCGATACCGACAGGATGACAGTGGCCTCGCTCTTGCAGGCACAGGGCTATCGTACCGGATGTATTGGCAAGTGGCATCTGGGATGGGACTGGTCCTACAAGAACGAAACCGATCATATCATTGATTTTGAAAAACCGATTTCAAATGGGCCCACGGCAGTGGGGTTCGATCACTTTTTCGGTATTCTGGCCTCGCTGGATATTCCGCCCTATGTCTATGTGGAGAATGGCCGTATCACGGCCACGCCTGATCGCCATACCGAGAATACGGATCCACAGGGATTCTGGCGCAATGGCCTGACCGGTGCGGACTTTGAGCATGAGCAGGTCCTGCCCACATTTACGCAAAAAGCCACAGAGTTTATCGAACACCATGCAGACCAGCCGTTTTTTCTCTATTTTCCGCTCCCCGCACCTCACACGCCGATATTACCGCTCGATGAATATCAGGGCAAGAGTGGCACCAATGCCTATGGCGACTTTGTGCTTCAGGTGGATAATGTCGTCGGTCGCATCCTAGATACACTGGACAGGCTCGATCTTACAGAGAACACCATGGTCATCTTTACCAGCGACAATGGCTGCTCGCCGCGGGCCGATTTTCCTGCGCTCGAGGCCAAAGGTCATGATCCCAGTTATATCTATCGCGGCCACAAAGCCGATATCTTTGAAGGCGGGCATCGTATTCCCTTTATCGTGCGCTGGCCCGCACTGGTCCCTGCAGGACGCGCATGTTCTTCCACGCTCTGTCTGACAGACCTCATGGCCACCTGTGCAGAGATGCTGCAGGTCGAGTTGCCTGCCAATGCAGCGGAAGACAGTTTCAGTTTCTTGTCCTTACTGCTCGAACCCGGTTCCGATGAGGCCATACGGCCTCATACCATCCATCATTCGGTCAATGGCTCCTTTGCCATCCGCCAGGACAAATGGAAACTCAACTGTTGTCCCGGTTCAGGAGGATGGAGTCATCCCAAACCCGGCAGCCAGGGCATCATCGGATTGCCGCCGTTTCAGCTTTATGATCTGGAGAATGATCCACAAGAGACCCACAATCTCTATGAACAGCGCCCAGAAATCGTCAAGGCCATGACCCTGGCTCTGCTCACGGTCATCGAGAACGGTCGCTCGACACCTGGTCCCGAGCAGCCCAACGACCCTGCCGATTCCTGGCCTCAGGTGGACGACATAAAAAGCGTCTTTCGATCGCTATGAGTATTTATCTTTGCTGTTTTGCTCTATCAACTTAATAACACGGAATCCCAATCCATCTAATGCGCGAGTAAAAAAAATAATGTTTCATCCGTATGAAAAATGGCCTCTAGAGACCCGTTCTGATTTTAAATCGTTTTTTCAGGCTCTGCAGGAACAAGACCGGCCTTTTGCCATCTTTGATGCAGACAATACCCTTTATCATGGTGATATCGAAGAAAGCATGCTGGTATACCTGGAAGAACAGGGAGTATTGCAGGCCGATCGATTGTCCGAATGCCTTGAGGTCGTACCGCGGGAAAAAGACGAAAGCCTGCTGGCCTATTTATACCGCCTGGGCAGCATCGACATCCCGCTGGCCTACCGCTGGAACAGCCAGATCTTTTCCGGATTGACCCTGACGGAACTCAAATCCCATCTCGACACCCTGTTGCAAAAACGGCCCCAGCTCCGGGCGCGCTATCGTGAAAATAAATCATGGGTGGACATCAAAGTTCCTGTGCCCACGATCTATCCCGGTCAACAGCATCTGATCCACATGCTCAGAGAGGCAGGCGTCGAAGTCTGGGTCATCACCGCATCTCTGGAGGATCTGGTGCGATTGTTCATATCCGATCCCCGTTACGGCCTGGATATCGATCCCCTCAAGGTGATCGGACTGAACTGCCAGCTGCTAGACCCCGAAACCGGCACCCTGGCCAGTGGTCGTGCCCGTATCTATAACCAAACCATTGAATCGCAAGAGTTTTTCACAGATCGTTATCTGCGCCAGATCGTCACCCCGCATGTGCGTCCGCCAGAACCTTCGTTTGTGGGCAAGCTCTCTGCCATGAAACAGTTTATCCATCCTTTTCAAAAGCCCATGCTGGTAGCAGGTGATACCATCAACGACTTTTGGATGCTGAACGAATGCAATGTCCGGGCCGGTGGCATCAGGCTGTATGTCAACCGCGACGAAAAGTCTTTTAACGAATTCCATGCTGCCCTGGCCAAAATGCAGGAAACCTGTATCGATAAATCACAGGTTGATGATCTGAATAAAAACTGGATTTATCTCACTCCACAGCAACTCTTATGATGGATCGCCATTGAGCGGATTATTGTTCTCAATGATCCATTGACACTTATCGATGGGAGCTTTTATGGAACGAAGACAATTTCTCAAACGCACTGCAGCGCTCAGTGCATGGTCCCTGGTTTCCTCGTCTTGCATCAAGCCTATGACCGGCAAGCGACCCAGTATAGTCTTTTTGCTCACCGATGATCAACGCTGGGACACCCTGGGGGTTATGGGAAACGACATCATCCATACGCCAAACCTCGACAAACTGGCCAATGAAGGCACTCTGTTTCAGCAGGCTTTTGTCACCACTTCGATTTGCTGTGCCAGCCGGGCCTCGATCTTTAGCGGACAATATGCGCGCCGGCATGGAATCCACGACTTTAAGAGCCGGTTTTCTGACCAGGCCTGGCAACAAACCTATCCGGGCCTGCTCAAACGCATGGGATACTATACCGGCTTTATCGGTAAATTCGGGGTGGGAAACGAGATGCCAAAGGATGAATTTGATTTTTGGCAAGGCATCCCGGGCCAACCGGTCTATGAGCAAACCGATAACCAGGGCAATCCCAAACACCTGACCGAAATCATGGGCGAGCAGACCATAGAATTTCTTTCCTCTTGCCCTGCGGATCAGCCCTTTTGCCTGTCAGTCAGCTTTAAAGCTCCGCATGTTCAGGATCGGGATCCCAGACAGTTTATTTCTGATCCCCGTTTCAAAGATCTCTACAAAGAGGATACCATTCCCTGGCCAGAAACAGCAAAAGACAAATATTTTGAACAATTGCCAACGTTCCTGCAAGAGCCCAGTGAAGCACGCCGGCGCTGGGAAATCCGGTTTTCAACCCCGGAAAAATATCAGGAATCGGTCAAAGGCTATTACCGGCTCATCACCGGTGTGGATGAGGTTCTCGGGAAAATCAGAGCATCGCTCAAAGACAATGGCATGGACCATAATACCGTGATTATCTTTAGCAGTGACAATGGTTTTTTCCTCAGCGAACACGGTCTTGCCGGCAAGTGGTTTGGTTATGAAGAATCCATTCGCGTCCCCCTGGTGATTCACGATCCACGACTGGGCAAAGACCTGCAGGGGCAACGACGCAACGAAATGGTTCTGAACATCGATATCGCGCCGACCATCCTGGATTATGCCGGCATCGAAAAACCCCGGGAGATGCAGGGTGAGAGCCTTGTGCCTCTGGTCAAGGGGTACAAAGTGCCCTGGAGAGAAGAGTTTTTCTATGAACATCTGTTTCAACATCCGGCCATTCCGCCTTCAGAAGGAATAGTCACCCTGTATTGGAAATATCTGCGATATATAGACCAGGATCCTGTGCATGAACAACTCTTTGACTTGCGTACAGATCCGTTGGAAATCGATAATCTGGCACCCCGCACCGAACCGGAAACCCTGCAAAACTGGCGCAAACGGTGCGAGTTGTGGATAGAAAATATAAAGTAGGAGAAATCTTTGCTTCGCAGAATAGTTTACCTCTGTTTCGGGATGGTTCTGATGGCTTGCGCCCAAACCGTTCCCACGTTACAAGAGACCTATCAGATCCTGGAAAAATCCGAAATGATGTATACCATCGATATGTTGGATTCCACCTACGAGGCCCCGCTCTATGAAGAGGTGGTATCACACGGGATCTATCTGGCGATCGACTCGAGCAAAGACGAGATTTACATCGAACACTATGGCAACGATTTTGAGGGTAAACCTGACCTGCAAGAGGTGTTCAGGCAGGCCGAACAGGCCTTTCAGACCGGTAATCTCGACTCGGCTCAGGCCCGGTATCTGCGTCTGCACGACTCGTTTCCGGAAAATTCGCAAATCAGCACCTATATCGCACAGACCTATGGAATTCAGGGAGAATTTGATCTGGCCAGAACATGGTATACAAAGGCATTGCAGAGCAATCCGCGCGATTATCTCGCTCATTGGCTCCTGGCCGATATTTTTCAGGCACAAAAAGAGATCGACACGGCTGTATACCATATCACCATGGCTAAAATTCTCAACCGTAACAATCCACGATTAATGCCCCTGTTTGAAAAAATATACGCTCAGGCAGGCATGTCCTATTCGGATTGGTCATTTACGCCGCGCATTCAGCTGCAACAAACCGATGATCGCAATTTTCGCATCGCCACAGACGCCGACCAGATCGCATGGTTGGGATATGCCCTGTGCAAGGCATTGTGGGCCTTTGAACCGGGATACCGGGATTCGATGATCACCGAGGCCGAGACGTTTCCGGAACTCTATCAGGAACGCATCTGTATGCTGCAACTCTTGAATCTGTATGAAAAATCCAAAAAAGACACCGGACTGCTTTTGCCGTCGGTCGAGCTGGCACTGGAAGCTGCAGAAAAGGGGTTCTTTGACGAATTTATCATTTACGAAATTTTGCTCAAACAAAAACCGATTCTGGCGATGGTCCTCACCCTGGATATATGCAAAAACATCATCCGCTATGTCAGGGCAATGCATACCATTCCGTCTCTGGAGCCCGCCCCTTCTGATTCAACCCAATCGAAACCCGATTCACAATACCAGTCGAGACGGGGATAGAGAGAGACGGAGTGACTGAGTGACGGAGTAGAGATGAGGTTCGTCAAGTGTTTGTACTGCCTGTTGCCATGGCTCGAAAAGCACGTGATTCAAAACAACCGTTGACAGCCTTTTCAGAGACGACCTGAAAGGTGTTTCTCCACCTTTCAGGTCTGGGCCTAAAAACAGCACCCGTTCTTGTTCATTCCAAGATGAAATTTTTTGCAAATTCATATTGAACTGTTTTAAAAAATTTTGTATGTTAAAGTTCAAGGGGGGATGTGACAATCAGAAAGGAGAATTTTTTGCCATGACAAGATGGGTTGTGTGGTGGATGATGTTGAGCGTGGCAACTTTGTTTGCAAGACCTATACAACTGAAAACGTCATCAGGAACGCTTTATGGAACCCTCGAGGTTCCCTCGAATACACCCTGTCCGGTGGTGCTCATCATTGCCGGATCAGGACCCACCGATCGCAACGGAAACTCGCCCACCCTGGCAGGTCCTAACAATCACTTAAAACTGTTAGCCCAGGCACTCAGAAAAAACCATATCGCCTCACTTCGATACGATAAACGGGGTATTGGTAAGAGCCGGGCTGCCGGCCCCCAGGAAGCGGATTTGAGATTCGACGATTACGTACAAGATGCGGTTCAGTGGTGTAAAAAATTAAACAGAGATCCTCGCTTTGACAAGCTCATTGTCATGGGCCATAGCGAAGGCTCGCTTATCGGAATCCTGGCTGCTCAAGAGATCTCTGTAGATGGCTTTATTTCCATTGCAGGTGTGGGAAGACGGGCCTCGACATTGATCATCGATCAAATTCGCAACAAGGTCCCGGATACGACCTTGCAAAAATCAAAACAAATCATCGACAGTTTACTTGCCAAACAAACGGTTGCAGATGTGCCTTCGGATATGAATATACTCTTTCGACCCTCTGTTCAGCCCTACCTCATCTCCTGGTTTCAGTATGAACCGACCAAAGAAATTGCCAAACTCGAGGTACCGACACTGATCGTGCAAGGAACGACCGATATGCAGGTTCCGATCCATGATGCCAAATTATTATCCAGAGCCAAACCCGATGCCCGACTGAAAATGATCCCGGGCATGAATCATATCCTCAAGAGCGTGGACCGGGATCAAAAAGCCCAATTCGACAGTTATAGCAATCCGGACCTGCCGGTGAATTCACAACTCATAGACTGCCTGGCAGATTTTGTCAAGGATCTGGAGACACATACAGCACAATAGGGACCATGACCGCCAAAAATCAGGCACATGCACACTATAATTCGTGCATTAATCGGGTGATCGATTATATCGAAGCACATATCGATGAGCCAATGGATCTGGCAACGCTGGCTTCTGTGGCACATTTTTCACCCTATCATTTCCACCGCCTCTTTACAGGCCTTATGGGTGAAACATTGCATCAATTCATCCAGCGAGTCCGTCTGGAAAAGGCCGCTGCCATGCTGATCAATCAACCGCATGAATCGATAACCCAGGTTGCACTTGCATGCGGATTCAGCAGCTCTTCGACCTTTGCCAGGGCGTTTAAAGAGACGTTTGGTCAAAGCGCCAGTCAATGGCGGGATAATCCGTCGGATAGCAAGATTTGTAAAACAGATCGCAATATCGATCAACACGTTGACAAGTATTGCAAAACCTTTCATTGTTCTCTGCCTTATCTTGATCCAGATACTAAACATCAAATTTGGAGGATACAGATGAAAGACGAAACAGTCAATGTGCGGGTCGAAACGTTGCCCAGCATGGATGTGGTCTATGTTCGCCACGTAGGGCCCTACAAGGGTGATGTGCAATTGTTCGAAAATCTGTTCAACAAGCTTTTTACCTGGGCGGGAGCACGGGGTCTGATGCAATCGCCAGACTTGAAAGTCATGACGGTTTATCACGACAGTCCCGAAATCACAGCAGAAGCCAAGCTGAGAATCAGCGTCTGCATCACAGCTCCACCGGATACTGCTGTCGACGGCGAGGTCGGCAAAATGACCCTGCCGGGAGGTAAATATGCCCTGGCAAGATTTGAGATCGGCGGCGATGAATTCGAAAACGCCTGGGATACCGTGTTCGGAACGTGGTTGCCGCAAAGCGGGTACCAACCTGATGAACGTCCCGCATTCGAATGGTGCCACAATAATCCGCAAGACCATCCCGAGGGCAAGCATATCATTGATATATGTGTACCTGTAAAACCCCTCTGATTCCCCAAAACCTCCGGGTCCAACTCTTTACAACCCGGAGGTAATGCTAAAAAAATCCAGGAAATCTATCCCAAAATACGACTCGAATGGATCACTGCCATTCTGACATGTCACTTTTTTTTAACAGGGTGTAATAAAACACTTGCTTTTTAATTACAGACTTTATATCATTATAGTGGGACAAGACTGGGATTTTAATCTCCTTACACATCCCCCTCTTCCGATAGACCGTACTAGCTAGATTCCAGAAGAAATAGTCTGATTTAATTGCAAGGGACGTGTATCATTATTTAAAGGTTTTTTGTCTTATTCACTGACAGGAATCAGGGAATACGGGGCGTGGCAAAAAGCCTTTTTCTTGGGGACTCGCACCAGTCATAACAATTTCAGGCTCCCTCTTGAATTCACACCACATGCATGTTTAGCAACAGCGGGGTCAGGATAAACGTATGTTCATTCGTACGTCTATTCGATCCATGGAGGCCAAAAAATGACTAAACATCGACTGCTGGTTTGTAATTGGGGTACAAACCAGACCAGTAAAAAATTGCTACAAATTCTCCAAAAAGAACACTCGACGATTATCATCACTGATCCTAAACCACCCCTCTCGGAACTCAAACAACAAGACACTGACCTGACTTTCTTTATTCTGCCAGATGATAACAAAAAAAGAGAGCTGGTCGACTCTATACTCGATATTCTCAAACCCGCTTCGAGTATCGGTGTATACAGTCCTGAATCAAACACAAAGGCGTACCCCTTTCATCTGTTCGATGAAATTGTGTTTGAGCCCTTGTTCGCTTCAAAGGTACGCTATTGCCTTCAAAAATGTCTGGATCCTTCTCTGCTGGAAAAAGAACAAACCAAAAAAGCCCTGAGAAATCAGATGCGGGAACGGTTTCTTATCGGACAAGATCCGGCTTTTGTCAAGATCATGAAACAGATCGAACTCGTGGCACAAAGCGAGACCACGGTGCTCATACAGGGTGAAACAGGGGTGGGAAAAGAACTGTGCGCCCGTGCTATTCATTATAACAGTCCG
>WJME01000323.1 GCA_014728115.1 Candidatus Zhuqueibacterota bacterium | reverse complement strand
TGGAACGTCTAAACGACAACCTCTACCGATGCCTTGATAGAATTATTAAAATCACCTCTCGTTATTGTTGAAAAAAGATAAGGCGAGAAGCGATTAAAATAAAATTCATGAGCTATGAGGCTCGATTGCAACAGGCTTTATTATATGAATCTTTTATCAAATATGCCATGAAAATCAGATTCGTCCTGTTCAGTCCATACGGATCTCGGGCTCTGCCAGCCTCGACTGCACCAAATCGTATACAAGAAAAGCGTGATTAAAAAAGCGATTGTTCTGATTATGGTTCATTTTCACTTTCTTTTTAGCGCATTACAACGTTCCCGAAATCTCGATCGGGAATTTCAGGCCAATGGTTT
Organism: Candidatus Zhuqueibacterota bacterium; assembly: GCA_014728115.1. Taxonomy (GTDB): domain Bacteria; phylum Zhuqueibacterota; class Zhuqueibacteria; order Residuimicrobiales; family Oceaniaggregativiventaceae; genus Oceaniaggregativivens. The sequence goes on along the minus strand of WJME01000323.1, from coordinate 37,511 downwards.
TGTGGAATCTGCTCGGACCGGACAGCAACAGAAAAGCTGGCAACGAATGATCATACTATTTTATTGCGATTGAGGATTAAAAAATCTATTTTTACAAAAGCCATCAGAGCAAGAATTATATTGAATGATCATAGGAGAGAGAATGCATCGACGTGATTTTATCCGAATGACCGGGCTGGCAGCGTTGGGGTTGCCTTTGTTAACCTCATGTAAAAAATCAAAGCCCAATATATTGTTCATCGTAGTCGATGATCTAAGACCAGAGTTGGGATGTTTTGGAGAGGAGCACATCATATCGCCAAATATCGACAGGCTTGCTGCGCAAGGCGTCCGATTTGAGCGCTCACATTGTAATGTGCCGGTATGCGGAGCTTCCCGTGCCAGTTTGCTTACCGGTGTGCGACCGACCTGGGATCGGTTTGTGACGTATTATACCCGTGCCGATGAGGATCTGCCTGGGCATCTTTCTTTACCGAGATACCTGAAACAAAACGGTTATATCACGCGTTCGCGGAGTAAAGTTTATCATCATAAAGATGATGATTTGCACGGCTGGAGTGAACCTCCCTGGGCGCCGGAAGGCGACTGGGTCGGATGGCAGGCCTATATCACGGATGAATCAAAAAGGATGATGCAACAGAATGAGCATTCGGATTCGGATAACCCCAACCGAGTGATCGGTCCGGCCTGGGAAATTGCGGATGTGGAGGATAATGCTTATCCTGATGGCATGACCGCGGACAAGGCGGTAGAGGATCTGAGAGCTCTGGCGCACAAAAAGCAGCCGTTTTTCCTGGCCGTGGGGTTCTTGAAACCGCATTTGCCCTTTAATGCGCCAAAAAAATATTTCGACCTTTATGATCATGATAAAATCGAGTTGGCTCCCAATCCCTATGTACCCGAAAATGCGCCCCTAAAGTCGATTCATAAATCCGGTGAATTGCGTATCGGATATCTCAATGTGCCCCCAACCACGCCATTGCCTGAAGAGTATGCGCGCTGGCTGGTGCATGGATATCAAGCTTGTGTCAGCTATACTGATGCGCAAATCGGCCGCGTGCTCGACGAATTGGAGAGTCAGGGGCTTGCAGAGAATACCATTGTTATCCTGTGGGGTGATCACGGCTGGAATCTGGGCGAGCATACCATGTGGTGCAAACATTGTAACTATGAGACCTCCTTGCGAGCTCCCATTATTGTAAAAGCTCCAGGGATCAAGGGCGGCAAGGCCTCTGATGGGCTGGTGGAATTTATCGATATCTATCCGACGTTGCTGGATTTGGCGGGTTTGCCTGTTCCCGAACACTGCGATGGCACCAGTTTCAAACCGTTGATGAAAAATCCGGATCAGCCCGGCAAAAAAGCGGTATATAGCCGTTGGAATGAAGGCGAGACCATCACGACCCCGCGGTATCAGTATACCGAATGGCGCGAGACCCGGGATGGGGAGGTGACCGCACGTATGCTGTACGATCACGAGACAGATCCGGATGAAAATATCAATGTTGCCGAGCAACCTGAATATGCTGCAACCGTCACAACACTGGCCTCAAAACTCTATAAAGCACGACAGATTTAGCTTGATTTTTTAGGCAATGGTATGATTAGGCCAGGGCCCCTTATTGGGGCCTTGCCATATCATTACGTGCAAAATCGCTTCCCGAGACCGCCTCGCATTGAGAGGCTTTGCCATTTCCGATGTTATTGTTGGTCACCTTGATCACGCCGACCTTTGATTCTGCGGATCCGAGATTCAAACCGGTATCCGGATCGATCAGTGCTTCACCCGCCCGATAGACCACGAACACGTCGCCGTTTTCAATGCCGTCTTCGGCGCCGGCATTGATATAGATCGGACCATCTCCCTTTATGATTTTGGCTTGCCAGGGCAGAGAAATGGCCGTGGCATCGACCAATTCTACGATTTCGTCGACGGCCTGGCGCGTGGCTTTACCGACGATCGAATCATCGAACTGCTTGCGGTTGTCAAAGCCAAATTCCCGGGTTTGAACCGATATCCCGCGTTTGGTTTCACTCTTGCGCACTGTCTCAGCGGAAACGATTTCTCCGGTCGAGGTGTCGACAAAACGCACATCCACGGCGACCGTAGCAGATTGAGATTTTAGTCCCAGCCCAAAACCCTCTTTTTTGATGGTGCCGCCAATATTGCTTTGGGAATGACCAAATTCGCTCACGCTGCCAAACACTGCCAGTTCTACGCCGAGCAGCTTGCCAATCTCGGCTGCACTTTCCGGTGTCACTGCACCGGATAATCCCATGTTTTGTTCGGCAAGAATCGATTGAATCTCCTGGCGTTCCAACACGCGATAGTCACCTGTTTGCACAAGAGCCGTGGTCAGCATATCTGCCATACCTTCGCCCACAGTGCCTCCGCTCCACCATCGATGGGTATACCCGGATTTGTTTTCAAAATCCAGGACTGCAATGCGTCGTTTTAATTTCTTGTTATCAGCCAGCGCTGATATGGGCATCGAGTACTGCAAACCACAAAACAGAACGAGAAACCATACGATCGTGCGTTTACTCATAACGCCTCCCCAGAGCAGTCATTAAAACTCATTTGCTTTCGATTCCTATTAAAACATACCTGTATTTACAAAGAAAAGCAAGAATATTTTGTGAGGTCTTTTATGACCTGAGGATCTTGCCGATAAAATAGAGACTGTTTTAGCAACGCTATATAGAACATTATCATGTAAAGAAAAGGGGAAAATGACTTGTATATGAACCCAGAGAAGTTAAATTGATAAATAAGTAAATCACCAGAACATATGCGGGATTTGCCAGCTCACGGGGGTGATATGTTGAATTAGGATCCCGAAACTTTTTTCCCCTAAGGGTTGGTTGGTAAATCTCGAGTTTTCTCAGTCACTCCAATGCGCCATCAACAGAGGAGGAATAGCATGAAATCAATAAAACGCAGAAGGTTTTTGACGCATACGTCAAGCATTGCCGCTATAGCCCTTGCTCATCCGATGTTCACCCGTCAAAAGGCTGTTGCAGCGAATGATCGTATCAATATCGGCTTGCTTGGCTGTGGGGGAAGGGGGCAATATGTTGCCAGAGGCATGGTAGAGCTCGGGGCACAGCTAACCTATTTATGCGATTTACACAATGGTCGTCTGGATGCTGCGGAACAATTTATCAGCAGCGTGCAAAAAGAAAAACCCAAAAGATTCAAAGATATGCAGGAATTATTTGCTGCACCAGACCTGGATGCCGTAATCATCGCCACCCCGGATCACTGGCATGCACTGGCAACGGTTCTGGCCGCGCGTGCCGGAAAAGATGTGTACGTGGAAAAACCTCATGCGCACAATATCTGGGAAAGTCTGCAGATGATCAGGGCGGCACAAGAAACAAATCAACTTATCCAGGTTGGCACACAGAATCGAAGTGCACCTTATAATCTGGCTGCACTGGATTATATCAAAACCGGAAAACTCGGTGAAATCGGACTGGTCAAGGTCTATAACCTGCAGCCCGGTAGTCCTTTCCATCTTGGCCAGTCTGGTGCATCTCCGCAGGATTTTGACTGGGATGCGTGGTTAGGTCCAGCTCCCTCTCGTCCATATCACGAACAAATATTTGACGGAGGATGGCACAAGTTTTGGGACTTTAGTGCAGGAGATATCGTGGATGATGGCATTCATCAACTGGACCTCGCTTTAATGCTCATGGGTGACCCGGATCTGCCAATGAGCGCTTCCTGTACCGGCGGCAGGTATATCCATAAAAATGATGATGCAGAAATTCCGGATGTTCAAATTGCCACCTATGAATATAAAGACTATGTATTGACATTCGAATTCTCTTTTTATCCGCGTTTTATGCGAGAAACCACCGGCACGATCCGGAGAAATGATGAATTACCCTACTGGACGCAAAATTCTACACGCATAGAGTTGTATGGTAGAGAGTTGATGATGACTATCGGACGGCATGGAGGGGGGTGGCAAGTCACCACATCGGGAGGCAGAGTCGTAGAACAGATGTATGGACGGCCGCCAGACTATCCCCATTATACGAATTTTCTCGAATGTGTCAGAGAACGAAAACGACCGGCTGCATCCATAGAACTCGCACACCCTGCCAATGCGATGATTCATATGGCCAATATCGCTCACAGAATCGGAAATACGACAGTGAAATACAATCCGCAAAAAAATGAATTTTCCGACAATAGTGATGCAAATCAACTGATCAAGAGACAGTATCGGCAAGGATACGAATTTACAACATGAGAGAATCGAGATTCATCACGCATGTATCAACCTCTCATTTTTATTAAAGGACAAAACATGAAAAATACAAACATGATGAATTGTTTTGTGACATTTTTCGTCTCTATTGTTTTAACATTTGGGATTTTTGCTCGTGTTGGTGCACAGAAGAGTGATCAGCCATCCAATAAAGTGCTGATTATTGTGGGTGATGCGACCGAAACGGTTGACACACTCTATCCCTATCTTCGACTGCAGGAAGATGGATTTGAACCTGTTGTGGCAGGTCCGGAAAAACGACGATATCACATGGTATTGCACGAGATACCTAAAGACTGGGATGGGCAGGTGACCAGAGAGTTTGAAGGATATACCATTCAAGCGGATATTGCATTTCGCGATATCGATCCAGAGGAATATCTGGGGATCTTTTATTCCGGTGGCAGAGCGCCGGAATATATCCGATACGATAAAGATCTGGTTCGGATCACACGTTATTTTTTTGAAAAGAACAAGCCCATTGCTTCTGTGTGCCACGGTGTCGAGATCCCGGCGTATGCAGATGTTGTCCGGGGCAGGCGTATGGCAACCATAGCCAAATGCAGATTCGATCTCGAGGTGGCTGGCGGAATTTTTGTCGATAAAGCCTGTGTGGTCGATGGCAATTTGATCAGCGGCCGGGTATGGATGGACCATGGTAAATATATCCCCAAGTGGATCGAGTTGCTGATCGAGGAAAGAGAAAAAAGGCAGTCCGCTTTAGATCAGTGATCCCTTGATCAGACTCTTGATTGAATGGCAATCTGTTCTGCCATCCGGATTGTTCTATGACAATTTTACTTTTATTTTTTGAAAAATAGGAATTCTTTTAATTCATAATTTTTCTTAAATTGTCCAAAGAGAATTCTTGTTTCCCAAGGAGGCTGTCATGCGAGGTCAGGTCATGGGTTTGAGCGTTATTATGCTTGTGCTGTTGTATGCTGTTTCACTGTTTGCTCTGCAAAACGATGGGATTAAAGAACGTCCGAGGGTTATCGTGCTCACTGATATTTCCAATGAGCCCGATGATGAAGAGTCTATGGTGCGATTTCTTGTCTATGCCAATGAATTCGATATCGAAGGTCTTGTTGCCACGACATCGACCTGGCTGCGCAAAGGGACGAGAGAAGATCTTATCCGGAGACAAATTGATGCCTACGAGTTAGTGTATCCGAACCTCATAAAGCATGCTGACGACTATCCCACTGCCGAATCGCTGCGCAAAGTCACCTTTACCGGGCAACCGGGGTATGGAATGGGAGTTGTAGGCCCAGGGAAATCCTCACCCGGTTCACAGCACATCATCGAGGTTCTCCAACGTCCCGATGATCGCCCGGTCTGGATCACCATTTGGGGCGGGGCCAACACCCTGGCGCAGGCGCTTTGGGATGTCAAGTACAGCCGGACGCCCGAGGAATTGTCCCGTCTCGTCAAAAAGATACGGGTCTATACCATTTCTGACCAGGATGACAGCGGCCGCTGGATGCGAATTACGTTTCCAGAGTTGTTCTATATCGTCTCGCCCAGCGCTCCGGATGCCGGGGAATATCATTTTGCCACGTGGACCGGTATCGGTGGCGACCGGTTTTATAAAAACGGTCCTATGCAGCATATCAGACTGGTCGAGAATCCCTGGCTGGAAGAACATATTATCAATAATCATGGTCCGCTGGGTGCGCTATATCCCAGGGTCGAATATATCATGGAAGGAGATACTCCTTCCTTTCTCGGACTGATCGATAACGGATTGGGCTGGCACAAAAGTCCGGCTTTTGGAGGTTGGGGTGGCCGCTATCAGCTGCACAGAAGCTATGCGGAAACGCGTCCCATATGGACCAACAACCGTCAGAGCCGTGATACCATCGAACTCGGTGACGGCCGCAGCGAGACTTCTGATCAGGCCACGATTTGGCGCTGGCGCCAGGCCTATCAGCACGATTTTGCCGCCCGTATGGATTGGTGCGTGGCTGATCGTTTTGCAAAAGCCAATCACAATCCGGTGGTGGTGCTCGCAGGTGATGAAACCAGGGAGATTGTGCGAAAATCAGTTAAAAGCGGAGAATCGATACCCCTCAGCGCCAAAGGCACAAAGGACCCGGATGGCGATGCACTCGCATATCACTGGTGGGTCTATAATGAGGCCGGATCTTATCAGGGAGAGGTAAAAATCGCGGATGCCCATAAAGAGTCGGGCAGATTGACTGCGCCACAGGTGGATAAAGAACGCACGATCCATATCATTTGTGAGGTAACAGACAATGGCGAACCGTCAATGAGCGCATATCGGCGTTTGATTCTGACAGTTTTGCCATAATTAAAGTGTTGGCTTGAGGACAATACAAAAAACTGATCTAAATCTAAAAAGATCCGGGTGCAGAGCCCCCGGGATTTACGAATACATTAATTGGAGGGGTTATGGCCATTGTAGCGAGCGAAATCAACGAACTCAATTCACAAAAATGTAAATTCTCAAGAGGATATTATCATGGAGTTCCATTCGCTCAAAACCGTTGGATTGGACGACGAGTGGCAGAGGCTATTTCTACCCTTTGCTGATCAGGGCTATGCCCTCGGACGCGTCGCTATCCAGGAACGAAATCAATACAAAGTCTATTCTTCACTCGGATTCATCGATGCCCAGGTCACCGGCAAATATCTCTATACTGCCGATTCCCAGGCTGAACTTCCCCAGGTGGGGGATTGGGTGGTGATGATGCTGTTCGAGGATGAAAATAAAGGCATTATTTCCGAATGTCTGCCCCGGCGTACAAAGATCTCTCGCAAGGCAGCAGGGCAACGAACCGATGAACAGGTCATTGCCGCCAATATCGATACGATCTTTATCATTACCAGTGCAGATGCCAATTTCAATCTGCGCCGGTTGGAACGGTATTTGCTCATGGTCACGGCTGGCAAGGCCGAACCCGTCATTGTCCTGAATAAAACCGATCTGACAGATTCACCAGAGACTTTAATCGATCAAATCCGGTCTGTCTTTTCGGGAACAGTGTTGCCAGCCTTTGCTCTCCAGGAGAACGGTGTCAAAGGGTTGAGATCGCTGATACAGCCAGGAAAAACCTATGCTTTTGTCGGTTCGTCCGGGGTTGGCAAGTCTTCACTCATCAATGCGTTATTCGGCAAGGAACTGTTCCTGACCCAGGATATCCGGCAAGGTGATGGCAAGGGTCGGCATACCACGACCAGACGCCATATGGTCGTGCTGCCCAGTGGTGGTGTCTTGATCGACACACCCGGAATGCGTGAACTGCAACCGTGGGAGGGACAATCCGGGACCGCTGAAACATTTTCTGATTTGGATCGTCTGGCAAAACAGTGCCGGTTCAAGGATTGCAGCCACCGGACGGAAATTGGATGCGCGATTCTGGAAGCACTGGAAACAAAGTCCATTGAACAGGATCGGTATGACAGCTATATGCGGCTGCTAAAAGAACAAGCTTTTCTGGAAAACAGAAAAGAGGAACGCGAAAATAAACGACAATGGGAGAAAAGCATTGGTAAAACCATGAAGCAGTTCCGGAAAATCGATCCTAAATACAAATTTCTGGACAGGTAGATGGTTCCAGGAATTACAAAGGGAGTCGAATAGAACCCGGCTCCCTTAAATTATGATATATCATCCAATTCTTTTGTTGCATTTTTGAATTCACGAATGCTGGATCCCAGACTCTTGGCGAGATCCGAGGTTTTTTGGCTCCAAACAGCAACAAATAATACAGGTATGTATGTAAAAGATTTTCATGGGTCTCCTTGTGTGACAAAATATAATTCATATAGCCAACATTATCCAGTACTTTATTTTATTCGTCCCTGCATAATCTTTGCTTCTTGAAAAAATTTCACTACATTATGACTTACCATTTTCATTAAGGAGAGAGAAATGAAAAATCTAGTCTGGTTACCGGTCGTGTGTGTCCTTTTATCAAATGTGTCGATTTTGAATGCCCAGCCCAATACTCTGACTCCACAGGAAAAAGAACAGGGATGGCAACTCTTGTTCGATGGCAAAACCACTGATGGCTGGAAGAGCAATCGTGCGGACCAATTTCCCGAAAAAGGATGGGAAATACAGGAGGGTGCGCTGGTCGTGCTGGCCAAAGAGCGCGGCGGAGATATTGTCACGGAAGAAATGTACGGGAATTTTGAATTCGCTCTGGAATTCAAACTCACTGAACGAGCAAACAGCGGTATCAAATATTTTGTTCAACCCAACAGCGGGTTAGGGTGTGAATATCAGGTGCTCGATGATGAACGCCATCCGGATGCCAAAAACGGGGTCAATGGTAACCGCCAATTGGCTGCTCTCTATGATATCATACCGGCTCATGACCGGAGCCCCAATCCTGTCGGCGAGTGGAATCAGGCCAAAATCGTGGTACGGGACGGTCATGTAGAGCATTGGCTGAATGGGGCTAAAGTACTAGAGTATAATCGCTTTTCTCCGTGTTTTAAACAACTCTTGCTATTCAGCAAATTCAAGGATCGGGAAGGATTTGCCATGCATGCCAAAGGCCATATTCTGTTGCAGGATCATGGCGATACGGTGTATTATCGCTCGATAAAAATTCGTCCGTTAAAGTAAAACGACGTGCAAGAAGAGATGTCAGCCGAAAAATATGAATTTATAAATACTCGATCTGCGATCATTGACAGCAAGATGAGCCAAAGAGTTCTCTGCTGTCCTCTGAAAATGCGTGCCAAATTTGGAGTAGCATGATGATTTGTGGCCTGCAAAAATCAAAAATATCAATATTACCCGATGCCTTTGTGATTGTTGCTTTACTGTTCTCGTTTGCCATGGCCCGGCCTTTTGCTCATTTGACAGTGATGAAAGAAACCGCTCCGCATTATGGGGTGTATCAAGTTCAATTCAGTCACTCTCATTTGAATTTTGATCCCTACCTGGAGCATGATCTTGCAGTCGAATGGACGCAGCCTGATGGAGAAACGATTACCTGCGAAGCTTTTTATGATGGTGAGGGGATCTTTAAAGCAAGAGCCTACTGTCGTCAACGAGGGGAGTGGCGCTGGCGATCCGTCTCGCGCCATTCTCACCTCGATGGCAAATTTGGCTCGTTCACGGTCATCCCTTCGCAACTGCAAGGTAAATTACAGATCTCGAAACAGGATCCTTATCAATTTGTCTATGATAATGGCACCTGGTTCCTGCATATCGGCGATACGGGTTATCGTTATGTAGTGCAGAGCGAACCTTTTTGGCGGGATTATATCGACCAGGCAGCAAAATCAGGTATAACCAAGATTCGTACCTGGTTCTGTCAGTCACGATCCACAGTTGAACACCTGTTTGTCCAGGATCGCAGTGCACCTCATCTCGATTATTGGCAGGAAATAGACCGTCGTATCATCTATGCGCTCGAAAAATATCCTCATATCATCCTTCAACTCATCCCCTATGGAGAAGACACAGAGGAGCTCAAACGCTACGCTCAGGGAGATCAGATGTCACAATGGGTGGCCCGATATAGTCAGGCCAGATGGTCTGCATTTCCCAATATCTATTGGTGTGTGTCCAATGACCGTCAAATCGTGCAAAATCCTCCCTTAAAAGGTCGCCAGATATTGGCATCCACCATAGATCGCATCGGTCGTGATATGTTCCGACAAGAAACCTGGAATACGCTGATCACCAACCATCAGGCGAGGTTTAGCGGTTATGATTTTCTCGATGCATACTGGTCACAGATCATCACCCTGGAAGATCTGGACCAGGTCGCAGGGACCATCATACAGGAATATCGCCCAAAAGGGTCTCACCCGGTTATCAATGACGAAGACCGTTACGAGTGCTATCGCGATGCAGGGAATAAACGGTATTTTTTTCGCAGATTGATGTGGGCATCGTTACTGTCCGGTGGACACGCAACCTATGGGGGATTGAGAACCTATGAAGCCTATGATGGCGGCGACCGCCGCGGTGTGCAGGGATATTATGATGCCTGTGAACGAGGAACCCTGGCGCAAGGTGCTCATGATTTTAATCATATACATGAATTCTTTAAAAAGAGCGGTCTGGATTTGATTGGTATGCAACCGGATGATGGTTTTGTCAGTGGCGATTCATTGCATTTCAAGTGCTGCCACGATGATACCGATATTTTGATTTATTGTGCCAACCCCACAGGGAGTACGCCCCGTACCGATAACCCTGCTGCAAAAAAGCCGCAGATCACCGTAAAACTCTCAGCAGAGAAAACCCTTCAAACATGGTTCAATCCTCGTACAGGTGAATGGCGGAACGGTAAAGATGTCTCTGCGGGTGAACATATCCTTGAACCTCCAGGCAATGACCGCATCAACTGGGGAGATTGGCTATTGTGGCTACACCGAGAAATCTAAAAAGAGTGTCGTGTATGAATGAAAAGGGCTAGAGTGTCACCCAGTTGAGTACTCTGCCCCTGAACTGGCTCTATGCCGGGAAATAGTCAACTTTGTCCCGGATGACCCTGACGTTTCATCCTGGCCAATGAACCTCCCAACAATGTGAACAACTCATCGGATGTGGCTATTTTGCAGAGATGGGATTGGATGAGCTCGTTGCCGTTATAAAAGAGCGCTGCTTTATCTTTTTGATATTGGTCTATGACATTGAGGATCATCGACGAGGTTGGAGCAGGGATTTTAGCATACTTTAGCATGGGCTGTAAATCGACCTGGCAGGATACCCCATCTAACGCACGATAGAACAAGATCGCACGCGAAATCATAGAGTGGGCGTTTAGCAGGATGTCGTATCCGCTGTCCTTGAGATCGGGATGAATGGCGATACAAACGGGTTCAAAGGCTGTTGACCATTCAAAAGATGCCGGAGTGATCAGGTTGTCGACAGATCGGAGTTTAGAGCCATAGCGGGATTCTATGGTTTCCAGCATGCGAATAAAATCATTGGATTTTTCTTTTTTCATGTCCAAAACTCTGTCAATCAGTGAATTTGTGATGGGATCGGAAGGCATGACAAAGTCGGTGCTTTGGGCCAATTGGCAAAAAATTTCATACACAAATTCAGAACAATAGAGATTTTGACAGTGAGGGTCATTATTGTCTAACTTGAATTCCCCATCGAATTGAACGCAGCCAGATAAATAATGATTTGTCAACGCTAAAAGTTTGCTTCTCTCTATCGGCTGAACCGGTCGTACGACCCGAACAGTGATCACTTTATGAGTTTGCCCTCTGAACGACATGTCCGTGACCCACTCTTTCAGGGTATGGCGTTTGATACAGTGTTCTCCCATGACCTCTGCATTATGGGGTTGGCAATCAACAACATAAAGAGTGGAATCGTCATTCACGATGATGCCCACATGCGAACATGATCCCAAACCCGAAAATGCCGTCAGCAATGAGCTGGCACCGTCCATGAGGCGGAGAATGATATCGCCTTCGCGTATGCCCGAATGGCTAAGACGGAAATGGATCTCTGATTGCGGTTCATGAGAAAATATTGTATGATCGAAAAGAGGGGCAAAGATTTCGTATTCTCTGTCGATACGGGATGTAAACGGCTTTGGCAGTGTCTGACTCGATCTGCAAGAAAACCAAAAGGAGAATAAAACAAGAAAACAAACGACAACAGATCTGCACATGGCATTGGACCTTTTTATTTGCATAGCGACCCCACAAAAATGGCTGGATTAAAGTGATGCGACCCTCGGTATGCCAGATGCTGTTCTAGTGATGAATATAGATAAAATATATCTTATTGTCAATATGCTTTCAAACTTTGCGTAAATAAGTTTCGATATTCGAATTTATTTGCTATATTCTCAAGAGATAAATAGATGCAGAGTAAATTGCACGTAAAGAAACAGGATTGAATATGATTGAGATTTTCAAGAGAACATTAGGGTATTTGTTGATGATCTTTGTTTTTGGCAGTACCCTGCTCTACGCCTCCTCTCCAGATAGCGTGTCTGCCTGGCAAAAAGTCGATGCCATTTTGCAGCGAATTCACCCTCCGAGTTTTCCTGACAAAAAAGTTTCGGTTAAGGATTATGGTGCTGTTGCTGATGGGCAGACCGATTGCAGGCCGGCTTTTGTTGCCGCTATCAGAGCCTGTGCCGATGCAGGAGGCGGGCGTGTTTTGGTACCTGCCGGAGAGTATCTGATTAATGGCCCCCTGCACCTCGATGACAATATCAATCTGCACCTTGAAAAAGAGTCTGTTTTACGATTCGGCACCAACCCAACAGATTATCTTGTCGGAGATAAGCGCTATAATGGATGCGTCAAGGTACGCTGGGAAGGAGTATGGTGCTATAACTATTCTCCGTTGATCTATGCCTGGAAAGCGGAAAATGTGGCCCTGACCGGCAAAGGCACCATCGATGGCCAGACTGACAAGTTTTGGAGCCGCTGGTATATCGAAAAATTGCATGCTCCGGACCGGGAAATTCTTTATCAGATGCCATTGGACATGACCCCCATGGAAGAACGGGTTTTCGGGCCTGGCCACCATCTCGCACCCGGGACTATTGAATTTTATCATTGTGAAAATGTGCTCATCGAGGGCATTACCACTCGAATGCCCTTGGAGCGGACTATTCATCCGGTCTTTTGTACCAATGTGATTGTTCGAAACGTCACAGTACAGCCCGGTGTTGAAAAAGCCCGTAATGATGATGGGATCGACCCGGATTCCTGTATCGATGTTCTTATAGAAAACTGTATTGTGCATACCTATGATGATGGTATTGCTGTAAAGTCTGGCCGGGCCCGTGAAGGCTGGCCGGAAAACGGTGGACGTCCCACTGAAAATGTCGTCATTCGAAACAATACATTTCTAGGCGGGCATAATGGGGTTTCAGCCGGAAGCGATATGTCCGGAGGGATTCGAAATATTTTTGTCGAAAACTGCTCCTTTGGTGTCGAGGAACCTCAATGGGCCGTGTTCAATGCAAAATCCAATTGTGACCGGGGCGGGGTGATCGAAAAGATCTATTTTCGTAATATCGAGGTGGGGACTTGCCGGCACCTGATACGAATGGAAACCGATTACAAGAACGTACATTATGATTCAATCGCTCATCCGTTTCCGCCTGTGTTCAGGGATATGATTTTTCAAGACGTAACTTGTAAAGAAACTCTGGATGAAGCCTTTTTTATTGAAGGCCTGATCCAAGAGCCGGTAAGGGATATTTTATTAAAAGATATTACGATACTCGACGCAAAAGGTCCTGAAAAACAGTTAAAATATGTCAAGGATATACAGTGGATAGATGTCAGAATCAAGGATTAGAGTATAAAAGGGGCTTGTTCCGGTCACTTTTGATCATTGTTAAAAAACACCATCTATACACTCTAATTCCTTGGGATACGGTTTGAAAAATTTTTGGAGGCGTCACGTGAAGACCTTGAAAATCGCCATTGTCGCTGCCTTGATCTGCGGATATTGGGGGTGTGCCGGTACACCTGCACCCGTGGCATCTGAAGATTTTTACAAGGTGGGTGCCAAAACTCCTCTCTTTAACGGCGAGGATTTGGAGTATTGGGAGAAAACATATTATTATAATGGGGATGTGGCCGTCAAAGATAGTGTCCTCTATCTCGAAAAGGGCGCTTATTTATCCGGACTCACCTGGCAGGGCCCATTGATTCGTATGAACTATGAGATCGAACTGGATGCCATGCGCACCGAAGGTCACGACTTTTTTGTCGGACTCACTGTACCCTATGGATCCAGTTATTTTTCGTTGATCCTCGGCGGCTGGGGAGGACGAGTGATGGGCATTTCCAGTGTCGATGACTGGGATGCATCGGAAAACGAGACCGCTGACTGGTACCCTTTTGAGAACAATGAATGGTATCATGTGCGCTTGCGTGTGGTGCCGGACAGCATCAAGGCGTGGCTGGATGGCAGAAATATCGTGAATCTCTGCACTGTGGACCGCAAGATTTCTATCCGGCTGGATATCGAAGAGTCGCTGCCCATGGGCATTGCCACATGCTGGACATCGGCTGCATACAAGAATTTTTATCTGACCCGTTTAAAATAACCAGAGGGGCAAGAATGAACAGGTTTATTGTTTTTTGGGGTTTGATTATCCTGGTTTCCAGGGTCCCGTTGACGGTTGCACAATCTGAAACAGATCGGCTGCCGGATTCCGGTGCGCTCGAGGGCGATCGCTATCGGGTGTTCATCAGCTCTGATATCGGCGGCCGGGATGAGGATGATATCCAATCCATGGTGCATTATCTGATGTACAGCGATCTCTTTGATACCGAAGGACTCGTCTCTTCTCCCCCTTATGAGGGCCGCAAAGAGGCCATCCTCGAGGTCATCGACGTCTATGCAAAAGATTATGATACACTAAAAAAACATGCAAATTATCCTCATCCGGATACTCTTCGCACGGTCACCCGGCAGGGTGCCACAGAAGCGAATCCTGCGCCCGGCTATGCCCGTCCCACCAAAGGGTCGCAATGGCTAATCCAGTGTGCCCATCGTCCCGATCCCCGACCGTTATATGTCCTGGTCTGGGGGGGGATCAGCGATGTGGCTCAGGCTGTACATGATGATCCGTCTATCAAAGAAAAGATCCGCGTGCATTATATCGCATCCTGGAATCGTCGAAATGACGAACCCGCTTTTATTTATCTGGATACCCATCATCCGGATTTGTGGATCATTCAAAATGAAACCACGTTTCGGGGCTGGTATATGGGTGGAAATCAGGAAAAAGATCTTGGAAACCGGTCGTTCATCGAGCAGCATATCAAAGGACACGGCGCGCTGGGTGACTATTTTGCGCCTCTTAAAAAAGGCGCCATTAAAATGGGGGATACCCCCACAGTGGCCTGGCTGCTCAGAGGCAATCCGTCAGATCCGACACAACCGAGCTGGGGCGGCCAGTTTATTCTGCATCCGGAACGGCCGAATTGGTATATCGATAATCCGAATCCTGCATTGGCGCAGGACGATCGGAACGGCGCGAAAACCGTGAACCGCTGGCGAGAGCCTTATTTGCGTGATTGGCAAGATCGTATGGATTGGTGTAAATAGTTTTTCAGTTCAGCAAAAAGGGAGAAGAGAGATGCAGCGTAAACGTGTTTTAGGATTTATCATTCTTTTTCTTGCATCCTGTGGGCAAAATGAACCGGATGTAATCATTTATGGGGGGACCTCTGCCGGTGTCATTGCTGCAGTCCAGGCAGATCGTATGCGTAAATCCGTGGTGCTGATCGAACCCGGCAATCACCTGGGTGGTCTTACGACCGGCGGTTTGGGCAAGACCGATAGCGGTAACAAGGCCGTGATCGGTGGCGTATCCCGTGAATTTTATCAGCGCGTGAAAGCCTATTATGACAATCCTGAGGTATGGATCTATGAAGACCGGGACGAGTATACCGAGTACCAAGCTGACCAGGATGCCATCTGGCGGTTCGAGCCGCATGTCGCGGAATTGATCTATGATCAAATGCTGGACGAAACATCGGTGCAGGTGGTCATGAATCAACGCCTGGATTTGGATGACGGCGTTGTTGTGGACAACAACCGCATCCTTTCCATTCGTATGGAGGATGGAACGACCTATCGTGGCAAAATGTTCATCGATGCCACTTATGAAGGCGATCTCTTGGCTTTGGCTGGCATCAGCTATACCACAGGTCGCGAAGCCAATAGCGTCTATGGCGAAACCCTGAATGGCGTACAAAAAGCCAAATCCGTGAATCATCAGCTCAAACCGGGCGTGGATCCTTATGTGATCCCCGGCGATCCTTCCAGCGGATTGTTGCCCAATGTGCATGGTAATGATCCGGGTGATGAGGGCCAGGGCGATCATCGCATCCAGGCCTACTGTTTTCGCATGTGCCTCACCGATGTGCCCGAGAATCGTGTGCCTTATCCGAAACCCCCTGATTATGACGAGCAAGAGTATGAACTCTTGCTTCGCAATTTCGAGGCCGGTGAAAATGGCATGCCCTGGCTCCCCGGAATGATGCCCAACCGCAAGACCGATACCAATAATCGCACTGGTTTTTCCACCGATTATATCGGCAAAAACTATGATTATCCTGAAGCGAATTATCAGGCGCGTCAAGAGATCATAGAGGCGCACGAGCGCTATCAAAAGGGCCTGATGTGGACGCTGGCCAATCATCCCCGGGTGCCCGAGCATATCCGGACCGAGATCGCACGCTGGGGCCTGGCCAAAGATGAATTTGTGGATAATGACAACTGGCCGCATCAGCTCTATATCCGTGAAGCCCGGCGCATGGTCAGCGATTATGTGGTAACAGAAAATGACTGCAAACGGAAAATATTGGCACCTGACCCGGTAGGTCTCGGCTCGTATAATATGGATTCCCATAATTGCCAGCGTTACGTGACCCCTGAGGGATTTGCGCGCAATGAGGGCAATATCGAAGTATCCCCGCGTGGGGCGTATTTGATCAGTTATGGGGCTTTGGTGCCGAAGAGGGGAGAAGCGGAAAACTTGCTGGTGCCGGTGTGTGTGTCTGCGTCACATATCGCCTATGGCTCGATTCGCATGGAGCCGGTATTCATGATTCTGGGTCAGTCCGCTGCTACTGCTGCGGCAATGGCCATCGACAAGGAAATTCCGGTGCAGGATGTGCCCTATCCGGAACTGCGCGAGATTCTGATGCAGGATAAACAAGTATTGGATCTGCCTGCTTCGGATGTACCGGTGCCGGATATCGAACCGGAATCGCTGAGCGGGCTGGTTATCGACGATACCGATGCGCATGCGCGCGGAAACTGGCAAATGTCCACGGCCAAATCACCGTATGTCGGGGGCGGCTATTTGCATGACCAGAACGGTGGCAAAGCCAGTCGCTGGGCCATTTTCGAAACAGATGTTCCGGAATCTGGACGTTATGAGGTGCGTCTGTCCTATACGGCAGATGAGAATCGCGCGACCAATGTACCTGTGACCATCGTAGATATACAGGGGGAGCATGTGCATCGTGTCAATCAACGCCGACAACCGGGTATCGATCCGGTTTTTGTATCACTGGGCCAATACCGGTTCGACAAGGATCAACCCGCCAAAATCACCATCAATAACCGCGGCACCGACGGCTATGTGGTTGTGGATGCTGTTCAATTGATACCGGTACGATGACCACAAGGTTGAATTGGGAGATCTTTTTTTTCAGTCCAGGGGTGTGTGTAACCGGACAGCCGAATAGTGGTTGCGATCGACAATAACGAACTGCCAGAGATGGGTGTGTGATCGATTCATTTGGTTTGTTCAGGTTAGAGAACATGCAGAATTTAAAAAGAACAGCGGAGAGATTCTCCGCTGTTCTTTTTTGGGGGGGATAACTATTTTACCAGCATCATGCGTCTCGAAAGCATTTGATTATTCACTTTGAGCACATAGATGTACATGCCGCTGGGGACCTTTTGGCCGGTATGGTCAGTGGCATCCCAGTTCACGCTGTGATGACCTGCGGTGACCGTTCCCTTGACCAGTGTCTTGATCTCCTGACCTCTCAGATTGTAGACAATGAGAGAGACATTTTCAGGTGAATTCAGATGATAATCGATCGTGGTGGTGGGGTTGAACGGATTGGGATAGTTCTGGCTCAATTGAAAATCGCTGGGCAGCGATTCCTGTTTACGGGCTGCGACGCTGGTGACCATATTCTCGAATCGCAAGACCAGTCCGCCATCGTTAAAGACATAGCCGAAATCGGTGCTGCCGAAAACACCCGAGGTCATGTATTGTCCCTCAGCTTCAGCGGGCAGGCCAACGGGCATCCAGGTTTCACCCAGGTCGGTGGTGTAATAGACACCCATATCATCCATACCAAAGATAACCTCAGAGCCGGGCACAGCAACGACGCCATTGACCCAGCTTCCGTCAACATCCGGATTATTGGTCGGCATCCAGGTCGCTCCGCCGTCTGTCGATTTTGCGACAATGCCAGACCGGTCAGTCATCAGCCCATTGTTTTCGCTGGAAAAGCCGATGGAACGCGGGTAGTTGGGAACGATATCGGTAGAAACCTTGTAGGTCTCCCAGGTCTGGCCGGCATCCATCGAACGAAATACAAACGTGGAATCATACTGTGATGTCAGTCCGGCAAACCACATGTTTTGACCGACCGTGCATCCTGCAAGACCCCAGGTATAATAGCCATAAGCGCTGTTCATAAAATCGATGCCTTGTATTTCTGTCCATGTGGCTCCACGATCTTCGCTGCGCACGAAATGCATGTTGCCGTTGGGTTCGAAATCCCCGACACAGACGGCCACCTGATCGGTGAGCACACGGCAGGCATCGAACCAGCCGGGAGCGATGGGACTGATGGTATAAGAGTATACCATGGTCCAGGTGGCGCCGCCATCAGACGTTTTATAGATTTCGCCTGCTGCTGTTGCCACCAGGGCTTCATTGGCATCAAAGGCATCCATTTGGGCGGCCCGGCCCGGGATGGCCGTCTCGTTGTGTGTAAAGGTCTTGCCACCATCGACGGATCTGAACACCCATGTTTCCTTGTTGGCTCCGTCGACACCGCAGAACCAGACGGTTTGATTGTTGTCGAGGATACGACCGGGTTTGAACTGGAGATTATCCGGTGCTTCGCCGTTCAAGAGGATCTCGCTTGCAACGACCAAGTTGCCAACCGTAGGTGCTTCGACCACAGGATCCAGAACGACGATGGGTGGTGTTCCCATAGTGGGAAAGGTGCCGGCATCTGTGCTGGAGGTATAGAGCACCTCGAGCTGCGGATCATCATCGATATCGGTCAGATTGATGACTGACCAGATTCCTGCATCCACATAGTTGGAGTCAATGATCGCAAGGGAATAGTTTGCCGGATCATCGATGGCACCGCCCTTGTAAGCGAAATGGAAAATTCCTGCATTGGGGGTGGAGGCGCGCGAGCCAAATACGAAATCGAGTAGGCCGTCACCATCGATATCGCCGGAAGCACTTCCCCAAGGACCACGGGAACCGCCGGGCCAAAAATCGCCCATTTTTGCCAATTCGGTATGTTTCAATCCGCCGTCTTGTTCCTCGAGGAGGTAAACGCTTTTGTAGGTATCATCTCCCCAGTCATAGACAGCAGCGATAATCTCCATGACCCCGTCATTATTCAGGTCGACGGCTTGTGCCGATTGATTTGGAGAGCCACCCTCGATAGGCGGAAGCGCTTCGTACGTCCATTCAGATCCGTTCCAGGAAAATTTAGTAATTTCTACTTCGCAAAAGGCATAGACATTCGGCCCGATAACTGCAACATCCCATTTGTTCAAGGCTGGTTTGTTGAGCAGATCAAAGTCAAGACCGCTGACCTCCATGGTCCAGGTTTCAGAACCATCTCCGTTATCCGGGATATCGGTTACAGAGGCCACACCGCAATAGTAGCCGCTGTCGTCCCCTTTGCGGTCGGCAAAAATGAGTTCATCTGTGCCATCGTTGTCAGGGTCGGCAATGACGGCATCCATCGGCCGGATATTGGCATCATCCTGATCGGTGATGGTCCATTGAGCATTTGGCAGATAGTTGTCTCCATCAGGGATACCGAGCACGTCACTGCCGTCGCCCTTTACTTCATACACCAGGATACGTGCCGGATTGAGATCGGTAACACCTGAAGTATTATTCGGGGGTCCCCAGATGATTTCCGGTTTTCCATCCTTGTCCAGGTCACCGGATAACAGAATCGGCCAGGTATTTTGTTTTTCGATCGGTGCAACTGCCTTCCATACGACTACCCAGTCATCGCCTTCTTTTTCGAGCTTGTAAATTCTGGGTATCAACTCGTTGGGTGTGTCATTCCAGTTATCGTTGACCCAATAGATCTCGATTTTGCCGTCGTTGTCGAAATCCATGCCGGAAATCATGTTTCCGGTGCCGCCTACATTGAGATCTGTTTCCGGTACCTGAATGACATCGCCGCGGTTAAATTCGATCTGGGCAAAGACAGAGAAACCGAAAAGCAAAAAAATACACGATGCGATAACAAAAATTCGACTCATACGTTTAACCTCCATGACGTTGTTTGGTTGGCTGGTTTACAAGACAGATTCTGTTTTCACCTCCTTTCAAAAAGATCCGTTTTTATAATGAACCAAGTTTAAAAAGAGACTGCAAACGACAGGCGGTGGATCTGTTCCAGGACGCCCATATCCGAATAAGCGTAATCCAGTACCAGAGCGTTTTCATTCATCACGGGAATCTTGATCCCGGTACCAAAACAGACTCCGCCCTGATCGGATTCGAATTGATAGCCTCCGCGCAAAAAGAAGGTATCCGTGAATCCGTATTCCATTCCGACATTGTATTGTTCGATATTATTGTTCGGGTGAATCATATCCATGGCAGCGACGAGCTGATTTTGTGCACTGTTGATGAGATCAAAAGAGACCCCAAAACGAAAATTGATGGGCATGGAATAGGATTCAAAACTTTTTGTCTTGCCTACATCGACTGATCTCGAGTCACTGTAATCGATATAATTTCCGGAAAAGGTGATTTCCGGGCCAAAATGCAAAATCGACATGCCCAGGCGCAGACCATGAAAATCTGTTCTGTAGACGGTCCCGAGGTCAAATGCCCAGGTCGTGTATCCGTGTTCCCAGTATTTCTCATGAACGACTTTACCTGTCACGCCCACGGAAAAGCGATCCGTCAGATACCTGGCATAAGAGAGACCGACGACATAGTTGGAAATATTGAACATGGTTCCGGTGCCATTGGGTTGATCTATGGTGGTGATTTCCATATCATCGGTCATCAGCTGTTTGACGCTGAGGGCAACCGTGCCGATCCGATCGATATTCATGGCCACTGCAGCGCCGACAAAGGAAATTTCTGCAGGCCATCGGTTATAGCTGGTGAAAAAGTTACGGTCTTTGATTTCTACGAGTCCGGCCGGATTCCAGAATACGGCTTCGGCATCCTTGGACAAGGTTGTATAGGCTGCTCCCATGCCTGCAGGTCTCGCTCCCACCCCGATTTCGAGGAATTGTGCGACGGCTGACCCCACCGGTGCAAATCCCTGTGCGAAAAGCCATGTAGGGAGGAGAAGAAAAATCCAAATGATTGTATGATTATAGAGTCTTTTCATCTCTTCATCCTTCATGTTTTAACGAATAATGACAAATTTACCGGTTGTTTGGCCCAGTGAAGGCGATTCCACCACGAAAATATAGAGTCCGGGAGCGGCTTCCTGGTCGTTGCGAGTAATCAGATCCCATTCTGCGACGCTGTCATTGCCCTGTCCGAGAAAGTTATCGCCTTTACGAACCGTTTGCCCTGCCTGTATCTGGTCGACATAGTCTCCATCCACTGTAAATATCTTGATCGTGGCATCTGCTGGGAGATTGATGAATTGTAAACGATGCTCCCAGGGGTTGGTGTCACTCGGCAACGGATTATTCCAGCGATAGCTGCCGACATAGGGGTTGGGAACCGCCTTGACATTATCCAGCGTGGAAGCCACGGCATTGGCCGGTGAAATATATTCCAGACTGTTCAACACATTGGTTTCGACTTTTCCCAGGGGAATTGGATAGTTGATGGTTTGGGTAAATGCCTGTACAGAGTAATAGTAATCCAGACCATTGGTGATATCCGTGTCGACGATTTGAAAGGTGCCGGCCTGATCTCCTGCCGGCGGGGGCCAGTTGCTACTGCCTGTCGTATCGGCATACGTTCCGAGTCCGAGGGGTTGCCAGTCGAAATTGCCAGATGCTGTAGTGCCCACGCTCTTCCAGACCTTGTACCCGGCAAATTGGCCATGAAAAGTCGCTGCGTCATCCCAGATGACCTTGATTCCTGTGGTAATTCCCTCTTCATAAACCGGCTCCAGGGTGACAACGGGTGTCGGCGGAGCCAGGGCTTCGGAAGAGACCTCATAATTATTATCCACGAGAAACTGGGCCACATCCATTATTTTTACCAATTCTTGCAAACTGTAAATACCGCCGCTGTCCGGGTCGCAACCCACGCCCAGCGCTGCCGTAATAACGATAGAATCACCGGCTGCAAAATTTTCCTGGGGCCCAAAGGTCAAAATACCGCGATAATCATAGGGAAACGGCACACCTGATGCCAGAGGCAGCCCCACAAATTCGTGCTGGCTAATCATACGGTCATAGGCTTCTTTGTCCGTACCCGGATCATTATAGATATTGCATTGATGAAAAGAGCTCGGTGGCATATAGGGTTCTGATTTTAAAAATTTAATACCGATAAAGCCGGGAGATTGCAGTGTTCCGTCGGGGCCGGGATTGCCAAAGTCGTCATCCTGGCCGTTATCTGCAGGATAATTGGGATTATCGCCATCCCACATAAACATGAGCGTACTGTCGCACTGATCCAGGGTCAACTCGTGTTCCCGATTTGCCATTTGAGGGAACAGGGATAGCCATTCATCCCAGGGGGTCGCATTGCTGAGGACATGGTCATCTTCATTTGTGAATCGGTATTCGGCCCCCCAGTTGGGAAGCTTGGAAACATCCGCGTCGAACCGAAAGGTGAAATAAAAATCATTCAGATCACGCGGGGTATCAGGCAGGCCGTCGTTATCTGAATCAGTGCCAACATTTTTGATCGTCCATTCATAGATAACAAAATCATCTGCATAGCTGGCGCTCCAGGCATAAGTCTTTTGAATGATTTCCAGTCCCAGGGGAGTGTGTTCGCTGGCCAGCGGGGCCTGTACATCATAAAACCGTGTCCAGGTATCTTCGTCTGCAACCGCTTCCTGGCCACTGACAAGCTGCACGCTGTCCAGGGGAGCAAACTCGTGATCATCTCCCATGGTGGTATGAAACTGGCCATCGATATTGGCCGTCAGCCAGATGGTTCCGCGATAAAGATAGGAATTACCCGAACCGCCCGGCCAGTCGCAGGAGGGAGTACGGCCCTCATAGGCATCGTCTCCCATAAAGCCGAAATTGGTCACGCGCGTCCACATGGTACCGATTTTATGAAATTTCCAATTGTCCTCGACAACCGGGCTATCGGCTGGCTTTGGTAGAGATTTGGATAAACGCCCTGTCTTTTGGGCATCTGCAGCGAATGTTAGCCCGGCAAAAATGAGGATGGTATAAAGAATACTCTTGCTAAATAGATTTCGCATTCCATGCCTCCGTAGTGCCTTGTGATTAGAACTGTACTGCAATACCGATCCTGAATTGTCTCGACGCACTATAGACGCTTGGATTGCGTATATATTGGTTGGAAATATTGTCGAGACGAACGATTGAAGGATCACCTGTGATTTGGTAATATTGGCTGCTACCCAGCCATTGCAGGTTTTCACGGTTAAAAAGATTAAAAACATCCATAAACAGATGCAGGTCAGAGCCACCCACGTCGAATTTTCGCAGCAGTTTCACATCCGTTGTACTGGTCCATGGCATTCGCTGGTCATTGACCTTGCCGGTGCCATACGAAGAATAGGGTAATCCACTGCCATAATCAAACTGAAAATTGATAATCCATTTGCCAAGCGGTCTGAACCTTGCCAGGGAAAATCCGAAATTTTCCGGGGTTTGTAAAGTCAGATTGGCATTGACCGTATGGGTCTGATCGTGATCGAGGAGATTCATGCGCTTGGCATCGGTAAAAGAGCCATATCCGCCCCATGGAGATGAACTTCGGCCTTTAGCGATCGAATAGGTATAGTTAATCGATCCGCCCCAATAGCGGCCGACGCGCTTTTTAAACGTCAACTCCATGCCCTTGATGTTGCCATAATCCGCATTTTGAAAAACATTGAGTTCGATGTTCTGAATAGTACGGCCTACAAATTTTTTATAGTCCATGAGATTGGATACATCTTTATAATAACCGGTAATTGTACCCTTGAAATCATCACTGAACTGATGCTCCAGTCCGACCTCATAGGCGACGGTCTTTTCGGGTTCAAGATTGGGATTACCGATATTGTTCCCTGTCTTTGTAAGGGCCCGGTAGCGATTATTGCGATAGAGAAAATAGCCATCAGGCCGTTGGAAATAGTGGCCATAGGTATAATGAAGCACGTCCCTGTCGGTAATCGGATGCGAGATGCCAATACGGGGACTGATCTGATGTTTGATCGTGGGTTCTTGAGGATCGGTAATAATCGGCAGCCCATCTTCATCGACCTGTGAAAACGGACGGTTAAAATCAGCCGGAAAATAGACTGCATCCTGGAGTCCGTTGGGATTGAAACGATCATAGCGCAGTCCGATCAAAGCAATGATTCCCTGAAATTCCAATTTATCCTGAATATAGGCTCCAAAATCATAAGAATCTTCATCCCAGATATCTTTGCGAAGGGTTTGTAAATTGAGGGTCCAGGAGATATTTTCCACTTTGGTACGGTGCATAAAGAGCTCGATCCCACCTTTGAGCATGTGATTGTTGGTGACCTGGCTGATCAAATCCGCTTTGACGCTTTTTGTCCAGGAGGATTGATCGCGATATCCCGGATCATCTCCGCGAACCCACCAATAGTTATCCTCGCGTTCGCGATAGATAGGATGCGGACCCGGCTGATTGATATCCCAAACCAGGTCTTCGTCGGTATCCCCGTCGCCGTCCCGGTCTTCTACATCAGGGGTGGCGTAATGGTAATTGGTGTAAAAATTCTGCAAACGAACTTCATAATAGGTTTTGGGGCTGAGTGTATGTGTCCACACCATATATGCCATGTCGCTCTGTTTTGTATAGTCCCATAAATAGTTTTGCATGCCAGCGACAAAATAGGTTTCCGTGCGGGAATAGGGTTGTCCTTGCCATTCTCCGCCGGTATTATCCACCAATCCCTGTTCGAATTGTGTGGGATCGAACACATATTGATAACGGTAGCGGACATTATTTTCCACGAGATTATATTCATTGAATTGATAATCGTCGCCCGGACCATATTTGGAGGCGGGAAAATAGTACTGATCCCATTCGCTGTCTGAAAATAATCCGCCAAAGATCAATTTATGATTGGGAGTGATTTTATAGGTCAGTTTACCCTGATAGGATTGATCGATACTTTGTTGATTCGGATAATAACCACGATCCTTGTCTGTCAGTTCAGTTGAAAGCGAAAAGGCCATAGAACCGGGAATATCCAGTCCTAAACTAGGGAGCAGTGTTGTCGTGATAGGCTCTGGCCCGTTCAGATTGATCTCATAGATATTTTCCAACAAGCTGGTGTTGAGATCGTCTGAACCGAAATTGGTGGTCATGGCTCGCATTTTACCGGTATATCGTGTGGCGCCCTCTTTCATGGCCAGGTTCAGGATACCGGATTGTACATTACCATATTCGGCGCTAAATCCGCCCAAAGAGACTTCGAGCTCTTGAATGCCGTATTCCGGTACATCCGTGGTAAAGGAACCCAAATTGCCAACATAAAACCCGGCGGGATCCCGAACCGGTATGCCATCGACGAGAACCAACACCTCACCCGAACGGCCGCCGCGAAAATGATTGCCCACCACACCGGCCTGGTTTTTCGCGATTTCCTGAAAACTGTCCACCGGTTGTAATTCGATCTCTTCAGAAGAGACAAAGTGACGTGTCGAGACTTCATCTTTTTGAATCATGGGTCTGGACGCGACAATCGTCACTTCCTCGGCAATATCGAGTACCTTGGGAGACATTTGAAAAGATTGCTTTGTGGTAATGTCAATAGATACACGGACATTCTCCACACGCAGCGGGGTATACCCCATCATACTGGCTCTGAGTTCATAGGTACCCACCGGGACATTGAGAATAATATATTCTCCATTGATGCCAGTTGCAGCCCCCATATTTGTGCCTTCCAAAACGACATTTACGCCAGGCAAAGCCTCTCCAGTCTCGGCGTCTGTAACGAGTCCGGATATTTTGCCGGTGACACCCGCAAAGAGGTGGGCAGTTGCCGTTAGAAGGATTAAAATAAATAAATACTTTCGAATCATTCAGTTCCTCCCTCAGATTTTGTGATAAATATAAAAAGATAAATCAATTTGTTCTATTCCTAAAAGACGTTCTGATCTTGTGTGGAAACGAAAGAATTGCCACGTGATTTACCTCGCGCACGGGTATTGATTCCCGGTGATTCTAAATCATATGAGATTTTTCAGCGAATATTTATTTCGGACAAAAATGAAAAATCTATCACGCGCTTTTCCTCGACTGACAGCGCCGTATACATGGAGAAGGGCTAGTAAAAGACGAATGTATTGATCTATAGTATAGAAATAGTTCATCCAAGCATTGTCGAAAGGGTAAGATATTTAACTTTATAAATATCAATTTTTGATTCGTCAAAGTCAAGCAAAATCTGAATTATTATTTGATTGAATTTTTCCTTTTTTTATTTGAATTAAAATTTAAATTTCATACTCTATGCTAAATAACTATTACCCCATCTCACAGGAGATAGCGATGAGAACTCTTTTGTGCCTGATCATCTTTTTGTCTTCCGTGTCATTTGCAGCACCTTTTCAGGAAACCGAGGCTCAAAAACAACAACGCATGGCCTGGTGGACAGATGCGAGATTTGGTTTGTTTATTCATTGGGGCACTTATGCTATGGCGGCGCGCCATGAATGGGTGAAAACCCGTGAGCGAATGACAGATAAAGAGTATGAGAAATATTTCGAACTGTTTGATCCGGATCTGTATAATCCCAAAGAGTGGGCGCAGGCAGCCAAAAATGCAGGGATGAAGTATTTTGTCATCACTGCCAAACATCACGAGGGATTCTGTCTCTGGGATAGCAAATATACCGATTATAAAGCCACCAATACTCCATATGGTAAGGATCTTCTCAGACCCATGGTCGAAGCGTTTCGAGCTGAGGGATTGCGTGTGGGATTCTATTATTCGCTTATTGACTGGCACCATCCGGAATATCCTGTGGATCGCATTCATCCCCGGCGTGATGATAAAGAGTTTCGCGAAAAAAACAAGGATCGGGATATTACCCAGTACCAGGAATATCTGCACAATCAGGTGCGTGAATTGTTGACCGAATTCGGCACCATCGATTGTTTGTTTCTGGATTACTCTTTTCCAGGTGAGGATGGCAAAGGACGCGATGATTGGCAATCCGAAAAACTCCTCGCCATGGTGCGGGAGTTGCAGCCCAATGTCATTGTCAATGACCGCCTGGATCTGCTGGATGTGCCGGGTGGATGGGATTTTCGTACTCCTGAACAATTTATGCCCCGTGAATGGGTGCAGGTGGATGGTCAGAGAGTGCCCTGGGAGACCTGCCAGACCTTTTCCGGGTCATGGGGATATTACCGGGATGAATATACCTGGAAAAGTCCGCGTCAACTGGTTACCATGCTGATCGAGACCGTCAGCAAGGGGGGTAACCTGTTACTCAACGTCGGCCCGACAGCCAGAGGGACCTTTGATGATCGTGCTATGGATCGCCTCGAGGCTATGGGCGAGTGGATGAAATTGCATGACCGCTCTATCTATGGATGTACTCAGGCACCAGACCATTTCCCTAAACCCGATAATTGCCTGCTGACCTATCATCCCGAGTTGAACCGCATCTATGTGCATGTTTTGGAATGGCCCTTCAAATCTCTGCATCTCGACGGTTTTGACGGTAAGGTAAAATATGCTCAGCTACTCAATGACGCTTCGGAAGTACAGTTTGCTAGCCGACGAGGTGCCTGGATGGATGAGGGAAAAAATAAAGAGTCTCAGACATTAACCCTGCAATTGCCGGTCAAAGCACCGGATGTGACGGTGCCGGTGATCGAGCTTTTTCTGCAATAAATGTCTATAAAGTCCTGGTCTTTAATGGTTTCGATGGGGGGACAAAATAGGGTATGTTTATGACGTCATCATGACCGAATGGGAGGGACAGAACCCTATAACCGGGCAGGATGTTAATCATTAACTCTGCGGGCCCGATATGAAGAGTTCCGCTTATGCGAATGACACCATTGCCATTGCCAGTACCATAGGAGAGAATTACGCCCTGCCTTTGAATGTGACGGCAGCCTCGCTGTTGAAAAACAAGGGCCGGTCGTTCAAAGTCGATTGGTATGTATTCGAATCCGATTTGACGGCTGAAACAAAATCGATTTTGGAACGATCTTATCAGGGTACGGATATTACCTTTCATTGGGTCCACCAGCCTTTGAGCGAATTCGATCACCTGCCACAGGGTGGAAGAGGGGTGGCCAGGATGTATCAAAGGTTGGCGATTGCCGATTCTTTTCCTTCAGAGCTTACCACTCTTTTATATCTCGATGCCGATCTCCTGATCCTCGGGAATATAGAAGAATTGATGTCGACTGATCTCGAGGATCATGTGGTGGGTGCGGTACAGGATATGGCGGTTCCTACAGTGTCCTCTCCGCTAGGATTGCATGATTTTCAGAAAATGAATTTATCACCGGACAAGCCCTATTTCAATGCAGGGGTCTTGCTCATGAATCTCACTCGCTGGAAACAAGAAGGTGTGACAGAGAGAGCAATGGCCTATCTCGAGTCCGCCAGACGAGTCAGGTTATTGGATCAGGATGCGTTGAATGCCGTTTTGCACTCTGCATGGAAACCGTTGCACTATCGCTGGAATGTGATCGGCAGCATCGCAGGACGAGGTTTTTTCAAAGCAAAATATCTGAATAAAAAACAGTACATGGAATCATTGTCTGATCCAGCAATTATTCACTTTGGGGGTTACATGAAGCCATGGCTCATACAAACGCTTGGAAACAAGTGGGATGATGAGTACAATAAGGTCCTTGCAGATCAAGAGCTTGATTTTGCATATCAGAGAACCACAAAGGCTATGTTTTACAGTCTTTACGATCGCTATTTCAGATCCTGTCTCTATCCTGTGGAAAGAGCGATTTGGAAACATTTATACTAATGATGGAAAGGGATAATCTATTTGGCAAAAGAATTATCTGTTGTCATCGCAGCGCTCGATGGCTATAATGAAATCAAGGAATTGCTTTTATCGATTGAAAGACAAACCATAAAAAATTTGCTGGAAGTTATTCTTGTCTGTCAGGACAGGGCATCATTGGCATTACCGGACAACGTTTGCTCTGATTTGATTGTGTTGCAGGGGAACCGCGATCTTTTACTGAATGAAGCCAGAACCCTTGGAGTCCTCAACAGTACTGCGCCTTTTGTGGTCATCCTGGAAGATCAATGTTTGCCTCGAGCAGACTGTTTTGAACATTTATTGGATCGGCTAAAACAGGGCTGGAGCGGAGTTGGACCTTCGATACACCATGGCAACAAATGCTCTGCCGTTGCCAGAGCAGCCAACTGCGTGACATATGGTCAATGGATGGGGCGCAGAAAATCCGGACAAATGGATTTTATCGCTGGTTACAACAGTGCATTTCCCAAAAGACTGTTACTTGCCAGAGGTGAACAACTGCAACAAGATTTCATTGTCCCCAGTTTGATGTTGTCGTCATTGCGTGCACAAGGTCATAAATTCTTTTTTGAAACAAAGGCCGTCATGGTCCATTGGGAAGCTTCCCGTTTCTCGGGAACAAAGAGCATCCTGATTCCGCAAGGTCGTGCGATGGGTAAATTGCGTTCGCGAACATGGCCTGTATGGAAACGTTGGATGTATTCATTTCTTTCGCCCGCTCTTGCAGCATTTCGATATGGTCGCGCTATCCTTGCATATCTCCGGCTTTACGGATTCAGGATCTTTACGGCAGAGTTTTTATATCTTTTACCCATTACCGTGGTATGGACCTATGGAGAGCTGACAGGATATTGGACAAAAGACAAAAGTGTATACAGCCAGGTATCCAGAGTGGAAAAAAATAGAACTCCGTTTATCGAACCCTGTGAAGCCATTTCTGCTTCAGAGGTTGCCTGATATGATATGAACCGCTAGTCCACTGAGAGGAATCGAGTATGAAAGATCCCCATGTGATCCGAACCATAGGTATTCTTGCTCTTGTCGCGGGTATTTTGTTGAGCCGGTATGCGCCTCCTGTTTCGGTCGTTGATTTTTTTGAAGGCTTTTTTTACGGCTTGTCCATTATCTTTAATTTGTATTCTCTGTTTCAATATAGAAAAATCCGGAAATCATCCTAATCCCCATACCGATCATTCGGCCGGTTAGTTGACGTGAGACAGTTTTTAGGGTGGGTCTGTTTTTTTACTTGCCCATATCACAAGATTGGGCTTACAGCCAAATTGTAAAAAATGATACGAACCCTTGTAATAAACTTTGCTTATTTACGTCTCTAAAGATGAGACCGTGACAAATCGTTCCGTTTATATCTCAATCATGATCTTTGGAGGAAATATGCAACGAATCGAATTGTTTCATCCACGGATTTTCAGCGATCAGGAATGGGCACATGGATATTATAAACGAAATGCGAAAAATATAGCAAGAACCGGAAAGCGATTGGCTGAATTGCTCGAACGAAGCGGATTCCAAAAAGGAAGGGTTCTCGATGCCGGGTGCGGTTTTGGAGCGGTCTGTATCGAAATTGCAAAACGCTTTCCCAAAGCAGAAATCGTGGGTGTCGATTTAGCCCAACCCCTGTTGCATATGGCGCAATCACTTGCCGAACAATCGAATACTAGTGACCGCATTCAATTTCTGGAAGGGGATGTGCAAAAACTCGATTTTTCGGATGATTCGTTTGATATGGTGATCAACACCTATATGCTCCATATCGTCGAAAAACCTGTCAATATGTTGAATGAGATCGAAAGGGTCACATCTGCTCAGGGAAAAATTTTGATCACGGATTTGAGACGAATGGTTCTGGCTTTATTGATTAAAAAATTCAGAACCACTTTTACACTGGAAGAAGCGAGACATATCATCGAAAGCTCTGACCTGAGAGCAGGAAGATACGCCAAAGGCCCTATCTGGTGGGATTATATGATTGGCGTATAACAACGTGCAAGAATTCAAATCGTGAGCAATATCAATTCTATCATAGCGGAATTACTGTACACGGGTATAAAGAGAAACAGGCTTTATGTTGAAAACATTGAATACCCCGGAAAAACAGGATAAATGCCGGAGAGTGAATGTCAGAAAACAATACTCAATCCACCTTGAAAAACGCAAGCGATATCCAGACCCTTCTTGATGCGATGCGGGAAACGCTGCGGCAGAATCCCTTTCCGGATCTGCAAACCCTTTTGAAGAAAATGCGGGAATTGGTCATGTATGAGGCTGATATTCACCCGCGCCACAAAGAGCGGCTGCTTGCCAATATCGAGGATATGCAAAATTTATTGGATGTCAGTCTTTTATTAGGGGTCGAGGATATTCAACGGGAATTGAATCGCTATTATCCCCCTGAAAAATCCGACGGTTCAATTCTGGAAAAGTGGGTCGAGTCGATCAAGAGGTTTTTTCAAGAGTTATGAGTTTGACTGTTTGTTTGTGCTATAAAAAGGATTGTTCGGGATCATGCTGTCGACGATAATACCTGGCCCGGGAATGACTGCGCGTAGCATAGCAATACTGGCATCCATGTCCGCAAGTATTATAGCATCCGATATCGATACTCTCATCGCATAAACAACTGGGTCTCTGACCTTTGTCTCTTTTGATTCGAATTGATTTTCCGGTGGCCTGGTTGATCCATTCCGCATCGATACATTTTCCTCTTTGCACAGTCTCGAACCCTGGTTTTGCACAGAGGTGGATGGTCATGCCATGCGACTCTGCACACTCTATGATCCACTGTAAAAATTTTTCCGCAGTTTGCTTGTCCGGTTCAAGATGCCATGACCATGGAAAGGCTCCCAGATGCTGTTGGGTTTTGGCATACCAGTCTGTAAAGCTGATGATGACACGATGGGTGGCTCCTTCAAGGTTTTGGGCCAATTGCCGAAACCGTCGCGCATGATCTCGCCAGGTAAATGGCGACTCGTCTGCGATGAGGATAGGATCATAGCGCCAGGCAATGCGTTCCGATCCGATCAATCCGGAAAGGCGACAAAATGTCTCGATCAGCGTTTCAGTCGGTGCGAGAAATTTCTCCAATGGGGGGCCATAACCGGTAAGTGTATATAAAAAGAAGGCCTGGTAGCCGCTCTGTATCAAACTGTTGACAGTGGGTATAAATTTATGGGCATTGCGGGTCCAAAAGACAAACGCATCTACCACCTGCGGCTCGAGCGACACGTGGCGCAATTGCGAAGCATTGAACGGATTGCGTACCTGGCAAAATCCCGCTTTTATGCGATGTTCAAACCACAAACTGTAAAATGCCGGAATATCCGTCCGTCTGCTCGCCGATATAATCATGACCATCCGATTTGTCTTTAGATTCGAATCAATAAAAATCCATCTAAAAAGTAGTGAATTCAAAGAAAATAATCAACACAGAGATCAGAGAAAAAGAATTGTCAAAATATCAGCCGCAATACATTAAAGTGCTTTTGATCTTGATCTGAATGATCCACGAAAGCCACAAAAAGCAAAAAATTAGAATAAGTCAATATAATTATTGATTTTATAATTTCAGTCCGGTCGCCATGAATCCATTCAAAGAATGGCTTTTTTGCAAAATTTTTATTGCAATTCAACTCTGGATCCAATAAATTCATTTTCATGTTATCATTCATCTCAACAAATGCGTTTGCCATTGAATCTTTCAGATTTTGATTATTTCTTACCCTCGGAGCTCATCGCCCAAACAGCCGTTACCCCGCGCAGTACCTCACGTTTGATGGTGCTCAAGGGTGATGATCTGGAGCATCGCCGCTTTTATCAATTACCCGAATATTTGCAGCAAGGGGATGTTATTGCCATAAACCAGAGCCGGGTGATGAAGAACAAGCTGATCGGGCGCAAGAGCACGGGCGCAGCTGCCGAGATGATCCTGATGCAGCCTGTGGATGAAAACACGGTGCGCTGTCGCATTAAATGCTCCAGGGTTCGCGTCGGCAATGTGTTCGAATTCGATGATCTGCTTGCCGAGGTCGTGGAACAGCAGAACGATATTTTTATCGTGCAATTCAATCGACCGGTCAAAGAGATCGTGGATCACTATCTTTATCCCAATCCGCCGTACATTCATCGTGCTGTGGGTGAAGAATATCAGACGGTCTATGCCCGGACACCCGGCTCACTGGCTGCACCTACTGCCGGACTTCATTTTACACCCCATCTTATCCGGCGCATCAAAGCCATGGGGGTGCAGTTTGCCACGGTGACGCTGCATGTCGGCTTTGGTACGTTTCTGCCGGTTCGTGATACATCTATCACCGGCCATCGCATGGAAGCTGAATATTTCGAGATCACACCGGAAACCGCGCAAGCCATACAAAACGCAAACCGGCTATTCGTCGTGGGCACGACAACTCTTAAAGCTTTGGAAACCAGTGCCCAGGAAACCGGACAGATCCAGCCCGGTAAAGGCTGGTCAGAACTGTTTATCTATCCGGGTTATCGATTCCGTATGCCGGTCAAGGGGCTTGTTACCAATTTTCACCTCCCAAAATCCACACTCATGCTTCTCGTCTCTGCGTTTTATGGAAGGGAACGCGTGCTCGCTGCCTATGCCGAGGCGGTCAAACAGCGCTATCGCTTTTTCAGTCTCGGTGATGCCACACTGATGCTGAAATAAAGAGTCCACCTCTCTTCATCGCTATCAGAGACCCTTTCCTTTGTTGCCCAACTCGATGGGAATTGTCGATCCTGTCTCGTGGTTATGTCTTACATAACCATTGAAAAAGGAGTTGAATTATGCATCCCAAAAAGCTGTTGCTGCTCACGTTATTGGGAGTTTCTCTGGCGTGTGCCCGGGATTTGCCTCTGGAACAGATAGAATTACCCCATGGATTCGAAATTACGATTTATAGTGACAATGTACCCAATGCCCGTTCCATGGTCCTCTCTCCACAGGGCATTGTTTTTGTAGGCACCCGCAGAGATGGCCGGGTCTATGCCCTGCGGGATAATAATAACGATTATCGAGTGGACAAGGTTTTTACTGTCGCCAGTGGTTTGGATATGCCCAATGGCGTGGATTTCAGACAAGGTGCCCTCTATGTCGCGGAAAACAGCCGTGTGATCCGTTTTGATGATATTGAAAATCGACTCGATTCGCCTCCCGATCCCGTGGTGGTGAATGATTCTTTTCCGCAAGATGAACATCATGGCTGGAAATATATGCGGTTTGGTCCGGATGACAAGCTGTATGTGCCTGTTGGAGCTCCTTGTAATATCTGCAACCCTGACAACCCCGTGTATGCCACCATTATGCGCATGAATGCCGATGGCAGTGATCTGCACGTCTATGCCAAAGGAATCCGCAATACTGTAGGATTTGACTGGCATCCAAAAACAAACGAACTTTGGTTTACCGATAATGGCCGTGACTGGATGGGGGATAATCGTCCTCCTGACGAATTGAACCGCGCCTGGAAAAAGGGATTGCACTTTGGGTATCCTTTTTGGCACGGGGGGGATATCCCTGATCCTGAATATGGTGAACTGCAGCCAAAGGACGAATTTGTACCTCCTGTTCAAGGTCTGGGCCCCCATGTGGCTGCTTTGGGCATGCTTTTTTATGAGGGTGAACAATTTCCCAAAGAGTATCAACATCAGGTTCTTATCGCCGAGCATGGTTCCTGGAATCGAACCGACAAGATCGGATATCGGGTGATGATGGTCACCCTGAATGGGAATAAGGCGCTGGAATATAAACCGTTTGCACAAGGGTGGTTGCAAGGCGAACAAGCCTGGGGCCGGCCTGTAGATGTCATCGGCTTACCCGATGGTTCTATTCTCGTCTCTGATGACAGGGCGGGAGCTATTTACCGGATCTCATATAGAGAATAAGAGATCCACAGGGTCATATAATAACGTCATTCCCGCATATCAGGCAGAGATGCAGGAATGACGTCCATTTTTTTATGGTGCATCATATAAAAAACATCGCAATGGCCTAGGCATGTAAACCTATTGTTTCGACACTGTGATTCCGCCACCCGTTGTACGCAAATAGAGCTGGGGGCCACCGCCATTGATGGGCCCGCTTAGTTCATTGGGTTTGAGTTCGCCCTGTACCGTGATGGGAAAATCGGTTCTCACACGACCTCCACTGGTACGGGCATCGAGATCCACACCCACATCAGAAGCCAGAGTGATATGTATACCACCGCCTGAAGTGGAAAGCCGGCAATCCCCCTGAGGTTGGCGTGTGATGGTTGCTTTGATTGCTCCTCCTGACGTAGAGGCATCGATTTCCCCGTCCACCTGTTCTACCTTGATCGGTCCGCCGGATGTTTTGGCGAGAACACTTGCTTTGGCGGAACGGATGTTAATGCCGCCACCGGACGTCTTTGCCTCTACCGCGCCATTGACCTCACCGATGTCAATGGATCCGCCAGAGGTATTGATAACCGCATTGCCGTCACATCCCTGCAACTTGATATTCCCTCCTGAGGTCTTTCCTGTGACAGGTCCTTCTATCTGACCAAACGACAGGCTACCTCCGGAAGAGCGTGCATCTACGCTGCCATCGAGATTCGCCACTTTGATGCTGCCGCCGGCTGTTGACAGATCTACATTATAGCGCTGCGGAACGGTGACTTTGTAGGCGATTTTGACTCTGTTACGATCCCCAAACCAGCCGCGATTGTTAGGCATATCCAATGTGATCGTGACATTAGCACCGCTGTGATCGAAATCCAGGCTCATCTCTTCGAGAACCCGTTCTTTTACGCGTTCATTGCTGGCATCGATCTCCCGTTCGATAAGCACCTCGACTTTGTCTGAAACGCCGGTATCCACATCGATGGATCCTATATCAGAGTTGATCACCAGCGTGCCCCCTGGCGATACATCAAAGCTTTTTTCGATGGGTTCATTAAAGGTTCGCGCATTGACCGGGCCATACTTGCCGGTGCTGCAGCCGATAATGAATAGTGCAGCCAGTACAATCGTTTGTTTTTTCATCATTTTTCTCCTCAATTATCGTTTCTTTATGGTAATGTTGCCACCATTTGCTTTCATCTCGATGGGATCGCCGCCACCATTGATTTCTCCTGTGGAGGTTAGCGAGCGGCTAAATTCATCGGGCGAAGATTTGGAAAGGGGAAAATCGCTATAGATATCGAACCGTTTGAACATGTTTTGACCAGGATCGATACGAATCTCTGCACGGATCGTTGCCGGTAATTTTTCTGGGAGGCTCAGGGTGATATTGCCGCCCATGGTTTCCAGGTCGATGGCATGGGGCTTTTTGAAATCCTGCAAGGTCATCTCAACCTCCACGTCTCCGCCCATGGTTTTGGCATCGACGGGCCCGCGTACATCTTGCAGAGAAATGATTCCGCCCAGCGTATGGGCTCTGATGCGTGAACCGATATCGTTTCCCTGGATACTGCCTCCTTTACTGTCTGCAGTGACCTCACCGCTTATGTGTTGCAGATGGATGGTGCCGCCCATCGTAGAGAGTCCTGCCCGTCCTTTGATGTGGGTGGCGGTAATGTCTCCTCCTGCTGTGCTGGCATTGAGATCATTCTCGACGTCAGAAATATCGATATCCCCTCCGGCGGTATTGACCTTTAATTGTCCCTTGATATTTTTGACCCGCATGTCTCCACCGGCAGAATTTATACGAGCGTCCGCATAGATGCCCTGCAATTCCACATTGCCGACAGCGGTTTGTGCTCTGACAGATCCCGAGATTTCGTCGAGTTTTACATCACCGGATGCGGTCTGCAGGTCAACCGATCCTGCGATATTTGACAGATTCACGTCTCCGTTTGCCGTCTGGATCGACACATTGCCTTTCAACCCACTGGCCGAGAGATCGCCCTCTGTCAATTGGCAGTTTACATTGAATGTCTCGGGCACAGTGACATCCAGTTTGCGATCGCCCTGAAACCCACGTCTCTTATCCTGAATGCTGATGTTGCTGCCATTCTGTTCATAGTTCTCGATGGTTTCCTGGGCAATACGTTGAGCTTCTTCCCTGGTCAATGCTTCAGATTCAATGCTTTCCCGGATAACCACAAAAGGGTTGTCGTGTGTATCCACCTTGACATCGGCATTCATTCTGCTGATGCTCAACGTTCCGCCTTTATCGACCTCGAATTGTCTAGCGATAGAGATGATATAATCACCTGATTCGCCGCTTATCTTTATCTCTTGAGCAAATAATGCAATGTGAGCAAAAATTAAGAGTGTCAAAAAATTGATCTTTGTTTTCATGATCCTATTCCTCACGTTCTATTTTTACTGATTGAGGGGTTGTGGCCAGAGTCTTTAGGAGTTTCTCTGCTCGGT
>WJME01000322.1 GCA_014728115.1 Candidatus Zhuqueibacterota bacterium | reverse complement strand
TCTCTCTTCTTTATGCTCCCCTCACCATCGAATCCAATGGCCAAATCCCCAGGCCGGTTCGTTTTCAGGAAACGATCTTTGATGCAAACACCGAGCTGGATGCAACCTATCGCTTTAATTCTTACCGTCTGACTGTTCGCTTTCTCATCCATCAATCAAACACATTGAATATCGGATTGGGTGGAACAGCCAAAATCCGCGATGCCGAGATCACGCTCACATCAGCCGCTCAGGAAGCGACGAAAAGCAATGTGGGTGGCGTGCCGCTGATCAATTTTTATCTGCACTGGCAAATGCATCCGCGAATCGGACTGTTATTCAGAGGCGATGCCCTGGCTGCACCTCAGGGCCGTGCAGAGGACGTACTCCTGGCCCTAACCACGCCCCTCACAGACAACCTGCGTTTGCGTGCCGGATATCGCCTGCTCGAGGGCGGAGCAGATAATGATGAGGTCTATAATTTTGCCCTGCTTCATTAT
Organism: Candidatus Zhuqueibacterota bacterium; assembly: GCA_014728115.1. Lineage (GTDB taxonomy): Bacteria > Zhuqueibacterota > Zhuqueibacteria > Residuimicrobiales > Oceaniaggregativiventaceae > Oceaniaggregativivens. Next base: position 25,771 of record WJME01000322.1, on the reverse strand, counting down.
ATTCTGGCCGGAGTGACCTGGCACTTCGGAAGATGAGTCGCAAAACCAGAACCGAACGTTAAAAATTGACCTCGTCTTTTTTAGGGCTGTACCCCTTTTGACTTGCGCAAGATAACGCTATTGCGTAATTTGCATCATGGACTACCCATTCATGCCACATTACAAAAGAAGAGGAGAGAGGTTATGGATTATCCATGTCGTCGCGAATTTTTAAAAGCCACTGCTATCCTGTCAGCCGGTCTCGCACCTGTAAAGAGCCAATCAAAACCACTCTCCCGGCCAACACAAACACAGCCGTCCCAGCTTCCGACGATCGGGGTAGGTTCTCATCAAATCAGCCGGCTGATCATTGGTGGCAATCCGTTCAGCTATATCGCCCATTCCGAACCCCTGATCTATTCCAATACATTGTTCAAACACTATCTGACACCAGATAAAATTGTGGAAACATTGACACTGGCGAGACGAGGGGGCATCAATACCTTTCTTGGCCGTATCGATGATCACACCATCGCCTTTCTCGATCTTTATCAACAAAAAACCGGCGAGAAAATGGCCTGGATCGGTCAAACCGCAAAGAAACCGCACAGAGGTGCCAGCCAGCAGGAAATCTTTTCCAATATTAAATTCGCGGCCGACCAGGGAGCCATTGGATGCTATGTGCAAGGCCAATCCGCAGATTATTTAGTGCAAGAAAACAGGATTTCTGAAATCTATACTTACCTGAAGGTTATCCGAGACTATGGAATGATTGCAGGCATTGGAGCCCATGAGATCCAAACAATCGAGGCATGCGAACAAGCCGGACTGTCCCCCGATTATTATATGAAGACCTTTAACCGCCTGGAATATGCTTGTCCGGATTTCGACCGGACCGATAAAGTCATGCGCCAGGTAAGCATTCCCTGGATCGCCTTTAAAGTGCTGGCTGCGGGCCGCCTTTCCCCCAAAGAGGGATTTGAACAAGCCCTGGATGCCGGCGCCGATTTTTTGTGTGTGGGAATGTTTGATTTTCAGGTCGATGAAAATATTGAATTGAGCACCTCTTTGTTCTGAACCACAGTCGCCATATAGATCGCTGAGCAGTCTAACCACAAGGAGCCAGAGTGCCTCGAATCATTTCTCATTCAGTGCTTGAACAAGCAATACATTATGTCAAGATTTTTTCTCATCTCGCCACATTTACTGCAATATCAAGCAGCCTGTGCCTGGCATCATTATCCTGCCAGACGCAATCGAAAAGATCGGCTATCGATCTGAGATGTGAGCATTTGGTTGCCCCGCAAGGTATTGATCGTCCCCGGCCCCGGCTGAGCTGGAGGATGCCTGCCGTTGCCGGCATCACCGGCCAGGAAACCTCGGCATACCAACTTCTGGTGGCGAGCAGCAGACAACATTTACGCGATAATACTGGTGATTTGTGGGATTCCGGCCGAATCGAGGCTCCTCAACCGGTTACCATCGCTTATTCCGGCAAACCGCTGTCCAGCCTGCAGGATTGTTACTGGAAAGTGAAAATCTGGGATGAAAAGGGCCAGGAATGGGACTGGAGTGACATTGCAAAATGGAGCATGGGACTCGTCGATTCTGCTGACTGGCATGGAGAGTGGATTGGCTATATCCCTCCGCCAGACGAACACGATATGTTTCGCGGCGAATGGTTCGATCCCGCACACTGGATATGGCTTCCGAAAGACCACGCCACATCCGATGGACCCGAACGGTTTAGAAAAGATCTCGACATCCCGGATATCAGCAGGGTCGAGAGAGCAGAGATGATCGTGTCCGCTACCGGACCGTTTCGGCTCTATGTGAATGACCAGGCGGTCACCTCATCTCCGGTACCCGTGGATATCTCGGGCCCTATCCCCCGATTTGACATTGCCTCTTTTCTCGAGCAGGGAAAAAACCAGATCGAGCTTTCTGTCGACCATTTGGGTTTGAAACATGCAAACAGCAAAATCAAGGATGTCAAAGGTGTGATTGCCTCGATCAAACTCGAGACACAAGATGATTCGATTCGAATCCTGACCACCGATTCCTCCTGGTTGTACAAAGCCGATGGACAAAAAGAGTGGATGCCAACTAAAGAAATGGGAGGTGCGAGCACCCACTGGTATCATCTTCCGGGCTGGCGGCAATACCATCCCTCTCCCCTGCTCCGCAAAACCTTTCATATCGCACAGACCCCGGTCAACGCCAAACTCGTCATCGCGGGTCTCGGTTATTATGAGGCCGAATGCAATGGAAATCGCATTGGCAACCGCGTCCTGGATCCGGCGTTTACCGATTATGAGGACAGAGTGTTATATGTCTGCTATGATCTAAAAGATCGCCTTGAAACAGGCGATAATGTCCTGGGGGTCCGTCTCGGCAATGGATGGTACAATATGCATACCCGCGCGACCTGGAATTTCGACCGTGCACCGTGGCGTGATGCGCCCAAGGTGCGGGCCTTTTTGCACATGACCTTTGCAGACGGCAGCCAGCAAATCGTTGCTACGGACACGACGTGGCAGGCCAATACCGGTCCCCTTGTCTATGACAGCATACGTCAGGGAGAGGTCTATGATGCCCGGTTAGAGTGGCCGGGCTGGACTCTTGCTGATTTTGATGCCACTGCATGGCCGGCAGCCCAGATCGTCAGGCCGCCAAAGGGCATCCCGGATGCTCAGGTGATGCCCCCCATGCGCGTCACACAGACACTCGTTCCCCAGTCTATCACCCAACCTCAACCCGGTATCTATATGGTAGATATGGGATGCAATCTTGCCGGCTGGGCACGCATTAGCGTGTCCGGTCCGGCCGGAACCAAAATCAAATTGAGATACAGCGAACGGCTGGATCCCGATGGCATGATCAACCAGACGCGCAACAGCCGGTATATGATGCAGGGAGCCTTTCAGACCGATATCTATATCCTCAAAGGAAAAGGAAAAGAGACCTGGGAACCCCGGTTCACCTATCACGGATTTCGCTATGTCGAATTGACGGGCTGGCCGGGAGAGCTAACTCCCAAGATGATTCAGGGACGATTTGTGCACACTGATTTTGAATCCATAGGCGAATTCGAATGCTCGAATCCACTGCTCAATACAATTTACGAGATGACCGACCGATCTTATCGCAGCAATTTTCACGGATATCCGACTGACTGTCCGCAAAGAGAAAAAAACGGCTGGACCGGCGATGCTCATCTGGCAGCGGAACAGGCCATGTTCAATTATCAGAACCTGAATGCCTATGACAAATGGTGCTGGGATCTTTGGGATGCTCGTACAGCCCAGGGAGATTTACCGGGCATCGTGCCAACCGGAGGCTGGGGATATAGCAGAGCCAATGGGCCGGGATGGGGCAGTGCAGCCGTATTGATTTCCTGGTACCTCTATCAATACAGCGGGGACAAGCAGTTTTTGCGGGATCATTATAATCTCATGAAAGGATACGTCGATTTTCTACACAGCGAGTTTCCCGATCATATCGTCAGGATGGGACGTGGAGACTGGGTCTTTTTGCACACCCGTACCCCATCGGAGGTAACCTCGACGGCGCTCTATTATCATAACACCGGTTTGCTGGCCAAAACAGCCGCCGTATTGAAAACCGGGGAAGAGAAAAAATATCAGGATCTCGCTGCAAATATCCGCAGAGCTTTTCATGACGCATTCTATCAGGGGCAAGGTCGATATGCCAATGCCGGACAAACCGCACAGTCAGTCTCTTTATTTTATGGGCTGGTCCCCGATTCCCTCAAGGACGCCGTTGCACAAAAACTGGCAGAGGCCGTGCACAAGGCTGAGGATCATATCGACTGCGGCATCCTGGGCGCCAAAGCCCTGTTTCAGACACTGAGTGATCATGGCTATCACGAATTGGCCTACACAGTGGCGACCCAACCCGATTTTCCCGGCTATGGGGACTGGATTGCACAGGGCGCCACCACCCTTTGGGAAGACTGGCCGGATAAGGAAGGCTCGCTCAATCATGTCATGTTGGGGGATATCGTCACCTGGTTTTTTCGCTCTCTGGCCGGAATCAACAGCGATCCGGATCAACCCGGATTTCGACACGTCATCATTCAGCCGAGGCCGGTCTCTGATCTGAGCTTTGTTAAGGCCGAAACCATGACGCCTTTCGGAGGTTTAAAATGTCATTGGAAGCAGACAAAGAGTTTATTTGAACTCAATGTCACCATTCCTCCCAACAGCACAGCAACCGTGATTATGCCCGACAGCACGATACACAACATACAATCGGGTATTCATGGGTTTACATGTAAAAAGGACTAGACCGCTTTGCAGGAGAGAGAACTGATTAGAATTGAATCCCTGTGAAGACTTGGACAAAGAGACGGGACAAGGGCAAGATGGTGGAACCGAATAGATCGAGTCCGATCCGATCTCCGAAAAAGATCAACCCGATCAGCACCAGTGGCCCGTATTTCAAATAGGGCTGCAGGGACTGTTCCACTGATTCTGGCATCAATCCAAGCGCGACCTTGGAGCCATCCAGGGGCGGGATGGGTACGAGATTGAAAAAAGCGAGAATAAAGTTAATCCAGACAAAATAGAAAAATCCCAACAGCACATATTGATTGATCAACCCGGTCACGGGATCGATCCATATCAGACTGCGCAGTATCAGGGCGCCTGCCAATCCCAGCAACATGTTGGAGCCGGGTCCGGCCAATGATACCCAAATCAAATCCTGACGAGGATTTTTAAAATAGTAGGGATTTACCGGCACCGGTTTGGCCCAACCCAGTTTAAAGATAAACAGGGCGATGGTACCGAGGGGATCGAGATGTTTGAGCGGATTCAGGGAGAGGCGACCTGCATCACGCGCTGTGGGATCGCCAAACCGCAAAGCCATCCAGCCGTGCGCCAATTCGTGCACGGACAAACTTATGAGAATAGTGGGGGCCAACAACAGAATTTCCATCCAAAGAGACATCAGTCATCCAATCCGGTAGAGGGTATAGAGTTATCACCTGTATCGCCTGATGAGCCGCCTGCTGCTTCACGCGCCGCCTCATCGGCCATTTGATCGATTTCATCCCGGCTTACCTCATCACCCATTTCATTGCCCATCTTGCGAATAAAGCGCTCCACACTGCGCGGATCGTTTTCATCCAGTCCGCCCCAACTCGAAGGATCGGCCAAAGATTCCATGCGATCCTCTTCTGACTTTACAGAGCTAAAGCGGGACATGATGCGCTTTAAGCGATGGTCTTTTCCTTGCGGACATACCGCTGTTTCTGTATTCGAACGCAAAAACAGCGATACGAGTTTGCGGCAGTCGAGACAAATGTATTCATAAATCGGCACAGATTACTCCTACCCTTTCAAGTGAGCAATGGCCTGATATTCATCTTCATAATTTGTCAAAACATCACCGAGTTGAGCGATTTGAATCAGGCTCTTGATCCGTTCCTGCGCTCCGCAGATCGCAAATTTGGCTCCCTGATCACGAGCCTGACGCAACCCAAACAAGAGAGATCCCAGACCTGAACTATCCGCGTAAACCGTTTCTCCTAAATCAATAATAATCTTGGCATCCGGGTCATCGCTCAACAAAACCAAAATTTGAGCTTTGAGATCCGGGGCGACTACAGAATCAAGACGCTGCTCTTTAAGACGCAACACCTTGACATCATCAACAGTTTCCAATAAAAAATTCAAAGCATCCTCCTCAATCTACGTCGTCGTGGCCAAAATAAGAACATTTTGCAAATTTTGCAAGAATTTGTTTATTTGACTGTTACGATAACAGAATGTTGTTTTTGCATATAGGTGTTGATCGCTTTACGCACCTGTGCGGGTTTGAGATTCATCAGCTCCTGATCAAAGTTTTGATAATAACGAGGCTGATCGGTTAGGAACGCGCCCAATCCCATCAAATAAGCTCGTCCCATACTCAGTAGTTGACGCATCAGGCGGCTGCCATGTGCCTGGTTGATCGCGGTCATCACCTCCTGATCATCAGGAAGATCTTGCACGAGCCGCTGCAGTTCAGCCAGGATCCCTTTTTGTGCCGAATCGATATTCTCAGCCCGGGTCCCCATTTGCACGGCAATGACAGCTTGATCATCGACAAACTCGATAAAAGAGCCGATTCTGTACGCCAGGCCTTGTTTTTCACGCAGTTGAAAGGCGACACGCGAGGAAAGGATGGCATTGGCGATATAAAGAGCAGCATGGTCTGTCATGGGAACGGATTTATAAACCTGACCGACCAGAACAGCAGCCTGTGCACTGCCGATACTGTCGGAAACGAACATATTCTCCTGCGATTGGTTTATCCTAACGGGTTCGATTTCTATATCTGTTTCAGTGTCGACTAGCCCTTTGAATTCATTTTTAAGCAATTGCATCACCTGACGGGCGGGCAACTCGCTGACTGCGGAAATAATCAGATTGGATGGCGCAAAGTACCGTGCATGATAACGTCTCAGGGTTTCCACATCGACTTGCTGCAAAGTGGTTGCAGGAGCATTAATGGGCTTGACAAAGGGCGAATTCGGAGCGGTTTCCTGCCAAAAAAGAGTTTTTGCCCGGTCAGATGCCGAAACAGGGCGACGCGCCATGCCCATTTTTTGTTGCACAATGGCTTGCAGCGACGTGCTGTCAAAGCGGGGATGACTGAGCAAATCGCCAAAGAGATCTATTGCCTGATCTTTATAGTGGTTTAGTGATTCGAAGCGAACAAACGAAAACCGATGATCGGTATAGTAATCATCAAAGGGAATAAATGCAAGATCATTCACCTTGACCTGAGCGCCAATCTTTCGCAGTTCCCGTGTTAAGGCCTGTTCATCATATTTTTCGGTTCCCTTGAGCAACATATCGTGCAAGAGCACGGTCACCCCGGGCAGGGTGTCCGGTTCCATGGCTGAGCGGTGTTTGGCAAGTGCATGCAATGCCAGGATATCAGAACCGTTCTGTTGGCTGACGATCAGACGCAATCCGTTTTCCAATGTTTCATCGAGCATCACCTCACCCGTCTGGTCAGTGAGAGTGCTTTTTTCAGGTGCGGATGTGATGAGCACCGCTTTATGGGGGTGTGTGGCCAGCCAGTTCAATGCTGACTTTATCTCATCGATAGTCACGGATCGAAGCGAATCCTGATACCCGGCAACCCAGGGACTCCCTCCCAATACCAGCCATTGCGATTTCAGCATGCCGTAAAAATGGGGTCGTTCGGCATTGATCTCATTTTCGGTCAACACACTCAGTCTCGCCGCATCCAGGAGTTGTGGTGTCCACTCCTCTTGAGCCAGCTCTGCAAAGGTTACTTTTATCTGTTCAACCAGAGCTTGCGGTTCAGAGCTCTGTTGCAGCGACAGAGAGACATTAAATACCGAGAATTGCGGATGGGGTTGAAAATAGGTCGAACTCTTGATGACCCGCTGATCCAATCGATTCTGCAGTTGCATTTGACCCTCATTGAGCAGACTGGGCAACAATTCAAAGGCAAAAAACAGCGGATGGGTCGTATCCGGGCCCTTCCATATCAGATCAAGGGAAGGTTGTCTGACATTGCTCTCGATGACATGAAACGGTTTGTGATCAGAGAAGGAGGGCTGATCGACCTTGGGGGGATCTATTGGTTTTGCCGGATAGGGTTCATACCATTTTTGTGCCTTTTCAATCATCTCGTCGCCGGTCAAATCTCCGACAATCATCAGAATCATGTTATTGGGAGCATAAAACCGTTGATAAAAATCCCATACCTGCTCGCGTCTCATGGAGCGAATAGAGAGGGGGGTACCCAAAACAGGCCGGGCATAAGGTGACTGATCATAGAGCAATTGCTGCGCCAATAATTGATTTTGATATCCGGGCCTGCTCATGCTCTGGGCGATCTCTTCGGCAATAATGCCCTTTTCTTTTTCGAATTTCTCCGGTGGCAAAGTGGAATTGAAAAGCATATCGGCTTGTATCGCCATGGCGGTATCGATATGGGTTTTGGCAGCCAGAACCATAAAGCTTACATAATCCTCAGAGGTACTGGCATTGTTGTACCCGCCGATTCTATCCATGGTTTCATACAGTTCTTCCTGGGTTCTGGTTTCAGTGCCATTGAACAGCAAATGCTCGAGATAATGGGAAGCACCACTGGTTTCTGCGCTTTCGAATCGACTACCGGCTTTGACGGTAACGATGGCTGCCACGACCGGCGCCCCCTCTTTGGGAATCAGCACATATTCCAACCCGTTCTCCAGGTATCCCCGCACCATGCGCTCATTCAAACGCTCGACTGGCTGTGAATGACTCATCGGAATATGAATGGTACAAAGCAGTATCAGCGCCAAGACATATCTCATTTATTTACCCTTTCAAATTTTTCCCAGAGTTTGGCATATTTCATGGCAACATATCCTGAAGACAAGAGACAAAGCATAAATCCCTGAGCACCATCCAGAAACCCCCGTCGCAAGATATACATTTTCAAAAACATATGCAATGGACGGAAAAGAATCGAAAACACACCGGCTCGCCTGCCTTTATGATAGAGTTCATCCGCTGCGAGCGAGGTATATCGATTGAACTTTAGCATATAGTGTTCCAGGTCAGGATCGGTGAAATGCAACAGAGGTTCTTGTAATTGGCCGCGCTCTCCTTCGAGGTCCACGCCTTCATGAACCTGTTTATCATTGAATTTCCCTTTAGAGCGACGAAACAGGCGCAAGACATATCCGGGATACCAGCCACAGTGGGCGATCCAGCGACCCAGGAAATAAGCCTTGCGAGGAATTTCAAACCCGTTTTCCGACGGATCGCTGGCCAGCAGCTGTTCTATTTCCCGGCGCGATTCAGGAGAGACTCTTTCATCTGCATCGATCCAGAGAATCCATTCAGACTGGCAGTGCTGTAACGCCAGGTTTTTGGTCGCAGCATACCCGAGCCATTCGGTGACAATCACATTGTCCGTATATTTTTTGGCAAGTTCACCTGTACGGTCTGTACTTTGAGAATCCACAACCACCAGTTCATCTGCCCAGGCCACACTGGAGAGACAATTGTCAATGTTTTGTTCCTCATTTTTGGTAATCACGAGTACACTCAGACTAGACATCAGGCCCCCCGTATCGCAGGTTTCTTTGATCGGATGGTAAATGAGAGAGATGCCAGAGTTTCATATACAAAACCATTTTTAAAAACGCCGCGATCCAGGCGAGCAGGAATCCATGCATTCCTTCCAGAAAGCCTTTTTGAACGATATATTTTCTCCAGAACTCGCTAAACGGATGAGTGAGAAAATCCAGAGGGGTGACCCGTTTGCCGAACCGGTCGAGCGCTTCCAGGGTAGAATAGCGGTCGAGTTTTTGCAGGCTATCAAAGAGCGAATCATGTGAATAGTGGTCAATATCACTCTTTAATGTGCCTATGGAACCCTGCACCAGAAATCCTTCATGCACCCGTTGTTGGGATAATCGTGTTTTACCCTTACGAAAAAGACGAACCTGATAACCGGGATACCAGCCGCAATGCCGGATCCTTTTGCCCAAAAAATAGGACCGGCGTGCAATACGATAGCCGTCATGTGCAGGCTCTGAGGACAATAACTGTTTGATCTCTTTTTGCAACTCTGGCCTGACTCGTTCATCCGCATCGATAGACAGTACCCATTCATTTCGGCTTTGGTGCAAAGCAAACTCTTTTTGGGCAGCAAAGCCAGGCCAGGGTCGGATATAGATCCGATCTGTAAATTCCCGGCAGATTTTGACTGTATCGTCGGTACTTTGAGCGTCTATCACAATAATTTCATCTGCCCAGGTGACACTTGCCAGGCAGTCACGAATGACCTCCTGTTCGTTCAGGGTAATAATGGTCACAGAAAGTTTTGCCATTGCACATCCTCTTTGGCATAGTATATCTGTTTCTTCCGGTTCGAGGGGTCTTGAGCGTTTCGTCAGCTTTGTGAATCAGCGAGCAAGACTATTTTTTCGAGCACACTCGACAGCGGCCCTAAAGACTCTGTCTACACTCAGCCAATTCATACAGCTGGTGTGGGGACATTCGAGTCTATTACATCCCAGGCACGCCAGTGGATCATATTTTACCACGACATGTTTGTCGCCAAAAGGCCCCTGATGCTCGGGTTGAGTAGGACCAAACAATCCAACGGCAGGCGTCTTGACAGCCGCGGATATGTGCATAGGTCCGGAATCGGTGCTGATAACCATATCCATGCGCTGCAGCATTGCCCCCAGCTGTTTCAAATTTGTTTCCGGCAAAAGCCGAGACGGAAAGCGCATGAGCCTCGAGCATGTCTCTGCTTCTTGTTTTTCGCCAGGCCCCCACACCCATAAAATATCGGCGCCCCATGCTTTAACCAATCGATCAGCCAGGGAGGCAAATCGGTCCAAGGGCCATCGTTTTGCTGGCCACCCTCCGGAAAAATTGAGCCCAATGACAAGCGGACTCTGGTCGAGCTTTTGATCGCTCCAGAATTGCCGGGCAAATTCCTGTGATGGTTGATCGAGAATAAAGTCTGTTTGACGATATATAATCGGTACATTCAGGGTTTGCAGGGCATCCAAATGCCAATCGACTTCGTGCAATTCCTTTGCTCTTGAAGGAACCACGACGTTATAGGCCCATTTACGTATGCGGTAATCATATCCTACGCGCCATCTTGCCTTGCTGAGCAGCGTCAGAATAGCGCTGCGTGGATTCCCAAAAAAATCGATGACCAGATCATACTTTTTCTCTCGTAATTCTGAGAAAAACTGTATTTGATATTTAATTTTTCCCGGCAATGACAGGTGTTGTATCTGTTTCTTATCGACAGTGAGGATCTGGTTCAAGCGAGGGTGGTCTTTGACCACATCCTGGCAAAAGGGTTCGGTAATAAAATCGATATGGGCACCGGGAAAGGCTTTTGCCAGATTCTCGATGACCACCGTTGACATGACCACATCGCCAATAGCGCGCAGTTTTATCAATAAAATGCGATTTATGTTTTCTTTATTTATCATAAAAAAAAGCCCAGTTTATCACCGGGCCTGATTAAATAGGATTTAATGCTTTATCAATTAAGCGTCGGGTATCAACAGTCGTTTCCAGATGGTCCAGATCGTGTACAGAGAACCATGAGGCTTTAGCGACATCGCTACCTGGGTGGATATCCCCTTCCCTCCATTCTGCAAGATATTCAAGCACCGTATAGTGATAGCGTATGCGCTGCTCATGATCCTTATCGATGAATTCAAAAACGTCCAAGAGACGATTTATGTGCACTTTTATTTGACACTCTTCCCAGAGTTCCCGATGTGCCGCTTTAAGCACCGGTTCGCCCAGCTTGACCAGGCCCCCCGGGATTGTCCATATACCTTTTTTGGGTTCTTGTCCGCGTTTTACCAGCAACACCTTTTGATGATGAATCACGAGAACACCGACACCCAGACGTGGATATTGAGGATAGATTCTTTCTGATTCTGCCCTGTCTCGATTCGACATGGATCAGAACCTTTTACCAGTCATCATCGCTATCCCATTCCGGGGCGCCTTCGAACCAATCTTCTTCTTCCTCATCCCAATCGTCATCTTCTTCATCCAGAGGCCATTCATCATCATCATCATCATCATCATCATCATCTTCTTCTTCTTCTTCGACCTCTTCGTCATCTATATCTTCATCATCCTCCCAGTCATCTTCCCAATCATCATCTTCTTCAATGTCGGCATCTTCATCCCAATCTTCTTCCTCTGCATCTTCCCACTCTTCCTCCTCGATGTCTTCATCGAATTCATCAGGTTCGATGTCTTCCTCATCATCAAAAGCCAACTCGAATGGTGTAATGTCCTCATAATCATTCAAGTGATCTGTCATATTTTCCTCGGCTTATTTTAAGGGTTTAAAATATTCGAAAATACGGCTTGTTAAGTGAGTATTGAAACAAAATTTATTCATTCAAAGCAACGCATATCTAATTGGTCTAAGATAAAAATTCCAAATTACAAGTCAACACTTTTATTCTAAAAAGTTGATTTTTTTTTATCTTTTAGCCGATCCAAAAGAGTCAAGGCCGCCATGTGAACACACTCTGGTGTTACAGACGGTGTCAAATGATCGTCACTGCGTACTGCGATGAATGGTTCGCCGACAGGTTTCCATTCAGTGGGATCTGTGGGACCAAATACCGCGACCAGGGGTGCACCAACCGCAGATGCCAAATGCATCACTCCGGTATCATTGCACAAAACCAGGTTTGCATGTGCAAAAAGCGCGGCGAGTTCCCTTAAATCGCCAAAAACTCCATGAATGGCCTCGGTTTTTAAAAGAGTCAGCAGAGCCTTGCCCAGATCATGCTCGCCAGGGCCCCAGGTCACAAAAATTTGCATATCATATTCATTGGCCAAACGATCACATACTTTTGCAAAATATTCGACAGGCCAACGATTGCCAGTCTTACCCGCACCAGGATGGACAACGAGCAACGGCAAATGATCATTCCCCTTTTTTTCAAGAAAATGCCTGGTCGTTGCCAATTCAGGGGGAGTCAATGTGATTTCCTGATGCGCGGAATCGGGATTCACCCCAATATATCGGACAATATCGAGATTATGTTCGCTCTGGCTTTTAGATTTATCATCAACAGGTGAAATAAGATTATAGAAAAAGTTTCGGGTCGTTCCCTCGAAACGGTGATGTTCAGGACCCAATACCAGAGGGGCTTTGCTCAAAAAAGCCAACATATCGGTCGTGAGAGAATGGGACACCGTATTCAGCACCACTGTGAGATCCCATCCTTTGCGCAATTGTTTCCAAAAGTGTTTGACCTCTTTCCAGGACCAATCATGGCCGTCTTTATAAAAGACCAATACCTCATTCAACCAGGTGTGATGTTTCATCAAATTCGCGGTATGTTTACTCGCCACCAGACACAAATGTGCCTGAGGAAAATGGTTTGCCAATGCACGAAATACGGGAGTGGACAATAAAAAATCGCCCAATTGATCGTGCTGTCTCAGGACGAGTATACGTTGAATATTTTGAACATCGATTTCCCGAGGATCAAGCACTGAACGTCCCCAGAGTTTTTCAAACAGGTAAAGCAATTTGTGCTTAAAGATTTGTTCTATGCGATTCCACAGAGTCACGATTTTTCCTCAACCAGTCGGATGAACAAGTCTTCCAATTCATCGATGCTACGATCAAGTCGAAACATTTGTTCCACTCTTTCTTTTCCGGCAGCTCCCCATTCCATTGATTTTTTGGGATTTTCAATAATGAATGTCATAGCCTCATCCAGAGCATCGACATCATCCACAGGGACCACTATGCCGGTTTGGCCATCGATAACGATTTCAGGCATCGAGCTGACTCGTGTAGTGATACACGGTTTACCGCCGGCCATGGCTTCGATAAGAACGATGCCAAACCCTTCCCATCTGGAGGGAAGGACCAGACAATCGATCGATTTTATCACTGCCGGGATATTGGAATCAAATCCCACGAGATGAACCCGGTCCAATCGCTTTGAGGCGATCCAATCGTGTAATGGTCCCTTTCCCACCAGCACGAGATGTACAAATTGATGACGGTGTGCGGTCCTTGCAAAGGCTTCCAGCAGTGCGTGCAACCCTTTGCGTTCATCCAGCTGTCCGATAAAACCAATCACTCTATCTGTCGGACGAATCCCCCATTCTGTCCGTCGAGTCGGAATAGCATGGTGGTCAAAATTCTCCGGATGTACACCATTATAGATGACGATGATGCGTTTCGGGTCCAGCCAGGGTGCGTTGCGCAAAAGACTATGTTTTGTGGCATTGGAATTGGCAATGATGGCATCGGCCAGAACATTATAGCTAAAGCGGTAATGGAATTTGTTTTTGAGGGGATAATCTATCCCTCGTCTGGGAATGATTACACATTTATGGCCAAGATGGGCGGCGAGTCCGGCAAAGCGCAGCTCTTTATCCATATTGGTCAGAACCACATCCACTTTCAATTTGCGCAAGAGCCGTGCACACTGCCAGATCGTGACCGGATCAAAATCGCCTCGCATGTTGATCGTGTGAACCTCGATATGCTGTTCTCTGGCGCGGTCAGCCAGTTCAGTATCGGGCCGGCACAGTAAAAAGACATAGTGATCCCGCTGGCGTAACTCATTCAATGTACGCAGCATCCAGACTTCACCCCCGCCAAACATTTGAATACTGTTGATAAATAGGATATTCATTCAGGTCCATCCAAACCGATTTTAGCATGAATCTTTTTCACACTGTTTTCTGCATCGTGCACCCGGCGTACCCATGAGGCCCCATACTCTCCTAGATCATTTCTTTTATGCGTATCCTCGATGAGCCCGAGGAGTTGATCCCGCAAATTGTGTTCATTTATTTCGACAAACGGATGATCGGGATATTGGTCTGCAAATCCCGGAGCCAGGCAAGAACAGGTCACAATGCCCATAGCAAGGGATTCAAGCGAATTGATGCCATATCCGAGATCCCCGATCTGGTCGATAAAAATATCGCATTCTGCTTTACGTCTCAATGCCTCCTTGTGAGGCAGATTTTCGATTAACGAAAATTTTAGATTATATTCTTTTTCCAGTTGATTGACAACCGGAACAATCATGTGGCTGCCTTTGGCGAACCAATTGGTCGGGGCATGCCCGATAATGACAGGATCCTCTTTGCAGTGTGATGAGCGCTTTATTTCAAAAAGAGTGGCATCAAAAGGAAAAAAAACATGCTCGATCCTGGGGTGCAAATAGAGATGATCAAACTCGACACTAAAATTGGCCTGACTTACGGAATCGATGGCAGGGATGACGCCCCGTGTGCGCAAATCGCTGCCGGTATAGCAACATAGAATCGTTTTGCCAGCGCGATGCATGTCGAGTACAAAAGAAGAATTTCGATAGAGCCCCAACCCCCCATCGAGCTGTATGATATCGAACCGATCGAGATCATACTTTTGAATAGCCTTTTCGATTCGTGGTCGCCACCAGCGATCGCGCAGATTGACGAGTAATCGTTCCTGCCGGCTGTGAGGCTTCCAGACGCGAGGAATCTCTTTAGGGATGCGCAAAATGTTATCAACGGTCAATCTTTGAGGAGATGAAACCATTTTTTTGATCCAGCGGGTAGGCGCAAAATCGATAAACGGCAGATCCAGACAAATATCCTGAAAATAATGTCGCGGATCTCTGAAAAGCGTGACGAGCCGGCTATCGAAACCCAGGCGACGTTCTGCCTGCACAAACGAACCGGGCACATTTGAAGTATTGATCGGCGCGATATGTAATATTCGTTTGCGGGATGGCATGGTTCTGTTCTACAGCTCTATTCTCAAGCTATTGCGAAAAATACCCTGAGCACCAAAGCTCTCTTTAAAACGAGCCAATCCCCAATTTGGATCTTCATCCACCGTAAAGATGCCAAAATCAAGCGATCGAAATCCTCTTTGGATACTCCAGGCGACGATTTCATGAAACAATACATTGACCCCCCGGTACTGCTGAAAGGACTCGTCATGACTGATATAGAATGCCAGGGTAACCAGGGGATTGCAATCAAACATCACAACGCCGGCGATCATATCTTGTTCGTGGAACGCTGCAAATAATCTTACCTGATCGGGATAGAGATCTCTAATCTTGATAAGCTCGTTCAAGGTATGTGTAGGTGTAACATTATGACGCAATCGAAGATTTTTCTTTAGAATCTCATAGAATCGCGCATAGTCATCACTTTCGCGTACCACCACGCCCATTTTCCGTGCTTTTCTGACTGCGCGGCGAGAGGATTCTTTAAACGTTGAAAGGATATCACTTGCGGGAAAATTCAGAGTAATCACACTTGAAATCTCCCGTTTGCGATAAACGAATCCGTTTTGTACCAGCGCGAATTCCAGGTAATCATTGGGATAATCATAATAACAATAAGGAGGGGGGGTCAGGTCTATAGCCTGAAAACCGTTTTCTTTGGCATAAGCGATCAGAGCCTGAACATAATCAAATGCTTCACGGATGCCCAATTGGTCTTTATAGATCAATCCGCCATAGGATGCTCCCCTATGCGAAAAGAGCGTTTTTTTTCCCACATATTCGATATCAACGGCCGGCATTTGTGCAGCCCGACGTCCACTCTTGTAAAAAATCAATGAATGATCTTTAAAACGATCTTTGGGATGATAGGCGAGAAAATGACGTGTATGGAACAACGTTCCGCCATTACTCTGCCAAACATAATCGTCCCATTCATCGGCCATCTTTGGGTCATAGAGTTGGATATCGATATCCTTCAATGGATACTCCTAATTCTTTTTCATCAGCTTTACCATAATCGCTTTTTGGATATGAAGGCGATTTTCTGCCTCATCGAACACCACCGACTGCGGGCCATCCATCACCTGGTCGGTAATTTCATCACCACGGTGTGCAGGCAGACAATGCATCACAATACACTCTTTGCTGGCATGATTCAGCAGGGATTGATTGACCTGATAGGGTTTGAAAATCTTTTTACGTGCGTCTGCCTCTTGCTCCTGACCCATAGATGCCCATACATCGGTATAAACCACATCCGCATTTGCCACGGCTCTTTGGGGATCCTGTTCGATTACAATCTCGCTCAGTCCTGCTTTTTGTGTGCGACCGACCAGTTCGGCATTGGGCTCAAATCCTTCCGGACTGGAGATCACCAGTGTCATGGGAATAAATCGCGCTAAATTCACCCACGAGTTGGCAACATTGTTTCCGTCGCCCAGGTAAACGATTTTCCAACCCTCTGCCTTGCCTTTATGTTCGATAATGGTCAACATATCACCCATGATCTGGCAGGGGTGTACGAGATCGGACAAGCCATTGATTACCGGCACAGGTGCATACTGGGCCAAGTCAAGCACATCCTGATGCCCAAAAACCCGGGCCATGATCCCATCGCAGTATCGACCGAGCACGCGAGCTACATCGGCCACAGACTCTCGTTTCCCAAGCCCGATCTCAGCGGGACCGAGATAGAGTGCATGCCCCCCCAGCTGATACATCCCTACTTCAAACGATACTCGGGTGCGGTTACTCGGTTTTTGAAAAACCATAGCCAGTGTTTGGCCTTTTAACAAGTGATGTTCAATTCCCTGTTTGGTTTTTTGTTTCAGCTCTTTGGCCAACTCAAAGGTTTCGAAAATCTCATCACGAGAAAAGTCGGGTATTTCAATAAAATTGCGTTTCACACTCGCCTCCCTGTGCTAATATGGAAAGAGTAAAAATCTATAAAATATAGCGACCCAAATCTTCATTGGCAATAATTTCTTCAAGCCGTTCATCGACCATCTGCTTGTCGATTTTGATTTTTTTTGAATGAATTTCATCCAGATTAAACATCTCTTCTTCCAAGAGGATGGTCATAATGGTATGCAATCTGCGCGCCCCGATATTTTCACTGGTTTCGTTGACCTTGAAGGCCAACCGCGCAATTTCTGAAATGGCACCAGCGGTGAATTGCAGATCTACGTCTTCTGTGGCCACCAGGGCTTTGTACTGTTTGATCAAAGAATTTTCCGGTTCTGTCAGGATTTTTACAAAATCATCGGCATCGAGACTATCCATTTCAACTCTGATGGGAAAGCGGCCTTGCAGTTCCGGAATAAGATCAGAAGGTTTGGATACATGAAAAGCGCCCGCAGCCACAAATAAAATATGGTCGGTTTGAACCATGCCATATTTTGTGATGACATTTGTGCCCTCGATGATCGGCAAGAGATCGCGCTGTACGCCCTCACGCGATACATCGATTCCCGTGGTTTCACTGGAAGCGACCTTGTCAATTTCATCGAGAAAAACGATGCCCGACTCTTCAACCAAATCAATAGCTTCCCGAATAATCTCATCCATATCGATAAGCTTTTGGGTCTCTTCCTGGCTAAGATAGATCAGTGCTTCGGCCACATTCATTCGCCGTTTTCCGCTCTTTTTGGGCATCATCGGGCCAAAGAGATCCTGCAAAGAAAGGCCCATTTCTTCGACTCCGATCGGAGAAATGACCTGCATCATAGAGGGCATCTCGCCATCTACCTCAAGCTCTACCTTACGATCATCGAGTTCGCCGGCTTGCAATTGTTTCAGCGTTTTTTTGCGGGAACGATTATAGGCATTAATTTTCTTTTTTATCTCTTGCGGGTCCTCTTTTTCTGACTTTTTAGAGGGAGGAGGAAGAAGAACATCCAGGACTCGTTCTTCAGCGAGGCGAAAGGCTTCATCTTGTACTTGCTCGATGCGATCACTTTTGATCATATCGATACTGATATCGACCAGATCCCGTACAATAGATTCTACATCCCGGCCCACATAGCCTACTTCGGTAAATTTGCTTGCTTCGACTTTAATAAAAGGGGCATGTGCCAGGCGAGCCAGACGCCGTGCCAGTTCGGTTTTACCGATGCCGGTGGGCCCGATGAGTATGATATTATTCGGCATGATCTCCTGGCGCAACGATTCGTCCACACGTTGACGTCGCCAGCGATTACACAGAGCTATAGCAACGGCTCTTTTGGCAGCATTCTGGCCGACAATGAAACGATCAAGTTCGGCTACAATTTCTCGGGGGGTCATCTCCATTTGACGCCGCATTCCTCTTTATAATGAATTCAAAATCGGATTAATAACTGGTCGACTGGTGATAGCGGTGAGATCAATCAAGTGATTCTATGGTCAAGTGTGCATTGGTATAAATACAGAGCATCGCTGCGATTTTCATGGCCTCACGTGCAATACTTTCAGCATCCAGGTCGGTAAAACGCATCAAGGCACGAGCCGCAGCCAGAGCGAACGGCCCTCCCGAGCCTATGGCCATAACCTGATCATCGGGTTCGATGATATCACCATTGCCAGAAAGCACGAATAGTTTATCCTTGTTCAACACGATCAGCTGAGCATCGAGGCGACGCAAATAGCGGTCACTGCGCCAGTCTTTGGCCATTTCCACCGCTGCCCTGTTCATATTGCCTGAAAAGGTTGTCAATTTTTCTTCAAAGCGTTCAAAGAGACTAAAGGCATCTGCGGCACTGCCTGCAAATCCTGCCAGGACAGAGTCATTGTAAAGCTTTCGCACCTTCCGTGCCCTTGCCTTGAGTACCATATCCCCATACGTGACCTGGCCATCACTGACAATGATCGCTCTTTTTTTGTGGTATACAGCCAGAACAGTGGTCGCATGCCATTCCGCGTGGGTATGAGGAGACACTATATTCTCCTTCGCAGACGAGATACAGGAATCATCATCTGTTCGCGATATTTCGCAACGGTTCGTCTTGCAACATTATATCCTTGCTCCTTGAGCATCTCGGCTATTTTTTGATCGTTATAGGGCTTTTTCGCGGGTTCTGCGGCAATGATGTCCTTGATCAAAGATTTGATCTTTTTGTTCGAAACATCTTCGCCTTCGTCTGTTCTGATTTTCTCACTAAAAAAGTGCTTGAGCTCAAAGACGCCCCATTCAGTTTGCACGTATTTGCCATTGGTGACCCGGCTAACCGTAGAGATATCCATACCAATTTCTTCAGCAATATCTTTGAGGATCATGGGTCTGAGATATTCCGGTCCCAAGTCGAAAAATTGCCGTTGCTTATCGATGATCGTTTCCATCACCCGCAAAATGGTGGCACGTCGCTGATGGATAGAGTTGATCAGCCATCTGGCTGATTCTAAACGCTGTTTGATATAGTCTCGTGTTTCCTTGTTGGATTTTTTGCGGTCCAGCATCATTTTGCGATAATGATTATTGATGCGCAGCTGAGGAATGTTCCAATCATTCATAAAAATTTTAAATTCGTCATCTTGTTTACGAACTTCGATATCCGGGATGATATAATTATTTTCGTATACAGTATAACCTTCACCCGGTTTGGGATTGAGTTTTGTAATGTGGTCAATCGTTTCTTTGATGGTTTCCAGATCGACTTGGAGAAGCTTGACCAGTTTTTCGTATCGTTTATTTTTAAAATCATCAAAGAATTCACGTATAATCGTGATGGCCAATTCATGGGGTGGTTTTTGAGCGAGCAATTGTATCAACAAGCATTCCTGTAAATTACGGGCACCGATACCGGGAGGGTCAAAATGTTGAATCGTTATCAGCACTTTATCTACGATTTCGACATCCTCCTGGATATTTTCCGCCAGGCTCTCCGTATCCGTGGTCAAATACCCTACGCTATTGATATGCCAAATGATATATTCACCAATGACGGTCTCGTGTTCGCCGAGTTTACTCATATGCAGCTGACTCATCAAATGGTCTATCAGGGTTTCTTCATAGACTTCTGGTCTTTCATAAAGATCCGGGTTTTTTTCCCTTGGCACACGCGGTTCAAAATGTTCCTGATCGTTCAGGATTTCTTCCCAATCGATCTCTTCATTTTCAGTGTTGTTATCTTGATCTTTTGAATCTTTGTCTGCCTGTCGTAGCTCCATTTCAGCATCTTGCAGTTCTTCCAATTCCTGTTCTTCTTCCAATTCCAAGAGGGGATTGGTTTCCAATTCAGTACGAATTCGCTGCTCAAGACTGAGAACCGGCAACTGCAGCAAAGAAGAGAGCAGCACCTGCTGAGGTGACTGCTTTAGTTGCATGCTCAGTTTTTGAGTTATTTGTACCATTGACTCTCTCCTGATTCGCGAGTTAGTTCTTGTGTCTTTCGATGCCTCTGTTCTTTCCGGGATAAGAAGAGGGTCAACCGAATCAACACGCGAATATAAAAACCTTACTTAACGATTCAAAGTAAATTTATCACCCAGATACAATTTTCTTGCTTCAGGGTCATTTGCCAGCATATCTGCTGTACCGGACTTTAGGACTCTACCATCGAATAACAGATAGGCTCTATCCGTAATAGAGAGCGTTTCATGCACATTATGATCGGTAATCAAAACTCCGATTCCTCGCTCTTTTAAACCGGCAACAATCTTTTGAATATCTTCGACTGCGATCGGGTCAACACCGGCAAAAGGCTCATCTAACAGGATGAATTTTGGTTCTGTAACAAGTGCACGGCTGATCTCGAGTCGACGGCGCTCACCTCCCGAAAGGGTATACGCCTTGCTTTTTGCAACGTGTGTGATCCCGAGCTCTGTGAGCAGACCATAGGCACGATCCTTGCGTTCAGCCTTGCTCATGGGCATACTCTCCAGGATAGCCAGCACGTTTTCCTCAACCGAAAGCTTGCGGAAAATCGATGCTTCTTGCGGCAGATAGGAAATTCCTAACCGTGCTCGTCGATACATGGGCAAGCGGGTGATATCCTGGTCCTGCAGAATAATCTTGCCTGAATTCGGTCGTATCATGCCGGTGATCATGTAAAATGTTGTGGTTTTACCGGCTCCATTCGGCCCCAACAGTCCGACAATTTCGCCCTGCTCGATCTTTAAGCTGACGTGATCCACCACACGGCGTTTACCGTAAATCTTTTCCAGTCTTTCGCATAAGAGTGTTTTGCCGGAATCAGCCACATTCATTCCTTTGCGGGTTCAGAGAAATTTGCGTCAGAGATCCAGTCACGGCCGGATATCTTTCCGCGCATCTGACTGAGAGTTTCAGCCATCTCTTGCTCAATACGCTTAATACTGAATGAATCAACAGGATAAAAAGTCCCTTCCGAAGGACTGGGATCTCCCTTGACCCATACACGTTCAAGCTCACCATTTTGGAAATAGATAACCAGTTTGTCGCCAATGATTTTGTTTATGCCCCGTTCGGCCCCATTCTCAATTACATAAAAGTAACTGGTGGCCTGCCCTGTTACAGCAACCGAATCGACCTCTTGTTCTCGAATTCCGATACTCACACGCTGTCCACTTATAAGATTAAAGCGGTTATCACTTGTTTTTTGAGTATCGACCCGAGTGGCAACAAACGAGCGCCCTCGTACTTCCATACCTGCAATTTCTGTACCATCCATCAAAATATCGATGGTTTCACCAATGATAAAATCATCCCCTTGTCGTACGACCGGTTCGTCTAAAAGGTGAACAATATCCAATTCTCTGATATACTTTAAATAGCGACAAGTCGCCACCATCTCGTTTCGTTCGATCACCACCTGGTTACTGACCTGCACCGTATCCCCGTCACTAAACATCTCGATGACCTCGCCCTCGATAGTCAGGTCAGGCATTCCAAGAGAATCCATGCTTGTAAACATTGGTTTTCCAACAACTTGAGCATAGGTTTTTTCCAGATCATAGACCACTTCCGAGCCGGTGAGTTTGAAATCTTGTTCATGATCTGTTATCACGACATTTTGCCTGGCAATAGCCTGGTCTTCGAGACGCTTAAAAGTCATCCACTCGCACGTCAGGGTATTGCTCGAATCGACAAGCGTCACATCACCGGTAGCCACCTGTACCTGGGTGTCACTATCATATTCCATACGATCGGCAAATATCTCTTTTTGGTCAGCAACCACATGAACATGTCCCATAAAGACCACAGTCTCATTCGCCATATAATAGATCGCCTGGTCACAGGTCATAATCGCATCGCCCTGACGAAACTTTACATCGCCAACCAAACGCTGCACCTGTTGTCTGTTGATCACAGTGCCAAACAGAGTATCGGCATGAACGAGTTCCAGGCGTTCGGTTTCGGCAGAGTCATGCGCATTTGCCACACTGAAGAACAGTCCAAAAAACAGGTAAAGAGTTTTTGTCACCGAATGACCCGTCATGGATCTTTCCCGGGTTGCTGCTTTAGCGACACTGTATCGGTTTCGGTTACTTTACCGGATGGCCGTCTCCACGCTTCATCTGAAAGCTCCACTCCACGATGGGCTTTACCGTGCAAACGGACAAGTGTATATTCTGTCAATTGTGGATTGGAGCGCAATCCCTGTCCATAAAGGGTATCCCGATCAGCGGTAATAATGGCCACCTCTTTATTCGAAATAATCAACTGTGCTTGCTGATCATAGAACAATTCTTCGGTAAAAAGAGTGATTCCGGTATCTGATTCAACAACCACATTGCCGCTTGCCTTGACGTCATTGCTCTTTTCATCCAACTCACCTTCACGGGCCCTCAATGTCGAGGAAAGTTTTTCATTTGGCCCATAAAAGTCTACAGTAATGCCCTGATCGAAAAAAATTCTTTTTTGGTCGTTATATCTTTCCATATGTCCATATCGTACAATCGCTTCAAGCCTTCCCTCCTTGGTGGCTCGAATCGTTGAATTCCATCCTTCCTGATCAGGATTCTTTACCGTTGTAGGCTCTGGCAGTTTTTGTTCCTGGTCGGTGCACGAGGAAACAGCAAGAAAAAGGCAAAGGTATACAATCTTTTGATTCAACATGGATATTTGGCAATCTCTTGTTCAGCAGGTTGTTTTTTCCATCTTTCGTGCATCCAGGCCCACTGATCCGGATAAGCGCGAATAATTCGTTCATAGGCATCCGAAACACGCTGGGTGTTCAAGATCAAATCACATTCTTTATCGTCCGTCGTCTGCAATTCAATAGGAGGTTCGATGACCAATTCATACTTAAAATCGGGTTTCAGAGCCAGGAACATGGGGACGATTTCGACATTGAATTTCTGCGCCAATGTCACCGGACTGGTGGCAGTATGAGCCCATTGACCGAAAAATTTCACAAACACACCCTGAACGCTGGTATCCTGATCGACCAAAAGAGCCAGAGAATAACCCTCTTTCAAAGCCCGGATAATTTCCCGGGTATTTTTTCCTCGTGCAATATTGGTATATCCGGCAGCATTTCGGGTATCCACAATCATTTTATCCAATCTCGGATCATACGTCGGTTTGGCCACGACCTTGAGTGGATATCCATTGTTGGCCAGCCAGGCACCCATCAACTCCCAACATCCAAAATGCCCGGTAAGAACGATGACACCTTTGCCGTTTTCGGTGGCTTGATCCAGGTAATGACGTCCTTTGACCTGAACGAGACGATTCAATCCATCCGGCAGATAGTTGGGGATACGTATGGCATCCACCGCTGCTGTCGCCAGAGTCATAAAGACACCTCTCGCCAGCTGTTTGGATTCACTCGTTTTTTCAGGTAAAGACGTTTCCAGGTGGTAAATGGTTTTTTCACGCTCCTTTTTAGCAAGCACAAACGCCAGTCTGGCGAGACCTCTCATACCGCCAATTGCGACTCGTCTCGGCAGCCAGCGAATCATTTTTACGACAACCAGAATAAACGCATAAATGAGATTATTCTTGAACCGTTTTTTCAGAGGTTTCATGCTCACGTCGTTCCATTCCTGCTTCAAGAAGGTCATGTATATGAATCATACCCATTGGATGCTGTTCCTGGTCTACAACGATTAATTGCAGAATATTATAATGTTCCATCACCCGCAATGCTTCGACAGAGGGGCGTCCTGATGGGATCGTTTTAGGATTAGGATTCAGAATATCTCTGGCCAACAATTCATCCGTCGAACCCGGTTTTTGCCAAATGCGCCTCAAGTCCCCATCGGTGATAATCCCGATCAAGCGATGTTCGTCATCAATGACACACGTGCCGCCAAACCGTTTTTTGGTGATCTCTAGGATAATTTCTCTAAAGGGACAATCGGCGTTGACCACGGGTAACTTTTCACCGGAAAACATAATATCATCGACGCTCAGCAACATGCGTCCCAGAGATCCTCCGGGATGCAAAAAGGCGAAATCTTTCGCCTCAAAGTGACGTCTTTCCAGCAACGCGACCGCCAGGGCATCTCCCATCGCCATGGCAGTTGTTGTGCTGGCTGTGGGAGCCAAATCATTGGGGCATGCTTCTTCAGTAACACTCACATCCAGAACGACATCGCTACGCGCAGCAAGGGCGGACCGCAGGTTTCCAGTCAATGTGATGATGGGTACACCTATTTGCTTAAACACTGGAAACAACCGGGTAATTTCATCCGTGTTGCCACTCTTTGAAATACAGACCACCAGATCGTGTTTGAGCACCATGCCGAGGTCACCATGCACCCCCTCTGCGGGATGCAAAAAGATAGCTGCGGTGCCCGTGCTTGTCAGGGTCGCTGCAATTTTTTTGGCAACCATTCCAGATTTGCCAATACCGGTGACAATCACACGTCCTTTGCATTGCGAAATCAACTCGACCGCACGAACGAACGATTGATCCAGGCGCTCCACCAGGCGAGCAACGGCATTGCTCTCGATAGTCAGAACCCTTTTACCGGTCTCTAATATATTTTCTCGTTCAGATCTCATTTCTATACAAACCAGACAGAAAGCTATGTGAGCTCTCTGCGTAATTCATCAATTGCCTTGATTTGTTTCAATAAATTCTCGAGTTTATCCATCGGCCACATACTGGCGGCATCACACAAAGCGTTTGCACAGTCGGGATGTGTTTCTATAAAGACCGCCTCACAACCTGCAGCAACCGCAGCACGGGTAAGAGCGGGGACGAATTCAGGATTTCCACCAGCCGGGTCGCTGGAAGAAATGCCATAGACGCGAATCGCATGTGTCGGGTCAATGACGGTCGGATAACCAAATTTACGCATAATGGCGAGAGACCGCATATCCACCACCAGGTTGCGATATCCAAAAAACGTACCGCGTTCGGTCAGCAGGATCTGATCATTTCCCTGGCTCTCGATTTTACGCACGACATTGATCATATCCTGAGGATCGATAAACTGTCCCTTTTTGACATTGATCACTTTTCCTGTCTGTGCAGCAGCCAGCGTGAGACTGGTTTGCATGCATAAATAGGCCGGGATCTGTAATACATCCAGAACCTCTCCTGCCTGCTCTGCTTCCTGGGGAGAATGGACATC
>WJME01000321.1 GCA_014728115.1 Candidatus Zhuqueibacterota bacterium | reverse complement strand
CTTATCGGACAAGATCCGGCTTTTGTCAAGATCATGAAACAGATCGAACTCGTGGCACAAAGCGAGACCACGGTGCTCATACAGGGTGAAACAGGGGTGGGAAAAGAACTGTGCGCCCGTGCTATTCATTATAACAGTCCGAGTGCATCGTTTCCCTTTGTGCCAGTGGAATGCGGTTCTATTCCGGTCCATCACGAATGGCCAGGCAATGTACGCGAACTGGATAACGTGATCCAGCAAGCAGTCCTGCTCTCTAGCCGATCAATCATCTCTGCAGAGGATATTTATATTCACGAGTCCGAAAACCTGGCTTTTGCACAAGCCACGAGTTTTAACGAAGCAAAACGAATTGCAGTCGAACGCTTTGAACGAGAGTATATCATTCGCATGCTCGAGATGCATAACGGAAATATCACTCATGCATCTCAGGAAGCCCAAAAAGATCGCAGTGATTTCAGGCGTTTACTGAAAAAATATAACATCAATCCAGCCCGTTATAAAAATCAAGCCGTGTCGTTCTAGTTTTATGGGGGAGATGCCACCCTTTGCCGGTGCAAATCTCCCCCAGCAAATAAACCTATATTTATAATAGAATTAAACCGTTTCTACCTTTAAAGTCCTTTTTTCTCTCCCAAACACCTGCCATAGAAAGTATATAAAAACAACCACTTAGAATCCCAAAAAATGTGGCATTCTAGTTGCACACATCATCATTAAAACGAATCTCTTTACCCTGGGGCTCTCTTGCAAAAATCATTTACCAAAGAAGAAAAAGAACTGGCCCGCATCATTCTCATTTACCTGGCCAGACATCCTGCCGCCAAAGATACACTTAAGGGTATTTCAGAATGGTGGATCACCCATGAATATATCGATCACACTGTGGAAATGATCAAAAATGCACTGGATTATCTTGTCAAACTCGATTTCATAAAATATGACTATCATAATTTGAATTCTCCATCCTATCAGATAAACCATGATAAAAAAAATGAAATATTGAAATTGCTTACTGTCAAACAAAAATTGGAAAAGGAGAGCTCATAAACCAAAAGATCAATATAACCAAATCAGCTTAGCAGTAAAGCAACGGATACTGACTTGAGGGCATCTTCTGGATGGGGATGAATACATTTGGGAATGAAACTCTTCTTGATCTGATGTCAGCCATCTAACGCTTGAATGAGAGTCATGCGCACCGGGGATTTGATTTCAAGGTGGTCGTGATCAAATAATTACTCGCCAAAGTGGGAGGGATCCGATATGATTCCTCCCTCCCTTTTTCCTTGCGTTCCGGTCAATCCTTCTGCTTTGGTTATTCTTTGCAATGATCGGATTTTTTTATTATACTGGAATGTCATCCCTGTCAAAACGATAGCTTTATCATTTGCGATCAAACCTGCTCACATTTTATGAGAATTTGAACCAAAAAAATGAGGATGGTATGGATTTTGAACAATTGGTGAGGGCCCGTTCCAGTGTGCGGGGATATCGGCCTGATCAGGTAGAAAAAGAAAAGATGGATAAAATCCTAGAGGCGGCTCGTCTGGCGCCAACCGCGGTAAACATGCAGCCTTTTCGTATTTTAGTCATTCATACCCAGGGAAAAGCAGATCAACTAAAAACCGTGTATCACCGTGAATGGTTTTCCCAGGCACCGGTGATTCTGGGGATTATGGCTGTAAAATCAGAGGCCTGGACGCGCAAAGACGGCCGCAACCATGCGATCATCGATGCAACCATTGTTATGGATCACATGATCCTGGCAGCGGCTGATCAGGGACTGGGCACCTGTTGGGTTTGCAATTTCGATCCCGATGCTGCCCGGGAGGTCTTTAATATCCCTCCTTTTGCTGACCCGGTGGCATTCACGCCGGTGGGTTATCCTTCTGAAGACAAATCAAAGCCTAAAAAGCGCAAGGAATTGTCTGATCTCGTGGTGTATGAATCCTGGTAGCCTGGTAGGGAAAAAGCAGGGGATATCCAAAGGATATCCCCCATAATCCACCTATAATTGGGCTTTGGGATATTTTTTCAGAGAAGCAACAGATTTTTGCAGTACATCTTCGGGCAAAGGATAATTATCGAGATGACCGGCAAAAAAGGCATGATATCCCTTGAGATCCATGAGACCGTGTCCGCTCCAGTTAAAGACAATGACTTTTTCCTTGCCTTCTTCCTTGGCTTTTTTGGCTTCCTGAATAGTCGCTGCAATCGCATGGCTGGTTTCGGGGGCGGAAATAAATCCTTCGGTACGGGCAAAATCCACAGCAGCCTGATAACATTCGAGCTGGTCGATGGCTCTGGGGGTAATCAGTCCGGTCTCAATCGCATGACTGATCAATGGCGCCACACCATGATAGCGCAAGCCACCGGCATGGATCGGAGGCGGCACAAAAGAGTGTCCCAAAGAGTGCATGGCCAGAAGGGGCGTCATTTCGGCGGTATCGCCGTGATCATAGGAAAAAGGAGCCCGGGTCATGGTGGGACAGGAAGTGGGTTCCACAGGTATCACGTCCATCTCCTGACCGGCAATCTTGTCTGCCAGGAAAGGGAATGCCAACCCGGCAAAGTTACTACCGCCACCCGTACATCCGATAATGACATCCGCCTTTTTCTCGCCGGCCAGTTTTAACTGCTTTTTCGTTTCCAGACCGATTATCGTCTGGTGCAACAGCACATGATTCAAAACACTGCCCAGCGAATAACGTGTTTTGCCGGAGGTATCGGTAACCGCATCTTCGACAGCTTCACTGATGGCGATTCCCAGACTTCCGGGGGTGTCCGGATCCTGAGCCAGAATCTTTCGTCCGGTTTCGGTTTCCTCACTCGGACTGGGGATACATTTCCCGCCCCAGGTTTCCATCATCAGCCGGCGGAAAGGCTTTTGCTCAAAGCTGATGCGCACCATATACACTTTGCATTCGAGGCCGAATAAAGAACAAGCAAAGCTCAGCGCGCTTCCCCATTGGCCGGCACCGGTTTCAGTGGTGATTCGCTTGATGCCAAACTCTTTATTATAATAGGCCTGGGCCACCGCAGTATTGGGTTTGTGGCTTCCCGGAGGACTCACCCCTTCATTTTTGAAATAAATTCTGGCAGGCGTACCCAGCATCTTTTCCAAACGACGGGCGCGATAAAGAGGGGCAGGACGCCATATGCTGAGAATTTCCAAAACCTCCTCTGGTATCTTTATCCATCGCTCTGCACTGACCTCCTGTTCGATGATATTCATGGGAAACACGGGTGCCAACATATCCGGACTAATGGGATTGCCATCCGGACCTAATGGCGGTAAAGGGGCCTTTGGCAAGTCAGCAGCCAAATTATACCATTCTCGAGGCATTTCCTTTTCATCGAGTAGATACTTGGTGGGTTCCATGGGACATCCTCCTAGATTCGTTATGATTCAGCAAAAAAAAAGGCCCACTCGAAATTTGGTTTCGTAGTGGGCCTTTTTTGCGAACTATAATGTCAGTATAGAGTCGACACTCCACCACGAATATGCGTACGCCACCACCAACCCCACCAGCGAACCAGGATGATATAGCGAACGTTATTCATGTATCGACCCATAAAAACTCCTGTTAAAATTTTTTAAATATAGAGACTATTACCTTTGAAATCAAGATTTTTTTTGGTGATTTTCAATATGGGCATGAACTTTTTATCGGATTTGTTCAATTTGTAAAGGAGGATCAATGAAAAAGACAATCATCGTCACCGGCGGTGCTAACGGCATCGGTCGCGCCATCGCCCAAAAAGGCCTTGAAACCGATCATCATGTGATCATCGCTGACAAAGACCTTAACGCAGGACAGGCCTGTCTTGAGGTCTTAAACCATCCGGCAAACCTCGATTTTATACCTGCCGATGTAGGCAAAGAATCCGATGCAGAGAAGATCATTCAAAAAACAATACGTCGCTGGGGAAAAGTCGATGCATTGATCAACAATGCCGGCATCGCTGATCCGGCCCAATCTCCTGTAGAGAAACTCGAGCTCTCGACATGGAATGAGTATCTGCAAACCAATTTGACAGGCTCGTTTCTCATGGCCAAACACGCCATCCCCCACCTGAAAAAAACCAGGGGAGCGATTGTCAATATCACATCGACACGGGCCATACAGTCAGAACCCGATACCGAAGCCTATGCGGCAAGCAAAGGCGGACTGCTTGCATTGACCCATGCCATGGCTATTTCACTTGGTCCGGATATTCGTGTCAATTGCATCAGTCCGGGCTGGATAGATGTACGCCAGTGGCAGTCCGGCCAGCACGAGTCTGTCCCCCCGCTCAGAAAAGTCGATCATCAACAACATCCTGCCGGAAGGGTGGGAAATCCAATGGATGTGGCGGAAATGGTGCTTTACCTCGTATCAGAAAAGGCAGGCTTTATCACGGGTACCCATATCGTTGTGGATGGAGGCATGACCCGAAAAATGATCTATACCGGGTAGCGCGATGGTTTGATACTTGCATTTTTGCTAAAAAACTCGCAATTTCAAGAGATCGCAAAACCCCATAGTAGCGATCTCTTGAAACCATTAATGAAACAGATCACTCTTGACAGGAAAAACGCTCATGTCTGCTTTAGGGACTCATATTTTGGTAGAATTTTTGGGATGCAAGCCCGAAATACTCAATGACGTATCCGTGACAGAAACCGGTATGGTCGATGCTGCCTGCCGGGCCGGTGCCACGCTCATAAATTCGACCTTCCATCACTTTTCGCCCTATGGGGTGTCCGGTGTGGTTGTGATTCAGGAAAGTCATCTGGCCATTCATACCTGGCCCGAATATCAATACGCAGCTGTCGACCTTTTCACGTGTGGCGATACCGTGGATCCCTGGAAATCTTTTGATCATCTCAAAGAGGTCTTTGAAGCGCAAAACTATTCTGCCATCGAAACGAAACGCGGTCCTATCAATCTGCTCACCCGCGTAGAGTTTGACCTCAAGGGCATGCGCGCCGAAGCACAGAAAAATTTTGAGGTGGATGAAATAAAGTATAAACGCAATGTGTGGTTTACGGACAAGGATGAAAACCAGGCCCTCTCGCTTCGCTATACCGGGGATGTGCTGTATGATAAATCATCAAAGTATCAGCGCACTCGCGTCATCGACACCTATGCCTATGGAAAAACCCTGACCATCGATAATATGGTCATGACCACTGAAAAAGACGAATATCATTACCACGAGATGATCTGTCACCCGGTCATGCTCGCTCACAATGAGATCAAAAATGTACTGGTCATCGGGGGTGGCGACGGCGGCACGGTGCGTGAAGTTCTCAAACACAAAACAGTCGATAAAGTCGTGATGGTGGAAATCGACAAAAACGTCGTCGAAGCATCGCAAAAATTTCTGCCCACCCTCTCGCAAAGCCTGGATCACCCCAAACTCGATCTCAAAATAAGAGATGGCATCCAGTTTGTCGAGGAAACCCAACCCGGCACCTTTGACCTGATTATCGTGGATGGCTCTGATCCGGTCGGACCGGCAGAAGGCCTGTTTTCCGAAACCTTTTATGAAAATTGCCGCCGTGCACTCTCTGATCACGGCGTACTCGTCACACAGGCAGAATCGCCACTGTTCAATCGACCCGCATTTGTACAGCTGAATAAAAGCCTCAAATCGCTCTTTGGCCAGAATAAAGTCTTTACCTTGCTTGTGCATATTCCGACGTATCCATCAGGTACCTGGAGTTTTCAAATTGCCAGCAAAAATGAATTTGATCCCACACGAGTGAATACAGAGATCGTGGATCAGTTTGAACAAAATAATGTGTTGCGTTATTATAATCAGGAAATCCATACCGCAGCATTCGCTTTACCCAATTATATAAAAAAGATGCTCCATGAATGATAAATCCTTTGATCCCAATGATGTTGGTGTGGCCAATGGTCGCTTTTTCGGGTTCCCTTATAAAACCGAGGAATCGAAACTGGTGCTCTTGCCTGTTCCATGGGATGTGACCACCTCATACGGTGCAGGGACCGCTCATGCCCCGCTGGAGATGATCAAAGCTTCGACACAGCTGGATTTCTACGATTTTGATATCAAACATGCCTGGAAAATCGGTATAGGCACGCATGATTTTCCGCATCAGATTTGGCAGAAAAACCAGTTGTTACGGCCCGTCGCCCGCGAGGTCATCGATCATCTCGAGAGCGGAGGCCATAAAGACGATGACCAAATCCAGGGTGCGTTACATAAAGTCAATGCAGAATCCGAATCTCTGAATAGCTGGGTGCATGACCAGGCGCATTATTTCCTGAAACAAAACATTGCCGTAGGCATTGTCGGAGGAGATCACAGCACCCCTTTGGGTCTGCTCAGCGCGCTTTCCGAACGCTATGCCTTTGGCATCTTGCACATCGACGCTCATGCCGATCTTCGCCCGGGGTATGAAGGATTTATCTTTTCCCATGCGTCCATCATGCATCATGCTCTGAAATTACCAGGCGTAAAACGGCTCGTGCAGGTCGGTATACGCGATCTGTCGGAACAAGAAATGGCAATCATCAAAGAGAATCCCGGCATTCATCTCTTTGACGATTATTCGATAGCCCATTCATTGGCCAACGGAGACACCTGGCACCATATCTGTAATCAGCTCATCGATGCCCTCCCGGATCATGTCTATATCAGCTTTGATATCGACGGACTGGATCCCTCACTCTGCCCCCATACCGGTACGCCGGTCCCGGGTGGACTGACCTACAGACAAGCCATAGAATTGCTTTCAATGCTCTATCATGCAAATAAAAAAATCATCGGATTCGATCTCTGCGAAGTCAATGCTGTGCCAGACAATGAATGGGATGCCAATGTAGGCGCGAGGATTCTTTATAAACTCGCCAATATAACAGCCAGTCGCTTTCCCCACTGACCCCGATTTACAGATCCTTTTCAAAATCCGTTCATCACGGACGATTTTCCTCTGCTTGTTCGTTGTAAATAATGAACTGAACCAAAATCGTTTTGGATGATCCGGTTCAAAGAAAAATGATCACTAAAACAAGAGGTCGAATCATGAAAAGGTTAATACTTTTATCTCTCATCCTTTGCGCAAGCCTGACATTTGCTACGGAAACCTATAAATATCCGGCAGAAGGCCAGGCCATCATGTCGATCGATTTCCCGCAAGCCTGGCTTGTCGAAAAAGATGAAGAAATGTTGCATGCCACTTCACCGGACGAACTGGTTTATCTGAATCTCTGGGCGCTGCAGGAGGTCACTCAAGTCGATGATGCCATCGACATTATCGATGAGGTTTTGGCTGTTTATCTGCAAGAACTCGAGCTCAATGATGCTGAAACAGGATCGGTAAATGATTTAGAGATGGTCTTTATCGATGGGAGCGGAGAAGACATGGAAGGTAATCCGGTCACCACCTCGGTCGTGCTGTTTAGTCCGGATAACGAAACAGTCATGCTGACATTTTTTGTCGCCACACCCACAGGCGCACAAAACAATAAAAACGACATCAAGGAAATCATTACCTCGATTAAAAAATTGTAACCAGCCGTTTTGTGCTTGGTTTTGCGAATAGAATTTCCGATCTTTTTTTAAAAAAAAGGGAGGAGAGAGATGCAGAGATTTGTTGTCAGCCTGTTATTGACTGTTCTGTCACTGAGTCTGTATGCCAAGGAACAAACACGAC
This sequence comes from Candidatus Zhuqueibacterota bacterium, assembly GCA_014728115.1. Taxonomy (GTDB): domain Bacteria; phylum Zhuqueibacterota; class Zhuqueibacteria; order Residuimicrobiales; family Oceaniaggregativiventaceae; genus Oceaniaggregativivens. The sequence goes on along the minus strand of WJME01000321.1, from coordinate 20,318 downwards.
AGATCCTGAGGCTGCCGGACATTCCCGGCGTGGAAATCCTGATGTGTGACTTTCACATGCATACGGTTTTTTCCGATGGCACGGTATGGCCAACTGTTCGCGTGGGTGAAGCGTGGCAAGATGGATTGCATGCCCTGGCCATTACCGACCATATCGAATATTTACCCCATAAAGAGGACGTAAAGGGAGATTTTAACCGTTCTTTTGAAATCGCACAAAACAGTGCCAAAGCCCTGAATCTCACCCTGATCCGGGGAGCAGAGATTACACGATCTATGCCTCCGGGACATTTGAATGCCATTTTTATCAAAGATGCCAATGCCTTGCAAACAGAGGATTGGCGCGATGCAGTCAAGGCCGCCAATGATCAGGATGGCTTTGTATTCTGGAATCATCCCGGCTGGACGGGCCAGCAAAAAGATGGCAAAGCCAGATGGTACCAGGAACATACCGACCTGCTGGATAGCAACTGGGTGCATGGTATCGAGGTGGTCAACAATGATGAATATTACCCCGAGGTGCATCAATGGTGCCTGGATCATCATCTCACCATGATCGGTAATTCGGATGTACACAATCCCATTGCCATGTCTTATGATCCTGTCCTTGGTGAACATCGGCCTATGACATGGGTGATTGCTGCGGAAAATAGTCCGCAGGCTCTCAAGCAAGCCCTGCTCGATGGCCGAACCATCGTTTACTGGCAGGACACCCTCATCGGCAAGGAGGAATTCCTTCGCCCCCTGTTCAATCGTTGCGTCTCGCTGTCCAGCTCGGAATTGAATTTTACAGAGTCGAGCACCATCCTGCTCCAGATCCAAAATCCCAGTGACTTGCAGTTTACACTCAAAGCAGAAAACCCGCCGCCAGGCATTTCATACGCAGAATCTATCGATGTTCCGGCGGACAGAATAACCCTGTTTCAAATCCGCTGGGACAAAAAAACACCATTGCCGGATTTGCTGCAGCTGGATTTTGTGGCCAGCAATTTGTGGATCGCCCCGGGAAAAGGGCTTCCCATTACCTTTCAATTTATGACCAAATAATTTTGTTGATGAGAAAATTCCGGGATTACTGGTTTGAAGTTACAAAAAATCCTTATCATCCTCGGCATTATCATTATACTCGTGGGTCTGTTTTGGCCGGTCTTGAGCAAACTGCCACTGGGACGTTTACCCGGAGATATCACCATAGACCGGCCAGGAGTAAAAATTTACATCCCCATCACCACGATGATTATTCTAAGCCTGATTCTCTCTCTCATCACCTGGTTCTGGCGGCGGTGAGTGTGCAAAACACCTTTTTTGGTTTGGAGGAGATATGAAACGACTGATTTTATTTTGTCTCGTTGGATTTTGTGCTCAAAGTTTTTCTCAAACTGCATCGCCCGAAGAGTTGCAGGTAGGGAAATCGTTCCTTCCAACAATGGCGTATAGCCAACAAGAAAATCAAGAACTGTTAACGCTTTATGAAGGGTTGAGGGTAGCTGACGTTTCTGATGGGATGGATATGGTAGGTCTGCCAGGAACCGGACTGGTGGATCCGGCCATTCAAGCGGACTGGCAGGATCGCGACTCTTTGAAACATATCTTTCGCGGGGTCGCCTTGACCGTGCGTTATGTCCCCACTCAGCTCCCGGATCGGCCGGCACCGGATAAAGAGTTTACAACCTGGGAAGGTCAATTCTATAGTCAGTTGTCTTCAGAAACATGGACACAATTGATTCAACCCGGCACAGCGATTGTGATCGATGACGTCCAAGAAAAAGATATCGGGTCGATCGGTTCCAACAATATATTGGGGTGGACCTCACGCGGTGCAGTCGGTGTGGTGACCGATGCCGGGGCACGAGATACCGATGAGGTCGCTCTGCAAAAGGTACCCTTGTACCTGCGAAAAAAAGGCCGCGGAATCCGGCCGGGACGCAATCAACTGGAATCGGTCAACATGCCGGTTGTCATCGGGGGCGTCCTGGTGCGACCCGGTGATATCGTTGTCGCAGATGGAGACGGTGTCATTATCGTTCCCCGGCGCGTCGCCCGCCAGGTAGCAAAATACGCCCACGATGTGCTGGCAAAAGACAAAACGGGCCGTAAAAACTTGTACGAAAAACTGGGTCTACCCCTCGATCAAACCGTGAAATAATCTCAGGGGCCCCATTACCGGGCCCCTTTTGCTTAATCCTCTCTTCTTTCGTCCCCTCATTCTTATCACCATAAAAATCAGCAACTTTTGATTGACTTTCAAAGTTTACAGTATTATTTTGATATAATGGCATTGCGGCAGTGAATCGAACCAACGAGGGGGATTCACCCTATGGACGATCCGAATGAGGTAGCAAAGAATAAGGATTTTTTTCAAAATAATCCAAATGCCAGCAGTGAAAAAGGCTATTACTATTATTTCAAACCGGAAAAAAAAGATGACAACAAATGGGAGATTAGATTTTACAAAACCGTATTGATTCTCATTATTCTTTTGGTCATCGATATCAGCTCCGAGGAAATCAGCATCTATAATCCGGTTCTGAGCTATCTGGCCACGGTCATCAAAGAGATCTATTACATCTTGCTCAATCCTCCCTCCTCCTGTTGAGAAATTCTATAGGGCACCATAATGATGCTGATACAGACTTGACGGATCTAGATCAGTTTTTTTGGGGGGCTGTACAGTGATTCAGAATACATCATAAAGGGCAATTGTGTGATCATTTCCCTGACTTTGAGGAGAAAATATTGAACAGAAAGAAATTCTTACAGACGCTGGGTGCCGGTATGGCTTCTGCTTGCCTGCCTGCTTCACCCTTACTGGCCGTCGATCCGATCAAACGGACCGGTCAGCCTTTTCTTAAAATCAGTCTCAATGTCTATTCATTCAACCGGCCTTTACGTGCCGGTGAGATGACTCTCGATGAGGTACTGGAATTCTGTGCCGCGCATCAGTTTCATGCCATCGACCCTACGGGATATTATTTCCCTCACTATCCCGATGCCCCTCCTTCTATCTATATTAATGAATTCAAGCGCAAAGCCTTTACATTGGGCCTGGATATCAGCGGCACCGGAGTGAGAAACGACTTTACCCGTCCCGATAAAGGCGCAAGGGCAGCAGATGTAGACCTCATCAAAGAGTGGATTCAGGTTGCCGCAAAACTTGGAGCACCGGCATTGCGCGTGTTTGCCGGACGAGGAGTACCCGAGGGGTATCAACGGGAAAAAGTGGTCGACTGGGTCGCCGAACACTTGCAAGAATGCGCAGACTATGGTGAAAAACTCGGGGTCATGATTGCCCTCCAGAATCATGCCGATTTTCTCAAAACATCAGAGCAAATTCTCACTCTTTTAAACAAAATCCAGTCTCCCTGGTTCGCCATGAATCTGGATATCGGCAGCTTTCCCACAAACGATCCCTATAAAGATATTGAACGCATCGTTCCCTATGCCGTGACCTGGCAAATCAAGGAGCAGGTTTCTGTTAACGATCGCAAGGTGGATACCGACTTTGAACGGATTATCGAAATCATAAGAAAGGCCGGGTACCGGGGGTATCTGCCTATAGAAACTCTGGGCGAGGGTGATCCGAAAATAAAAATTCCGAGACTCTTGGCTCAGGTGAGAAAGGCCATGCAGGCCTGAATGAGATTGATGAACTCTGGTTAAAAATTAATGGGGTCGTTCAAACAACCAGCCGATGTCAAGTGTAGGGTCCAGCCACACACCAAATCGGTCAAGCGGATTGTTTTTACGACCCCTGTCTTAGTTCAAACCACTGAAATCGATATAATCCTGCGGATTGACAAAGTCTTTACCCATCTTGAGCTCGAAATGAAGGTGCGGGCCAGTAGAAATGCCAGTTGAGCCGACCTCTCCGATTTGTTGCCCTTTTTTGACCTGATCACCGGATTTGACAAAAATCCGTTCCATCTTGGCATAGCGGGTCTGTACGCCAGAGCCGTGATCGATGATCACATTCTTGCCATAGCCCTGTTGCGCTTTGAACTCTTTTTGTACAAAAACCACTTTGCCATCTGCCGCAGCATAGAGAGTGGTGCCGGTTTCCGCCGCAATATCGATGCCCTTGTGATGCCGTTCGATTTTTTTGAACGGATCTATCATGGGTCCAAATGGAGCTGAAATCCGGCCCTGCCGGATAGGTGCTGTTAGATCGACCGGGGCAGAGTCAATAAGCTGCTGATCAGGTGTATTCTGTTGAGAAGAGTTTGATTGAACAGCCATGGGTAATAAAAACAAGGCTGTGGCAATCAGAGCAATTCGCTTTCGCTTTTTCATAGGCGGTCCTCCTTTCAGGTGAACAAGACGATAATGAATTTGGGATGCAGCAAGCCCAAAACCGGATATCCCGGATAATGGGGGTTGTTTTAATGACAGACCAAGCAAAGAAATCAGACTCGCCCCATATTCAGCACGGGACAGGCGAGAATGTCTTAAAACATATTGGTCACAAAGGGATTCCCGGCATAACATCATGCGACGACTCATGAGCCAGGCTAGAGGGTGAAAAAAGAAGAAAATCAAAATCAGAACCGTGAAATGATTAAAAAACTGATCAAAACGCTTGATGTGCATGAATTCATGGGTTAATATGGCTTTCTTTAGAGTCACATCCTTTGCACGGATCACCTTTTCGGGAATGAAAATGATCGGTTTCAATATGCCCGTGGTAAATGGAGAATCTAATGCAGGAGCTGTCACCAGCGAAATCCTCCGCCTGATTCCGAGCCTGCGTTGCAGTTTCTCGCTTTGGGTTAACCAGAAAATTTCTGTCACCTTTCGCCCCTGGGTCAGATGTCTCTGATAGGAACGATATCTGACGATAAAGACAACCATCATGATGATCGCTCCAAAGCCCCAAAAAATACCCCAAATATCCAAAAAATCGATCACCGCAGTATTCAGTGCACCGGGCCAGTCCAGCAGAGGCTCGGAGAGTTGGGATAAAGAAGTCCCTCCAAAATCTGTTCCGGCGGAGTGATGAGCAAAAAAACACTCCAGCCGTAACGGCAGCCTTAAGGATTGCATCCATTGAGCCAGACTAAAGGGCATGGCCAAATTTACAGGCAGGATAAAACGCAGCATGATGAGAATCCACAGAGAATACTCCCATTGCGGATGATTTCTGGATCGAACTATCGGTATGGCCAAGACCAAAAAAACGATCAAAACATATAGCGATTGAAGGCCAAGAGCAGACAAAAACTCGAATACCCATCCCGGGAAATTCATTTCGTATCATCCTTTTTGTTATCTTTTTCCAAAAGACGAGTCAATTCCTCCAGCTCCTCTTTTGTAATCGCATTCCCTTTGGCGAATAAAGAGACAACATCGTGAACCGTTGTTTCGACCACCCGGTCTGCAAAAAACTTGACCCATTTGGCGATTCCCTGAGGTCTGCTTACCAGAGGACGATAGAGGTAAATGCCATGAAACTTTACGCGCTCCAAAAGCGATTTACTCACCATACGATCCATCATGGTTTTGGTGGTGGTATAGGCCCAACCCGTGGCTTCTTGCACCTGATCATGCACCTCTCTGACGGTGGCACGGTTTAACTTCCACAAGACGTGCAAAATATCATACTCGGCACGCGAAAGTTCCGGTAAATCATTTTTAATACCCATTCCTCCTCCTGCTACAAATTAGCAACAATACTAATATAGAATAGAAATGTGTCATTGTCAAGAAAAAAAATTTTTCGTTCGTTTTTATGAAAATATATTCGTATTATTAGAATAAATATAGAAAACAAACTTGTTGTATAAAGTATCGCACATTCATCGGGAAGCATATGAATAGACGTAAATTTTTCAAGTTTATCGTGGCGGGTCTTGCTGCAGCAGGACTTTTGAAAACCACAAAAAACAGCCAATCGGAGCCATTAACAGACCAGCCAAATCCTATGATGCTCTTTTTACCCATTTTATAACTGCATTACGAGAACACGATTTTAGTCAAAAAGAGATCGATCGATTGATTCGACTCAACCCGGCAGATGCATTTACGGTTCGAATCCGATCACTCTGATCATTTATTTACGGAAACCCTGTTTTAGAGAAAGAGAAAAACTGTGTCAAGACGAGTGCATGTCATCATCAATCCGGCAGCCGGACAAGAAAAGCCCATTCTCGGAAAACTCAATTCGATTTTTCGTCAAAATGATGTCGACTGGCAGGTTTCGGTTACTCTGCATGCCGGAGATGCTTACCAGCAAGCCAAACAAGCCGTGGAAAATGGTGTCGATATTGTCGGAGCCTATGGGGGAGATGGGACGTTAATGGAAGTTGCAAACGGAGTGGCCGGCACCACTGTCCCCATGGCCATTCTTCCCGGAGGGACCGCGAATGTCCTGTCCGCTGAACTTTCGATCCCCCGAGAAATCAGCAAATCAGCCGAATTGATGTGCAAAGAAAACCTGAAAACCATTCATGCTGATATGGGGAGCATCAATAACCACCATTTTTTGCTCAATGTCGGCATCGGAGTCACTGCTGAAATGGTCAAAGGAGCGGATCGTGAAAACAAAAACCGCTATGGTATTCTGGCCTATTTTATTGCCGCTCTTCGTGCCTTGCTGAAAAGCAAAAGCTCGGTATACCATCTCACCCTCGATGGCAAACAAGTCAAAACCGAGGGACTCGCCTGCATGATTGCCAATATCGGCAGTACCGGCATTTTAGGGTTAAAACTCTCTAAAAAAATCCGCATGGATGACGGAATTCTGGATGTCATTGTCATGTCTGAAAAAAACGTGTCTGCCCTGCTGGCAGGTACGACAAATGCCCTGTTTAGCGAAGAAAAAAGCATAGATACCGCTTTTGAACATTGGCAGGCGAAAAACATCACTTTGGAAACAGACCCCAAACAGCCTGTGAACGCTGACGGCGAAATGACAGGTGAAACCCCTATGAAAATAAGTGTATGGCACAAGGCCGTGCATATCGTCATCCCTTAACAGAAAAAAAGGACACTGCCAATGCCAGAACAAAAAGCCTATTATTCCAACCCTTGGATTGCCGGAGCGTTGGTACTGACAGGATTTCTTGTTCCTTTCTTCTTGATTTCTACATCCAGCTTTGAGGAACTGTCCCTGCTGAATTCCATCATGGCTGCACTCATTGCGATTACAGGTTGGTCGCTGGGCTGGATTTTATGGAGAGTTCCGCTGGTTACAATGAATAAATCTCGCCTCAGCAGCAATTTCCGTCTTTTCTCCCGATCTGTCTCGCTTGACCAGATTCGTGGTTTCAAGCAAGACCGGTTTAGCATTGTGCTGTTTCTGGAAAATGGAAACGAACAAAGAATCTGGACTCTGTTCTTATCGGATAAAAAGAAAATCGAATTGGCCAAACGTTTATTATCGTATGCCCAAACAGAGATCAATCCAAATGCAAACAAGACCTGAAATTTATTAAACGGGTAAAATTACACCAAACTCGAGACTCACAGCCGCAAAGGTCAGTCACTTGCGGCTGCATTCCAACCCCTATTCGCTCTGGTTAGAACCGACCAGCGAATTCAGAGATTTTTCAACCGACATGACCGTTTTGGGTTTGGCGACAATGTGTTTGTCTTTATCGAGCAAAAACAGTGTAGGGGTATGGGAAATATTATACAGTTCAGCAATATTGACCTCGGATAAAGACCGGTCAATGATATTGTCCCAGGGTAATCCCAGATTATCGATAAACATTTTGGCCTCATCACTTTGCTCATCCAGAGAAATACCCACGATTTCCAGCCCTTTATCGTGATATTTTTCATACATTGCTTTGAGTTCTGGCATGGCACTTTTACAATGCCCGCACCAGGAAGACCAGAAGACCAGCAGCGTCGCATGGGCATCCAATTTTTTCAAAGATTTTTCCTCGCCCTGAATATTGACATAGTCGAACAAGGGAGCAGGTTTGCCCACAGCCAGATTTTCTCTCAAAGCCTTGATTTTCGCCGGATCGAATCCCAACCTGTCGACCTCACACCCCTGGGCAAATTCTGCTTCATATAAATCGCTCAGATAAGCAAACAAATCATTGAATTCACTGTTTTTCAACGCACGTAAAAAAAACTCGACGGTAAATTGATACAGTTCCTGGTTTACTTTGACCATATCGAGAATCCGTTGAATCGCCAGGGTATACTGGGTCTGATTCGTTTCCCATAATCCAAGATAAGCCTGATATTTGCTGGGCAATATTCTGGAATATAAAAGCAAGGAATCCTGCAAATCAAAATTATAGAAAAAATAGTCTTTTAAAAATGTCTGTTGATCCGTATATTTTTCATGAAACTGTTCATTCGACTGGAAATCGGGAATGTAATCGTTATAGATTAAAAAACGGGTGAGCATTCTGTCTGGATGTTGTTTTTCATATTCTCCGTCAATTGCAAATATTCTTGCTTCCAGATGATTCAATTCATTTTCGAGACTGTTCATCAAATCGATACTGATTGAATCTTGCTGATAGAGCTGCAGCAACTGGTTGATCATTTGTTTCTTTTGACTGATTTGATTCCTTTCACCGATCACTTTGTACAGTTCTCGTGTTTCCCAACTCGATTCTACCTCCATAGTTGCAGAAGGATTCAGAGCACTGGCCCGGAAAACCAATGGCTCTTTGTTCAGCAAGACATCGATAGCGTGGTTTTGAGTTAACTGAATCATATAAAATCCGGGATGTAAATTCAATTCAGGTCCGAACTGAAAGGACCCACTGGAATCAACACGGGTCGAGTCGACCGGATAGGTTTGATCTCCGTAAATTTCAAACAACACGATCTGATCGACCTGCTCAAGATCACTGAGCGTACCGGTAATGGAAAGGGGGGCTGATACCGCCTGAAAGGCAATTAACATGAAAACCAGAACAAATGACAGTCGTTGCATCGTAAAATCTCCTTGCACTGTGACATGGACCTTTTTAACTGAGACATATGGGTCTCAATTCGGGACATATTTTTATATAGCAGAGGTGGTATCGCATAAATTGCAAAGGTTGTGCCACTCTTAAAAAAATACTTTGCTCCTTAAAACAGAAAATTTTTCACTTAACCCATTGACAAATAGTGTTCACATTAATACATTAAACAATACCATACTTGTTGAGATAGGCCTGGCTGAAAAAAATCGTGATTTCACCGATTCGCTCACAATGTACGGCATTACACCAACCTACGAGGAGGACCCCATGTCTACAACCAGAAGAACATTTCTTCGCCAAATAGGCGCGACCGCTATCCTTACGGCACTTTCCTCTCATGCTGCACAAAAGAAACGACCCAACATCTTGTGGCTTTCATGTGAGGATATTGGTCCGCATTTTGGCTGCTATGGGGATCCTCATGCGCACACTCCCACCCTGGACAAGCTCGCACAGGAAGGAGTCCTCTATACCCACGCCTTTACCGTGGCCGGAGTATGTGCACCCAATCGTTCTTCTATCATTACCGGTGTATATGCCAACTCTCTTGGCACCCAGCATATGCGTTCGGGCGGAGAAGGTGTCGAGGTTTCTCATCAGCCCTCGCCTCCGGCGATGATCCGATGTTTCTCTGAATATTTGCGCAAAGAAGGCTATTACTGTACCAATAATTCCAAGCAGGATTATCAGTTCGATGCTCCGGCATCGGCATGGGATGAATCCAGCAATCAGGCTCACTGGCAAAATCGCCCGTCTAACGAGACTCCCTTTTTCGCTGTATTTAACTATACCGGCACACACGAAGGATCGATACGCCTCGATGAACAGGCGCGAACCGAGCGCACACAGCGGCTGACTCTGGAACAAAGACAGGATCCCGACAAGCTGGATCCGCCGCCCTACTATCCGGACACCCCCGAGGTTCGTCTTTACTGGTCGCGCTATTACGAGTTAATCACAGCTATGGACTATTGGATTGCCGATCGCCTGCAAGAAATCAAACAGGCAGGTTTGGAAAACGATACGATCGTCTTTTTCTGGTCAGATCATGGCGTAGGTATGCCCCGTGCCAAGCGCTGGCTATATGATTCAGGAAGCCGGGTTCCCCTCATCGTAAAAATTCCCGGCCAGTTTCGCACCGGCGATCAGGCACAACCCGGCACCCGATCCGATCAGCTGGTGAGTTCTATCGATCTGCCAGAAACGGTTCTCAACCTCACCGGTCTCCCGATTCCAGGCTATATGCAGGGACAACCCTTTCTCGGCCCCGATCTGCCCGCCCCCAGATCCTACACCTATGGGTTTAGGGATCGTATGGATGAGAGATATGATATTATCCGAACGGTCAGAGACAAACGGTATCGATATATTCGAAATTACGAACCCTTTAAACCCTATGATCAATTTATACAATCTGCCGAAAGAGGTCCTGTCTTTCAGGAAATCAGACGGATCGAAAAACAGGGCAACCCCTCTCCTGCATTACAGCTGTTTTTACGCGATGCAAAACCCATAGAAGAACTGTATGACCTGGAAACCGATCCGCATGAGATCAACAACCTGGCGATGAATCCCGAGTATCGCACAATTCGTGATCGGCTTTGGCGAGCCCACCTGGACTGGATGCTGGAAATCCGTGATCTGGGCCTGATTCCGGAACCTGAACTCGTGCGCCTGGACGAAAAATATGGCAGCAGATATGCGATCCTGAGACAACCCAAAGGCCTGGAGCTTTTGAAAAAACTCCATGCTATTGCTTCTGTAGCAGGGACACCTTCATTACAGGATACAGGAGTCCTTTTGCAGGCACTCAAAGACCCGTTCCCCTCGGTTCGTTATTGGGGCGTTATTGGTATCGGGCAACTCGTAAAACAGCGAGACCTCACCGAATATCTGCAGCCGTTTCTCGCCGATCCTTCGGCAGTGGTGCGGGTGGTTGCAGCAGGCATTCTGGCCGAATATGGCAATGAAAATATGGCACTACCGGTTCTGGCCAGTGAATTATCCGGTCCAAATGAATGGGTCAGGCTCAAAGCAGCGCACGAGCTGGACCGCCTGGGTGAGATCGCACGCCCCGTCATTCCGGACATGCAAAAGGCGTTGCAGGATAAAGAAAACAAGTACGTCGTGCGTGTGGTCAACCATGCACTCAATAGACTGCTCGGTACCGACAACAGGGTCAGATAAATCTCATAGAAAATTTAAACATTGCTGACTTGACAGTGGTCATTATTCACTATCTGAAAAAGACCAGCAAGAGATTCATGACGGCGTGCTTTCGGAAATGACGATCCGGTTTCGATTTTAACGATCGCACTGCAAAACTCTGCGTTCTTGAAAGCAAAGTAAACAAACTCTAAAATGATAAAACTACCAATGGCCGACCAAGGTTTGAATGAAAACGATTTTGTTCTGTTTGCCCGGTTTTCTCATCGGCTGCTGCCTTTTTAGCTGCCAGAAAGAGCTGTCGCCAAACCCACAGCCCGGCCTTCTCTTTGATGGCACCTCTTTGAAGGGCTGGGAAATCCCCAATTTCGGACCCCAGGGACCGGTATGGATCGAAAATCGGGCGGTGCATCTGGGCATGGGCGATGGTCTGACAGGCATCACATGGCAAGGGGATTTTCCGCGCATGAACTATCGTGTTACCCTGGACGCCATGCGCGAACAAGGTATTGATTTTTTTTGCGGTATGACCTTTCCGGTTGACTCGAGCTATTGTACCTGGATCGTCGGCGGCTGGGGAGGAATGGTCGTGGGATTTTCCAACATAGATGGCGAAAACGCATCGGAAAATCAAACATCCCGGCTGATGAAATTCGAACGAAATCGATGGTATCATCTCGAACTCGTTGTGCAACCGGACACGATCAAGGCGTTCATCGATGGTCAAGCAGTCATCACGATTGCGACAAAACAGCACAGGTTTTCGATGCGCTCTCTGATGGGACTCTCGACACCGTTCGGCTTGACCAGCTGGCAAACCACGGCTGCGCTTAAAAATATTCGCGTTGCATCACTTGACACAACTCTTCAAAATCGATAAAAACAATAATGCTGGCCCGAAAAAACAGTTCCTGCACTGAAGCGAGGTAAAACCATGCAAGTCTATGAATTGGGTGAATTTTTGCGACTCTCTGCAGTATTACACTACCAGTTGAGCGCCCAACCCATTAATTGGCCGAATATTTTGCATATTACCCTGGCAAAAACCCAACTCAGCAACAGAGACAGGGCGATCTTAAATCAGGTCTTTACCTATCTGGCCAGAGCTTATGGTGATCGTACGCGACGATTAGGTCCCCTGTCGGTACTCCACCCCATTCGATCGACTGCACTGCTCACCCGGGCCTCGGAAAAGGTAGAACTGTTGGATCTTATCACCGGACTATTGCATGACACATTTGAGGATATCCACCCCGAAGCCTTTGAATCAGAGAACTGGTTCGAACACAATCCCGAGTTTTCCGAGGTCATCAAAATGTTACCAGAGATCGATCAATGGTATCTCATGGAACGGTTACATTGGCTGACCAAGGGGCCTTCTGAATCCTATTATCACTATATCGGCCGTCTTTTGAACCATTCCGGGAAAACACCTCAGGTCGTTCGCATCAAACTGGCGGATCGTCTGGATAACACCCTCGACATGCGCATCGATCTCGAAGATCCTTTACAAGGCATCGATTTTTTTGAACACATTTTTCAGCTCATGTTCATCACCACATATACGGGGTACCGACCTCATAACCATCGTCCGCAGGCCTCTTCGATGCACGGCGCACAGCGCCTGTATCAATTGTTCAAAAACATTGTACTCATTTCTCTGGTACGCAAGAAAAGGAGCGCCAAAGGTGATCTTGTGGCGCAACGGCTGTTTAAGGGTTTGGTCAAAGCCAGTATCAAAGAATCGCAACGCATTGCCCTGCACCTCTTTGAGCAACATGAAGATGCCGTTGACAGGCTGCGCGAGCTCATGCTGGAGACCATGTCATACGTACAAAAAGGCGGTATCGATGCCGTGACCTCGACCATGGGAGATCATCCCCTGGATGGATTGTTTATGTCCAAATTCGACAATCCCGACAAATCCGCTCTCAATGACCTCTATCGCGACTGGCCTCTCATGATCGAAGCCACCATGGCCTTTATCGTCATCTTTTTGAACTTTCTCAATGATCCCGATTATTACGTCAAGGGCATCAGCGATGAAGGTGTGCACCCGGCACCAAAAGAGTAAGCGACTCGATATGCAATTCCAAGAGCTCACATAAAAGCTGCAGGTAAAACAAGGTTTTCGCAGAAAATATACTACCAGACTACTCATCTAGCATCAAGAATCAAGAATCCAGCATCGCGTATCTTGTTTCTTGGCTTCCTCTGTGTTGATTGTTTTGTCTATTTTAACCAGTTTGACCCCACTACCCTCTTGAAAATCCACTATTCCTCATCTCCGCAGGCCAGATTTACTAAAGAGGTATTCCGGGATATCGGCATCGAACTCTATCTCATCGACATAAAACTCGGTTCCCTCGCCGTTTTTGAGTTCATCCTTGAATGTCGCGTGTTCGATCACCCAGCGGGCATCCATGCGGACAACCGAGTGTACCTGCATGGTCTTGAGAAGTTTGCCACTCTTGGCAAAACGCTGCTCTTCCAGCACCACATCCCGTTCCTTATCTACCCAAATGATACGACGGGCATAGGCAATATCATCCTGTTTGGCAGTCAACTCTAGTTTCCAGCAGGGCCGGTCCAGTTGCGTCTCTTCCCCCATCACAGTGGGGGTATAGAGATTGGACAACCGGGGATCTTGCATCATATCCTCATAGGACAGATCCGAGCCCATCACCGACTGTCGCAGCATATGTCCCGAGATGCGGATGGTGCGGTCCGAAGACGGACTGTAGGTCCACAATTGATCACCGAGTTTGAGCATCTTTGTACCCTTTTCCCGGGCCGGGGCCAAATATTCGGTAAAGGCATCCTCGCGGCCGCGCATCCAGGTTTTGGAGACAATCGTACGTGTGGCCCGGCGGTCGTGCACCACCATCTTGGATTGCATAACCCGGTTTTTGGCGTCTTTGTTGTTATCGATCCGCTCTAGAATCTCCACCGCATCCGGCTGTGCAGGGAATCCTGCTGTAAACAGCAAGAGGATCCATAGAATGTTCTTCATACTTCGAGCTCCTTGAAGAGTTGATAGGTTTCGCGTTTATAGATTCCGATTCCGGCCAGGGATGCACCAAACAAAGTGGCCAGCAAGCCGGGAATCAATCCGATCACGAACGTCATGGGCATAATCTGAGCGTGCATACGACTGGACAACATCATGGTCGAATTTTGCATTGCAGAAGAAAAGTCGATTCCCAGCTCCTGCATGGGCCAGGCAGCCAATAAACCGAGAACCGTGCCCAGAACAGAACCGGTCACTCCGATGGCCAGCGACTCTGCGATCATGGTATTATAGAGATGGCTCTTGTCTTCACCAATGGCCAGCCTTACGCCGATTTCACCATATCGCCGTATCGAACCGATCAGTCCGGCATTCCAGAGCACCAGCGACATAACGGTGACAAAAATAATAACCATGGTCGTGGACATGGTATTGACCATATTCAGCATCCCTTCCAATCCGTTTTGCTGGGATAATGCCAGCATGATAGGAGCAAACTCGTCGCCAGAATCTTTAAATCGCTCATTGAAGCGATGCGTGAAGGAAAGGGCTTGTTGGTGATGATAGACATCATCCGGTGAAAAGCCAAGAATTTCTCCGGCTGCATCCTGCATATCGAGAGCATACTGTACATCCAGCAAATCAGCCACGATCGCTCCCCGGTCCATGGCAGCGATACCAAAATTGACCGTGCCGGCAATCTTGAAATTATGGATAGCCATGGCCCCGTACATGGTCGATGAGATGAGCGTGGCCGTATCTCCGGGCCGTACATTCAATTCCCGGCTAAAATGATCGCTGATCAAGATTTCATCTCTCTGTTCGGGCAATCGGCCTTGCACCAGCGCCTGCTTCAGGTTGAGCAAGTTGCGTTCCGGACTCGCTTTATCCAGATCCACAGCCAGTCCCATGACCGGTCCCTGTGCCCGGGTTTCGTCATTCTCATCCGGGATATCCAACAAACCACCGAAACGGATACGCGGCGTCCAGTTCCATTCCGGCTTTTCGAGCTGCAGGACATCGATCAGACTATCTACACCCAACAGGGCCAGATCATTGGGCAATTGTGCTGATTCCTGAGCATAGGCACGGGTCATGACTTTGACATGGCCGGTATCAAAGTGAGCGTTATGCTCGAGCATATTCGACCGGGTACCGGAGATCCAGGCATGCAAAAGAACCGTCAGAAACACCCCGGCGGATACGGTCAGCACTGGAAACAGACTGCGGCTGCGATCCCTCAATAATCCTTTGATTAAAAACTTTATCATGATAGTTTTCCTCGTATGGCATCCGTGGGTTTCATTTTGCTGATTCGGCGCGCCGGGAAATAACTCACAATCGTCACGGTGATGAGAACCAGCAAGATCGTAAAGACGATCAAGGCCAGGCTGTATGATGGAAAAAGCCGGGTGCCCAATGCTATTCCATAATTATCCGTCGCCTCTGGCATGGCCATGCCCTGAGTATGGTAATAAATCAGCAGCGGAAGTCCATAGAGGGCGGCTGCGAGCGCTGCCAGCACACCATACATGGCGCCTTCGAGGGTGAACAACCGTATCACCTGCGGACGGGTCATGCCCAGAGCCACCAGGGTGCCGATCTCACGGCGACGTTTGAAAATCGACAGAATCTGGGTGTCGAATATCGCCAGCATGGCTAAAAATAACAGCAAGACATATAAAAACATGGATCCGGTTGTCTTGGACTTGACCACTTGCATAATATCGGACAACAAGAAATCGAGATCTTTGAATGGCCAGTCGCTTTGGATTCCCGCTGCAGCATGTTCATCTGCAACCACCACCAGGGTGGCCTCTCCGCGTGCGTTCGCCAGATGCTGTAAATCATCCAATGCAAGCCAAATCTGCCCCTGATCCACAGATTGCACCGTGGTATTCATGATGGCGGCAATTTCCACCTCCCGGGCGTCGAACATGCCATCAACAGATCGCCAGCGCACGGTCAGAGTCTCGCCGGTGTTCAGGCCAAATGATTTTGCCAATCGGGCACCGATAACCGCCGGCAACTCGGCCTGACTGGAATCCAGCACAGAGCTCGGCAATTGTAAAAGCGATTGCTCCGCGGGGATCCCATTGAGTATCACCGGCTGCAATCGTCCATGCGGATAGGCTGATCCCTGAATTTTCAATATCGGTACGGCCTGCCTGCTCTCGATGAGCGCCGCAATGGGTTCGGGAATCTGACCATGAGCATCCGAAAGTGTCAGAGGATCGTAGGGATCATACTGAGGTTGCCAGAACTGGCCTTCTCCGTAATAGACCTGTTTCAGGGCCTGACTGGCCTGTTCCTGCATGCCCTCATACAGACCCTGCGTCCAGATAATCGCAACAAATGAAAAGGAGAGAATCAACACATTCAGACCTGTGCGGCCTTTTTGACCCCACAGATTTTTCAAAGCCAGGTTGATCGCTAACATGTTACGTCCTCCTCGGTTTGGCCGGAGGGAATCACGATCTCATCTTTATCTATTTTGCCGTCCTCAAGTGTTATGATCCGGCGTAAATATTTGATCACCTTTTCATCATGGGTGGCAAAAATGAACGTCGTTCCTAGGTCTTTGTTCAGCTCGGCCATGATATCCAGGATATGAAACGAGTTCTCCGCATCCAGATTGGCAGTGGGTTCATCGGCCAGCACGAGTTTCGGCTGCTTGACGATCGCCCGGGCTATGGCCACGCGCTGACTCTGTCCGCCGGACAGTTGCGCGGGCCTTGAATGAATCTTGTCCAAGAGTCGCACATGCTCCAGCGCCTCCATCACCATTTGTCTGCGTTCCTCGTGATTCTTTTTCAGCAACAGCAACGGCAATTCCACATTTTCATACACCGTATAAACCGGCAACAGGTTAAACGTCTGGAAAATAAAACCGATATGGTGGTTACGGAGCCGAGCCGCTTTTTTGTGATCCAGAGTTTTGATATCGTGCCCAAGAACAATCGCCCTTCCCTGGGTCGGTGAATCCAGCGACCCGATGACGTTCAGCAGAGTCGTCTTGCCAGACCCGCTGGGGCCGACGAGCCCGGTAAACTCTTGCCTACCGATATCGAGATTGATATCCTGCAATGCCCGGAAAGATCCTCCGCCCATGGGATAATCCTTGATCAACCCTCGAATCTCGATCAATGCACCATTCATATTGCTCATTACATTCTCCTGCAGGGTCGCCTGCTCTGATTATTCATTTTTAATCTCTTTTTCTCTGAAACCAGAGTGTGTATTGAAAAAAGTCAACTATTCATAACCGCAATATTGAATCTTGTGTCTCTGACAATTCGCTGCAATATGCTGCTGTTTTTATTCGCGTCCATACACGATTCAATTCATCGTGCTATTTATGTTTATTCGAGTCCATTCACGGTTCGAGTCAATGATTCAACACGACCATCAACTGCACACCCAGCCCCCTCATAGGCAATTGCTCGTCGCGTTGGGTCAGCACAACCGCCTCATGAGGATTGGCAAAACCCTGCACAAAAAAGCTCCAGCGGTCATAGGTACGCTGCCACTGCAAGAGCCGGTACCAGTCCCGGTTTTCCCAATCATAATAAACATACCCGGTCACATGATCGAGGAATCCCAGCGGATAATCCATGGAAAAGGCCGTAAAATGGGCCGTATTCTCGATTTTCAGATCACAGAGAGAATGCGCCAGCACCAGATGCTCGGCTATGATATGCAATCCATTGCCCCATGCAAATGTATAATCTCCGCCGGCCATATAAAACTGTCGATAGAACAAATGTGGGCCCGAAAAGCGGCTGACACTGGATTCGATCCACCATCCGGCGAGCCAATCCCACCGGCCATCGAGTCCGAGCCGCACTTCCCGGTCAAAGGGCACACCATACAGTGTCCGGGCCGCATCCTCATCCAGCTGTCGTACATGACCGCTCAAGGCCAATTCGCCACGGGGGACAGGAACCTGGAGACGTCCCCCCCATTCTACGCTGTTGTCTTTGGATCCAACAGCTTCCCATCCCTTGCGATCGGATTTGCCGAGCACCAGCCAGAGCCAAAGATTGGCATTATCGTAAAAAAACCACCGGCTCATGGCTGCATTGACACCATTGGTCAGCTGTAGCGGGTCCCGGACATCGAGGCGGTCAAACCACATGAGCGGTCGCAGCATCATGGCAGCCCCGAAATTGAGCTTTTGTAGTCCCAGTCTGAATTCGAATCGTGGATGTGTCAGTCGTGCCCATAGCCGATAGGCATCCAGTTCGGCAGTCGATTCTCTTGCGGACTCGGTATTCCTGTACCCCCCATGACCATTGACAGAAACCAGTCCATCCAGAGCCCATGGACCGGCCAAAGCGGATTCTGTTCTCAAAGCAGGAATATAGCGTATGCCGATCTGCTGTGATGTTTCACCTGGCTGTGCCCAGCCACTGGCCTGCCCGCTAAACAATACCGTTTGCGAACTGGCCAGAACGGGAACGAGCAGGAAAAAATATACACAGATGTCATGATTTTTTTTCATGAGGCAAAATCCCATAAAAGAAAAACCGGGTCACTTCCATGATCAACTCGCTTGGGGTTGCATAAAGCTGCCTCAACCCCTTATCTTTGGTCATCTCGATCAGCTGATTGAGCATATAAAGGATGAATTGTGGTTGGATATCCGACCGAATGTCGCCGTTTTGCTGGGCAAGCTGATAATCTTTGATCACCATCTGTAGCATACGCTGTTGACGGTCTTGAATCAGACGGGCAATTTCCGGATCCGGATCCACCATATATTCGTTGAAAAATTCCTGCGAGGCATCCTGGCTCTTTTCCAGTTTCATATCCAGGGTTTGCTGCACCTTGTCCTCGAACGGGAGTTCCTGATCCATAATTTGACGGTATTCTCGTTCCCCTTCATCAAACAGCCGGCTCACCACCCCTTTGAGCAGGTCGGTCTTGTTGTCAAAATATCGATAAAAGGTCATCTTGCTCACATTGGCGGTTTCACAGATCTCTTCTACCGTGATGCGGCGAAATCCGTAGCGAAAAAACAGTGCTCTGGCTGTCTGCAATAACTGGATTCGTTTTGTTTTTCTCATAACCTTACGACAAACCCTATATATTACTATTTTTGTTATTTATTACTAATAACGTATAATTTAAAATTTTGTTTCACACTATCAAGACCTTTTTTCAAGGCAATAGACTTTTCTTTCAATTCTATATTCTCAATTCTTGATTCTCGTTTTAGAATTCTCTGGTAATTTTCCGCAATTCTGATTATTTTCTTATTCTGCAATTGAACCATCCATCTCGAGGAGTCAAATGAAAACACATGAAATCGGAATTATTATGAATGGCGTAACAGGCCGGATGGGCACCAACCAGCATCTCATGCGCTCTATCGTTGCCATCCGGGAACAGGGGGGCATCAAACTCGGTAGTGACGAGGTGATCATGCCCGACCCGGTGCTGGTAGGCCGTAATCCTAACAAGCTGGAGGCCCTGACCGAGCTGTCCGGGATCACCAAAACCAGCACCGATCTGGATAAGGTCTTGGCTGATCCTCACAATAGCATCTATTTCGATGCCCAGACCACTGGTCGGCGTGCCGATGCCGTAAAACAGGCGGTCAAAGCCGGCAAGCACATCTATTGCGAAAAACCCATTGCCACCGATACAGCGACAGCCTATGAACTGTATAAAATATGCAAAGAGGCGGGCGTGAAAAACGGTGTGGTCCAGGATAAACTGTGGCTGCCCGGACTCTTGAAGCTGCGTCGGCTTATGGAGAACGACTTTTTCGGCCGCATCTTTGCCGTAAGGGGAGAATTCGGCTATTGGGTCTTTGAAGGTCACTCGATTCCGGCTCAGCGACCCTCCTGGAATTATCGCAAAGAGGATGACGGCGGCATTATCGTGGATATGCTCTGTCACTGGCGCTATGTGCTGGACAATCTTTTCGGCGATGTACAGGCTGTCTCTTGTCTTGGCGCCACCCATATTCCGCAGCGTATCGATGAGGGCGGCCAACCCTATGAAGCCACTGCAGATGACGCGGCCTATGCCACTTTTGAGCTCAAAGGCGGCATTGTGGCCCATTTCAATTCATCCTGGTGTGTGCGCGTTCGCCGCGACGATCTGCTCACGATTCAGGTAGATGGCACCAAAGGATCGGCTGTGGCAGGACTACGTGATTGCTGGACCCAGCACTATGGCAACACGCCGCGTCCGGTCTGG
>WJME01000320.1 GCA_014728115.1 Candidatus Zhuqueibacterota bacterium | reverse complement strand
GCCCATGGCTGCGCCGATCCTGCGGCAGGCAATGCCGTGCCGGATCCAATAGTCGCGTACGGTTTTGTCCTGGCTGGCCAGGGTAAAGCCTTTTTCAGCCATGGGGTGCCCGAAAAACGTGGGATTGAAATCGAGTCCCATCTTGCGCTCTTTGGCCCAGCTGATCCAGTTTTTAAAATGTTCGGGCTCGAGTTCATCGCGTTCGACGCGGGTATTGCCGGTCTCGGCATACATGGCATGCAGGTTGAGGCGATGCGTACCCGGGATGAGACTGAGGGCCATATCCAGGTCGCTGCGCAGTTCATCGGCAGTGCGGGCCTTGCCCGGATAATTGCCGGTGGCCATGAGTCCGCCGCTGTCCGTGCTCTCGGACGGTTCGAATCCGCCGACATCATCGCCTTGCCAGCAATGGATTGAGATAGGGATTTGCGCCAGGCGTTTTATAGCCTGTTCGGTATCGATGCCCATGTCGGCATAACGGTCGCGGGCGATCTCATAAGCTTGGGTCACATTTTTGGGGTCGGCCATTATAACTCCTTATGAACGTGTGAATGTGGAAACGTACGCACATGGGAACGTTTGAACGTGTGAACGTGTGAACGTGTGAACGTGTGAACGTTGAACGTTTGAACGTGGGCACGTGCGGACGTTCAGACGAGGGTGCATATTTGCTCACGTGTGCGTGTTATAAAGATATTAAAGTTGGAAGAGATTGTCAAGAGTAAGGTAATGTTTTTTGGAAGGATGGAGATAAATTGGACTAAAAAAAGCACGCTAGCAATAGACGTTTATGAACACGAAACTTGGAACTGTCTTTTGCTCCCGGTGATTTGCCGTTAAAAGGCGGTGATATCCCGATTTTTAGCATTTCAGTCATCATGATATGACTTAACCCTTGCATTTACAAATCGGAAATCCAAGGGATGAGTGGCATTTTTTTTGCTTGAACAGATAATTGCATTTGCCAAACGTAATTGCGGCAACACTTTAGAAAGGTGACAGATATGGTAAAAAAAATGCTTTTCTTGTTTCTCATGCTCACGAGTCAACTCCTCTATTCGAATCAAGTCACCATAACCGGAAGGATTCTGGGAGTCAACAGGCCACGTTCGATCAATTTCATGATTCTTTTCAATGACCCGGGTATATCCTTTACCGAGTGGGTTATGGTAGATGACAATATGCATTATTCGGTAGAGGTTCCTGTTGGATTCTCCGGAGCAGCAACGCCCATGGACGGTCTCAAAGAGTACACATTCGATCCAAAGCAGATCAATTTCAACCATGTCACCACACCGTTAAGCGAGCAAAATTTTCGTGCCATACCTATCACCTGTGACCATATTGCCGTCGCATGTGAACCTACCTGGTTAAAAGCTGCAAAATCGGTGGTCATTCTCGGGCCTCAGTTTCCATCAGGGAGCGGTTTTTTCATTGCCAATGGTTATCACTGGAACCATATCAGCGGGCAAGATGGATGTGATGAAGATAATAGTGACATTTCCCATTATTGCGTTACTGCGTTTCACGTGCTGGACCTTAATGACAACAATATCCTGGATGAGGATGAAAAGGTCCTTCTTTTGTCCTCTGTTCATCAAGCAGCAAATTGCACAACAGAGGATTTTGAATTTCCCTTTGAAAATTTTCAAGCGGGTATGGTAGACATTGTGCTCTATTCCCCTACAAATGAAAAGGATATTGTGGTCTTTCGACTGCCGCCGTCATTTCCCATACCAGAAAACGCCTATTTTGCCGGATATGATGCCAGGCAGATATCACCGGTTGCCAGGGGAGTCGGCATTCACCATCCTGGCAGGAAAGACAAAAAAATTTCATTCGCCGCTGGCCCTCCGGTCTATCCGGATGCCTATACAATTCGAACGATGGAGCGACAAACCGGCAAAAAAATAATAGCACAGGATTGGTGGATGGTTCAGGAATGGCAAAGGGGATATATCGAGCCGGGGGCATCAGGCTCTCCGCTTTTCGTCGATCATCAGGGTCTCGGCCAGGATCCGCGCATCATAGGCGGCCCTTTGGCCTGGCAAGCCGGCAGCAGTATCTGCTATTCGAGCAAAACCATTTATCTCAGGCTGGCGTCAATATGGGAGGAACCCCTTCCCCCTTTTCACCAGAGCCTGGCCGATCTTGTCGATCCGAATCGAAAGCGATCAGCACCCGGCTACTCCTTTCAACAGTTGGCATTGGGGGGCTCACAAGCCACTGATTACAAGGACCGAATATTAAACCTCCACTCCCTCGACAGGGTCAATATCCACCCACTGACTTTTGTATATCGCAGTAAAATCGATATGGTGGCACCCATTGTTCGTTATACTACTGCTAATATACCTGCAATCGGTCAGTTGCGTATTTTTGATCATTCGACCATCCATATCCAAACTCGGCACCTTAGTTTGCCCCGCCTGACAATAGGTCCGGATTATCCGCCGGGTTCGGAAGGATGGGATGGCTCTGAATTCCACGCCCAGGCATGTGACATGGATCCCATTCAGGATTGGGCGGTCGGCCAGGATGCGGTGTGTGACATCAGAGTGAAAAACGCTGATCTGGAAATCGGCGTTCCTGCCAATGCAGAGCTCTCTGCAGCGCTAAAGCTTTCTCCGGCCTCCAGGGTGTCACTCTCGGCACCGGAACTCGCCATCCATCAGCCCATCGAAACCAGTGGTATGATGGTACCCTGGGATGAAACAGGGTATTTTCACCTCATCACCGATCAGGGGATTGTCATCAATCCGTCTGAACTCATGGTATTGAGAATGGATCTGGCTCAAAACCTGGTCATGAGTTCACTGGATATCATGATGCAGAATGCCGACCTGATCTTAAGAGGTTCATCCTGGCGGGCGCAGGCAGATCATATTTCGGCCGAAAATCTGCACCTGCTTCAGGATATCAATGAGGACTGGCAACCGGATGACGGAGTCATCTGGGTCGGAAAGCATGTACAGATCAGTGACTCGCGCCTGGACATCAACGGTTCGACCCGTTTACATGCCGATCAGATCGATCTGGATCATACCACGATTCATTCCAATGCTCCGCTGTCGTTCAATATGCAGGCCTTTGAAGCGGCCATCGAAGCGTTTGAAATCATCCATCAACCGACCCAATCACCACGACCGGTATTCAGGTTTTCCATGCCCCAGCAAACGATAATGGAAAACGCCACCCTCTCGATCTGTCCATTTAATGATAACCTGCATCACCAAAACTCTACTCCCGATAAAATAAAGAGCTCAGCATCGATTGCGGGTACCCATACCAATATTGCTGATTTGTCGCTATCGGCCACGAGCCTTTCCGGGCTTGTTGAACTGGAAACGAAAGGCAAAGCAGAAATTAATGTAGGATCCTGGACAATTCCAGCCGGATCCGAGCTAGCGACCAAAGAAACCGGAGAAATCGTGATCACGGCCCTCTCTGAACCGGCAGCGCTTTCCTATGCTGAAAAGATGAAAGCCGGTCATATAAAGCTAAAAACCACATTCATGAAAACCTCTCCGGAGCCCCCCCTCCATAAAACAGATCCCGACAGAGAGATACATCCATCAACACAGCTTGCGTCACAAGAGTCTCTTTCGGCGGCATCCGAAACCCGCGAGGGCGCTGCGATCCCGGAAGAGTATGGACTCTATGCGTTTCCAAATCCATTCAACCCGGTAACCCAAATCCAGTACAGTCTGAAAACCACATCAAAGATCGATATATCCGTGTATGATCGGCTGGGCCGGTTGGTGCATTCTCTAGCTGACGGCATCAAAGAACAGGGCCAACACCGGACTGCCTGGAACGGCGCAGACCTTGCCTCCGGAGTCTATTTTGTCGTCCTGACCGCTAATCCTGTCGATCATTCAGAGCCCTTTCGACAGGTTCTCAAGATGACGCTGTTAAAATAATAAAGCGCTCATCTTGTAAATCCCCCTTTTATTCAACGAAACAGAAAACCCGCTTTATATGAGGTTGCCTTTCACCGGCAACCTCAAGTCTGCCAAAACCACCTGGTGATCTCTATTCTTTTGCATAAGACAATCCTGTGCCACATTCAAGTCTCGATTTTGTTCTGTAGCATAGAAGGTACACAAAAAAAAGGACTGCCCTTGGGCAGTCCTGGCAAAGCGAGAGAATGGAAGGCTCGAGTGAATCAGATATCTATTCGAATTGTTGAATCACGATTTGACCTTGTCCGGACTTTTTGGGATCACCGATTTTACTGCCATCTTTAACGATCAACTGATATACCTGAACCGTGCCCCGGTTGACGAATGCATATTTATTCCCTGTTAAGAGAATCCTGTTATACTTGCCAGGAGGAATGATCTGCCTTGGACCGGTTTCAGGCGGATCGGAATGATTAAAGTTAAAGACTATTGTTCCCCCGAGCTTACGGTCAGCCGGAAAAGGCTCTCCTTCCACGTAATGGGTGTGAATTTCTCCCTCATTTTCAATCACCGGGATATCCGGTATACGATACCTGTTTAATTTCAATACCGGTGCAACGCCCAGCTGATTATCATCCGTGGGCTTTATGAGCAATGACTGCAGCAAGGGTAGGTTTACATTCACATTGCAACTTCCGGCAATCTGTGCCTTTTCTCCGGCTTTGGGCACTCTTTTTAATGACCAGCGGGCAGCATCACTCCAGTTGCCGCTGCCGGTAAAGACATTCACCGAACCACCCGAATCAAACGCAGTATAACGTTCGTTTTTCATGGTGTTTCTTACATTTGTATAGGTCCGAATCGGTGGACTAAAGACCATCTTTTCCAGCGCGGGCACAGCGCTGCCGGACCATCCATCGGGAATGGCAATGCTATAGGCTCCCTCTGCATTCGTAGACACACTGCCCAGTCCGCTAAAATGGATCAATACGCCGGTCACAGCATGGCCGTTTGCCCGTGTAATCTTTCCGGCAATAAAGTGGCCGCTAAATGCCGCCTGATAATCCTGTTTTATTTGATCGCTGGTCACATTGTTATAGGTTCGATCTTTAGGAGTATATCCTGATATCCCCTCTTTTAATTGTGGGATAATCGTCCCGGACCAAGAGGGACTGAAAAGATTGATACTGTAATAGCCGTTTTCATCCGTGGTCACCGGCCGGGGGGGAATGGGCCTTGCTTCCGTTCGACCCGAACCGCTTTCTACATTGGCCTGTTCGATCGACTCGTTGCTTCCGTTCTCCTGCATGGACAATGCACCTGCCTGTGATTGACTCCATGGCATGGGACGAGGAGGAGGGGGAGTGATCGGACTCGGCTTGATGGGTGATGGTTTTGGATTGACCGGGGTATAAGAGCTACGTGTTTGAGTATTGAGCACCACCCCTGCCAGTCCATATCCGCCTGCAGTCACGCGTCCCGATATGGTCGGATAGGGGCTCTTTGCGACAAAATCCTGGCCGGTCGCTTTGTCTTTGACATCGTACAGAGTTCTGTATGGCGGATCGAATTTGAATTGTGATGAACTCGGCTGAACTCTTCCGCTCCACCCTGAAAAGGGATTACTCTGCCTCAGAATAACGCAGTAATAGCCACTGTGATTGGTAGTTGCGGTCTTGACAACCCCTGATCTCTCTCTGGCCGAAACCATGACGTCTGACAGGCCGGCATTATTGATGGTGATGCGCCCCGAGATATAAGGGAAATCGGTCTGAGCTGTAAAATCAAATCTGCTGTCCGCTTCCAGAAGCTCAAACGAATGCTTTTCAGGGGTAAACCGAAACCTGTTCAGAGAGGGTTCAATGATCCCTGAACTTTGTGCAGGTAGAGAGATCGAATAATAGCCTCTTTCATCTGTTGTTGCCTCTTTGATGCCGTGATTACTGTCCAGTCGAATATCGACATTCGCAAGGGGTGCATTTTCAATGGTGACATATCCATAGACCTGTAAAAATCCAAGTCCTGTAAAATCCACACCAACCTGATTGGCATCCAGCGGTAAAAAGATTTCTTTTGAGGGTTCAAAAGCCCACCCTGCCTTTTGCGGAATTACAGCGCCCTGCCATCCGCCCGGCACCTGTTTGCTATATTCTCCGCGCTGATTTGTCAGTACAGATCCCTCGTCGCTAAAAGCCACGCTGACGTCCGGTATAGGCTTTCCTGCTTTGTCAAGGATCGTGCCTGAAATCGTGACCCATAAAGGATAAGCGATAAAGTTTTTAAAATTGGCATGTGACTTTAGGTCATCAAAGGCGTATTCCGAGGGGTGGAACCGATAATCCGCTGAGGTGGCTGAAACCGTGCCTGACCAGCCCCCGCCTACCTCAAAGCGGTAATCGCCATTTGCATCCGTGGTTGTGGTCGCCCCTTCAGACGTTTGCACCGTGATCCCCTCAAGCGGATTATCTCTAAAGGTCACACGACCCGAGATGGAAACATCCGAGGTACTGCGAAAATCATGATAGGGCATTTCAGACCAAACAGAATGAAAAGTATAATGAGGTGGATCAAACGACACATCCTCTGGATATTGTACATGCAAATTCGCCAAAGGTTTGCCCGGCTCTGTTCCGGCAAAATAACGTCCCTGGCCATCAACAGAGGTGTTGTAAAAAGTACCTCCATCATTCCATGCCAATTGAACACCACCTTGAGCAGGGACCCCATCGATATAGACCGTTCCGGAAACACCACAAACATATTCGACAGAAAAATCGATACTATGCGTACCACTTTCTCCTGCAAAATCAACGGGTTCGAAGGGGATAATGGAATTTTCTGGACAAATTTTGCGGTCTTTCCCGACATTGGAGAACCAATATATCCCCCCGGTAGTCGTTCGAGTCGTAATTTCTATTGTGCCGTCTGCTCGAAGCACATGAACGGGAAAGTCGTTGAGCAGATATGCTTTACCATCTTGATTTAAAATCCTGACAACACCAGAGAGAGTATTGGCCGAGAGAAGCGAAGGCAGTATCACTGTTCCAACAAAAAGCCATAAAAATACGCAGCATCGTATCATAGTATTTTCCGATCGTTTCATGCGATAATCCTTTCATCCACTATTTGAGCAGGTTGATTTTGCACAACTGGGTGTCGATTTTATTGGTTTGTTCAGAACGATGAATCATGCGGACGAAATAGAGTCCCGAGGCATGGGTTGTAGCATTCCATACCACCTGATGAGAACCGGCAGATAGATGGTCATTGACCAGAGTGTTCACCAGCCGGCCGAGCAGATCAAAGACCTGGATTTCTACGTATCCTGCTGTATCAAGAGTATACGCTAGAGTCGTTGTGGGATTAAAGGGATTTGGAAAGGCTGATAACTCATAGGTTGTCGGCTCGGTTTGTAATGTCGAATCAATGACAGGTTGTATCTCTGCTTCTTGAATCTTTGACTTGGTTTTGACAAGGGACGGCGTGTCTTTATGTCGAGATTTGGGTTGTTGTAGTTCCTCGAATATTTGTGCATGCGCCTTAGACTCGGCAGTGGTCATGGCCGTAATTTCAATATTCGAATTCTCTTCGGATTTGATCATTGCATTGTGAGAAAAACGAATTTGCCGGGCCGATATCTTTAGTGATTCATTTTGTCCGATTGCCAAATGACTGTCTTGAAGATCGAGTTGGGTAGCAGAGAGGTTTACGTGCACCGGAATGCTGGTATTGGCTATGGTATTGATTTTTTGTTGAGGCACAGGGTTTATATGTTTGGTGGCCTGAATGATAACATGCTCACCTGAGGATTCTTTACCGAACAATAGCTGGCAGAATTTACTGGTTCGTATTGCAAACGGAAAAGCCTCGCCTGTGGGTTCGACCTTGAATTTCCAGGCTTCGAAATTGAGGGGAATCGTGGTTTCTTCCTGCACGACGTCCGAAAGATTGATATTGGTTCCCTTTATTTTCAACTCTTTTGCCTGAACATGCAACCAACTCTTGCTCGACAAAGAAATATCTGCATTTCGCATCAGAGTCTCGTATGCAGCAACCATCAGACCTCCGGCGATATTCATTTGCATAACAGAAGTGGTGGATGCCGGATTGAATCGTACGGCTCCGTTTTGCGACTTGAGCACCACATAGCCCGGATCCTCGAGAATAGTGGGTAAAATACCGATTCCCTGATGGACAAGAATGTCTTTAAATGATTCAATTGACAACAAAGTACTTTTATCACATTTCATGGCATCCACTTTACCAGCCAAAGCGGGATAGCCAATTTCGATGGTCTCGTGTGATGAGAGCTCCACCTGAACCCCTGCGGCTAATTGCCAGTTTTCAATGGGTTCCATGGAGCAAACATCTGCTGCCAAATGACTGGTATCCATTTGCTGCGGATCAGGGAAAGCAGTTTGTCCAATCAACATTTTAGGCAGATCGAGGTATCGTGTAGAGACAGACATGTCTGTATTGGAAATGAACAACGGATCGCTACTGCCCACAGGTGCACTATAGTGAATATTCGGTGCCTGTAAATGTACATGTGATTCCCGGAAAAGGACATCGGGTTCGATAGCAACATTGACCGTGGACGAATAATCCTGTGCATGGTTGGCAAATAAACCGCGAGGAATTCTCAATCCTTTGCGCTTTCCGCCCTGATAGTTTTGCGTCGCACATGGGTCGCCATCAATGACAGTAAACTCGTAATAACCGGCTGCAGGAGCTGTAGAACGGCCTCCGTTTTGCGCGGTGGCGACGATCCGATAATTGATAACCGATCCGGGAGCAAAATAGGGCAGTTGTGCTGAATAGAGTTTATTCGAATGATTTGTCATGGGTATTGAAAATCGCTGATTATTATAGAGATAATCGAGATTGGCAGAGATCCTGCCATGTGCTGCATAAATCTCTGCCGTAACAAGATAGCCATTGGCTCTTTTTTGCACAAAAAACCGATGCTTGCCAGACACTCTACGAACTGGTTCGATGACTTTATCAAAGAGCCTAGGGTGTTTGATCAGAATAGAATTGGGCACACCGACCTCTTTGGTGAGGCAGTGAATCATCCCGCTATAAGGAATCAAATCCAGACAATCGATGGGCATCAGGATATGACCCGGCAAGGCCTCTTGCATGATTTTTAAAGCCAATTGATCGTCCGCAGGTTCGCGAAAGATTGGGAAAAAGCAGATAGAATTGAAAAAGAAAAAATTCGTATACGCTTCTATATAACTCTCTTTCGGAACCAATTTTCTGCTCGGAATCCACACAAACCGATAAGGACGATCATAGACGTTTAGATAGTTGTTTTCGATATGATGAAAGGATTTTTCGATTTGTTTTTTAAGAAATGAATTATTGACGACATCAAGTATAGCAATTGTCTCTTCATCGATCATTTTCATAATCATGTCGACATGGGGTGGAAAGATGTTTAGCGGAGTTGGAAGTAGTATGTATCGATGGATACCGTTTAGTTCGCGTATCACACGATGTACATCGACCCCTTGATTATCCGATACAACCTTGTCAAATGAAAACCCGGTACCCATGCCGTCTGTCATAAAATTTCCACCTGCCAACCGGAAGGGAGGGCTGTCCGAAGCCTGCATGGGATATCCAATAGCATTCGCGACTTTGATAGCACTGCGCGCCATGGGATTTGCCGGATAATCATAGCTTCTCAACCAGTACATCAAATTGGGTGAGGATGTAAAGGCTGAATAAAAAGACTGTGGCATATAATCACGAACCCATGGGTATGAATAAGAGTCTTCGATAAATTGACAATTACGCACGGGTATGCCATATCTTTTTTCCAATGAATCCCGAGCCGCACTCTTGTCGGACGTTACTATATATACCCGGCCCTGATCCTGGACAATCTCGGTCATCAATGCTTGTATCTCCTGCCTTCTGCTCTTATAAAGGCTGTCTTGCCAATTGATGATCAGGCCGGCCTGAGGTTCCCACTCTGCCGGTGTCCGTTTGCCACTTGTGGTGGCAAAGGCTTCTGCCCCCAAACTTGCAATCATCAAGAGTGTCAACCATAGCATTTTCATTTCATAGGGCCCTTTCGGTAAGAGTTGTATGCTTTATTGGGGATTGAAGGGAATTCGACTCGCATAAAAAGCAATATTTATGCCCCAATACCCAGGGGATGTCTGGTTGATTTATTGGTACTTGTCCTCGTATCAAGAGGGCGTATGTTTCACTTTTGGAGATATAGCCAGGTTTTATGGTTAAATGGCCATATATCAAACGACAATCTGCAGAAACAGGTACTCGTTTGCCCGAGAATGAATATATCATCCTCTCGAATAAACCGTGAATGGACGTTATTGAACACAAATGAAGAATGAAACGAGGTTGGTCTGTAAAGAATTTTAAAACCAGGAACAGGATCGGATCTTTTTCTCTTGGCACCTATGTGTGCCGGCGTGAGCGATTCGTTTTCTCACTCTGGCATTGCAAGAGTTTGTGGCTTTAGAGACCGGACGACTGTCGGGTATTTATTTTAAAAACTGAATATTTATCTTGAATTAGAGCAAGGGTTTGTTATTGGTGTCCATTCGCGGTTAGAGTCCCTGGAGAATGATCACCCAGAGCTCATCTGCCGTCATGATGATCAGCCAAAGAGGGCAAGCCAAATTGATAGACCTTGTCATATCGATGTTTCGTACACACGGCAACGGATCGCTCTGTGAGGTCAAACACGGCTGACCACTCTGTGCTCACCCGCATCGAACCGGAATCGAAATGATAGACCTGATTGATCTGCTTTGCACCCTCGAGAAGGTCCATACAATTTTTCCACGAGACCGTGTCGGGTCGAGATGTCAGACCCCTCAGAATCGTGCTATATCGGTCACATTTCTTTCTCAATTCCTGATCGGATCGATGGTAAATGGCCGTATTGGTGGCGATTTGCCAGTCCCCAGAATTTTCAAGCACTTGCATACGGCCATCATGCCACTCCAGGACAACTGATTTTCCCGATGCATCCGCAAGCAGGATATGATGCGCAATCACATGGAGCCCGTTATCGAACACATTAAATCGGGATGCCAGTTCTATGGCAGACTGTACATCGGTTGCATGATCGAGGATATTCCGTTTTAGATGTAACAAATATCGATAGGGCTTTGTCGTGTCCGGTTCCACATGTTGCCGTTTTACTGAGGCCACAGTGACCGCAAGACCCTTTTCATTCATACCATCCACCGTGACTGCCGCACTGTGCAAGAGCAGCTGACGATGCGCTTCTGATGCCGGATCAAACGGATTTTTTTCATCAAATCGGAATTCAATCATTGGAATCAGACCGAACGAGACATAGCCGGAATCGGGAATAAAGAGTCCAACCAGCAGATCGGTCTCTCGATTATCGAAATTGCGGCCGAGAAAGACATGATTCGCTTTATCCTGACAGGCAAATAAACTACAGTGTATTGGGGCGGTATTTAGTGTGTCCTGACTGGCAAAATATTTCATGGTTTGGTCATGGTGAAAATCGATCAATTCATCAAAGTTGCCATGAAAGGTCATGACATGAATATCGCCTACCTGTCTGTAGCTGGAAAGCATGGCATTAATATCAGGCGCCGGATCCGGTCGATCAAAGATCGAGGATTCGATCACATGTTCAACCGGAACGGTTTCAATATACCGCTCAGTGGAACATAAAAGACACCACATCCACAAAAAGATCAACCCGACTGAAATCGCTCTATTGCAGGTCATCCGTTGAGCCATTAATTTCATACAGCGTACTCCTTTATTCATAGATCCCTGCCCAGAGTCAAAAGCCGGATAATGCAACAAGGGCAAATCATAGGTAAGCAATCAGCATAAAGAATCAACCATACATTACATTCAGGAATTGGATATATTTGTTGATACGGAACAAGCCCGCAAAAAGTTTTCAGAAAATAACAGATATCCAAAATACCCCTTGAGCTCTGTGCCCTTTTCATTGCCCTTACTCAACGCAGAGCGCTCAGAGAACGCATAGCAAACGCAGAGAAAAAACGTATCATTCGATGACGAGAAAAAAAAACCGCGAATGGACGTTAATGAATGCAAAAGAAAAATGAAACGGGCTTGATCTGCGAGGAATTATTTATACATTTTTCAAACCTGGAGCAAACAACCACAGAGAGCTCAGAGTTCCTATAATTAAATAGCCTCCTTGCTGCAAATGTCATATATTGACATTAAAACAGTAATTAAACGACGCAGTCAAGGAGGCCAAAATGAAGTACTTGAAAGATATTGAAACTTTTACCAGTAACAAAACTGTTTTTTGCGGAATTGATATTCATTTGAAAAATTGGAACCTTTGTTTCATGTGTGATGGTCAACTTGTTGAAAAAATTAATATTACCGGTAATGCAGATCGTCTTATACAACACGCATCACGTTTTTATCATCGTGCTTCACAGGTGCATTTTGTCTATGAAGCAGGTTTTTCAGGATTTCATCTCTATCGAAAACTTGAGGCAGCAGGGTTTGAGTGCACAATTACGCCAGCCAATCGAGTTCCAAGTGTATTGGATAAGGTAAAAACGGATAAACGAGATGCTCAAAAATTAGCACAATATTTATCTGGAGGATTATTAAAAGCCGTATTTGTTCCTCCGTTAACAGTAGAAGCAGAGCGCCAAGTCCTGCGTATGCGTAATAGCTATCAGAAAAAATTAACTCAGGTCAAGAATCAGATTAAATCACTTTTAAACCTACACGGTATCATCTGGTCTGATAGTGATGGAAACAAGTGGACAAAACGTTACTTGGCCTGGTTGGAAACAGTTGAATTTGAAAATGAGAATTATAGATTTATTTTAGATCAACACCTGGCCAGTTTCAGATTTAATCGAGAAAAGATTGCACTTTTGACCAGGAGAATACGTGACCTGTCAAAGAACAGTACCTATCATGGAAATTACATGCGCCTGACAGCTTGCAAAGGGATTGGCCTTATCACGGCTATGACGTTTCTGTTAGAACTACATGATGTCGTTCGTTTTCCTTCGGCAGAAAAATTTTGCAGCTATTTGGGTCTAACTTCGAGCCAATACTCCTCGGGGGAGCATGTAAGAATGGGACACATAACACGTGAAGGCAATTCTCATGTCCGTCGTGTTTTGGTTGAGAGCGCCTGGACGGTTATTCGCCATGATCCTTTTTTAAGAGAAAAATATGACCGTATTCGTAGTAGAGGTACCAATGGTAAAAAGGCCATTGTTGCAGTAGCACGGTCACTAGCAGTTCGATTAAGACGTTGCCTGATTGACCAGGTACCCTATGAACTCGGTGTTTGTTAATTGTTTTTTATTTTGATGCAATGAGCTTGTGTATGAAAAATAAGGATGACCGCGGTCTGTGTTCTAGAGATACAGAGTCTGTCGTCAGAGTGTGCGGCATCCATTGTTCGAGTACTAACAAAGAACATGTCGGCCATCTATGGATGGACCACGAATAGCAGGTAGTCAAGAACAAGCTTGTATTAAAGAAAAAACAAAACATAAAAAAATATGCTTGCAGTGAGAATTCTCTTGCTATTTATTATAGCAGAACGCAGAGAAAAAAAAGGGGGCATTCGATGACGAGGGAAAAAAAACCGCGAATGGACGCTCATGAACACAAATCAAAAATTATCGCTTGATCAATGGCAAGGTGAGCGGGGGAATATTCGTACGCGAGGTGATAGAATTTACCAGTTCCCGAAAAAATGGCCAGGTAATTAGCGGCAAGCTCATCGATTTGTAAATATCGAAAAAGTCGTCATCTATGGTTGCAATGGATTTAAATGAAATCAGATAAACCGCCTCGATTTTGAGACCGATTTTATTCTCTGTTTTGGATAAAAGCGTGTATTTGTTTTCTACTTTAAAGCCTTGTTCGTCATTCACAAAGGCAGAAACATCCTTGATGGATATTTTCATCGAGGCAGACAGATTATCGTGATTTATGGATGAATTGAGTTTGGTCAGTGCAATATCGTCGAGTTCAATGCCGGCGAGAATCTTTCCATAGGTTTCAGGGGATATCTTTGTCATTTCCCACCCTATGCACTTTTTTTATATTCTTTTAATGAAAAGCCATTATTATCGATCGGGGGATGTTCCACCTGATAATCGGTTTCTATAATAGACTCGAATACACTGCGCATTTCCTTTCCTGCCAGAGACAGCTCTTCCTGAATCGTATGCAGGGTTGATTTGCGTGTAAGCAAATAAAGACAGAACTGGTTCAATGTGGAGCCATTTTTTCGCGCTTCTGCCGAGAGATACCGGTGCAATTCAACAGGAATACGGAGCACAAACCGGCCTGAAAAGTCCTTGTCCGCATCCGCCTTTGGCAGCGGAATACTGATGCCCTTTTGCAGATAGCGGCTAAAAAGATCCTTCTTGACCTCATTCAGGTTTTGTATCGCTTCCTCTATCGTTTCTCCATCGCCTGTGAATGCAAACTTTCCCAATTGTGGAATAGATGCCGTATACCCTCCTCCCTCGTCTTCCGAAATAGGAATGATTTCAATCGCATAGGGCAATCGCATGTATTCGTCCAGTCTTTTTTGCATCACTTTACCTCTTCAAGTATGGCAATAGCTTCCAGAATCCTTTTCAAATAAAATCCTTTTACCGACTGGCCACCTTTGACAGGGATAGTAAATTCGCCATTGATTCCAAACCCTGATTTATTGATCAGACCAGAGTGCCTGACAATAATATGCGAGCCGCTTTTCTTTTCGATATCAAAGCCATATCGATCCAAAACACTCAAGACCTGATTTTTCGGCACAGACACCGGACGCTGTTGCCAGGATTTCAAGATTTTTTCAATTCTTGACATAAAAATATACTATATATAATATAAAATGTCAATGTTTATAAATCTTGCCACCTTGGTTTTATTACCAGATTTTACAATCAAAAATACGACCAAATAATCAAATTAATCGAATGTAATAATTATAATAGTAGTATAAAAATTCGAACTAGTCAATAAAAATTTGTCACTTTTGTCCAAAATAGATTTTACATATCTTTATAAAGAACCACTGAGAGCTCAGAGTAAAGGGGGCATTCGATGACGAGAGAAAAAAAACCGCGAATGGACGCTAATAAACACAAATGAAAAATGAAACGGGGTTGTCTTTAGAAATAACTACAAATTTATACACTCTGGAAAATCCGGATTCATAACCAAGATACAAACTTGTCGAATATTTGAAAATGATTGGTGTACAGTCTTAAAAATTGGGCCTATTCAACTGCTGACTGGATTATTATTCTCTACATATTTAATTATCTTCTCTTATTTGACAACGACCATTTTTGCTCCCATTGTCAAATTCCCACACAAAACTCGGCAGAAATATACTCCGGTTACTAGATCATTTGTATGAATGGTAAGAATGTGATCTCCGGCAGGCAGCACGCCATTGAAAAGAGATTTGAGTTTTTGGCCCTGTATATTAAATAGTTCAACTTGAACAGATTGCCGATTATATAGTTTGTATGTCAGCGTTGCCAGATCATGAATGGGGTTGGGATAAATTTGACAAAAGGTGTCATGATCTTCTTTCTGAACAGCCGCAACACGTGTTTTTGTGCGAAAAGGAGGAGGGTTTTCTCGTGTCCTTTCTACAGAAAGGGTTATCATGTTAAATGAGGACCACTCTGAGGATACAAATCGAAAACGTCCGATACCCATATCACGGTTTGTTTTCCATTGATCCCACTGTGCATCTAGATCCAGCCACCAATCCCCGCCGACATTTAAGAGATACCGAGCTGAATCCCTATCATCTACTCCCATAGGATCATCCAAAACAAGTCGGGCTTGCACTGTAACAAAACACGCATCGACATCGTTGACCGGAAAAAGCGTCCTTCCCTGCTGTGGCCAAAAATGGAAATTATATCCATCGCCGCAAGTCACAGAGATGCTGCTATCCGCTTCCATTCGGGTGTCAGCTGTTTTGTGCTTATCATTAACAAAATCTTCTACATATGCCCAACCAAAAACTGTTCTCGCCTCTTGTAACAAATGCCACTGATGATCTGCTTTACTGAGATAATACATCTCCATATCTTTAATTTGAACACGAGTATTGGTAGCGGGATTGCCCTCCACCCATTCATAAACTTGGCCCCACCCGATAGCGGCTGTCCATCCAGCGGGTGGCACCGGTGTCCCAATGCGAGGGCCTGTATACCAGCTATAACTTGTGGGCACACCATGTGGGAGTCCTTGATGGTTACGCGTCATATCATTGATGATTTGATCAAGGGAATTTTGAGAGTGCAGATGAGTTGCGCAAAAAAAAAGAAATGCAATCGAATAAAGCAAATGAAACAAACCACGATCCATAGAATTACCCCCTTTACGTTCACACGTTTCCACGTTCGCACGTTCACACGTTCACACGTTCAAACGTCCACACGTTTCCACGTTCACACGTCCACACGTTTCCACGTTCACACGTTCGCACGTTTCCACGTTCACACGTCCACACGTTCAAACGTCCTCACCCACCGGCCAGTGTTTGGACGGCGTACGGGCCTCATCCATCATCTGCTCCAGCTTTTTCACGATATCCGGATGCGCTGCTGCGATATTGTCGCTTTCATCGATATCCACGGACAAGTCATAGAGCTCCAACGGCAGTCCCGGCTCCAGGCGGATACCTTTCCACTGTTTCCATCGCACCGCCTGCTGGAAATTACGTTCGAAAAACTCCCAGTACAGCACCCGCTCGCCGAGCATCTGCTCGCGTCCCAGCAGCGTATCCAGCACGCTGACGCCGTCGATATTCTCCGGTGGTGCAGCGCCGGCCACATCGGCCAGGGTGGGCAGCACATCCTGGAACATCCACACCTGTTCGCTCGTGGCATTGGCCGGCACCTTGCCGGGCCAGCGCACGATCATGGGCGTGCGGATGCCACCCTCGTACAGGTCGCGCTTGCGGCCGCGCAGGGGACCACTGCTGTCGAATCGCCCCTCCCACCGCTCGGCCGCACCATTGTCGGAACAGAAAAAGATCAGCGTGTCGTTATCGAGTCCCAGCTCTTTGAGCAGATCGAAAAGCTGTCCGATATCACCATCCATGCGCGTGATCATGGCGGCATGGGTCTTTTCATCGTCGGTCCAGGGTTTGTCCTTATAGGGCCCATAATCCGGAATCTCGTACCGGGCATGGGGAATGGTATAAGGCAGATAGAGAAAAAAGGTCTCGTCCTTGTGGCGTTTCACAAAATCCAGGGCAAACGCGGTAAAGCGGTCATGCACATAGTCTTTCATTTGATCGCCCTGGTTGCCTTCCAGGACCACCTTGTCGCGGTTGTGCCAGATATAATCCGGATAATAGGTATGGGCGCGGCGCTGGTTGAGATAGCCCAGAAACTCGTCGAATCCCTGGCTGTTGGGATGGCCTGTGGTCTCGGGTTCACCCAGTCCCCACTTGCCGGTCATGCCTGTGACATATCCGGCTTTTTTCAGCACCTCTGCCACCGTCACATCCTCTGCGGCCAGGGGCACGCGGCCGTCACCGCCGCCCAGTCCCTTGACGCCGCCGACGCCGAAATTGCCGCGCACCGTGGTATGTCCGGTATGCTGTCCCGTCATCAGCACACTGCGCGACGGGGCACATACGGTGGATCCGGCATAGCACTGGGTGAAGCGCAATCCCTCCAGCGCCATGGCATCGAGCCGTGGC
>WJME01000319.1 GCA_014728115.1 Candidatus Zhuqueibacterota bacterium | reverse complement strand
CCGAAAGGGATCCAATCTACACCGAACATTAAAGCCAAAAATCAAAGAAAGGCGAGTTACATTCAAAATGTTGTGAATTGACAAATAAATTGCAAGGATGGGTATCTTCTCCTGCCCCGCTAGGGGCAGAATATTTCTAGTTATCCAACCCCCATAATTTTTTCACCCCGTTAGGGGTGAGATATTCTTTTTGCGGCCTGGATCGTCACCCCGATCTGGCAAAAGAATAAGGTGTCCCTAACGGGACACAAAAATTGAGATGGTCGGTTGCTATAAATATTGGGTCCCTAAAGGGACCATCTGGGTTGATAGGCCTGGTGCAGGTTTTAAATGTTTCTGATAGGTTCAGGGCAACCTATGAAGAATGTTAGAGGTTGGTCAAGTTGGCCGCCAGTCGTGGCTTCGCGGGGATCAGCCCGGCGCCGGCCAGATGGGGCAAGACGTCAAAAATAACATTTTGGAAAAGCAAATTCAGGGTCGGACCTTAGCCCTTAATGAAAAACAACAATTTAGACTATGAGGGTGGGCATTTGAACCGGTTTAACCGTCTGTCTTTTGCTTTAATTCTTCATTCTTATGGATAAACAACCGGTTCTTATTCTTTGAAAGCAACCTCATTTATTAATTTAGGATAATATTTTCAAATCCTTATCGTGCTTTCATTTTCTCTGTTTTTCCATAACCTCAAAAGAAACATCTAACCTCTGAGGTCCGACCCCAACGCAAAGCTTTAATTATTTAGGCAATTGTCCGACCGCAGAGCTCTTTTCCAAATGAGAGCGAGGCGCGATCGTCCCGCATCTATCGCTGAGCGACCCGGCAATATTTTTAAACGATGTACAGAACCACCGTCTCATGCCAATCCCCAAAAAATCCTGGCGAAAGGTGTGGGAAAGCGCGGCCGAGCCCGCGCAGGATCCTGGCGCCGCATCTATCGCCGAGCAAACCTGCAATTTCCTCAAAAACGCACCATTCTACCAAACCCAGTCAAAAAATAAAAATTCGCCAGCGATAGAGGCGGGGACAGAGCCGGAGCGGTCCCAAAGTAGATCGAGCATTGAGCAATGAAATGCTCCATTTGTGCCCCGGGTGGATATTCAACAAGGAATACAAAAAATCGAAAATCTATCCCCAATCATCCTCTCTGCCTACCCCCTTTTCCAAATACCAAAAAAGATTTTTAAATAATTTTTTCCACTGATAACATTTGTGTTATACCGAATCTTTTTTATCTTTAAATAAACTGGTTTATTGTAAACTGAGAGAGGCTTATGAAAACCCGGTCGCTTTTTCTTTGCGTCATGGTTGCATTCATCAGCACGGTATACAGCCAGAATGCTCCGTATGATCTGCCCATCGCAGATAGCACCTATAAACAACAGATCCATCATCCCTATACGACAGAACAAAACTTGCCCGACAACAGGGTGAACCGGATCTATATCGACCATCAAAATCGTGTCGTGGCCGAAACCGCTGCGGGACCCGCTTTTTTCGATGGTCAAACCTGGCAATCCCTGCCAGAATCCCCCAAAACCACAGTCACACCCCAACTGAACGCCGTCCAGCTGGCAGCCCTATACAAAGCGGCGTCCGAAGAACCGGACATCCGGGATGTGGCTGAACACCAGGGTGAATTCGCTGTGGCGGCTCATAACGGACTCTGGCTCGGAAACGGATCCACCTGGCAGCTGGCTCTGCCGCTACAGGGAGACATTCGCTGGGCTCCGAAGGATGTGCGTGCTGTGGCTTATGATACCGGCAGCCGACTATGGTTCGCTGCACCGCAAGGGGTAGGCTGCCGGACCGACGGGGGTGAATGGTCTCTTTATACCGGAGCCGATGGGCTGCCCTATAACGACTTTACGTGCATAGCCACAGGCCCCAATAGCGTCTGGTTCGGCACCTCTAATGGCGCCATCCAGTATCGCAACGACGACACCTGGTCTTTTCGTCAGGGAGGGCGCTGGCTGCTCGACAATGATGTTCGGGATATTGCCGTGGATAACAAAGGCAACGCCTGGATCGCTACGCTCGAGGGGGTCTCGTGTATTGCCTATCGCGACATGACCCTGGCTAAAAAAACAGCTTTGTATGAAGCACAGCTCGAAAAATACCATCGCCGCACCTCTTTTGGATATTTGGCCCGGGCTATCATGTCCGTCCCCGGCGACACGAGCACAGCCCAAGTCGTCGTTACGGATAATGACGGTCAAAGAATCGGCAATTATCTGGCGGCCATGAGTCTCGCCTATGCCGCCTCTGGTGACCCCGAATTCAAACAGCGGGCAGACAAGGCGTTCAAAGCCCTCGTTTTTCTCAGCACCGTCACCGAGGGCGGCACCCATCCGGCGCCAAAGGGATTCTTTGCCCGCTCTGTACGGCCGATCACGGATCCTGATCCCAACAAGGAAAAAGATCTCGCCTATGATCTGCGCCGCAACAGAGCCGATACCCTGTGGAAAATCATCCCGCCACGCTGGCCCATTGACGAGACAGGTGAATGGTACTGGCAGCGCGACGGCAGTGCCGACGAACTCGACGGCCATTTTCTGGGCTATGGCACCTATTACGATCATTCTTGCAAAACCGAACAGGAAAAAGAGCGTGTTCGCAAGGCGGTTCGCAATACCATCGATCATATCATCGATCACGGCTATAACCTGGTCGATCATGACGGCGAACCCACCCGCTGGGGTCGCTTTTCTCCCAAAGATCTGAACCAAAATCCCGCCTGAGTCGTGGAACGAGGCTTGCGGTCGCTCAGCATCCTTAACTATTTGTCTGTCGCGCACCATATCACCGGCGACCCCAAATACAGAAAAGAATATTTGAAACTGGCGCTTGATCACGGCTATGCCATGAACGTCATGACACAATTCAGAGACCAGGTCGGTCCCGGCACCGAAGGCCACCCCGACGACAAGATGGCGTTTATGAACTATTATCACCTCGTCCGCTATGAAACCGATCCCAAACTGCTCAGTATGTATTATCGCGCCATCCACCGCCACTGGCAGATAGAAAAATTCGAAAAATGCCCATGGGCAAACTTTATCTATGCAGCTTGCTGTATGGGCAAAACACGCACCGACCAATGGCGCACCACAGATCTGACGCCGCCGAGATCGAGCCTGGAAGATGCCGTCAGCACCCTGAAACGCTATCCCCTGGACCTGATCGACTGGCCCATGTCCAATGCCCATCGCATCGACATGATTCCGCTGCAAGAATTCAAGGGGCATGCACCCGGCACAGCCGGAAAGCGGGTCGACGGCTATGTTTTTCCCGTCGATGAGCGCAATATCATACTCTGGGGAAGAGATCCGTATAGTTTGACAGGGAAAGGTGATGGTACGCTCCTTGAAATGGGAGTCCATTTTATCTTTGCCTATTATCTGGGACGAGCACATGGGTTTATCGGTGAATAGCACATGGACTCTGATTCTTTAGAGTGGGGGTGAATATTACAGAGACGAGAAAAAGGAATCGACAATGAAAAAAACGACGATACTCTTGATCCTGATTGTTTTTTGGATTGCCGGCATTCATGCACAAAATCTTGATGATGATCTGCCTATAAAGGTGGGGACGTTCAAACAGCAAATCCATCGCCCCTTTACAGCAGAACAGGGCTTACCCGCTAACGAGGTACACAGAATCTATATGGATGAGCAGGGCCGGATCGTGGCAGAAACCGCTGCCGGCTCGGCGGTATATGAGGATCAGAGCTGGAAAGCCATATCCGGATCGGCTGAATCGGAATCCGCACTCGATGACAAACAGTTGGCAGCGATCCGGCAAATCGTTTCGCCTGAACCGCAAATTCGTCAGATCGCCGAACACCAGGGCGAATTTGCGGTCGCTGCAAGGTCCGGACTCTGGCTCGGAAACGGATCCACCTGGCAGCTGGCTCTGCCGCAACAGGGAGACATTCGCTGGGCTCCGAAGGATGTGCGCGCTGTGGCCTATGATACCGGCGGCCGACTCTGGTTCGCCGCACCACAGGGAGTGGGTTGCCGGACTCTGGACGGTAAATGGTCTCTTTATACCGGAGCCAATGGGCTGCCCTATAACGACTTTACGTGCATAGCCACAGGCCCCAATAGCATCTGGTTCGGTACCACCAATGGCGCCATTCGATATGCCGATGGAGAATGGTCCTTTCGCCAGGGCCGACGCTGGCTGCTCGACAATCATATCAACGACATTGCAGTCGACGGCCAGGGCAATGCCTGGATCGCCACAGCCAAAGGGGTATCGTGTCTTGCCTTTCG
Organism: Candidatus Zhuqueibacterota bacterium; assembly: GCA_014728115.1. Taxonomy (GTDB): domain Bacteria; phylum Zhuqueibacterota; class Zhuqueibacteria; order Residuimicrobiales; family Oceaniaggregativiventaceae; genus Oceaniaggregativivens. Next base: position 15,458 of record WJME01000319.1, on the reverse strand, counting down.
CGACATGACGCTGGCTAAAAAAGCAGCATTTTATGAATCTGAAATCGAAAAATACCATCTCCGCACCCGGCTCGGATACGTCAATCAGGCACGACTCGCCGTCCCCGGGAACAAGAGCACAGCCGTAGCGTTCAACAGCGAAAACGGGGGTCATAGCAACGGACTGTATCTGGGTGCTGTGAGTCTGGGGTACGCGGCCACAGGGAATCCAAAGTTCAAGCAGGATGCCAAACGGGCCTTCAGGGCGCTTGCCTTTCTCAGCGAGGTCACCCAGGGCGGCAGCCATCCTGCACCCAAAGGCTTTATCGCCCGTTCCGTGCGGCCGACATCGGGTCCCGATCCCAACCCAGAACGGGGTCGTGAGTACAACCTGCGGCGCAACCAGTCAGATACCCTGTGGAAACTCATCGAGCCGCGCTGGCCTGTGGATGAAACCGGGGAATGGTACTGGTACAACGATTCCAGTTCGGATGAACTGGATGGTCATTTTTTCGGCTATGCAATCTATTTCGACCGGGTCTGCAGCACCAGGGCTGAAAAAGCAGAGGTGGAAACAGTCGTCCGCCGCGTCATGGACCATATCATCGAAAATGATTATACACAAGTCGATCATGACGGATTGCCCACTCGCTGGGGCCATTTTTCTCCCGATGATCTGAACCGCAATCCGGCCTGGGTCGTGGAACGCGGTCTCAATTCATACAGCATCCTTACCTATCTGGCAATCACCTATCACATCACCGGCGATCCCAGATACCGGCAGGAGTACATGCGACTGGCGCTCGACAAGGGCTATGGCATGAACGGCATGACGCAGCCCAGAGATATGTCCGGACCCGGCAGCCATGGCCAGCCCGATGATATGATGGCGTTTATGAATTATTATCACCTCATCCGGTATGAAACCGATCCCCGGCTGCTCAGCATGTATTATCATGCCATACGGAGACACTGGCAAATCGAACGTTATGAACGCCACTCTTTTGAAAATTTTGTCTATGCAGCCTGTTGCATGAACAAGGTCCGCACTGACCAGTGGGGGGAGACATTGCTCACCCCGCCGAAAGAAAATATATTGGAATCCATCGAAACCCTGAAACGCTATCCACTGGATCTCATCGACTGGCCCATGTCTCATGCTCATCGCATCGACATGGTCCCTCTGCAGGATCATCTCGGCCATTCCCCTGGCGCTGCCGGCCATGGTCTTGACGATTACGTGTTCCCCATCGACGAAGGGCATGAAATCTATTGGGATCGAGATTTCTATGAACTCACCAATCACCAGGATGGTACGGTTTTACGCTATGGGTTTCATTATATGTTGGCGTATTATATGGGCCTTGTGCATGGCTTTATCAGTGAATGACCGGATTGAACTCGGGCTGTCACCCAAAAAGGGACATATCTATTCACTTTGTCATCCTGGAAGGATCTTTGTTGGCACCCTCCATAGTGATATAGAGCGCCCGGCTTGTTTTGGGTTACTGCTCTGTTAAGGATATGGTAAGAGCTTCTTGAATTATTATGTCTATCCCTATTGAAATTTTTAGAACACTAGTTCTAGATTCCCAAAATACACCAGACTGGCAGACCGGTGTACCCTTCCCTGTATCGGGATCTCTGCTCTCAAATTTGTTCTTTTCCTAAAAACATTTTATATTAGTGTTCTCAACGAACATCAGATTCATTATACAGAGAGGATGTACTTTTGACAAAAATCATACAAAGCATATGCATCATCCTTTTCGGGATCTCACTGACCAATGCCCGGGAGAATAACTCGTTTATAAATTCTTTGGATATGACGATGGTAGAGATCCCTGCAGGACACTTTATGAGGGGGCAGGCCGATGGCGAATGGGATGAGCAGCCTGTGCACGAGGTCAAGATCAGCCAGCCGTTTCACCTGTCTACAACCGAGGTGACCAATGCCCAATACGAGGAATTCGATCCCGGTCACCGTAGATATCGCGGCATCCGCGGCGTCTCTAAAGCAGACGATGAAGCCGTGGTCCATGTCAGCTGGTATGATGCCATGCGATTCTGCAAGTGGCTGTCGCAAAAAGAAGGCAAGCCCTATCGTCTTCCCACAGAAGCGGAATGGGAGTACGCTTGCCGGACAGAAACTGAGACTCTTTTTCATACCGGTCAGACATTGCCTCAACCCTTTCATCGCAATCAACCCGTCGAAGGGGACTGGGATAAAGTGAGAAGAAAGAAAGATGAGGATCTGCGCGAGAAAAAAGGAAAAATCCCTGTGGACCTCACTGTGGCGAGCATGCTCCCCAATGCCTTCGGACTCTATGAGATGCACGGCAATGTCGAGGAATGGTGCCTGGACTGGTATGGTCCTTATCCGGAATCCGGACGCATCGATCCCCGGGGCCCCCGCGACGGGATCACCAAAGTGACAAGAGGCGGAAGCCACAACACCTATGTCCGTCACCTGCGATCGGCAAACAGACTTGGGGCATTGCCTGCAGACAGACACTGGTTGATCGGCTTTCGCATTGTCCAGGCCGAATATCCGCAAGGGCAATGGGAAAATCCGGTACAGCTGGAGGCCGGGGATCCCACTGTCAGTCAAAAAAAGGCGAGTTGGGCTGAGCCGGCTGACGAACCGGTTTTTATCGCGCCGGAGCCCTTTGTCATTCGCGATCTCGATACGCCCTGGCTCGCGGCGCTTGACCACCATCATCATCCGACCCTTACCTGGTGCGAGAATGGCGATCTGTTGGCGCTGTGGTATAATACGCGCAGTGAAATCGGACGAGAAATGATCATTGTGGGAAGCCGCTTGCGTGCGGGCAACGAAACATGGGATCAGCTACGGCCGTTCCTCATCATCCCCGATCGCAATACAACTGGGTCAAACCTGCTCAATGATGGCAAGGGAAACCTGATCTGGCTCAATGCCATCTCGGAATCCAGTCACCACCGCGATCAGTGCATGGTAATGCTCAAAAGCCTTGATCAGGGCCGGACGTGGTCTAAACCCAGGATCATCAGCAACCTCGACAAACGAAGAAAATACACCCCTGAACAAAGCTCGTTTGTGAGCCATCAAGGACATTTGATTTTTTCGGTCGATACCGCCCCTATCGGATTCAAGGCCAATGAATGCGGATCCGGGGTATTTATTTCCAAAGATGGCGGCGAAACCTGGATCGACAGAGTGGGTGGCAAGGGAGAACCCACGGTCAAAGAAAAGGGTCAGGGGGGCCTCATTGCTGGATTTCATCCGGCAATTGTCGAATTAACAGACGGTTCTCTCATGGCCATGGCAAGGACAAAAGACATCGATGGTCATATGACAAAGAGCACGAGCCATGATATGGGGAAAACATGGCATTATACGGCAAGTCCGTTTCCAGGCGTCGGTGGCGGCCAACGGCCCGTGCTTTTGCGGCTACAGGAGGGTCCCATCTTTTTTGCATCCTTTGCTGATAAAGGTAATGACCTGGTTTTTACAGATCCAACGGGCAAAAAACATAAAGGCACGGGACTGTTTGCGGCCCTCTCTTTTGATGAAGGGGCAACCTGGAAGCATCTCAGGCTTTTGACTGCCGGAAAAGAGGCAGGCCAGGTGGATGGTGGCGGCAATACAGGAACATTTGTCATGGATGACACCCATGCCGAACCAAAGGGTTACCTGGCCGTGTGCCAGACACCGGACAGCATGATTCACCTGATCAGCAGCCGCTTGCATTACCGATTCAATCTGCCTTGGCTCAAAACCTTAAAAAAGAATTGATTTTGGGTGTTTAGGTAATTACCATATAAGGAACAGGTTGGCACTCAAGGGAAAATATAGACGGAGAGATTTTGAATCGAAGATCATTCCTGAAAACCATAGCACAGGGAGCGGCAGGACTCGGACTCTTGTCCTGTCAAAAATCAGCACAAACCAAACCAAACATACTGTTTATCGTTACCGATGACCAGGGGCCCTGGACGCTCAGCGCCGAGGGATATCCCAACACCCACACCCCTGAAATCGACAAGATCGTTAAACAGGGTGCAATCCTGAAAAATGCGTTTACAGTGGGCGCGGTATGCAGTCCCTCTCGCGCAGCGCTGATCTCGAGCCGTTATCCCAGCGAGCTGGGTATAAATAACTTTATAAACACCGAAAGAAAAATCGGGCTGGATCCGAAAGTGGTGACCTGGCCGGAAGTATTGCAATCCCATGGCTACCAGACTGCACTTGTCGGCAAGTGGCATCTGGGCGAAAGCCATGCAAAATATCTCCCCACCAACCATGGCTATGACCGCTTTTCCGGATTTTTACACGGTGGGATGACCTCGAAATCCCCGCGTGTACAGGTCGAAGGTGAATGGAAGGTGTTCGACGGAGAATACACACCAGATGTACTCACCGACCTGGCCATCGACTATATCAAAGAGTTTAAACAAAAGCCGTTTGCTCTCTCCCTGCACTATTGGGCTCCTCATGCCAATAGCAGGGAGAAAGTGAGCGAGTTTTATCCGGATATGGAGGATCGCTCCTGGTTGCCGCTGAAAGAAGAGGATTTGAGTTATTGGCAGGACCATGAGATTAGGTTCCCTGATCCGGATTTTCCCAATCTGGACGAAAAAAGACTCACCCGCATGATGCGCGAGTATTATGCCAGTGTGCACAGCGTTGATCGTAATGTAGGACGCATCATGCGATTTCTGGATGAACAAGATCTGGCCGACAATACGATCGTACTGTTTACCTCTGACCATGGATATATGATGGGCCATCACGGTCTCTGGCATAAAGGCAATGGCCGCTGGGTGACAAAAGGTGAAAAAGATCCGTACGGTATTTACGAGGGCAACCGCAAAAATTTGTACGATCTCAGCATTCGTGTCCCCTTTGTGGTACGCTGGCCAGGTAAAATTCCGGCCGGACTCGAGGTAGACGAGAACATCTCGTTTCTGGATTGGTACCCCACGATACTGGCCATGGCTGGCACCAAACAGCCATCCGGAGTAAAGATCCACGGCAAAAATGCCCTGCCTTTATTGCAGGGCAAAGACATGGAATGGAATAATGATCTTTATGCCGAATATTTGTCATTGCGTACCTTTCGCACCCCCGATTGGAAAATCGTCATCGATTTCGAGGACGAGACCAAAAACGAACTGTACCATTTGGCAGAGGATCCGGGTGAGACAGAGAATCTCTTTGGATCCGACCGCCCGGATGCTGTAAAAAAGAAAGCCGAGTTGAAAGCGCAGTTGCTGGCAAAGATGAAAGAAATCGATGATCCTTTGCTACAGGATCAATCCAATATCCATATTTAAAAAAATTCCCGAGTACGGCCCTGGTCTCGGCGCCGCTATCAGAGCTGTTCCGGATCAACACAAATAATGAAAAACTTTCGCAGCTTTTGTGAACATGGTAAAAAATGAGATAGGGATGAATCTATTCATTTCAAAATCCATAGCGATGGTGTTATCTCTCCTTCTTGCGATGGGATTCGGAATATGGTTGAGCAGGTTGGAAAGGCCTTTAAATGGAATCGTGTTCGCGTTTCATAAAATCCTGTCCATCGCTGTGATTGTATTGTGGGTCACAAACATGATCTATCTGCAAAATAATGTTGGACTATTGACTCTGGAAGCGTGGTTTTTGGGAATGACTGCCCTTTTATTTCTTTTCGCAATTATTTCAGGGGCCTTGCTGAGTTTCGACAGAACATCGACCTCTGCTGTCATGATTAGCCATCGGGTGAGCGCCATACTTGTCTTCGTTTCTGCGCTCGTATCCTTTTGTTTGCCGGCAAACAGACTGGGATAAAAGACCCGGGCAAATTATCTGAAACCTTGCGCGCATGCGTTCGTCATTATTTACATATCACTCAGGCAGGTAAAATAGGTGCCAGGGCTATAAAATTCTAACAACACAGGACGAACAATTTGAAATCGATCGCCCGATTTATCCTTTTATGGGTTGCTCTGTTTTTGTTGAGCATGATCTTTATTTTACCCAACACTCAAATCTATCAAAGCGCATATGAACGCTTTGATCAGGTCATTGTCGAAAAAGACCTGTCCGTGCCATCTGGTCCCCAAAGAGAACTTTACCGGCACGGGTTTGCGGTGGGATTTATTATGGGCGACTCTCCCCGGTTGATTGTAAAAATCATTGTCCTGCAAACCCTAGTGGTCATTATCTTATTTGCCATTATCGCAGGGTTATCGAGAAATCGCTCAAAAAATATTGTGCTCCCCAATCCCCTGGATTCTGTAAAAAATGTATTTTCTCATATGCTGTTGTTTATGTTCGGTATATTTAACCGCCGAGCCTCTGACCAGCTGCGTTATTACTTTGATTTGCCGGCCAGATCCCGCCTTATCGGGCTTTTGGCCTATACCATTATATTCATTGCCATTACCTTTAGCTACAATATCCCGGAATCCTCAGTTTCACACAAGCTCCTCCTCTTGTCCTATTTGCAAATCGTTATCGTCGTAACACTGATTTTGCTGGTCTTTTTTTCGAAACGGTTTCGTAAGCATTATCAGAAAAAATTGTATTGGTTATCTCTTACCGGTTTTTTACTTTTACAAATCTTAAGTGTGGTGACCGGAGTTGAATTGGGTCAGGATCAAATGGCTGGCGGACAAGCCGGAGTGGCATTCACAGATTTTCTGCAAATCAAGACTCTGTTTGTGAATTTGCTCATTGTCCTGGCTTTTTCCTTTTACATCGAAGTGATGAAGCAGGTCTCGATGCAAAAAGCACGCATGGATGCGGAAATGTCTATGGCACAGCGGATTCAAAGGGATCTGCTGCCCGAATTACAAATCGACAATAAAAGTTTTCAACTATATGGGCAAACAGAATCTGCCAACGAGGTTGGTGGTGACTATTGTGATGCGATTCGAATTTCAGATCATCGAACGGCCATAACCGTCGGCGATGTCTCGGGTCACAATGTCGCAGCAGGGGTTTTGATGAGTATGCTAAAGGTGGCATTCCGGACGGAACTGACATACATGTCCGATCCTGCTGAAACAGCAGCATCCCTGAATAAAACCATTTATGAAAATAAAAACAAGTTTATGTTTATCAGCTTTCTTTTCAGTATTTTGGATATAAAAGAGCAAACCTTGAGACTCGTCAATTGTGGACATCCTCCTCTTGTTCACTTTGTTGCAAAGGAACAGACGATAAGAACATATCGCACAGGAGACATCGCCTTGGGATTAAAGCGAGACACTCTTTTTCAATCCCGAACTATACCGTTTGCCTCGGGCGATATTTTCATTTTTCTTAGTGATGGATTGCTCGAAACAACCGATTGCAGCGGCAAAGAGTTTGGCCTGGAGCGTCTGCAAAATCTGGTTAACTTTCACAGGAATGAAACGCCCCGTCACATCTACAAAAAGATTATGACAGCGACAGATCACTTTCGGAGCCAGAAACCAAAACGCGACGATACTACACTTGTCATTTTGAAAATAAATTAAGCGTATTCTTGTATGCCTTACAAAAGGGGAGGTAACCTTGCAACGGCCTGACCGAGTATTCAATTGCATAGCGATATCTTTAATCGTGCTTTTAACCGCCACGTATGCGAGCATGGCACAGGAATCCGAACACCAGGCAGGTGGCGAAAATACCGCCGTGATCGATGCAGCGCAATATGAACAGCTGCAGGACGCTATCGATGCATTGCCAGATGGCGGAGGGATGATTGTATTGCCTCCAGGACGCTATGAACTGGAAAAGCCTCTGATTCTAAACACGGATTTTGTGACAATCAAAGGGGCTGGACCATCCACCCATCTTGTCAATATCAATAAAGATGGCCAACCCGCCCTTCACATCGAACCCCCGGAAGAACAGGGTAAACTCAACTGGATTCAGGTCACTGACTTGCGCATTACCGGCAATCCGCAGAGCGGCAATGGCCTGGAAGCCGTGGATATCGAGTGGCTGCTGCTCAGCCGGTTGAGTGTGGATCATAATGGCGGAGACGGAATTCTCATGGATCATTGCAATGAAGATCCCCGTGTGGCTGACTGTTTGATTACCTATAACGGCGGAGCCGGGATCAATCTACTGGCCTGCCACGATATGGTTGTTTCGGCAAATCAAATCGAGGACAACCAGGATGGGGTTCGCTGTATCGGCGGATTCAATCTGACCATGACCGGCAATAATTTTGACGATCAAAAAGGCCATGGCCTGGTGATCGAAGACACTTATGGCTCGGTGGTGAGTGGTAATATGATCGAAGAATCTATCGGGCATGCTGTGGTACTGAGCGGTGCATGCTATGGTATTTCTCTTAGCGCCAACACCTTTACTCATTGCCAGGGAGAGGGTGTCCGTCTCGAAGGGGTTAAGGACATTACCCTCAGCGCCAATGGATTCGTATTGATGCGCCAATATGCACTGCATGCTCTGGACGGCGCATCACAGCTGACCATTACCGGCAATACCTTTTCAAGATTTCCTTATGATCCGTCAAAGCCGCTGAATGTGGCAAAGGCCCACAAAAGTGATCCGGGACAAGGGATTCTGCTTGAAAATGTGCATGATATCACCCTCAACGGCAACACTTTTTCGGAAACGTCTGGGGAAGCGATTTGCATCAGGGGACAAAAAAATCAGCGCATCAATATTACCGGTAATACGATTGTCAATCCCTCGCACGACCATCCCGGAGAAAAGGCAGCTGTTGACATTGCAAATTTGACAGGTTCAATCATTACAAATAATACATTAACAGACAATCAAGAGCAACGCACCATGAAACAAGCCTTTCTGTTTCGCGGCGAATGCGATTTTAATATCGTGAGCAACAATCTCATTTTTGGTGATAAATCCGAACTTTCCATCCCCGGAAAACAAAACAGGATTCGAGACAATATGTCCTTTTGAAAATTGGATTGCCATTTAAGGGAAAACGGGTTACATTTCAGACGCTGAAAAGCAGCTCATCTCTTATTTAACACTGGAGCCTGTAATGAAAAAATCGGGTTTTATGGTACTGGTATTGATAATGGTTTCAAATTCTCTTGACCAAACAAAAATTCCTGCCCCGGCGTCTGATCCGTTGGACTGGCAGATTCTCGTTGATGGCAAACCCATCGTTACACCTTTCGAGTTGGCCTCGATCTGGATTAACCGGCAGATGGATGAACCCTCGTTTGCCGAGATCACTCTTTTTCTCGACAGGAACAAAATTACCGACCCTCATTTTTATGTTTTTGATAAGGAAATTCACATCTTGCTGGGATATCATCACAGTCTCCAAACCGTATTCCAGGGGCGGATGGTCGTTCACCAAATTGTGGACCACCCCGATGAGCCTTTGTCTTCTATCGTTCATTGCGAAGGACCTCTCCAACTCGCAGAGTTTTCAGCCGTTGACTCGGCTCCAGAACTGGACTTGACGTACGGAACCAGCATACTAGAATTTGACCTGTCATTTCACGGCAAGGGAGAACTTGAAGGGATGATCATCTTCCCCGGAACAGTATCAGGATCACTGGGCAAAAAGATAAAACTGAACGGACTGCCATCAGGATTCAATAAAGAGGTTATCATACGGGGTGTGGAACAACTTTTTAATGAAAACGAATGGCGCACGATGATTCATGTAAATTCTTTTATGCCATAATCGTGCCGAAAAGACCTTTGCCCTTTAAGCGATAAAAAGCTTGAAGTTTATGTTAAAGTTGCATATCTTGAATCAACTAATTACCAACATGAGGTTGCCATGAGAATCATCCGTTATTTACTAGCCAAAAATTTAATGACTATTGATAACGGAGTCCATCATGCAACATCATATATCCACACAACATCTTTGCTTTGCTTACGAAAACACCCCGGAACCGCTGTTTAACGACATTTCTGTGCAGCTCTCTTTTGGCTGGACCGGCATTGTCGGTGCCAACGGCAGTGGCAAATCCACGTTTTTAAAACTAATCTGTGGCTTACTCCACCCTGTCTCAGGTTCGATACATTTTGACGATTTCTCCTACTATTGCGAACAACGCACAGATGAGCCCCCCAAAGAACTGGCTGTTTTAATCGATTCTGTGGATCGCGATGCCTTTCGCTTGAAAAACCGCTTAAACATAAACGACGACTGGCAGCAGCACTGGTCCTCTCTGAGCCATGGCGAACGCAAACGCTGCCAGATCGCTTGTGCACTCTATCAAAGCCCAACCTGTCTCGCTCTGGATGAGCCTACCAACCATCTCGATAGTACCAGCCGCAGGTTGCTGATCGATGCGTTGGCATCTTTCCGGGGCATTGGACTGGTGGTCAGCCATGATAGATTGCTTCTCGATACACTGACACATCAAACCATTATCATGTCCCCTCCCGGTATCATCCATAGAAATTGTTCCTATTCGGTTGCAATCCATGAACTGGAAAAGGAAAAACTGGCAACCCTGCACAAAGTTGCATCGGCAAAAAAACAGGTCAAGAGAATTCACAAGACGATGGTCACTCAACAAAAGCGGGCCAGCAAGGCCAAAAGGCAGAATTCAAAACAAGGCCTCAATCCCAGAGATCACGATGCCAAAGCCAAAAAAGATCTCGGACGACTCACCGGCAAGGATGCTGTACAGGCCAACATTCAAAAAAGAATAAACATCAAACTCGACCGAGCGAGGGAACATCTGCAAGACTTGCGAGTGGAAAAACAAAACCGAACAGGAATCCAATTGACGGGTCACGACAGGACGTCGACCTTTCCGCTCATTTCAGCACCAACAGAGATGCAACTCGGGGATGCCAAATGGGTGTATGTGCCTGAACTCGTTATTGAAAAGGGCGAAAAAATCGGACTCGTTGGCGATAATGGCACAGGCAAAAGCACGCTGATACGCCAGTTGGTAGATCAACTATTCGTACCAAAAAACGAGATGATTTATATCCCACAAGAAATTCCGGTAAAGATCTCGCAGGGAATTTTGCAGCGCATTCTTGATTACAACAGTACGCAAAAAGGGCAGATTATGACCCTGGTCAAACGGTTGGGTTCTGACCCTGAATTCTTGTTGCAATCTGCCCAACCGAGTCCGGGACAGGTTCGCAAGCTTTTATTGGCAGAGGGCATCATGCTGGCCCCCGTCCTGATTATTATGGATGAGCCCACCAATCATATGGATCTGCCGTCCATCGAATGTCTGGAAACAGCGCTCGCAGACACTGACATCGCCCAGATCCTGGTGAGTCATGATCATCTATTTTTAAAAAACATCGTTCATCGATTTTGGGTGTTCGAAAATGCAGCGGGGAATACCTTTATGGTCAAAAATGCAAATGATCTCCCGCAAAACCTTTAGACAGATAATTCTTGTATAATGCGACATAAATCACGAAATTTTACAAAATAAATCTTTATTTTATACCATTGGGATACGGATATTATTGAAAGCGAACACTATGAAATATTTATCATTGTTAGTTTTGCTTATTTGGGGTATCAGTTCAGGCCAAAACACGACGGTACCTGGCACCTTTGAATATTACCAGACCATCAACAGCATTGGTTTCGAATGGGATATCAGCGGCGATGACAATCACAATGCCCAGTGCACGGTGAGGTACAGAGAGCAAGGAGAATCCGTTTGGCAAGATGCCATGCCCCTCTATCGCATCGACATTTCAGGATTTGCCAATATGCTCAGCGGAAGTATCATGTTTTTGAATCCGGGTACGACCTATGAAATAGAGTTGATATTGAGTGATGCCGATGGCGGCAGTGGCCAGCAAACCCCGACCATCACTACCCGTACCATTCCCCAACAACCCACAGGAGGCAATACCTATTATGTATCTCCTGGCAGTGGCGGAGGGTCTGGCACAGAAGGAGATCCATTTCTGGGGATCAGTGCAGCAGAGGCAGTGGCCCAACCGGGAGATATTTTCCTGCTCAACTCGGGTAATTACGGCACGACCCGCATTCGTTTGACAAGCTCCGGCACGAGCACTGACCATATTGTCTGGAAAGCCGCTCCCGGAGCCACCCCAATATTTCAGGGCGTTCGCATTATCGGCGATTACATTTGGCTGGAGGGAGTGACCGTCGAAAATGTGGATCACGGCCTGCTGACCGATTATACCAATGAACCCGAGGGTGTCGTGGTGAGTAAAAACACATTTAATGATTGCTATTACAGTATCAACCTCAACCATGGTGGTAACAACTGGTATATTGTGGATAATGTCATGATCGGTCGCATTGATGATTACAGCACAGGCGCGTATGGCGGCGAAGGTGTTGAACTCAATCATTCAGATGGACATGTCGTGGCCTATAACTCGATATCCAATACTGCCGATGGCGTCTCTTATCCGGGACGAAACTGCGATATCCATAACAATGAAATTTTTCACGTCTCCGATGACGGGCTGGAGCTCGATTTTGGACTGGCCAACGTGCGTGCCTGGGACAACCGGATCACCAATGCACACAGCAATGGTATCAGCTTTCAAAATCTGGCAGGAAATCCTTATGGTGCCCCCTGGTACGTCATCCGCAACCAGGTCATCGTGGCCGATCAGGACGCAGTCAAATTACGCGATAATGTTGACAGAGCATTGCTCGCCCACAACACCTTTGTTTGCTGGGAAGGCGTGGTTTCAGCCAGCACGGGTAAGCTGGTGGCATTCCAGTCCCATAATAACCTCTGGATATCGGTCATCGATCGCTATGTATGGGAAGATACGAGTCCTGCTACCACCACCGACTGGCGTACCAACCTCGATTACGACGGATTTGACTGGAACAATAATCACTATGCTTTCAAATGGCAGGACACTCGCCTGACCTCCTTGCAAGAGCTGCAAACCACTTTCGGACTCGAGCTCAATGGAATACGAGTGGATAAAAACCTGATTTTTGAGCAGTTTAATGTACCTCAACCTCCCACGCTGGCACCGTTCCAATACATGACATTGAACCCGGGCTGTAATGCGGTTGACGCGGGCATTGCTTTGCCAAACATCAATGACGGCTATGATGGAACAGCACCCGACCTGGGGGCATTTGAGCGCAATTCAGCCCTGCCCCATTATGGTCCGCGTACCGCACGAATTCATGCGCGTCTCTTTTTGGAAGGACCGGCGCTGAATACAGGCAGTGACTGGGAAATGAGTTCCGGGTTGCCCTCGAACCAGGCTGTCACTCTAACCCCCTATTATGATCTTGGGTGGGATCCTCAACAAACCTCGGCCACGCCGCTATCAATGGCCACGGACTGGATTTTTGTTCAGATATCTGCTGCGCCCGGTCAGAGTCCGGTCGAAGAAAAAAGCGCCTTTTTGTCGGCAGACGGAGTTTTGATGGATATCGATGGCACCCAAGGAGTAACCTTTGACAGTGAACCGGGAAGCTATTACCTGACCATAAAGCACCGCAATCATCTACCCGTCACAAGCTCTGCGGCAATAGATCTTTCGGTGGATGGTGAAATCTGGGACTTTACCTTGGCTCAGAGTCAATCGATGAACAGCTCAGGGATGATAGAGTTGTCTGCCGGAACATGGGCACTCGCGGCTGGAGAATTGAATCACGATGGGATTCTGACCACTGCAGACTATGTCCTGCAGCATAACCAGAGAAACGATTCCGGTTATATTTCCGGTGATCTGGACTTTGACGGGGATGTGGATTCCACAGACCGGACCCTGTGGCTGAACAATGCCCTGGTCGATGTAAAATAAGAGTTGGCGATTTCACACGAAATCTTGGCATATCACAATATGACACGATCCACGCGGACTATCTTTATTGCACAAAACAATAAATATCAATAGCTTAAAACGCCATAAAAAGCTTGATACATCCTGGTATATTTGTTGCTATCTGTATGACTAGAGAATTCAATATCATCTGCGATCTAACTTGCCGGGTATGAAAACAAGAACACAAAAGTCAATCCAGCTCTTTAATTTCTGGTCTTCGGTATATGACTCGCCGCTTTCAAGGTGGTTTTTTGAGCATTATTATAATAAAGTCGAGAGTCATTTAACTGACCTGGCTCATAAACACCTCTTGAGCGTGGGGTGTGGCACCGGGACTCTGGAGATCAGGCTGGCAAAAAGATTTCCCACCGCCACGATTGTAGGCGTTGATTTGTCTGAAAAGATGCTGCAAAGAGCAAATACCAAAAAGGGAGAATTGACAAATATCATTTTCTCCCGAGCCGTAAGTGAAGAGCTCGATCTCTATGACAATCAGTTTGATTATAGTGTCTGCATCCACTCTTTTCATCATTATCAAGACCAGCTTGCATCCCTCAAAGAATTTGCAAGAGTATTAAGACCTGGCGGGACCTTGTTTCTGCTCGATGGCTTGAAAGATGAGTGGTTGGGCAGGGTACATTTAAAAATGAATATGCTCCTGTACGAACCGGATGTATTGTATCACAAAAAGAAAAAATTGACAACCATGCTCAAGCAGGCAGGATTCAATCGGATTGACATTGAACGTTTGGATCCGGTTTATAGCATATTCATATGTCAATGAGCGAGGCGCTAGCAATGTATGAACGGTTCTATCGGCGATTCAGAATCATTACTCACAGAAAATTCTGGCCCAATTATCTTATCGAGTGCTATAAGGATGGAATAGACAGCCTTGTATCGGCGGGCTTTGATACCGGTCTGGAGAAACACGATTTTACGGCGGTCTTGTGTGGCACAAGTGGAGAAATTACTTCTGCTGTATTTACTGAATTTATGCTTTCCGGAAACAGCAAAGCCCATATTATTATTCTTGATATCGGTCCAACTCAGGTTCGACAAAGTCAGGCGCTTCTCACCCAAAAATTTCCAAACGCAAAAATCAGTTATGTATTGGCTGATGCTCGTAATTTGCCTTTTCGGGCCGATGCCATAGACTATTATGAAACCGATACCCTGCTTAACTTTTTTTGCCCACGAGACGTGAAAAGGGTGCTCAAAGGGTGGAAATACAGCCTAAAAAATCAAGGTTTTATTACCACACGAGTTTTGGCAAGTGACCATCCCTTTAGAAGAGCATGGGAAGAATTTCTTTTTTTGCTTGGCAAAATCGTTATCGGAGCTCCTTATCGTACTCACTCCCTGAACTTTGTCATCCAAACAGCAACCTCTCTAAAATTCAACGTTATTCACAGCGGAGCCAGCAGCTTTGGCCAGCAACGAAAACTCGCCATGTATAAATCTCTCCAATGAGCGGAGCATTGACCTCATCCACATTTGCTTTATTGAAATATGATAAAACTCGCATTTTATGCTATGTTCCTTCATTGATCTAAATGGAAATAGATTTAGATCAATCTTGAATTTAACGTTTTTTTAGCCTATATTAAATACACCTGAAATTTTAGGACCGGGTATCAGCGCACGGTAATTCACGAATCCAATTTCATACTAAAAGGATGTAATACAGTTTTTTTTCATTTGATTTCATATTTTTTTTGTATCTTTGATAATTTAT
>WJME01000318.1 GCA_014728115.1 Candidatus Zhuqueibacterota bacterium | reverse complement strand
GATTTGGTTGGATGTTTGTATTGCCTGTGGCTACCTCTGGTTCGAACAATCGTCCATCCATCCTTGTCCAGAATTTTAATAATTTCACGTATTTTCACATATCAATGTAATGTCAATTTGTTTTTTGTGCAATGTTTTTTTAAACGGCATTACTTTTGATTGTACTGAATTTCCAATACTATGTCTCCCTGGGGGTTAGAAATCTCGAACGTGTCCGGACCCTGGACAGTCCTCAGGCCATTTGAATACGGAATTTTGTTTTTATCTTGACAATGAATTCGAAAAACAGTATGATTAAAAAACCGGGGTTCAGAATCCAACCGTGAATGGACGCTGATGCGTGCAAATAATGATCTGAAATTCCTGTCAAAAGTGTGATCGATTTTTTTAGCAGGTTGAATTGTTTAAGTGTTGAACTGTTTAAGGAAATAGTTCACGAGAGGAAATACACAAATAAACGACCAATGAGGCAAAAGACTTTGCGGCTTGGCATGAAATTCTTCACGCCTCAGCACCTCTGCAAGAGTTTACTTTGGGCCTGGGGACGGTACGTGAGAAAATGGTGTCGATCGTGTGAAAAGAATCAACGAAACTCGATCTCCAATAGGGTGACCTCTATGATACGATTCGGAACCTGGATACTGCTCTTGATCATTGTCTCCTGTGGTGAACAGAGAGACACCAACAGATCACAATCGACATTTTCATTTCCAGCCGGGAAGAAATGGGTTTCATTCTCAGAGATCGTGACTCCGGTGGATACCACGATACTGGAAGCCACACCCAATAGTATCGTGGGGACCATCAGCGAAATAAAGGTGACCCCGGCAGGATTGGTGGTCGCGGATAATCGATATGCGAAAAAAATATTTCTTTTTCGTCCCTCCGGAGAGTTTATCCGCACAATTGGCAAGTCCGGATCCGGTCCGGGCGAATATCGATACATAACCTCGGTACAAATCGATTCAGAGGGAAGAATCTATGTCCTCGACAACACTCTGAACAAAATCATTGGTTTTGACGCTTCCGGCCAATTCCGCCAGGAACTGAATTATGCCACCCTGGGCATCTATCCTGCTTGCTTTTGCCTGCTTGAAAATCCTGACATTCACATCCTCTTTTACAATCCGGAATCAGGTCTTACTGAGATTTCCGGCGATGCGCCGGTTATTCTGACCGATCTTCAGGGTGACAAGCTGACCTTTCTGCGGTCGATCGGAAAAAAGGAACCTCTCCTGAGCCGTTTACCATTTTCTTTCCAGGCATTTGCATATAGCCCCAACCAGAAAACCATCTGGCTTGCTGAAATTTTTGGGCTTGGATTGGCTGTCTATACGCTTGCAGGAGAGCTTGAGCGTGAGATCAGAGACGCCTGTGAGGTATTACCTGAGCCCCATATCCACTCGCGTCATTTCGAAAAATTCAACCGGCTGAGTGAATCTCTGGACACCTATTATACCTTTACCCGATTCAGACACCTGATAATGACAAAAGACTATGTGCTTGCGTTATATTTTAGTCCGGATTACCGGCATATTTTGATTTTTAACCATCACGGAGACCTTTTGCTCGCCACTAGAGATAAAAAAGATACGCTTCCAAACTGGTTCTATGCATCCGAGGGTAACGATCTGTTCAGCTATGAACATTCACCAGAAACCGACCAGGCGTTGGACTACCTCACCAATCCCTTTTTAATCCGGTATCGAATAAATAATGACATATCTATACCATGAATGGGCACTGGTATATTGTAATAAAAATAGTTATGAAAGGATAATGATGCTTTATCCTCTAAAAATAATTATAATAGCCGGTTTTTTGGGATTCTTAACATATATCCCCCACAAACAGGTCAAAAGAATTCACCACAGAGCACACAGAGAATAAACTTAAAGATATTGCATCATCATTTCATTAGCACCAAAAATTTCCAAGGAAACAAACTCTTGACTGTTTAAGTGCCTTGGCGCAAAACTGATAATGCCTTTGTTTTATCGAGTCAGAAAAAATTTCCAGTTTTTTATTTTCTCTGTGTTCCTCTGCGATCTCTATGGTTATCTTGGAAGGGTCTATAAAATCTATATTACAAAAAAATCGTTCACACAAAATTCAACCTGGTCAGGACTCTATGTATTCAACCCGACGTTTTCTGTTTTTGGCCCTTGTTTTAGGGTCAACAATGCTCTCTGCACAACCCGGGGTCGAGCAGAACATAAGAACCGAGTTTGAGCAACACCCGGTCAGCCAATATTTCGAGTTTAAGGAATTCATCAGCCTGGATAAACCGGGGTTGCTTATCGGTGAGCTCTCTGATGTATTTATCACTGCAAATGGTCTGATTATTGGGGACCGAAAATCCGATGCCATCCTCTATTTAGACAAGGTAAAAAACCGCGTCCAGCTCCTGTCTGTTGAAGAAATCCAACCCGGTCACCATTTTCGTCTCAAAGCCTTTACCGCCATCGATTCGAATCGCTATATCATTGCCAGCGACCCGCATCAATATTTTATCTTTGACGGCCCAAAGGTCGTGGAAAGTTTTGCTCTCCACGAATTTTTCACTCCCCACACCATGACCTGCTTCCGGGATACCCTCTACCTTTTTACCCAACCGGGTCCGGGCAAGGCAGAGGTATTCGTTGTCCCCCTTGCAGAAAAAACCAGCCATTCGTTTGAACTGCAGGACTATGCGCCGGACCTGTCCCGGCTGGTCTTTCGCAACAAGAGCAATAAATGCTTTCTGGTCGACACCAGCGGCTGGCTCTATATCACCAGCGGCTATGAAAACAAAATCTATCGCTATGACCACACCGGAAATCTGACGGATCTCGTGATCATCAACAAAAACAGATTCAACACCATAAAGGACACGAATGCCAACACGCCCTTTTCGCCATCCGGCACCCGACAACCCCATGACTTTTTATTTTCGGTTTTTCTGGTGCAGGATCGCTGGTTTCTTTCTACCTTTTCCGATGATAAAAAAATCTATACCGACCTCCTGACAACCACCGGGCAATCGCTGTTCCCTCATCCCCTGCCCTTGTGGCGTCCCATCCGTGCCGTGCATGGCACAGACATTTATTTCGAACAACCGCACCGGGAAATCGACGGCAAGATCAAAAATCCCGGATTGGTCGTGTGCCGGTTGAAACGAGAGGTTCTCAACTAATTTAAATCATTGTTGACTCTGACAATTTCCTTACCATAAAGTAGATTAATTAAAATTTGGCAAGAATCATGACTTCAACACTTTCTTCAAAAGGTCAGATCACCTTACCCAAGGCTATTCGTGACCGACTCGACTTGCAAACCGGAGACAAGCTGGAATTTTTTGTCGATAAAGAGGGGCACATTAAAATGATCCCTGTCACAGCGCCGGTCACCCAACTCAAAGGCATGGTTCCAAAACCGGCCAAACCGAAAAACCTGCAAGACATGCAGTTGGCCATTGAACGGCGCGGAGAAAAAGAATGATCGGTCTGGATACGAATGTACTCGTCCGCTATATCGTTCAGGATGATCCGGAGCAATCCTCCAAAGCCTCTGCTTTTATAAAAAAACTGCTCGGCTAAAGAGCCCGGTTTTATCAACTCTATTTTACTCGTCGAACTGGTGTGGGTTTTGCAAGGCGCTTATGGCTATGAAAAAACTGTCATTCAGAATGTTATATAGCAACTCTTGATGACAGCCGAACTGGAAATTCAACATTCAGACAGCGCGTGGAGGGCGTGGCACGCCTTTAAAAAGGGAAACGCAGATTTTGCCGATTATCTGATCGCTATAGCAAACAAAGACCAGGATTGTGAGGTTACGGTGACCTTTGAGAACCGGGCGGCGAGAGATGGGGATTTTCAATTATTATGATATTTCTGCCTGACAGCCATTATTCTCGCAGGGCTATTTCTGCTTGTAAATTCGTTAATAAACTCTACAAAATTCAGATCCGATAAGGACCCTTTGTATTCAACTCGACCTTTCCTGTTTTTGACCCTCGTTGCAGGGTCAGCAATGCTCTTTGCACAACCCCAGAAGACCACACCAGCAATCTGACGGATCTCGTGATCATCCGCAAAAGATCACACTTGATTTTCAATAAAAGAACCTCTATATTATACCCATAAAACAGGACTTTATTTGAGTACCAAAAACGAGGTCCAGTATGACCCAGGCAAAATTCAGTGTCACCGAATCCCATATCCGCTTTCTGGATGACCATTCGCGATTTGGATTCAAAGATAAAAGCACCATGGTCCGCACGGCCTTGGATGAACTAGAGAAAAAGCTGAAAACCAAAGAGCTGATCGAATCGGCAGAATTGTATAATCAACTCTATACCGAGGATTCAGATCTCGCTGAACTGACAGAGTCCGCCTTGATAGACTGGCCGAAAGAATGAAACTGAAACGAGGAATGGTTATCCATGTAAATCTGGATCCGACCCTGGGATCTGAAACAGGTAAAGGTCGACCATGTGTCATTGTAACAAATGACATCTATAATGAACGGGTGCCTGTTATCCAGGTCGTTCCCGTCACATCCTGGACCGAAAAAAAAGCACATATCAAAACCAATATCGTTATCGAACCCACCACAAGCAACGGATTGACAAAACGATCCGTTGCCGATTGTCTCCAGACCCGCCCTATTGACTCTAGATACAGACTGGTAAAGGTTCTCGGCAATTTGACACCGAAAAAGTTGAACCAAATCGATGAGGCATTGAAAATCGTTTTCGGGTTTGACTGAATCCTCTCGATTTTACTCAATCAATTGAGTAAATTAGGAGAATCTATGTACAAACGACCGGTTCTGAACGTCCTGCAACAGGGTCGACAGGCGGGAAGTGAGTGGCACCCACTGGTATGATCATTGCAGGGTATCCACGAACTGTCATGCTGTAAGCATCTTTGTTGGTGATGCTGTGACTGCAGAAGCGTATTAGGGTACCGGCCCGAACTGATTTGTGTGGGTTGGTTGTTTGGTTCCTCTACATGTCTCCGGAGACCACCGACAAAGATCCTTACAGGATGACAGCCGAGATGACATATCTTACTATCTTTCGTGCATTTTGTAGCTCTTTACGGATTCCATCTCGTTTTCCATCGTTTCCGGCAGCTGATATACATGCTCCCCGCTCTTGTCCGTAAAATAGAGCAGAGATTTGGAGGGCTGGCGGCCATGACCATCGGCCCAAATCGCATAAAAATCGTCATGAGCATTGACGGGTCGCCGGGCATAGGTATGGTTGCGTTCGCTGTTTTTTGTCAGCTGTTTTTCCATGCTCCAGGTCTTGCCCTGATCGTGGCTGATCCACAGGGCCATTTCACCTCCGGGATTATAGGGCTGGGGACCGGTTTCGGTGGGACCGATAATGCGCCAGCTGTTCTCATATACATACAGAGAACCCATATCATAATTGTTATCCGATGTCATCCCCTCTCGAATGATCCACTCCTCACCGTTCCAGCGCGCGGTGGTCCAGGTTCTGGGATCATTCTGGGGGCCGGATTCAAAGCCCTTGCTGGTAATATAGAGCAACACGGGATGATTTTCAGAGTCAAAGGAGATATCTTTGAGATAGACGTTCAAACCTTCCGCTTGATAGTCGTGAATCAAGGCCGGATTTTTCACGGCTGTAACCGGAGTTTGCAGCACCTTGCCATCCACAGTCTGCCAGGTCTCTCCGGCATCAAGGGTTTCCATGTAATAGAGATTGGTGCGCCAATTGAGTCCTTTGGGTCTCGGATGCATATTAAAGGCCACGCCGGCCTTGGTCTCATTGGCTTCAGAGATCTGATAGTGACCGAGTTCGATAGCAGCGATAGCCTTTGGCTCGGTCCAATTTATACCATCTGCGCTTTTCATAAAACAAGAGGTTCGTGCCACTCCCTCGACAAAGCCATAGACCGTATGAAAAAAGAGAAAGCCTTTATCTTTAAGGTACCAGGGTTGAGTATAAGAAAAATTCGTTGTCAGGATCCATTCAAACTCGTCGATATCATACGGTTTTTTGCTACGATGGATAAAAGAGGGTCGTCCGGTGCCGTGTGAACTGGAAAAGATCCAAATATACCCTTTATCATCAACCGAGATCACGGGGTTATCATGTGCATCTGTGGTTTCTTTATCCACGAGAATAGTCGGTTTTGGCACCTTGTGGGTTTTGTGATCGAAATAAGAGACCATATGAATAAGGGTATTCTCGTCTTTTTTGCGGCCGCCATAACAAAAGAACGTCTTGTCCACCTCTTTGCAATAGACTGCAAACGGCCGGTGCTTGGCACAATAAGTGCCCAGGCCGCCGCTGTATTTATAGACATATTCATTGTTCAGCTTTTGGTTGTAATACCAGATTCCGCGATAGCCGTCAGCCTTTTGGTTCAGGGTTTCGGGACGCGTGGAATTGTCCCATTTGATGACGTCTCGGTTGATGGTTTGAGAAAACAGAGAACCGACCAGCACACCTAATACAAAAAGAACAGAAAAACTCTTCATTTTATACTCCAATCCGAATGAAAAAAATAATGGTGGATAGTCTAAAAAGCCAGGGTTCTCCGAGGTAATCAGGGAGAACCCTGGATGTCTTTTATCACGTTTTAAAAAACAAATCCCAAAGAAAGTCGATTGACACTATCAAAGTATTCGCTTTGTGAAAAGGCATAATCGACGACAAGTCCGAAACCTCCAAGATCTTTTTTCACTCCAACCCCAGCAGAAAGCCCATTGGTATCGTGATTAAACAGATAACCTGCTCGCAGAGCGATCATATCGACAAACCAGTATTCGGCTCCAAGGCTAATTCGTTCTGTATAATCGCGGGGGTGAACCGCATCCAGGGCCAAGGTCAAAGAATGTGTCTCGGTATCAGAAGAAAATAGCTGCAGCATTTCCATGGCAAAGCCGATTTGAAATATAAGCGGCATTTGAAAGCCATACTCCTGGTAGGCTATCTCTCTTGAAAAATTGCGGATATTAATCCCCAACCGCAGATCTTTTAGGCCGGTATAATAAATCGTGCCAAAATCGAATGCCAGACCATTGGTTTTATTTTCCACGATTTCTTCCGGGGTATCCACAGGCGAAATAAGACTGGAGCCAAGGTGCTCTGAAGCATACTTTACCTGACCGGCGATAAAAAACTTGTCTGTGAGCTGCCGGGCATAGGCAAGTCCTCCATAAAAAGCCCCAACATCGACATTACCGGTCTCGACATAGCCCTGCTCGGTAACCGCAACACGGGTACCGACAAGTTCGCCATAATCGACCCCGGTAAAATGTATACCAATGACACCCAATTTTCCCAGATTATAGGACGCAGCAAATGCGTTATAAGAGATATCTGCGATCCATTGCGTCCGATGTGCAACCACCTGGTATTTTGAGGTAATTTGAGAGAGCCCGGCCGGATTATAGAAAATAGAGTTAACATCATCCCCGATCATGGTATAGGTTCCAGCGAGAGCTTCGGCACGGGCAGACATTCCGATTTTCATAAACTGATAACCGGTTTGGGCCAATTTTTTCATTTTGGACTGACAGGGAATGACAAGAACAAACATGAGCAAGATAACAGATACTAATTTATATTTCATGAGATTTCCTCCTAATAAAACGTCAATCGAGCATGAATCAACCGCAATGATATTATCGGACGATGGCAAATTTCACAAAAGACTGTTCGCCTTCTGGTGTCTCGATATGTGCAATATAGATTCCACTCACGATAATTTGTCGTGATTCTGTGGTCAGATCATCCCATGGTTCATCACCTGATCCATCGACATGCTCAAGAGTTTTCACCAAATCACCTGATTGAGTAAAGATACGAATGGTACATTCAGGAGGGAGTCCCATAAACACGATTTTATCGTTCTCTCCTGGGTACTGTAATCCAGCTTCCGCTGCAGCGATATTATACGGATTGGGGACGACCCGAATATCATCCAATGTTTCTCCTCCGGCACGCGTCAGTGAGACCGGTTCAGTGGTTCGGTTATAATAACGCCCGCTTTCGACAGATTTGCCGGGAGTAATACCGTCTTCAACACCGGGTTGGTTCATGGAACCATCATCAAAAGCGGTGACATAATAATAATAGGAAAAGCCGCGAACAGCATCCCGATCTTGCCATTGATGAACACCACTTCCCAGGGTTTCAAAAACTTTGACAAAGGTCGTGTCCGGTGTTCCAACAGCGCGATAAACACGATACCCGGCAAAATCGGGTGCACTCTCTGATTCATTGCCCCATTTGATATCGATTTTATCGGGTCTTCCCCAGACCTCGACAGAGGGTGGCGGTGGGGCCTTGGGGACATTATAGTTATTATTCATATTCCATTTAGCAGCCCAGACATTACGGAATAGCGAATCCTTGCCTGTGGACACCCAATTGTCTTTAGCCCGATCATTTTCTGTGGAAATCAATTCCGGAAAATCCTTTCCTGTCGGTGGAATCTTGTCTTCGCCTTCCCAGGTACATGTTCCATTCATCCAGGCTCGGCCGATTTCCCATCGTTTTTCAAAGCAAAGTCCTCCGCCTGCCACGCAATAGACAATGCGAAAATCCTCACCGGGCTCCATATCCCATGGGCCCATGACAAGATAAACCGCACCCCTGCCCTTGGTTGCATCGCGGACAAATTTTATTTTTCTTTCATCCATACGCAACTGATGTAAGGTTCGATCGCTGGCACCCACTTCCAGACCAAAATAGTAGGCTTTTTGACCTTCTGACAATGCCGGGAATCCGTATTCAAAGGTACTGTATTCCAACTCGCACACCGTCGGGTCATATTGGTCATGTTGTTGTGAGGTCGTGAACTTTTGCAGACCGGTAGCATAAGCACGGGGTTGATCAGGATCATTGGAAGTATCGTTGACAGATTTATCGACGTGCAAAACACCCCATCCGCAATAGTGAGGTTCTTGTAAAAAGCCTGTTGTTTGATTGGGATCTCCATAAGAGTCATAATCGGTGTTATCCCATGCCGGATAATTATATGCGATCTTTAGTGAATCACCTTCTCGCTCGCCATAATTGGTGCTCCAGCCATAAGAGCTGCCATCGGCATTCAACCATGCCTCAAGCGCGAAATAGACTCCTTTTAGGGGTTGTTCGGGTAAATCGACAAAGGTTCCACCCGGAGTCGTATAGGGTCCGGTTGCATTCTCAAACGTCCAGTCATAAATGATATAATCATCATGGTTGTCCTGAGAAAAAGCAAACACCTTTTGATGGATAACAATACCGACAGAGGTGCGAATCCAGGACTCGACCAACTGATCAGCGCCCGGGGCACCGGCAGCGTCGATATAATCAGGATCGACAATATCCCCTTCCTGGGGAAAAATCGGCGCATAATTTACTCCCTGAATTTTCACATCAGGGGGTGCAAATCGCACATAGCGTTTGATGGTAAAATCTTCTACTTCCATGGGCATGTTATCAAACAATTCATCGCAATTATAAATCGACATGCCACTGGTTTTATAGGCCCAGAGTTTGCCATTTTCATCGGTCCAGTCTTTGACTCCGATACGCCAGGCCCGGTTTTCAGCCCATACAGAGGAGTTATAGTATGTTTGCCTATAAGACCCAAGCGGTCGCGTTTGATCTCCGGAATCAAAAATACAATCCCACATACGGCCGATGCGAATCCACTTGAAAATATCGGCGTGGACCATATCAACACAGAAAAATATCAATAAAATACAAACAAATAAAGAGCCGCGTGTTTTCAAATTCTTTATCATATTTATATCTCCTCAATCACAGTATTTCGACCGATAAATGATGATTTAAAAGTTTACTCTCAAGCCGACAAAAATATCTCTTGGCGGTCGAAAAGTTGCATTGGTCATATTGGGCATATCGATATACTCTTCACTATGGCTTCCCATTTTGTCGTCTCCCACCTCATTATCATAGGCGGCAGAAGCAGGTAAATGCAGAGACTCCATATAGTTTTCCCTATCTGATCCGCTGGTAAAGCCTGCCGATCCATTAAAGATTTTTTGGTTAAACACATTCGTGATATCGGCAAACAGCGTGACTTGGAATCGACCCGTGGAAATGGTTTTATTGATACGGGCATTCCAATTTGAATAATCTTTCCATTGCAAATTATTTTCAATGCCGGGCACCTGGTTGGGATTATAAGTGAACCAGCTACCGGCTTTCCAGTTGAAGAAAAGACTAAAACGCCATTCACTCAAGGGCTTGAGATTTGCGACGGTTGGGCCCCAATCCCTCGGTGTCATCAAAGTAACATTACCGCGAAATCTCGGTTGAGCAATAGGTCGCTCCTGATATGGGTTTTGCAACCCGTACAGTCGGTTTTGAATCGGATCTTCATAATAATGCCGACGACCCAGGTAACCGCTTGTAATGACCATATAGTCATAATTTGCCCAACCCAAAAACCATTGCCCTACCATCTTTTCCAAACGCACTTCAAATCCGCGAATATCAGCATAATTATTATTTTCACGGGTACTGTAACTCACACTACCGTCATAGTTATGATAAGAAACCACCCCGACTTGGTCGGTAACATCCTTGTAATACCCGGCCAGATGCACCAGAACAGTATTGAACAGATTGTGATCATAGCCCAACTCGTATGAAATCGTCTTTTCAAGATCTGCGCCCGGATTACCCATTTCAACGACTTTGCCCGGGAATTGTCTTCTGATCCCATAATAATCGCTGGTTCTGGGCATTGAATAAAAATGCCCGTAATTGAAATAAATCTTTGAATTTTCAGTTATGGGATGAGAGACACCCAAGCGAGGACTGATTTTAAAACGATCCTCGGCCTTATCTTTGGGCGCGACCTCATCAAAATTTTCCTGATATTTTGCTTTAAAATATCTTGAAAACGGATCGACATCATACCAATCGGTCGCTGCAGTGCTATAATCAGCACGAACACCAAAATTGGCGATCATCCCTTCGATTTCCAGTTTGTCCTGCACATAGGCACTCAGGCGCTTGGGAAATTTCCGATACGTGTCTTCCCAGTAGCTCGAGGGAATAGCTTCATTAATAGCAGCCCTCCATATGTCCATATCGTTATAGACTCCGTGAATTCCAGCCTTGACCTGATTAAACCGATCAATCTGGCTGGTTATATCTGCTCGCACATTGACCGTCGTCACCTCTGAAAAGTCTCGAGCCACACCCAGGTGCATGCCCATGCGCATACCATCCTGAGCTTCAACAGAATCGGAAAAATGACCCAAAGGAGCTTCATCGACAAAGGTATTGCCGAACTGATAGACACGCGATGTATCTCGGGAAGCTATAGGCCATACACGATAAATACTTTTCATACGATCAACGCGAACCTCATAAAATGTCGAGGGACTGAGTACATGATTGAGCATAAAAACCTGATTATTACGCCACAGGCTAAACTCTGAGAACCGAGCCGGAGTATAAATCGTGGCACCGCCATACCCGGTGGCTTGACCCAAAACACTCATCTCACTGCTAAAATAATCACCAGAGCTATTTTGGGCGGCCGAAAGAATTTCACTATAACCACCGATAACAGTCAACTTTATACTTGAAGTAATATCCGAAATAAACTTGAGTGTGGTATTATCCTCAAAAAAGTCTTTACGTGATAGTTCGTATGGAAAAGCGGTTCTTTCCAAACGGTGAGAGGCGAAAAACCTCAAATCGCCCAAAGCCTTGCCGATGAGAGGAACAGGGCCACCAAAGCTGCCATCTAAAAAATGATCGGCACGATCACCATCTTTGCGTTCACGACTGCTTCCCTCTGCGAATTTTCTAAATTTGAACAATTCCTGACATTCTTCCGGGGTCCTATCATTGGATGGATCGTCGTCATCCATCAGTCGCTTTGAAAACTCGTTCCATCCGATAAAAGTGGGATATTGTTTCTGGGTTTTTTCATCCCAATTGGAGGTCCCCTCCCATGCCACTTGTGGGTCCAGGTAAGGCCTCAGATGATAGCTCTCCATGCTGTACCAGGAAGGGCCGAAATGTTTTTTAGCAGCAGGACTAAACCGGTAATCGATAGAACCATGATAGGCCTCGCCCCCTTCTTTCGTAACAATGCTGATCATACCCGATCGGACATTACCATATTCGGCATTGAATCCACCGGTGAGCAAGGAAATCTCTTTGATGGCACTCAGGTTTACACTGCTCAATGTCGGCCGGTTCACACGCTCATCTACCATCGAAACCCCATCGATCATCATACCGGTTTGATTCTGTGCGCCACCTCGTATCATCATATTTTCAATACCGGCTTGCATATTCAAGTATTGCTCTACATCCTTAACCGCAGGGATTTCCACGACCGTCTCACCCGCAGCACTCACTTGACTGGATGAAACATCAAGCGGCACGATAACCCGCTCTGCCACCACCGTCACTTCTTCTCCTTCGATGGTGCTCATTTCCAGGCTAAAATCGATGGTACTCGTACGATCGATATCGACTCTCACTTGTTTCTTGATTATCGTCTTGTATCCCATCATAGAGGCTTTGACAGAATAACTACCGGGAGGTACATTGATGATAAAATAATGACCATCGATATCCGTTGCAGAACCCATGGTCGTACCCTCAATGATGACATTCGCTCCGGGAAGTCCTTCTCCTGTTTCTGAATCCATCACCATTCCTGCGATTTTTCCGGTTGTTGCACCAAAAACATGAAAGGAAGTTAAAATACAACACAGGATAGATAACCACCTGATCCCCTTGATCATGATGTACCTCCTAGTCGGTTAGTATAAAAGATTTGCAGAGTGTTCAACTAAAATGAAAACATGATGCCGGATATATATCAACAAGATATCTATCGTCCAATTGGCTAAAACGAACACAGGCAAGACAAAACAGGTAAAGAACAAATGTTAGGATGAACATGGTGTGAAAAAAACGAATTTTTAAAAATGATTGCTTGATATACGCAATTCGCAAGTAAAACTATATAACGAGAGAACAAAATCATTCTCTAATGAACCCCTTGAAACAACCAACACCTCCTTTTAAGATTTACAATATAATTCCTAAAATGTCAACATAAATATTGGCTTTGTCTAAAAAAAATCAAATGTCATCAGTCAAATTGTGGTCGACAAACTATTATCCACCCACAGAACCATTTACTCTAAAAAGCATTCATCAGCATTGATCTCTGGTCTCAATTTCTCGACTGCCAAAGAGTTTTTCTGGATTATGATATCTAAATCACGAATTCAACCGCATTTTTTTTAAAACTCTCAACCAACATGGCCATTCCTGATAATTCAAAATCTTTGCAGCTTTGCATGAGGTGCTCTTTTCAGCTCCACACGGTGGGTCCAGCAAAAACTCTTCTCTGCAATTGCCGACACAGGATCGACGGGCTGGGCATCGTGAGCGGTACACACTGCTGTGCTTATAGCAGAGCAGCCGCTACCTGTCATATTGTAAGCATCTTTGTTGGTGGTGCTGTGACTGTGAAAGCGGAACTGAAAGAACGGCTCGAACAGCTCTTTTCATATTGGTCGCTAGGGTCGATTACATGTCTCAGTAGGTTACCGACAAAGCTCTTTACAGGATGACAGGAGGGTGACAGTGAGATCAAAGCAGTGCGTGTGGATAGTCTGGTTGATCTGTAAGGTTTTGGGGGTTGCCAACAGAAATCGTTACAGAACGAATAAAAAAAAGGGATCCCAAAACCCCTCTTTTGGATCCCTTTAGAAAGCTTGTTTTTAATTGTCCGCTGGACCTTAATGCACTACTCCCCAGTAGTTAGGCTTTTGCCGGTCGACCACGACGCGTCATGAATCGTTCATAGAGGTTGTATTTTTTCATTTTGTAGCGCAAAAGCGGTTCGGATATACCAAGCACGCGAGCAGCGTCGCGTTGGCGGCAGTTGGCTTGAGTGAGGGCGCGTTGTAAGAGTTCGCGCTCGAGGTCTGCGAGCACGATGGGAAGCTTGACAATATCACCGGACACCGCTTGCTGAACCGTATCAGGAATCAATGGCTGGACGATTCCCGTATGATATCCGTCGATCAGGTCAGCAGCCATCTGTTGCACACTGGCAAGATCATCTTGCCACTCGTAGGCGAGCAAATCACTGATCGTTTCAAATGTGATCTTGGGTATAGGTGTTTTCTTGCCGTCACAATGAACGCGCACATAATCCTGAAATAATACCGGTACATCTTCCAGGCGTTCGTTCAGAGGAGGTACCCGAAGCGAAAAACCCGAAAGAGAGTCAAACAACTCGCTCGAGAATGATCCGTCAGCAATCTTGCTCGCCAACCCGGGCCTCGATACACCGATCACCCGCAATTGATGTTTGAGATCCGGATTCGCTTTGTTTGTGTTTGGTTCTTGAATAAATTGCAGTAAGAGTTGCTGGCTCTTGGGCTTGAGTTCATGCACGTTATTAACGACCAGGACCAGTAAAGAATCCTGTTTCAAGGGCGCACCCCATTTTTCCAGGGCCTTGGCGTTCTTGTTGAGTGTATCTGCATCGAGTACGAGCAATGAATCAATAGGTTTGGAACGTTGCTGTACCAGTTGATACGCCACACTCTGGGATTCTAATCCCGGTTCTGAATAGATCAAAACAGGATCATCCAGATCCGCCAAGCTGGCCACATTTTGTCTCAAACGCCGCATGACCCTAGAAACACCCAGCAACTCTGGATTGAGTAACTGTTTCCACTGTGTCATAGGCATCTCTCTTTTTTTTGGTTATAGCTTTAATATAAAGAATTTAGCGCTGAAAATCTACCTTTTTCTTGATGAAAAATAGATCGAATGCATCGAGTAATTTTCTTGTTTCAGTTATTAAGATTGACAATATTTTTCCTGTCTTTTAATGAATAAACAACTTGTCAATGGTATAAATTTTAATAATAAAGGAGAAAAAATGAGATTTTATCAAATTTTATTTTCAATCCTATTTTTTTTCATTCATCCCGGTTTTGCTCAATGGACCCTTGAATTCGAAGGGGGTCGTGTCTCGAGCGGCTATAATGATGTTCGCATTCCCGGAGACCAGGGAACTCTATTTTCGCTTACAAACGACTTGAAGGATCAGCCGGGTTTATTTTTTCGCAGTCGCCTGAACTGGCAGCGGGAAAAATGGGTCGTCTCTCTTCTTTATGCTCCCCTCACCATCGAATCCAATGGCCAAATCCCCAGGCCGGTTCGTTTTCAGGAAACGATCTTTGATGCAAACACCGAGCTGGATGCAACCTATCGCTTTAATTCTTACCGTCTGACTGTTCGCT
>WJME01000317.1 GCA_014728115.1 Candidatus Zhuqueibacterota bacterium | reverse complement strand
GTTGCGATCTGGCGAATGTATTGCCTCCCGGCGATATAGATGGCAAAAGCTTTTTGCCGACCCTTTGGGGCAAGAAACAGGAATCTGTACATGAATTCCTGTACTGGGAATTTCCGTCTTATGGAGGTCAACAAGCCGTCCGTATGGGTAAATGGAAAGGAATTCGGCAAAATCTTTTCAAGGGCGAGCTGGATATTGCTTTATATGATCTGGAGAATGATCTATGTGAGGAAAACAATATTGCAGCTAAACATCCTGAAATTGTTGAAAAGATACGCGAGATCATGGATCGGGAACATCAAACGCCCGAGATCGACCGATTTAAATTCGCCGCCCTTGGCGATAAATAATATATTGACCATCAGGAGGCATGAATGCGGTATTTTTCTGTCTTTGTTTTCATTCTGTGTTCAACACTGTTTTCAAATGATATAGGGATTGTCGCACACGAAGGACAAAAAATCGACGATTCTTTTCGTTTAATCAGCAGCAGACATCTCTCTGCCGCTCATCTGATGCGGCCTGATGGACGGATTGTTCATTCATGGTACTATCCTGCACAACGCCCGGCTCAGCAATCCATGAGTGGTTTTGGTATGAATTGGCACTATGCTGAAATGTTGCCTAATGGCAATCTCGTGGCCATTATCAAAGACGAAATGATCCTGGAACTGGACTGGCACAGCAATCTCGTCTGGAAGGCCGAGTTGCGTGCCCATCACGATTTTGCGCGTCTAAAGAACGGTCATACCCTCGTGGTTTCCCGAAACGATTTGACCTGGAATGGGGAAAGCAAAGCACTGGATGAACTGGTGCAATATGACAGCAATGGCAATATTGTCTGGACATGGTACTATAAGGACCATGAAAAGGAAATAGAAAAGCTCCTCAGCCATCCATTACCGTCTGTGAGCGAGTTTCGTGACTGGCCCCATATCAATACCTGTGAGGTGCTGCCTGAAACCCCACTGGGCAAAAAAGATGAACGATTCAAGACCGGAAATCTGTTACTGTGTGGCCGTCATTCAAATACCATTTTTATTGTCGATAAACCTTCCGGGCAGGTTGTTTGGGCATGGGGTATTGATCAGTTGTTGGGTCCGCATATGCCGACCATGTTGTCAAATGGTCATATATTGGTTTATGACAATGGTCATCATACTGCCGAAAACAGTCGGGGTTATACACGCGTTCTGGAGATCGAACCGGTAAGCGGTGAAATCGTCTGGCAATATCAAGCCAATCCACCGGACCTCTTTTTTTCCCCTTCACGAGGCTCTGCCAATCGATTGGATAATGGGAATACGCTCATAGCCGAGTCGGACAGCGGACATTTGATCGAGGTGACGCCTGGCGGGGATGTGGTTTGGGAATACTGGAATTCCGATTACCGGTCGAATGGGCAGCGTATGCCCCTGTATCGGGTGGTACCATATGGGGCTCAGATGGTTGACAGATTACTCGATGAAAATGGCCGGATTAAGGATGTCATTCCCGAACATCAGGAATCCCTCGAGTATGAGACTTTGGGTCCTGACCATCAATACAAACGCTACCTGAGAGAGGTGACATTTTTCTGTGAATTGGGCTACTTTGATCATGCCCTGAAATTTCTGGATCAGTTTATAAAAGTTTTTCCGGATGATCCGGAAGGATATTGGGGATACAGTCTGGTCTATGCGTGCAAAAAAGATCCGGAACGGTCATTTGAGTTTATGATCAAAGCGATTGAAAATGGCATGGCTTTGGAGCGGTTCTCGAGCGGACTGGGAGGCCTTTTTGAACCCCTGTTATCAAGTCCGGCATTTAGAACATATATGCAAAAGCAGGAACAGGTCATAGTGCATGGCCCCATATTAGGAGATCTCACCTCGTCGACTGCCAGCATATGGCTGAGGACCTATGGACCGCGCCGGGTTCAAGTGATTGCGAGACCAACGGGGACGAGGGATTACACGGTAAGATCTGCCGCTATGGAGACTGGTCCGGATAAAGAAAATACCGCGATTTGCAAACTTGACGGCCTGGAGCCCGAGACAGTCTATGAATACAAGTTGGTTGTGGATCAGATCGAACAAAGAGATCACTATCATTTTACCACGTTTGTTAAAAAGGGAGAGGCCGCACATTTTAGTACCGGATTCGGGGGCGGGGCGGGTGCCACGCCAAAGTATGAATATGTATGGGATACTTTGGCTTCACATAATCTCCCTTTTTTCCTGTTTCTGGGCGACAATGTCTATATCGATCATCCCGAGCGTCCCATTACCCAGCAGTTTTGTTACTATCGTCGCCAAAGCCGTCCGGAATTTCAGCGGTTTTCCAGTCATACTGCCTTGTATGCCATCTGGGATGATCACGATTTTACATTCAATGATGGCAAGGGCAGCCCCTATCGCGATAAACCCGGATGGAAAATGGATGTGTGGCGTTTGTTTAAGAACCAATGGGTGAACCCTGCTTATGGCGGGGGCGAAGAGCATCCTGGTTGCTGGTTTGATTTTTCCTATGGGGATGTAGATTTCTTTATGCTCGATTGCCGGTATTATCGCGAACAGCCAGAGGGTAATCCGGGTGCGTCCATGCTGGGCGAGGTCCAAAAGGCCTGGCTCAAAGAGAAATTAAAATCCTCAAAAGCCACATTCAAGGTCCTTGCTTCATCGGTTCCCTGGGCCAAAGGTACCAAACCCGGTAGCCTGGATACCTGGGACGGGCATCCTCAGGAGCGGGAAGAGGTGTTTACATTTATCGAGGATAACGTGATCGAAGGCGTGATATTGATTTCTGCTGACCGGCACCGGTCAGATGTCTGGAAGATTCAGCGTCCGGATGGCTATGATTTTTATGAATTTGAAAGTTCGAAACTCTCGAATATTCACACCCATCGTGTTATGCCCGGAGCGCTTTATGGGTACAATAAAAAATGTTCATTCGGGATATTGGAATTCGATACCACGCTTGAGGATCCCATAGTCATATATAAAATTTACAGTATAGATAATGAAGAGATATTTAAAATGACCGCGTTCAAAAGCGAGCTTTCATTTCGTTAAAGCCGTCAATTTCTGGCCTGAGGAGATGGGGAGATCTTTCAGGTCAGAATAGAGTCTTGAACTCGGTTGATGTGGGTTATTCTTTAAATGGTTTATGCAATCGATTGACATATATGATTTAAGGAGCTTTCGAATGCAAAACAAGTTATCTTGCGCCATGATTCCGGACTTGCCTCAATAAAAACCAGGAGCAGAATTCATGAACAAATCGACACTATCCGATTTACAGCAATATGCCAGCCAGTATCTCGTTGGCGGCATATCTTCCAGCTTTCGTGCTAATCCCTATACCACCCTTCCTATGTATCTCGACCACGCAGACGGCGCCTATATTTATGATGCCACGGGTAAAAAGTATATCGATTATTTTATGGGCCACGGCGCGGCCTTGCTCGGACACAATCGGCCCGAGATTAAACATTCTATTATCCAAATGCTGGAAAAGGGCTTTACCGCGGAATTCGATAATTCCATGACCGTCGAGCTGGCCAGGCGATTGACTGAAATCATTCCCAGTGCCGAACAGGTGAGATTTACCAATTCAGGCAGCGAAGCGACTTCTCTTGCCATGCGTTTGGCCAGAGGATATACGAAAAAGGAAAAAATCGTGCGCATTGACGGACATTTCCATGGCGTACATGATTATGTCCTTTTCAATAATCTTGCCGCCCTTGTGGATAAACAAAATCCCGGCGACCGGGAATCCCATATCAACCTCTTTTCTGATGGAATTCCTCAAGCGGTAACCGATACCCAGATCATCATTCCATGGAACGATATCGAGATTTTTGACAAAATCACAAAAAAACGTGCACATGAAATTGCAGCGATCATGCTCAATCCCATAGACTATAATAACGGATGCATCACCACCACAAAAGAATATCTTTCAGCCCTTTTCGACATCGCGCATCAGAGGGATATTCTGGTCATCTTTGATGAAATCTTGTCCGGTTTTCGAACCGGCCTCTCCTGTGCGCAGGGGTATTATGGAGTGACTCCGGATCTTTGCACCATTGGCAAAGCCCTCAGCAATGGTGTCCCCTTGGCCGCCATTGCAGGCAAAAAAGAAATCATGTCAAAGATCTGGCAATCCGACTTTCCGGTCATTCACGGAGGCACGTTTTCCGGAAATTTATTGGGTGTCTCTGCGGCTCTTGCTGCCCTGGATATTATGTCGCAACCGGATTTCTATCCCAACATGTTCAATGTGGCGAACCATTTCTTTGATCAATTGCAGAGTTTATTCGATACACAAAATATCCCCGCAAAAGTGCAATATTTGGGAAGCAACTTTTTCATCTATTTTGGTATCCGCGAACCCGTTACCCACTATTCGCAATTCGAAAAGCTGGATATGGCAATGGCCAAGAGATTCATTAACGCATCCATAGATGAGGGAATTTATTTCCACACTGATTTTACAGTGTCTGCCGCTCACACAAAAAGTGATGTCGACAGATCGTTGGACATCATTGAACACATAACAAGGAGGATTTTATGAAAAGAAAAGAAAAGGGTTTGTTTATCTTGTTCATCCTCGTTGGCCTGTTCATTTCTGGTCCGGCTCTGGCTCAAAAAGTAAACGAATTTCCTGATCCTTCAGATCCCCTGCACGTTCGTGTCGCCATGTTCGATAAGCTGATGTGGGGGAATCACTATAATGAAGGAACCATGATGCAGCATGTGATCTTTCCGCCTGCCGGTCTCGAGCGTCCTATTGTCGGCAGTCAGGAGGATTGTGCGGATGTCACCTGCATGATGCTGGTAGCGTATTCGCACAAGTATGCCGTCACCAAAGATGAAAAAGACAGAGAAAAGGCCAATCAGCTTTTAGGGGGTCTGTTAAAACTCGAAAAAGTCACAGGGGTCCCTGGTGTCATGGCCCGCAGTTTCAACCGCACCGATAAACCCCTGTGGCACGAAAAGGTCTACTTTTTTCCCATGGAATGGCACTGGTCCACCTCGATGCCGGGCTATCGCTGGCAGGGGGATCTGTCCAGCGACAAATTTACCTCGCTCTTTTATGCCCTGGGAACCTATTGGGAATATTGCGCCGATCAAGAACATAAGAAAATCGCCGCGGATTTTCTCGATCGCTTTATGGGACGGTGTGTGGATTATAATTTCAAGCTCGTCGATGTGGACAATAAAATGACTTTGTGGGGGAATTTTTGTCCGGATCTGCCTCATCAACCCTTGAACAGTCTCGAAATGCTGGGCGGACTCAAAGTCGCTTATCGAATGACCGGCAAGGAGCGTTACCGCGCTGCCTACCACATGCTTGTCGACCGGTATGGTTATGCGGACCACGCGATTCAAGCCAAGCTCTTGTGGCCGGATGAGTGGAAAACCGCCCCCTGGGATGATCACCTGGCAGCCAAGTCCTTTTACATGCTGTTGCGTTGGGAAACAGACCGCACCCTGATGATCAAATATCGCATGAATTTGAACCGGCATTGGGTGGACTGGAAAACAGCCGAGTTTAATTATTCCGCCCAGGTATGGTACCATATGCTTTATCAGGTTCTGACCGGTGAGGAAATCATGACCGACAAAACCATTCAGGCCATTAAAAACATGTGGGGCTTTGATCGCAGAACCGCAAAATTCAAGATACCGACCGGTGACTATGAAATTATCCCCGGCGCTTATTCCCGTTCGTGGGGATTCGATGAGGAGACCAGGCGAAGCAAGGTTCCGGAAGGGGAATATGAAATCGTGGAATCGGAATACGAAGGCAATGCCGCGACCATGATTCGAAATTACTGGTTTGGCCGGCATTACGGATTTATCGATCCTGAATGGTAAAGAATGGGAGGTATCATGATGAGAATGTATCTATTTTTAATATTGACAACCTTTATCACTGCGGGATTCACAGCCGAGCCTGGTGCAAGTGATCCCGTACCGCCAGAAGGAATGGTCTATGTTCCTGCAGGATCATTTATTATGGGAAGCAATTACGGTGATGCAGATGAAGCACCCGAACATCTTGCAGAGACCAAAGCCTTTTTTATCGACAAGTATGAAGTGAGTCATGCAGAGTATGCAAAATTTGATCCTGGTCATACCTATCCCAAGGGTTTGGAAAATCATGCCGTTCAGGTGACCTGGGAACAAGCCAAGGCGTATGCCGAGTGGGCAGGTAAACGCTTGCCAACCGAAAAAGAGTGGGAAAAAGCAGCCCGGGGAACAGATGGCCGGATTTTTCCGTGGGGTGATACCTATGATGCCACCTATGTGATCTGGGATCAGCGCTATCCGCGAGGCAGCGCGATTGCCAAGCCAGAGAGTCCCTATGGCTGTATCGGCATGGCCGGTGGCGTATGGGAATGGACGGCTGACTGGTACAACGCGTATCCCGGAAATCCGATTGCCAGCGACCTCTATGGAGAAAAATACAAGGTGATTCGCGGAGGATCTAATTTCAACAGCTATGCCCATATCCGCACGACGCATCGCTATTATATCCTTCCCAACACTACCGGAAATTATCAAATCGGCTTTCGCTGTGTAAAGGATATAGAATAGCATCAGTGTTATGCGCTCAAGAGCCGGACAAACCGTTCGGCTCTGGCGCTGTTCCAATGGTGTCGTTAAATTGTTTGAAATGGAAATATAAACCAGAGGTTTTTTGTGCAAATCAGATTCAAATGTATGGTTATTTGTCTGTTGTTCGCCGGCTGGCAGCCGGCGACTGCAACGTCTTTTGTAAACAATGTGTTTCATCAGGATGTCGCTACTGTTTATACTGCTGAACATGGGCTGCCATCCGCAGAGATTACGGATATTCTGCTAAAAGACCAAACTCCTGTGGTCAACACAAAGATTGGAGTTTATACACTGCAAAATTCTGTTTGGACAATGGTTCAGATAGCGCCAGAACAGAAAACCACAGAAATCACACCTCCCCAAAATGCCGGCAAGGTGTTGACCGTTTGTCATTGGCAAAATTCAATCGCTGCCGGTTGTGAAAACGGATTGTATCTCGCTGATGTGGACACGAATAACTGGAAGCGCGCTTTGCCGGGTGATGAAAAATATAGCTGGGCGCTGCGCAATGTCGGTGCAATAACCATAGACAGCCAGGAGCGATTGTGGTTCGGAGCAGAGCAGGGGGTCGGGTACAGGGATAGAGA
Organism: Candidatus Zhuqueibacterota bacterium; assembly: GCA_014728115.1. Lineage (GTDB taxonomy): Bacteria > Zhuqueibacterota > Zhuqueibacteria > Residuimicrobiales > Oceaniaggregativiventaceae > Oceaniaggregativivens. The sequence goes on along the minus strand of WJME01000317.1, from coordinate 5,282 downwards.
TGGCTGGCATTTGTTTGCCGGTGATGAGGGACTACCTTTTAATCAGTTTACTTGTGCTGCTGCAGGTCCGGACGGGATCGTGTGGTTCGGAACGGAAAATGGCGCGATACGGGCAGAGGATGATTGTTTTTACTACCGCCACAGCCGCAGGTGGGTCGCTGATGACCGGATCGTGGATATTGCGGTCGAAAAAGAGGGTACGGCATGGATTGCCTCACGCACCGGTGTGAGCAAAATCGTTCCCACCCCCATGACTCTGGATAAAAAAGCCGAGCATTTTAATCGACAGGTCGAGGTCCGGCACAACAGTATGGGATTTGTCTATCAGTGTCGTCTGGAAAAGCAATACGATCTTGATTCCTGGAAACCGGATATCTGTGACAATGGAGGATTGCGAACGGCATTGTACGGGGCATCACAGTCTTTTCGATATGGCGTCACAAATGAACCCGAGGCAAAAAGAATTGCAATGCGTACTTTTGAGGCCATAAAATGGCTGGTCGATATCACCCCTATACCAGGCTATCCGGCCAGAATGATCATTCCTTCCGATTATCCCGAGCCGGTGAATAAACGAGAAGGCCGTGCCTATAATAAACGACGGCAAAAATCCGATCCGTTTTGGAAAGATCTCTATCCACGCTATCGGAAAACCAAAGATGGCAAATATTTGTGGAAGTGCGATACCAGTTCCGACGAGCTCGCAGGTCTTTATTTCTTTTTTGGCGTCTATTATGATCTGGTTGCCAAAACAAAAGAGGAAAAAGAACCGGTACAGGAGGTGGTCGCGTCGATTACAGATCATCTGATCCGCAACGATTTTGCTCTGATCGACCCCGATGGCAAACCCACACGGTGGGCAAGATTTTCACCCGATTTTATCTATTCCATGCAGGGCTGGGAACAACGCGGATTGAATTCAATGATGATGCTCTCCTTTTTGCGAGTGGCATATCATATCACCCAGGACGAAAAGTACGAGACCGTTGCCTCTGAACTGCGTAAAAAATCTCTGTATCATTTCAATGCGTTGCAAAGTAAGCAGTATTTCCCCCCTGAAAATGTGGTGTCATGGGACAGCAATCTCAATCTGTTGAGCTGGTATGGACTGTTTCAGTATGAAACCGATCCAGAGTTGCTGCTCATGTACCGCATGGGTCTTGAATATGCCTGGTTGCATATCAGTCAGCAAAAAAATGCCTTGTGGAATATCCTCTATGCGGCTTCGGCTCAGGAATGGGCCCACCGTGTGAAGGATGGATTGTATCAGGCTCAGAATGTCTTTCCCGGGTATGGAACCTATACACAACTCAAAGTGAAACAATTCTATCCCTTTGATCCTCATATGGATCATGTTCTGGAGTTTCTTTATCGGCTCCCCCTGGACCTCATCGGTTATGATATCAAAAACACCCATCGACTGGATATTCAGTTCGACAATACCCCACGTCAGGATCCTGATATCGGCTGGAGAGTCGATGGCTATGCTTTGCCAGTCGATGAAAGAGGGGCGATGCATGCCGGTAAAAGCGGTTTTGAGCTCAATTTCAATATGGGGAACGGATATGTAGAATGGGAAGGCACGTTTTATTTGTTGCCTTATTATATGGCCCGGTATCATGGCTTTATCGAATAAGACAAGGGTGAACAGCGTTTCTGTTTTGATGATATTGTGGTTCAACCAATTCAATCATGAAAGGAGAATATCGAATGGAAAAGACACCGACACAACGTATTGCTGAATTGAACCTGGAACTCCCGCCTGCTCCCAAACCCGCTGGGGTATACAAGCCTGTGCTGGTTGTGGGGAATATGCTCTATGTGTCGGGACAGGGTCCCATGCAATCAGATGGATCCCTGATGATCGGAAGGCTGGGGGATGATCTGACGACAGAGCAGGGGAAACGGGCTGCTCGCCAGGTGGGTCTGACCATGCTCTCGACCATCGAAACGCATTTTGGGAGCCTGGATAAAATAAAACGAATTGTCAAAACTTTGGGCATGGTAAACTGTACACCTGACTTTGGCGAACATCCGGCTGTGATCAATGGATTCAGTGAACTCATGGGGGATGTATTCGGACCGGATAGCGGCATAGGCGCCCGAAGTGCAGTCGGAATGATGTTACCTGGAAATATACCGGTAGAGATCGAAGCGATTTTTGAAATATAGACAACCAAACCAAACCTCCTGGAAGAGTTTTTTCTCTCTCCAGGAAGTTTGACGATTCCTAGATATTCAGACGGTAAGACCATTTTAACAGCAAAGTACGATCGCGGAAAGCGAATCTCTGGCTGTATAAGGGTCGAATATCATCTGTTCGCCCTTCGTTGTACGCGAGGTAGAAAAAGCTTCCGGCATCATATTCCCAGCTGATCAGCCCGCTGACAAGATACTGGTTTTCGGTTTGTTTCTGATTTGTATAGGTTGTGCCGAGTTGGCCTTGTAAATGCAGTCTGCAATAAAAGTCCTTGGTAAACATCCAGGTGGTATAGGAAGAGAATTGCCAATAGCGCCCGTCCATGACGTTCCGGGGATCCCGGGTTTGAGTGAATTCCACCTGTAACTCGGAAAGGACATTATACGCCAAACGACCGTCTCCCGCAACCCGAAACGACTGGCTTTTGCCCACATATTTTTCATCAAAGTTGTAAAATGTTCCTGTATTGAATCCAATATTCGCGGAAAACCGCCGTCCTTTGGAAAGAGGGCGTGTGCTGTAGAGAAAGGACCAGGTCTGACCATCAAAGGGTCCGGTCAATTCAGTCTGCTCAAACGTTTGCCAGGCACCACTCAGGGTCATCTCGTTCATCAATTCGAGGATAAAGCTCTGAGTATAACTCCAGTTGGACCAACTCATTTTTTGTGGAAAATCGCGATGTATGGATCGGAAAGGATTGTTTTTTCGCCATTCGGCAACATAGTGTTCAGTGAATAAATCTTGTTCAAACCTGGGTTCTGCGATGACAGAAAAGCGGCGAAGGCCATGGCGGTTCAACCTGGGTCCAATCCGCAATGATGCACTGAATCCATTGACTCCTCTAAAGGGCTCTTTTCTCAGATAGCCGACTTGATTGATCTGAAAATAGGGTTCGATACGGTTAGCGAGAAAATTGAGACCCACACTATCCCCTGTACGTATCAACGTGGCATAATAGGCCTTGTCCTGGTGAAATTTTTGTTCTGTAGAGCCCTGTGCGACCTGAAGATCCAGCAGGTATTGGTTATAGACAAACGAGCCATCCAGTCCCCATACCCGATTGTACGATGGCTCTGATTCTTTGCCGGCGTAGAGGATTCCGATGCTACTCGAATTGAAAATATCTTTTTTCAGTCTGAAAACGCCAAACGCGGCTTTTTCGTTCATTAAACCGGATTTATCACTGGTTGACAGGAACGATTCTCCGGTTTGGCAAGCGAGGGCACCGAACTCTAGTCCTTTGCCAGCCTTGCTTGTGATTTTTGCCCCTCCGAGAATATCTCCTTTTGCGCCGATGCGGCGGCTATAGAATAGCTCCAGTGGTGTATTGAAAATATTCGTACGTTCGGTAAAAAAGGGGCGCATTTCTTTAAAGCGTGTGGGAAAGCGGGTCAGATTGATTTCCAAAACATCTGCATCAACCTGGGCAAAATCTGGATTCAGAGTCAAATCAGATGTGATAGAAGGGGAAGGCGAAAAACGGACATCCAGTCCCGTACTCCAGGCGCTCTGCCGGGGCACAGAGGCTGTTTCGCTCAATCCGCCGGCACCATAGGGTCGAATTTCAAAACGCCGGCCTGTTTGAATATTGTCTATATTGACAATGTCGCCCAATTGTGACATGCGTGTGGTGTTATCCCATTCTGGCAGATGGGGTTTCCATTGTCCGCGCGATCCGTCTTTGGAGATGTTGCGCATAATGTTGAATCCAAACGTGTGGCTCTGAGCGTCCCGAAACCGCAAATTAAAGAACGGAAGTTTGATTTCCGCGTACCAGCCCAGGCTATCGATTTGACCTGCAGAGTACCAGATTCCATTCCAGTTAATATCCCGTTTGACATCGTCATATCTCAGTTCGTCGGACTGAACCCCCGTCGGGGTGACATTGAATTTATAACCTGTCCGGTTGTCGTGAAACGAATCCAAAAATAGAAAAAGCTGATCCGGACTGGATTGATCTCTGGGATTGAGCTGACGAATGATTTTATGGGGTTCGCTGTCCCAGCACCAGACACCGATATAGAGATTTTCCTGATCATACAAGATTGCAAATTCGGTCTCTTCTGACATGGGAATCAACGGGTGGGGTTCCTTTTCGACCAATCGGCCCTGATGTTCTGCCCTTTGCCAGGCAGGTTCATTCAGGTGTCCATCGATGGAAATCATGTCGTTGGATCTCAATTTAAAGGCTTGAATCTGGTAATATTCCACAGTCGAATCTATCATGGTTGCCCGGACAGAATCGAGGTATGTTTGTGAATATGCGGATGGATCCAGACGTTCGGCTGTCACTAGCGCGGGTAACAGACAAAACAGCAACCAGCAGACAAGAGGAGCGCGATAGTTCATAATCTTTTTCCCGGAGAATGATAGAGTGAGTACAGTATATTAATTATTCGCTCGTATTTATTTAAGTAAATGTTTTGTCCGGCTTGAACATATAGCCAGCGCTACGGATACTGATGATATATTCCGGTCTGGAAGGATCTTTTTCAAAGTATTTTCTCAAACGGGCGATAAAATTGTCGACTGTTCGGGTCTCGATATCGGATTTGATTTGCCAGACATTTTCCAAGAGTTCGTGTCTGGAGACAATGTTGCCGCGTCGTTCAAACAGGTATTTCAAGACCATGGCTTCGTGTGCTGTCAGTCGAAATTCTTTTCTACCTTTTTTGGCCCATAGATTGTTGAAATCGACTTTATTGTTTCCAAATTGTATTACAGGCGTGTCGATACTGCTTTTTTGGTACCAGGCTTTACGCTTGAGCATGCCCTTGACGCGCAAGAGCAGTTCCTTGAGATGAAAGGGTTTAGTCAAATAATCATCAGCACCCAACTCCAATCCCCTGACTCGATCATCTGATGAGGTTCTGGCCGTAAGCATAAGGATAGGGATTTGCGGATCCTGTTCGCGCACATTTTTGGCCACCTCAAACCCATCATAGAATGGGAGCATGATATCTAGAATAATCAGGTCACAAGGATGTTGTGCAAACATCTCGATTGCTTCCCTGCCATCTTTGGCCAGCTCTACCTGGTATCCCTCCTGCTCCAGGTTGAATTTCAATCCCACAGCTAAATT
>WJME01000316.1 GCA_014728115.1 Candidatus Zhuqueibacterota bacterium | reverse complement strand
CTGTTGAAGGTGTATACAATCGTCTCAAATTGTAAATGAAAAATGATTATATGCAGAATTATGCCGAATTTAAATTTAAATAGGCATCATGGTTTGTTACCATAAGGAAAAAATATATGATCCAATTTCTCAAGGAAAGTCCAAGGACACTGTCCCTGTACTGTCCTTTTTGCGTTTTTTGGGAAAATTTGGATTATTTGGAAAATTTCCAAATAATAAAAACAGACCTTTAGAACAAATCCTTCGGATGACCGGCAGCCAAGTGGTGGGAATGAGTAAATTTCTTATAGTACATGAAAGGTTCTTGCGAGATTTAAGAGCTTAGTTATGTAGTTTATTTTCAAATTGGAAAGTTCTACTTATTATAGATATCTGGGGAGATAACCATGTTAATTTTCTTCATTTTATCAATTATAGCCTTTATTATTTATATTCTATTCAGCTATTGGTATTTGGATATCATATATAGCGATTTAATGAGAAACCCCAATTTGGATTATAAAGAAGCCGATTTTTCAGATCATCAATCCGCTTGGGAAATGAATCGACCTCCAATAATACGGAATAATCTACTTCTTTCAAGGATTGTGTATGGCCATTTCCTTTTCTACTGGGCTGGGATTTTGTGTTTGATAATTTTATTGATTTATAATCGTTCGATAGGTTCAATATTATTTATTGCAATTATAAGCTATCCTATCTTTCGACTTTCTTATAGGACAATATATAGATTAGTAGAAAGTCACAATATAAATGAAATATCAAAATTAAAGAAAGATGAAAATTTAAATGAAGAAGCTTGGTCAATAAGAAAGAAGCAAATACTTGATGAATTAGATGAAGGATTAAGAAAAAATGGGCTTATTGATACAAATGATAATGACAATTAATGCCCAATTTATAGATATTGAAAATGATTAAAATTTCTCCAGAATTCTATCTATAAGTGATTTACAGCAAATATAGGCACGACCACCGCACGCCGTGCCACCACCGTGCCATGTGGATTTTTTGGGATTTTTTTGAATTACAATTAATTTTTGAATAATAAAAACAACAACTTAAAATTGGCCGCCAGGACTGGCAGTCAAGTGTACAGAATGGTCCTATACTTCAAGGACAGCTCGAGGACACTGTTATTTAATGGTTCTAATCATCATTAGTCATCATACCCTGGAATCAAAAATTGAAAAAGCACAAGCTTGTAATTACAATTTTCATGCTCTTTACATTAAATGTTACCAGTGCATTTTCAGAACTTCAATTTAAGGGTGGAATTTTCGGAGGAATTAATTATTCAAAGTATGCCGGGCGTGATCTTCAACGGGATTCTGATTATAGAAAGCATTACATATTTGGGTTTTTTTTACGAATATATCCTTCCCCCAAATTCTATGTTCAACCTGAGATAATCTATCTGAATAAAGGTTCGAATGATGATTGGATGGCCGGTGTGGATCATTATAGAATAGAAACCCAATTAACATATATTGATTTCAGTATACCTGCAGGCATCGATATTTCAGATTTTTTCTCATTTCTATTCGGTCCATATTTTGGAGTATATCTAAATGGAAAGCAAAGTGAAAGTGTTAATTATGGAGAAAAGAAAGAGTTTGAAATTCGAGAGGGTTACTTGTCCAATCATGATTATGGGATAATGATTGGAACGTTGATAAATTTTACCAATCATTTCTCTTTTGGCGTGAGATATTATAATGGTTTAAAAGGCCTTTACCGAAATTATGCGAATTATTATGGGGTTGATCCAGAGCCCGGACCCAGTAACGATAAATATTTGGGTATTAGGAATAGCTATTTCGCCATACACTTGTGTATAGATTTTTAAATTCAAACAAAATATAAAGGACAGCCCAAGGACACTGTCCCTGTGCTGTCCTTTTTGCGTTTTTTGGGAAAATTTGGATTTTTGGATAAATTCTGATCAATAAAAACAAACCTTTAGAAAAAATCCTTCTGATGACTGGGGGTCAAGGGGTCGGGAGTTCAAATCTCCCCGCCTCGACTTTAGAGGAGACTGGTTTCTTGCCTGTCTCCTTTTTTTATAGTTGCATATTCCATCATGAATTGATAATTTAGGCATTGGATGAGCGCTTTTCAGCCGGGTCTGTGAAATCGATCAGAAAAGAATGGTGCAGAACGATCCACGAATGACACAAAGGCCACGAAACCAAACTCCACATCATCAATAAATCATTTTACCTTCGTGCCCTTGGTGATCTTTGTGGATCAGTATCTTTAGGAGTATGATCGTTAACCCCATCACAGCAAAGGACTTTTCCAATCGCAAAAGGAGAGGGTATGGCAGTCGCAAAACATACGTATATTGTAAATCAAAATATCCTGGATATGGAATATGCGGTTCGGGGGCCGATTCCGCAAAGAGCTGCGGAACTCAATAAAGAAGGCCGGACAACCATTCCCTGTAATATCGGCAATCCGCAGGCCCTGGGACAAAAACCCATTACCTTTTACCGGCAGGTGGCCGGCCTGATCGAGAATCCGGCGGAAATAACCCGCGAAAGACGCCTCAAACAACTGATCGATCGATCGGAACAGGATGACGAACAGTTGAAAAATCTTGTTCTCTATTCCGACTATGTCCTTGACCGGGCGGAAACCTATCTCAGGCTCTCCGGCACCGGACTCGGTGCTTATACGGCCAGCAATGGTCCACTTTTTATCCGTGAAGCGATTGCCAGATTTATCAACGAACGGGATGGCTTCAAATCCGATGGGCCGCTGGCTGCCAATCCCGATCATATCTTTGTGACCAATGGCGCCAGCGAATCTGCAAAGTATATCATCGAGCTACTCATCGCCAACCCGCATGATGGCATCATGATCCCCATACCGCAATATCCGCTCTATTCCGCCACCATCAAAAAGGCAGGAGGGACGCAGGTCAATTATTTTCTCAATGAAGAGCAGGGCTGGATCCTCAACCGAGCCGACCTGGAAGAGTCCCTCGAGCTGGCGAAAAAAGCCGGTACCCGTGTCAAGGCCATTGTCGTGATCAATCCGGGCAATCCCACCGGAGCGATATTGCCAAAAGAGACCATTTCCGAGATTATCGAGTTTGCGCAGGACCACCAGTTGATGATTATCGCGGATGAGGTCTATCAGGAAAATGTGTATGGGGCTGAGTTTTTTTCCTTTGCCCGTGTCTTGCAGGACCGGCCTGTGCCGCTGTTCAGCTTGCACAGCATTTCCAAAGGATTCTATGGCGAATGCGGCCATCGCGGAGGCTATCTCGAAATTCGCAATATTCCCTTTTCCGACGGCTCGAACATTCCTTTTCATGAGATCATTCTCAAACAAGCCTCTGTCTCGTTGTGTTCCAATACCGTAGGACAATTGCTGGTCTGGCTGATGACCAGTCCGCCGGAACCGGGGAGCGAGCCCTATGAACTCTATACCACAGAAAAGACGCTTGTTCTCAATGACTTGTACGAAAAAGCGACCATGATCCGTCAGGCGTTTGAGCAAATGGATTCGGTGCGCTGTTTTGGCCGCACCGGGGCCATGTATCTCTTTCCCAGACTGGACAAGCTGCCGGCCAAGAGTACTGATTTTGATTATTGCATGAATCTGCTCGAATCCACCGGCTTGACCACGGTGAATGGCAGTGGATTCGGACAAAAACCCGGTACCTCTCATTTGCGTATCGCATTTTTGCCCCCCAAGGCCATGCTCGAAACCATGCTGCCCGAGTGGATCGAATTCCATAATCGCTATGTCAACAAGTGATATTATTCGGCTCTCTACTATCCCGGCTTTCTTTTTTACAGACAAAGGCTAATTACACCCAATCACCCGGAGGTCCCTGCCATGTTTCGCTTTTCTTTTGGTTTTATTCTGCTCACAGCCACCCTTCTTTTGGCACAATCCTATCAGCCCAATTGGCAATCCATTGACAGCCGGCCAATTCCGGACTGGTTCAAGGACAGTAAATTCGGGATTTTTATTCATTGGGGACTCTATTCAGTGCCGGCCTGGGGTCCCACTCAGGGCGTCGGTGTTTATGAAAAATATGCCGAATGGTACTGGTACAGCCTGACTCATCCGTCACGCGAGAGTTATGAACAGTTTAACATCTTTCATAACCGCACCTATGGCGATGATTTTAAATACCAGGATTTCGTGCAGGGATTTACCTGCGAAATGTTCGAACCGGACGAGTGGGCCAGAATATTCAAAGAGGCCGGTGCCAGATATGTAGTTCTGACCTCCAAACACCATGAAGGATTTTGCCTGTGGCCGAGCGAGCAGGCCTGGAACTGGAATGCCGTCGATGTCGGTCCCAACCGCGACCTGGCCGGCGACCTCATCACCGCAGCACACGATGCCGGATTGAAAATGGGTTATTATTATTCTTTATATGAATGGAAGAATCCGCTCTATCATGCCGATGTCGATGCCTATGTGGAGCAGCATATGCTGCCGCAAATGCGGGACCTGGTCAATCGCTACAAACCCGATATCCTGTGGACCGACGGCGAATGGGATCATCCCAGCGAGGTGTGGCGCTCTGCCGAGTTTCTGGCCTGGCTCTATAACGAATCCCCGGTCAAAGATCATGTGGTGGTCAACGATCGCTGGGGTAAAGAGACCCGGGGCAAGCATGGCGGTATCTGGACCACCGAATATGATCTCGTCCATTCGGATAATGCCAGCAGCATGGAACTCGAGCACTATTGGGAAGAATGCCGCGGTATCGGCACCTCTTTTGGATATAACCGCAACGAATACCTGGACAATTATTCCACCTCTAAAGAATTGGTGCATATTCTCATCAATAAAGTGGCGCGCGGCGGCAATCTGCTGCTCAATGTCGGTCCGACTGCAGACGGACGCATTCCCGTGATCATGCAGCAACGCCTCAAAGATATGGGTGACTGGCTGCACATCAATGGCGAGGCGATTTATCATACCCGCAAATGGGATGATGCACCTAAAGTAACACCTGAAACAACGGTCTATTTTACCACAAAAGGCAATGACTTGTATGTGATTTGTACAGAGTTTCCCACAGAGCCTGTCCGGGTCAATAATGTCATAGAGCCATCCGGCGTGACCTTGCTGGGACTGCCCCAAGACGTGTCCTTTTCCATGAACGGCACCTCGATTACGATTAAACCGCCCGTGATCACGGTGGCCAATACGCCCTGTGAGCATGCCTGGGTTTTCAAGCTGGCAGGAGCCCTGGATTAAAGTCAGCTTGGATATTCAAAGCTTATTACGGGCCATGCTGGATCGCCGGGCCAATTGACCGCCAGGATCCCCTCCGGCATCGCAGATACACAACATGTCAGTCCAGTGTCGCCAATCAAGCACGCTGATTTTCGCCTTTGGGTAAATTAAATGCAATCAGCTGCGCAGGAAATACAACCCCTAAACAAACCGTTTTACCATTAAAGCATGTGCCATAATGAAACGTCTGCCAGCAAACCCGCACCTGATGCGGCTGCATCAAAGCAATCGAGCCGTTCATAAAGCGAGTTTGAACACATAAATGTCCATGTTATGAGCATCGAAATCATCTATAATGTAAAATCGAGCCGGGCAAAGAGCGATCCCATGTCTATGTTGCATCGTTTGTTTTCCGGGTTTACGACAGAATTCAAAGTTTCTCTCACCACAGGCACTGATATGTGTGAGTTGATTGCCAGGGCCAAAATCGCCAACCCCGACATCATCGTTATTGCCGGAGGAGACGGCAGCATCAGTACGGCGGCAGGCGAATTGGTGGACTCTGAAATCCGGCTGGGCATTTTGCCTATCGGCAGATTCAATCACTTTGCCCGACATGCGGGAATCCCTCTGGAAATGGAACAGGCGGTTCAGGCTATTTTTGAGGGACGCATTCAGGAGATCGATGTCGGTAAGGTCAATGGCAAGGTATTTATCAACAATTCTTCCATCGGATTTTATCCCCGAGCGGTCTGGTTGCGTGAACAGATATCGATCACCTGGGGTGGCCGTAAGGGAATGGTCATGATCATGGCGCTGCTGACGATGTTTAAACGGTTTCCGGTCCTGCGGATAGAGGTTGAGGCAGGAGGGGAGATGATCAGGAGAAAGACATCCTTTGTGTTCATCGGAAACAATAAATATGAAATGCATTTGCTGGACATCGGCCAGAGAAAATCTCTGCAAAAAGGCAGGCTGTCCCTGTATACCGGCAATTTCAACACCCGCTCGAGCATTTTGCGATTGATCTTTTTTTTGCTTTGCAATCGCTTGAAACAGGACAGGGATTTCGAGTATCACATGGTCAGAAAAGTCAAATTACACACCCAAAGAAAAAGCATCCAGGTTTCAACGGATGGTGAAATCCAAAAAATGAAAACTCCTTTGCATTACACCATACATCCGAGAGGATTAATGGTCATGACCCCTAAACAGTCAGAGGTAGGATGAGAAAAATAGCACACCTTTCCGATTTGCATTTTGGTACGGAAAGAAAAGAGATTGTCGAGGGCCTGGTCAAAGACCTGCAGCTCGTTGAGCCCGATGTGATTGTCATCAGCGGCGATCTGACACAACGCGCCCGCACTCGCCAATTCAAGAACGCACAAGTATTTTTGCAGCGGCTCGAGCCCCCCGTTGTGATCGTGCCGGGCAATCACGATATCCCCTTGTTCGATCTATTTCGGCGCTTTTTGATGCCCCTGACACGATATCAGAAATATATTACCGAGGATCTTTCTCCTGTGTATCTGGATGATGAAATATTGGTCTATGGGGTCAACAGCGCCCGTTCTCTCACGTGGAAAGAAGGCAGAATTTCTGTGGAACAGATGCAGGAAATGCACAAGGCACTCTGTGAGGTACCGGATTCGGTTTTCAAGATCGTGGTCACCCATCATCCGTTTATCCCGCCACCCGAGGATGAAGGAATCCGCCTGGTCGGCCGCTCGAAAAAAGTGCTTAAAATCGTGGCAGAATGCGGTATCGACCTGTTACTCGCCGGGCATCTACATCACGGATATTCCGGCGATATCCGTCCCTATTATCCCGAAACAAAAAACTCTATCATCGTTGCCCAGGCCGGCACAGCCATTTCCCGCAGAACACGGAAAAAACCCAACGTCTACAACCTGCTCACAGTGGATCCTCTCCATATGACCATTACCATCAAAGAGTGGAACGGCCATCAGTTCTTTAAAAGAGGAACGACCTTTTACCATAAAGAGCGCGAGGAATGGCGCATCGGTCAGGAATAGCTGGTTGTAACGATCCATCGAGTGTTCAGACAGATAGACAATAACAAGTATGATTATCTTGTCTATGATTATGCTTGGGTAACGGAAAATCCTTGGTGTCATTTCAGTAATTCATTATATTAGTTATCCAGATTCCGTCTCTGTTGATCGTCCAGGCCAAAAACAAATCGACAAATACATTAGAAAAATCCAAAGAAAGGAGAAAAGATGAGAGCCCTTGTTTGCTTTGGAATGCTTTGTGGATTGTTTGCAACGGCTCTGGGTCAGGTGACCTTTGAACAACATCCGCAAAAAATCGGGGTCCGTATCGATGGCAAGCTCTTTACAAATTATCTCTATGGAGAGGATCAACCCAAACCCCTTTTGGTTCCCCTGCAGACCCCGTCCGGCATCGAGGTCAATCGTCGTTATCCTCTCACGCCTGTGCAGGGCGGAAGCGATGATCATCCGCACCATATCGGACTCTTTTTTGCCGTCGATCAGGTCAATGGTACCAATTTCTGGAAAAATACCCAAACCTCTCCCCAGATTCGGCACCAGTCCATCGACACCCTGCAAGAGGGGGAACAGGGAATTCTGGCTGCGACATCGCTCTGGATCGATGAAACCGGCCAGACCGTGCTCAAAGAAGAACGAACCATGGTCTTTGCCGGAGAGGAGAATGCCCATACTCTCGACATCAGCATTACCCTGACAGCCATACAGCCCACCGTGACGTTCGAGGATATCGAAGAAGGCATGTTTGCCATCCGTCTGGCCGATGCCCTGAGGGAGAGTGGCTCCAAAGTGATCCCGCCGCCAGGCCAGCCCCTGCCCAAAGAGTCGGTTGCCGGCACCGGACAATACCTCACCTCCAACGGCGATGTGGGCGCCTCTGAAGGATGGGGCAAGCGCGCCCGTTGGGTCGCTCTGCAGGGTATCAAAGAGGATCGCGTGGTCGGTGTCGCCATGATGAACCATCCCTCGAGTATCAATTATCCCACCTTCTGGCATATCCGCGGATACGGACTGTTTTCTGCTAATCCTTTGGGACAGGGTGATTTTCTGCGCCAGAGCGAGTATAAAATGAATCCGGTTCTTCCTCTGAATCTGACACTGGTCCGGAACGAGTCTGTCTTTTTCCGATTCAAGGTCATTGTTTTTCAAGGACGCCGGACATTCGATGATTTCCAGAGTCTGTTCACAGAATACGCAAAATAACATTGTTCTGAAACCAGGGGATCTGTTATGAAAAAGATCAACAGAAGAGCGTTTATCAAATCAACTGCAGCTGCGACCGCGCTTTCCGCACTCTCTTATTCGCGCGTTATGGGAGCCAACGATCGGCTCGGAGCTGCGGTCATTGGCGTCCGGGGCAAAGGACGCGGTCATATAAGAGAACTGCTCGATATCGATGGGGTGGATGTCATTGCCTTGTGCGATGTGGATGCGAATGTACTAGAAGAACAAACCTCAAAACTCGATCAACCCGTCAAACCATACAGCGATTTTCGCCTGCTGTTACAAAATCCCGATATTGACCTCATCTCCATCGCCACGCCGGATCACTGGCATGTGCCCATTGCCGCTCACGCCCTGCTGGCCGGCAAGCATGTCTATGTGGAAAAACCAATCAGCCATACCCTTTATGAAGGAAAATATCTCGCTGACCTGGCCAAAAAGACCAAATGCGTCGTTCAGCACGGCACCCAGTCTCATAGCATCGAAACGTTCAAACATGCTATCGAATATTTACAGTCCGGTCAACTGGGACAAATTCGCACGGCCAAGGCCATCAATCATCAGCTACGCGACCCGATCGGCATCAAACCCGATGGGCCGGTGCCTCGCGGCGTGGATTATGACATGTGGCTCGGTCCCGCTCCGGTACGGCCATTCAATCCCAACCGCTTTCATTACAACTGGCACTGGTTCTGGGATTACGGATCCGGCGATACCGGCAACGACGGCATCCATCAGATCGATGTGGCACGCTGGGGACTGGGAAAGGGCTTTCCAAATCAGATCATCTGCAGCGGCGGCCAGCTCTTTTATAAGGATGATCACGAGACTCCGGATACCCAGCTGGCGGTTTTCAGGGTTGATCAGGCTCAGATTATCTATGAAATGCGGTTGTGGACCGATTACAAGCTGGAAGGTCATGACAATGGCAATATCTTTTATGGCGATAACGGCTCGCTCTCTATGGGCAGAAAAGGGTGGAGCGTGACCTTTAAAGACGGATCCACGGGTCCGGCTGAACCCAAGAGCAAGGATCAACATTTTCGCAATTTTATCGATGCGATTCGTGCCAACGATCCCGCCCAGGTTAACTGTGATCCAGAAGAGGCACATATCTCTTCGAGCATGTGTCACATGGCCAACATTGCCATGAAGCTCGGCACTGTGCTGACGTTCGATGCCAACACGCATCAATTTGTAAATAATGACAAAGCCAATGACATGATGACAAAATCGTATCGCAAGGGTTATGAATTGCCTGCTGTATAACCCGGTGGCTTTTATTTGTCATGGTGAGGAAATTTTAGCGACAGCAGATGTCATTCGCGATAAAAAAGTGACGACTATACCTAAATGCCGGTTTGATGTCACCAGCATTGGGGGGGATCTATGTGGCCGATCCCCTGGTACAAGATGGCAATCTCATCTGTGCCAGAGGCAAAAAGGATGTTTCTCCCTGGATTAAATCGTTTGTTTCCATGATCAAGGGAAATTAACACATCATTCATTCACATTCGGATTACCCGATGCTGAAAGGCCTTTGAATGTAGTACAAGAATGAACATATCGTGGATTTGAAACAAGCGAGGACTGTTGTGAATAGAAATACAATGTTTACTTTGTTGGTTAGCTTTTCTTTATCGTTCCTTTTTGGATTTTTCAGTCCCTTGTGGACAGACCCTGCCTGTGCCTCACCGCTGCAGGAGCAACAAAAAGAGGAGAAAATTCCAAAGGAATTTTTGCAAACACCAGAGGAATATTTTCAGACCGAGGTCTCAAAGCTTATCACAATTCAGGATCCATCCGATGTCCGTCGGCTGAGAACAAAGCTCATCACCCTTTTATGGGGCAACCCTGTATTGCCGTCAGAGGGAGTCGATTCGGTGATGCAAAATTATACAGATGAGCGCTATGCAGACATTCAATCGCTAAAAAGCATTTCCAAAATGGTCGTCAAAATGGAATTCGGACTCGAATCCCACATCTATCACTTTAATCCGACAGTACCCAAAAACCATATTGTGATTTATCATCAGGGACACCGTGGAGATTTTATAAAGAGCAAAGAGCAAATTGGCTTTTTTCTCGATCACGGATATCCGGTGGTGGCGTTTTGTATGCCTTTGCTGGGACTCAATAACCAGCCCACCGTCTATCTCGAGCGGTTCGGTTATCTTGAGATGACCACCCACGATCATCTAAAGATGTTAAATCCCCAGGCCGGCCATCCGGTTAAATTTTTTGTTGAACCGATCATCCGTACTCTCAACTATCTGCTTGAATCGGGTCATTCATCCTTTTCCATGGTGGGAATCTCCGGGGGAGGGTGGACCACGACCCTGGTTGCAGCGTTGGATCCCCGTATCCTGAAAAGCTTTCCGGTTGCAGGCACCTATCCGATTTATTTGCGATCGAATTCACAACGGGATTGGGGCGATTATGAGCAGAACGCGCCGGCTATCTACCGAACCGTCAACTATCCCGAGCTCTATATCCTCGGTTCTTTTGGAGAGAACCGCAAGCAACTGCAAATCCTCAACCAGTTCGATTCCTGCTGTTTTGCCGGTCCGAAATGGGAAACCTACAAGGACGTCGTGCGGCAGAGGGTTTTTACACTGGGACAAGGCGAATTCGATCTCTTTTCCGATGACAGCCATTATGAGCACATGATATCCGGGCCTGTGATGACGTTGATACTCGGGGAATTGCAAACCATTCACATCAAATAGACCATACCAAGATCGCCATTTTGAGGATTCGGGCGATCCCGAACTCTTTTCTCATCTTTTTTCTCATAAATGATCTGCTTTAGCTTATCTGCGGATGATTTTCCTCCCATAATTTTTTATACATAATAAAGACCATTCAATAGCAAAGACCAACCATTATTATGCTTGGTGCCATAGCAAGAGTTGTAAAATTCTGCGTTTTATCAAAGTCAGAATACCGGAGATGAACAGAGATCTGCAGAACATTATCGATCAGACAAACTCTACAACTCGGATGAATGATACTATTTTCAATGCTCCCATAAAGAATATCAGAAAGCGAAACAACATGCAAATGAATCTCTTAGACCTGGACCGGACCATCTCTACTTTTATGCAAAAATGGAGTATCGGGGCGTTACGGTTTGCCCTGGCCACGATTTATATCTGGTTTGGTATTTTGAAACCTCTGGGACTTTCTCCTGCCGATCCTCTGGTAGAGGCAACCATCAGACAGTTCCCTCTTCTGGATCCGGATAGATGGGTTTCGATTATTGGTTGGTGGGAAGTGGCCATTGGAGTGGCGTTTATCTTTCGCAAAACCATTCGTCTCGGCATTCTTTTGCTGCTGCTGCAAATGGGGGGCGCTTTTCTTCCTCTTTTCCTCTTTCCGGATGTCACGTTTCAGACCGGACACCTGCCATACGCGCCCACTCTTGAAGGTCAGTATATCATCAAAAATCTTTTGATCCTTGCTGCAGCAATAACTGTGGGAGGAGCGGTTAAGCATTCGAATGCAGAACCTATAGAGTGACTTTTGAAAAAGGTGATCGGATTTGTGGAAAATACAATGACACCATTGATTCCTTCTTTGATTCTGGGTCTCGGAGTGCTCGTCATACTGGCCTTGTTGTTGAGATGGGGCTTGCAATCGCTCTCATTGCCTGCCATTGTCGGCTTTCTTGCCATGGGGGTTGCTTTGGCCTGGATAAACAATCGCTGGACCCTTTTTGGTCATGAGACTGAATCGGTTCTAGAGTTTCTCGGAGCTATCGGCGTCATTGTGTTACTGTTTCGGGTGGGCATCGAAAGCGATTTGCACGAGTTGTTAATCCAACTTCCCAAGGCTGCCATGCTGTGGTTGCCAAATATGGCATTCAGCGGAATTCCCGGTTATCTGGTGACCCGATATTTCCTCGACTATGGAGTCATTCCCAGTTTGTTTGTCGCCATCGCCCTGACAGCGACCAGCGTGGGGGTCTCTGTTGCGGTGTGGGAGGAAACCAAAAAACTCAAGAGCAAGGAAGGAGGATTATTACTCGATACCGCAGAACTGGATGATATTTCCGGAGTGGCTCTGATGGCCTTGCTTTTCAGTGTCGCCCCAGCCTTGAAAACCGTTTACGGCCCCGGGACGGCAACCGGAAATCCGGATATCGGCATCGAGATCGCAAAGGTTGCCGGTCTGTTTCTGCTGAAACTCCTGATCTTTGTGGGACTGGTCTTGCTCTGCGGAAAATATCTAGAACAGCCCCTGGCTCATTCCGCCAAAAAACTGGGTTCACAACCCACACTGCTCGTTCTTGTTTTGGGTCTCGGGTTGGTGATCGCAGGAGTTGCCGGTTTGGCCGGACTCTCTCTCCCCATCGGTGCCTTGTTTAGCGGTCTCTTGTTCAGCCGGCACCGGCAAAGTTATGGAATAGAGCCCTCGTACCAACTGGTTTATGCGATTTTTGTTCCTTTTTTCTTTATCAACATCGGCTACAAGATCGATCCTTCCATCATCGGAGGTGCCCTGGGCCTGGGTGCTGTTCTGGTGATCGTGGCGATCATCGGTAAAATCATCGGCATCGCTGTGACAGGCTGGCGGTACACCGGGGTTGCAGGGATCTTGCTCATCGGAGTCAGCATGGTACCGCGCGCGGAAATTACGATGGTCGTGATCGAACGCGGACACCAACTCGGTGATTGGGCGGTTCCGGATAAACTGTATGCAGCCATGGTATTGGTTTCTGCGGTCACCTGCCTGGGAGCAACGGTGTTTTTGCACTGGGCCCTGAGAAAAAAATAGAGGCCCAAAAACTCTGAATAGGAACCTGAAAGGAGGGGAGGATGAAAAAATACCCATTTATTTTGGTAGGAATTCAATTTCTGGCGTTTGTATTTATGGACCTTGTTTCTGCACAATCCGGTCAGGCGCTTTTCGATCAGGATCAATTGCAACCTAAAGTCAGAGAGATATTCCGTATTAATTGTGCCCTGGTAGGCTGTCATACCGGTTCCGATCCCCAGCAGAATATGTCTCTTGATCCCCAGGATTTCGTTGCCAATACCGTTCAGCAATCCAGTCAGGAACGTCCTCAATATCTTCGTATCGCTCCGGGAAAACCGGATAGCAGTTATCTGGTCATGAAAATAAGAGGCTCAGAAGCGATTCAAGGGGAGCAAATGCCTCTGGGAGAACAGACTCTGTCTCAGCAAGAGATCACCACGATCATTGCCTGGATTCAGAGTTTGGGTGAAATAGAACCAAAAAGCAAACCCCGGTATTCAGGACCAATTTTACCCTTTGCCAGCTGGTCTGTTATCAATATTCCCACAAGCAGAACTCTGGAATCAGGCATTTGGCTCTTTTATATCGGTCATCGATTTTTACCCAAGATCGACACCGGGTATGAAACGTTTTATGGCCTGGATGGATCCGCTGCAATCTTGCTCAGGATGGGGTATGCCATAAACAATGACTTTTTGCTTCAACTCGGTCGTAGTAACATTGGGGATCTCATTGAAGTTGATACCAAGTATCGGATCCTAAAGCAAAACAATATGGAAATATCTTCCTTTGCTGCTGCGGGCCGGGTTGTTCTCAATTGGATTACCCAGAAAGAGGTAGAAGAGGATTTTGAACGTCTTCAAGTCAGCGGGCAAATTGTATTTTCAAAACAGATACATGAGAGATTAGCGCTCAATTTGGTTCCCGGTATTCTGTATAATCCGGATGGCAGTGTCTCTGACGAGTCACCCCTCACAACCTTGGGCCTGGGTGTGCAGATCGGGTTTTGGGATAATATTTCTTTTACAGGTGAGTGGGTTCCCATTCTCGGCGGTTACTCAACTGGAACACCGTTGACAATGCTTGATGATTTTGATAGCTGGTCTGCAGGAGTACAAGCCGTTGTGGGTGGTCACGTGTTTCATGTCTTTGTGACGAATACCTTTGGACTGGCTACCAGTCAGCAGTTGCAAGGTGGTGACTGGGATCTGTTCGAAGGAGATTTCAGGCTCGGATTCAATATTTATCGATTGTTGGATTTTTAAGATTATTTGCAATTGATGGATTTTTTGTCTAAATTACAACACTGAATTTAGACAAGGAGCAAATGATGAAACCAATAATCGTTGTTTGCTGTACCCTGTTTCTGCTTAGCTGTGCCAACACGAATAACCATTGGATTTCCCTGTTCAATGGCAAGGATCTTACCGGCTGGAAAGCCAATTGTTGCCCGGAATCTTTTACCGTGGTCGACGGAGCCATACGCGCCCACTGCACCTCTGATTCGGTCAGATCACATCTTTTTTATGTCGGCGAGGACGAGAATGAACTCGTCCGGTTCAAAGATTTCGAGCTGATCGCGATCGCAAAAGGAGAGCCCAATTCCAATTCAGGCATCTTTTTCCATACCGATTATTCCGAGCGGGATGACAAAAAGCACCTCTATAAAGGATATGAAATACAACTCAACAGTTCAAAAAAGGAAAAGCGCAAGACCGGCAGTCTTTATGCGATTGTCGATCTGGATGAAACACCTGTTGATGATACCCAATGGTTCGAGGTGCATTTGATTGTCAAAGGCAAAAATATACAGGTCAACCTCGATGGCCAGAACATTATCGATTATACGGAACCCGAGAATCCGGCCAGACCGCCCAATCGCACCGGACGCGTCCTCGACCCCCAGGGCGGTGCCATCGCTTTACAGGCTCATGATGCCAACAGTACCTGGTATTTTAAAGAGATCCGGATCAGGCCCATTCTGTGACAGTTACTATGCAACAGGTTTGTATTTGGGTTGATTTTGGTCTGATAGGGACTTGGGCACTGAAAAATTCCTTGTGAATGGTCTGGAAAATGACGATCCTATAAAAGTATAAAATCTGTCACTCTTGTCCAAAATAGATTTTATAGACCCTTACAAGATAACCACAGAGATCGCAGGGGAACACAGAGAAAATAAAATAAATGGAAATTTTTCTGACTCGATAAAACTATGGCATTATCAGTTTTTCGCCAAAGCACTTGTAAACAGTCAAGAGTTTGTTTCCTTAAATATTTATGGTGCTAATGAAATGATGGTGCGATATCATCAAGTTTATTCTCTGTGCCCTCTGTTTGCTCTGTGGTGAATTCTTTTTACCTGT
Organism: Candidatus Zhuqueibacterota bacterium; assembly: GCA_014728115.1. GTDB lineage: Bacteria > Zhuqueibacterota > Zhuqueibacteria > Residuimicrobiales > Oceaniaggregativiventaceae > Oceaniaggregativivens. Next base: position 4,103 of record WJME01000316.1, on the reverse strand, counting down.
TTTTGTGGTTTATCTGCAAAGACTTGAGTCTGGTATTTTCAAATTGGAATTCTGATTTTCCTGACTATTTTGGACGCAGTGAGAATCAATCCGAGTTTTTGTGAATCTATTCACCGGAGTTTGTATGAATCGCAGAGAATTTTTATCGCGCATTTCAGCCTCGATAGCAGCATGCACATGCTCACCGCAGAGCCTCTTCGCTGCAACACCCTCAAAACCCAATATCGTCTTTATCATGGCCGATGATCTCGGCTATGGTGATTTGGGGTGTTATGGACAGGATTTCCTCAAAACTCCCCATATCGATAAACTTGCCAAAGAAGGCTTGAGGTTCACCCAGGCATATGCCGGTGGCCCGGTATGTACTCCATCGCGCAGCGTGCTCATGACCGGGCTGCACAATGGCCATACTCCGGCACGGGATAATATTCCGCATTATCATACCTATCTGCAGGAAGAGGATGTCACAGTGGCGGAAATCCTCAAAAAGGCAGGCTATCGCTGTGGTGGCGTGGGCAAGTGGTCTCTGGGCGACGCCGGAACTGTAGGACGAGCCACGAATCAGGGATTCGACACCTGGTTCGGGTATCTGAATCAGGATCATGCTCACTATTATTATACCGAATACCTGGATGATGATGAGGGGAGACTGGATTTGTCGGGAAACACCGAATCCCGCAAACACTATAGTCATCATCTGATGGCTGACAGAGCCCTAAAGTTTATCCGCGATTCCAAAGATGAGCCATTTTTCCTGTATGCTGCGTTTACCTTGCCTCACTTTTCTTCCAAAGATGAAGATGAACATGGTCTGGCGGTTCCTTCGACCGATCCCTATACGGATATGAACTGGCCTGAAAAGGCCAAAAAATACGGTGCCATGGTGCACATGCTCGACCGGGATGTGGGTCGTATCGTCGATCTCATCGATGAATTGGGATTGCGGGAAAAGACTCTGATCATCTTTACCAGTGATAACGGCGGACATGCCACGGTATGGGATCGCATGGATACCAGCGGTCCGCTAACAGGGTACAAACGTGACCTGACAGAAGGAGGGATCCGGGTGCCGTTTATCGCACGATGGCACGGAACCATTCCTGAAAACCAGGCCAGCGATGAAATCATCGCCTTTCAGGATATGATGCCCACCTTTGCGGAACTGGCAGGCGTGAAACCTGCAAAAAAGATAGACGGCATCTCTGTGGTCAAGGCGTTGATGGGGGACGAGCTGGTTCAGCCGCATGAATATCTCTATTGGGATTATGGTCACTGCAGGGATCGCTATGACCAGGCCGTACGCCTGGGCAAATGGAAAGGGATTCGCAGGGGACAGGCCAATGACATCGAACTCTATGATCTCAGTGTCGATATCGCCGAAGAGAACGATCTGGCAGAGCAGCATCCGGATATAGTCCGTCAGATCGAGAAGATCATGCAAAACGCCATGGTCCCCAGCGAGCGTTATCCTGTTGGCAAGCCATATGAAGGCGGGCCGATCTGGAAAAAGTCGGCGTTGAAATGAATTCGAGATCCTCTCTCTCCGAGGATCTCGAATCCTGTATTTTGCACAAGAGTGCTTTGAAATATACAAAATCTATGGAACGTTCAGATGTGCAGCAGTTCATTCCGCCTTTATCTGTTTTTAATCCTCTGGTTTGGAGTTTTTTGGGTGTTTCGCTCCGGATTCGGTTTTGCTCCTTTATTTCATACAGATCAACTCTATTCGATTCACCCTAAATTATTGGAACAGTCCCACTCTGATGAATATACATTGAAATACAAACTAATGGGCATCCTTGCAGGTATTCCCGCAGGAGCGTTCGTTGGTTGGGGAATTGCACAAGCGATCGCTCAAGATGACGATTGGGAGCACGGGATTCGCGGTGCTGCTATCGGTGCATCTTTGTTGCCTTTTATGGGCTTTGAACTCATGAATCATAAATATGATGCAGGCCATCCTCAAGATGCCATGAGAATCTCTGCACAAACTCTCTTTGCTTTTCCCGGACAATATTCTGCCGATAAGCGGCTCAATTACGCTCTTGCCTGGCGCAAATCCTATTTTATGTCCAAAGTATGGAATCTGAATTTTGAAATACGGTATAAAAGAACACGATTCAGACTCGGCCGGCAAACGGTTCGATATATTTCGCCTTATGGAAAATCTGTTCAAATGGTTGATATTGATTTTTGTATAGATTATGTCGATATTGCACTAGTGCCACATGTCAAAATTCCTTGTTTACACGACGATACCCGGCTAGGTTTCTCTTTTGGACCGGTTATTTCAACGCCGGTAAGTGACAATACCGATTTTCAAATCCTGTACAAATGGGATCCAGCCATGTTTGAGGGTATTGTTCAATTCAATCAGGAATATGAGCCTTTTGGCATAATGCCTTTTTTCGCTTTTACGTTTGGGCTGGAATTACAAAAAAATGGTTTTGTCCTTGGGGGTACATATTTCCGTTCTATGGGTAAAACATCCCAGATAGAACGATACAGAGAAGTATTTTCAGTTCATGAATTGAGCCTTTATTTCGCATATGAATTTTAAATCCATGAAAGCGAGTGTATCCATGAAACGTCGAGATTTTATGAAATTGACCGGTGCAGGGTTTGCGGCATCCTTGCTGCCGGGCTGCGCTAAAAATTCAAGCTCCAAAAAACCCAATATCCTCCTCATCATCACCGATCAGCAATTCGCGGACGGCATGAGCTGTGTCATGGGATCAGACTATATCAATACGCCTCATATGGATGCCCTGGCCAAAGAAGGCGTTCGTTTTGCCCGCACCTATACCCCGAATCCCTTGTGTCTGCCCATGCGCACATCCATGTTTACCGGACGGTTTCCCCATGAAACCGGTGCGTTGAACAATGGCAGTCCGGATATCGATGCGGACAAGCACGTCTTTTTAGGCAAGATTTTCAAAGACGCCGGATACGACACCGCCTATTTTGGCAAGTGGCATATCGCCTTTGATGAAAATAATAGAGCAACCCATGGATTCGAAACGTTTGTGGGCCGTGAAGCAAAAAGCGATCCCAGCTTTATCGTTGATTATCTCAAAGAGCCGCATGAGCGTCCGTTCTTGGCCGTGGCCTCATTTTTGAGTCCGCACGAAGTCTGCCAGTGGGCCCGCAAGGAAGAGGTACCCGGTGGACCGATCGCTACAGTTCCTCCTAAAGATGAACTGCCGCCTTTGCTGCCCAATTTCGATCCGCCGAAAAACGAAACCGATATCATGACCCACATGCGCAAGTCCTATCAGGCTCACCGGCTCTTTCCGGTCGGGGATTATACAGAAGAGGATTGGCGCCGGCTTCGTTGGGGCTATTATCGTCTCATCGAACGGGCAGACAGATTCGTCGGAACCGTTGTCGATGCCCTGGATGAGGCAGGCCTCAAAGAGGACACTCTGGTGATCTTTATGAGCGATCATGGCGATTGTCATGGCGCCCACCACTGGAACCAGAAAACCGTTTTCTATGATGAATCGGCCCGCGTGCCGTTTATCATGCGCTGGCCCGGTCATACGGCACAGGGCACCCAGGATGTCCTGGTCAATACCGGTACCGATATGATCCCGACATTGTGCGATTTTGCAGGGATCGATATTCCGGCCAATTTACCGGGCAAAAGCCTGAAAGCTCCTGCCCAAGGTCAAACCCCGGACTGGCAACGCGAGTTTATCGTGGTCGAAAATCATATGGTGCAATGCCGGCCCGTGGACGGCAAGGATCTCAAACCCCAGGGCAGAATGGTGCGTAGCGATCGATTCAAGTATTGTGCCTATGACCTGGGCACTGAACGGGAATCTCTGGTGGATATGAAAAACGATCCCGGTGAAATGGTCAATCTCGCAAAAGATGAAAATTACAGGACCATTCTGGAACAGCACCGGCAATATCTGGCTGATTTCTGTCGCGAGTATGGCGATGAATTTGAATTGCCCTTTGCATGATGACTTGAATATTTTCTAAAACAGGTCAATAGAATTCACCACAGAGCACACAGAGATCACAGAGAATAAACTCTGAAAAAAATAAAAGATATTGCACCATCATTTCGTTGTAACCAATAATTTTCAAGAAAT
>WJME01000315.1 GCA_014728115.1 Candidatus Zhuqueibacterota bacterium | reverse complement strand
GTTGCGCACGAGATCAACACCCCGCTGGGCGCTATCCGTTCATCGGTGAGCAATATTCAACGTGCCCTGGAACAGACTTTAACCCATGTACCCGACCTCTTTAATTCACTTTCAGCAAAAAGCCGGGATCGATTTTTGAATCTCTTGTCGCGTGCAACGACCTATGCCTCACCTATTACCGCTCGTGAAGAGAGACAACACCGGCGTCGTCTGACCCAGATATTGCAAGATCACGATATTGACCCTGCTGATACCCTCGCCGATACCCTCGTCGATATGGGAATCTATGACCAAATTGATGATATCATTCCCTTGATTAAAGAGGATGAGGGCGATAAGGTGTTAAAAAATGCCTATCGGTTGGCCAGTTTACAAAAAAGTGCACAGAATATTTCTCTTGCGACCGAAAAGGCTTCCAAGGTTGTGTTTGCTTTAAAGAGTTATGCAAGGTACGACCAATCCGAAGAAATGGAAAAAGCCAATATCATCGAAGGGATCGAGACCGTCCTTACCCTGTATTATAATCAGCTCAAACAAGGTGTACAAGTAGAAAGGGACTATCAACCGGTAGACGAGATGCTCTGTTATCCCGATGAACTGAATCAGGTCTGGACCAATATTGTGCATAATGCCATCCATGCCATGGATGGTAAGGGGGTGTTGAGCATATCCCTGCAACAAAACGATCAGCAATTGGCTGTATCGTTTACAGATACGGGCCGGGGGATTCCCAAAGAGATTCAATCAAAGATTTTCGATCCCTTTTTTACCACAAAATCCAGAGGAGAAGGAAGCGGACTGGGATTGGATATCGTACGTCGCATCGTTGAAAAGCATCGGGGAAAGATTCAGGTCAATAGTGAGCCCGGTAAAACCACGTTTACGGTTATTTTGCCTTTTCACCAACCGGAAAGGGAGATATAGATGGCTAAACAAGTCATACTTTGTGTGGATGATGAAAAGATTATTCTGGATAGCTTGAAAACGCAATTGAAAGAAAATTTTGGCAATAGTTATACCTATGAAGTGGCCGAGAATGCGGATGATGCTCTTGAAGTGATCGAAGAGTTGACGATCGAAGGATTCGACATCCTGATCATTGTTTCCGACTGGCTCATGCCAGGCATCAAAGGCGATGAGTTTCTGATCAAAGTGCATGAAAAATATCCGCGTATTGTTAAAGTCATGCTTACAGGACAAGCAAGCAAAGAGGCCATCGAACGAGCCCGGCAGTATGCCAACTTGCACCGGTATATTGCCAAACCGTGGAGCGAACAAGAGTTGGTCGATGCAATAAAATCAGGAATCGCCGCATTATGAGTAGGCCTGTTATAATATGTGTGGATGATGAACAGTTTGTTCTTACCAGTCTAAAAGCCGAATTAAAAGACGAGCTCGGAGATCACTATATCATTGAAACAGCTGAGGGAGGAGAGGAAGCCTATCAGGTGGTACAGGAATTGTACGCGGAAAATATTGATATTCCTGTCATCATTGCCGATTATATTATGCCAGATCTCAAGGGGGATGAATTGCTCCGTCTCGTACATGAAATATGCCCCAAAACACTCAAAGTCATGCTTACCGGTCAGGCCAATGCCGAAGCCGTAGGCAACGCGGTCAATACGGCCCGTTTGTATCGATATATCTCTAAGCCATGGGACGGGAATGATCTTAAACTGACCGTGCGTGAGGCTATCAAGAGCTATTATCAGGAAAAGAAACTCGATGAACAAAATCTGGAATTAAAAGCGCTGAATAAAAATCTGGAACAAAAGGTCCTGGAACGCACCAGTGAATTAGAGGCGGCCCTGCAAAACCTAAAGAGTGCCCAATCAAAACTCATTCAGGTCGAAAAGATGGCGACCCTGGGTAAGCTGGTGGCAGGGGTGGCTCATGAGCTCAATAATCCCATCGGTGCTGTGTCCAGTGCAGCAGACAGTCTCGAACGGTGCGCAACAAAATTAAATTTACTTTTGCAACAAAGTCAGGACATCGAGGAATTGAAACAAAACTCTGTTTACCAGCGCTGCACCACCATTCTTCAGGAAAGCAACAAGACCGTGCAATCTGCGACGAATCGATTGTCTGCACTGGTCAAAAATTTAAAGCGTTTTGCTCGTCTCGATGGCGCAGAATTTGAAAAAGTGAATCTGCACCAGGCACTCGACAATGTTTTAATGCTCATCAGACACGAGTGGGCTGATCATATCAAAGTGGAAAAACAGTATGATCCTGTTCCTGAAATCTATGCCTTTCCGGATCAAATCAACCAGGCTCTTATGAGTCTCTTGCTTTTTTCAATCCAGAGCATGCCTCAGGGGGGCTCGATTCTTCTCGAGACCCGGGCAGAATCCGGACCAGATATGCAGGAACATGTATCGATCAAGATCAAAGACTCTGGTGAGCACCTCTCATCTCAGGAACTCGCGAATTTATTTGATCCCAATTTTTCCTCGCATGGATCCAGAATGACTATGGGATTGGAATTATCTCATGTCTATTTTATTGTTACTCATCATAGGGGATCAATCGATATTGGTAATCGGCCAGGTCAAGGCAGATGTGTCACTCTGCATATGCCTGTACTGGCGGATGAGTACAGGTCATTGACAACATGAATTTATTAGGAAAAGCTATGGAAAGATTGGAAACGACTATTACCATCGATGCACCGCGGGAGCGTGTGTGGGAAATTCTGATGAATTTTTCAGAATATTCCGATTGGAACCCCTTTATTGTGTCCATTCGAGGCATGCAAGAAATCGGTGCACGGTTGAGCGTCGTGATGAGGATAGACCATAAAAAGATGACCTTAAAGCCGGAAATTATTACTCTTGACGAACCAGTGGCATTCGAGTGGATCGGGGCACTTTTATTTAAAGGACTTTTCTCGGGAAAACACATGTTTTATTTAAAAAAGAGCGAGAATAACAAAACCCTCTTGAGACATGCAGAGGAATTCAGGGGGTGGCTGGTTCCTTTTTTATGGCCCAGGATCAAAGATGGCACTACAAAGGGCTTTGAAGCGATGAATCAGGCATTGAAACAGCGCGCTGAGCAATAATCATCCTGCTCGAAATACAATGATGCATTTTTATGAAAACATATTCTGGAGTAATCTATGAAAAAGAAATTGTTGTGGATCCTGTTGATTGCCTTATGGGTCGCTTGCAGTACAGTTCCGTTGACCGGACGGCAACAAATCAATCTGATTCCTACATCTACCATGCTGAATATGAGTTTTCAGCAGTACGATCAATTTTTACAGCAACATAATCTGAGTAATGACGCCTCCCAGTCGAGAATGGTCAAACGAGTGGGCGAGAACATTGCACAAGCGGTCGAGACATATATGCGTCAGAATAATATGAGTTCGGAAATTGACAATTATGCCTGGGAATTCAATCTGATCGAAAGCGATCAGGTGAATGCCTTTTGTATGCCCGGCGGCAAAGTTGTCGTGTATGAAGGGATTCTGCCCATTGCAAAAGATGAGACAGGTCTTGCAGTCATAGTGGGCCATGAGATCGCACACGCGATCGCTGAACATGGCAATGAACGCATGAGCCAGATGCTGGTTACTCAACTGGGTGGGATGGCCCTGTCCAAGGCACTGGAAGAAAAAACCGAACTGACACAGCAACTGTGGATGTCAGCTTATGGTATCGGCACGCAATTGGGTGTTCTGTTACCCTATAGCCGCCTGCATGAATCCGAAGCAGATAAATTAGGATTGATCTTTATGGCTATGGCAGGATATGATCCCAGAGCTGCAGCGGATTTTTGGCAACGAATGTCTGATGAAAAGGGCGGAGCCAGTCCTCCGGAATTCCTCAGTACTCACCCTTCAGATCAGACAAGAATTCAAAAGATCAAACAAGCGTTACCAGAAGCGCTGAAATATTATCAAAGCAATAATTAATCAAAATAAAACACGGGTCCGATTCCGCTCCAATCATATTCTTGTTTGGAATTAGAGTATTTGATAAAGAGAAAACCATGATTCAACTCGTCCGCAAATGGCTGGATCGTCATTTTTCTGATCCGCAGATTTTGATCATGATCTTTGCCCTGATTCTGGGCTTTGTTCTTGTCTATAGCTTTGCCGATATGCTCGCCCCGGTTCTGATTGCGCTGGTCATGGCTTATCTTTTGGAAGGAATGATCGCTTTTTTAGTCGAGTGGCGTATTCCCAGACTTCCGGCAGTGATCTTTGTATTTCTTTTATTTCTGACTTTGTTGGTTTTTCTTTTGATCTGGCTCTTGCCATTGCTCTCTCGTCAGATTGCCGAATTGGTTCAAGAGTTACCCAGCATGATCTCTAGCGGTCAAAAAGAGCTCATGGCCCTTCCTGACCGGTATCCGGATTTTGTTTCCGAACAACAGATACGTCAGGCCATGGGATTCATGGCTTCAGAGCTTACGCAGGTTTTGCAAAGTTTATTTTCTCTTTCCGTCGCTTCTGTACGGGGATTGATTACCGTAGTGATCTATTTTATTCTCGTGCCCTTGCTGATCTTTTTCTTTCTCAAAGATAAATCTTTAATCATGAACTGGTTGAGTCTGTTTATTCCCAAAGATCGCGGACTCTTGACCCGTGTTTGGAATGAAGTCAATCAACAGATCACCAATTATATCAGAGGCAAGGTCTGGGAAATTATTATTGTATGGGTGGTGAGCTCGATCGTATTCTCTATGCTTGGATTGCAATTTTCCATGTTGATGGGTCTCTTTGTCGGACTTTCTGTGCTCATCCCCTATATTGGGGCCACCTTTATGACGTTTCCGGTGGCTTTGATCGCGTTTTTTCAATGGGGATTGGATCAAAACTTTTTATATACCGTCATTGCCTATCTGATTATCCAAGCTCTCGACGGAAATCTTTTGGCTCCTTTGCTCTTGTCCGAAGTGGTCAACTTGCATCCTGTTGCCATTATTGTTGCCTTGCTTGTTTTTGGCGGATTATGGGGTTTTTGGGGACTGTTTTTTGCGATTCCATTGGCAACCCTGGTGCATGCCGTGATTAAAGCATGGGTCGCACAAATGAACGCAGCAAAATCCAAACCGGTGAGTACTTGATGCCTGATTCCAGTCCAAAAGAACGAGAACTCTTGGCAGAAATCGATCGTCTAAAGATGCGGGTGGAAAATCTGTCGAGTCTGATCCAGGTCGGGACATTGGTCAACTCTTCTCTGGATCTCAATGAGGTTCTCAATTTGGTCATGGAAAAAGCACAGAGCGTAATGCACTCTGAGGCCAGTTCAGTCATGCTTGTCAATCACCAGGTCAATATGCTGGAATGCAAGGTTGCACTCGGCCAAGTGGGCCATGAGGTTCAAAAAACCATACATCTGAAAAAAGGACAGGGCATTGCCGGGTGGGTTTGGGAACATAAAAAAGCATTGATCGTTCCTGATGTCACCAAAGATGAGCGGTTTTTTAGTCAAATCGATGAGAAATCTGGATTCAAAACCAAATCTATCCTGACTGTCCCATTGCTGGTCAAAGACAAGATTATTGGTGTGGCTCAGGTCATCAATAGAAATGATGGCCAGGAATTCGACCAGCAGGATTTGGAGCTCTTTCAAACGTTTGCCAGCCAGGTAGCCATGGCCATCGAGACTGCGAGAATGCATGCCATCGCTCTCGAACAGGAACGACTGGAACAGCAATTAGAGGTGGCCAGAACCGTACAACAGAGTTTTATGCCGACCCATTTTCCCGTCATGGCTGGGGAGAAATTCCAGCTGGCAGCCAAAACAATACAGGCAGCTGCTGTCGGAGGAGATTTCTATGATGCTTTTGCCCTTGATGAGGATCATTTGGGACTTTTAATCGGTGATGTGTCCGGAAAAGGCATCCCTGCTGCGTTGCTTATGGCTCGCCTGATGAGTGATATCCGGGCTCTGGTCAGAGAGTTTCGAGACCCCAGAGGTTTGATGACAGCCATGAATACCTCGTTGGCTGAAAAGAGTCAACAAGGATTGTTTGTGACCTTGTTTTATGTGGTCGTGAATATAAAATCCGGTCAGGTTCAATATTCCAATGGCGGCCATATTCCCATGCTGCATACCAGGGGTTCAGCTACCCGGTTTTTACATGGTCAAAAAGGCACTCCTCTGGGTATCTTTGAGCATGCTGATTTTGAAACTCGAACCTTTACCTTGTCTCCGGGGGATAAGTTGTTGCTTTTGACCGATGGTATCCATGAGGCGCGCAATGTGCAGGGGGAGTTTTATGGTCTTGACAGAGTGAAGACATCTATGACTCGCCCCTGGGAGAGCGCCGAGCAATGGCTTGATGATTTGATTGAGATTGTAAATACGTTTGCCAGCGGCAGAATCCAGCACGATGACATGACCGCCCTTGTCTTTAGGTGGAATGCCTGACCTGGTTTTATATTCTCCGCTCAATGACCGTTTCAAAACCTATGAATCCGATTACAGGGGTGTGTTTTGATAGACAAAATTGCCCGATTTCCTCTTGCAGTATTGCCTACCCCGATGCATGTGTTGACAGGATTGAGTCGGCAAGCCGGCATAGAGATCTTTATCAAGCGTGACGATCTGACCGGACTGGCGATGGGGGGCAATAAAACACGCAAGCTGGAATACCTGATACAAGATGCAATGGCTCAACGCGCTGATACGCTTATTACAGCAGGGGCCGCACAGTCGAACCATTGTCGCCAGACTGCTGCAGCAGCAGTCAAGGCAGGGTTAGCCTGTGAACTGGTTTTGGCTGGTGAGCAAAATTCCCGCAATGGAAATGTTCTGCTGGACACTCTATTGGGTGCTAAAGTCCATTGGACACCTCGTAAGGAACGCCAGGCTAGAATGCAGACCATCGCGCACGAGCTGGAGCAAAGAGGACAGGTGCCCTATGTCATCCCCGTGGGAGGAAGCAATGCGGTTGGGGCTTTGGGTTATGTGAATGCCATGATCGAGCTGGAAAAACAATGCCAGTCGATTTCCTGGTGGCCGACGCATGTGGTTTTGGCAACGAGTTCCGGAGGGACCATGGCAGGTCTTGTGACAGGCAAGAAACTGACCGGGTTTCCGGCAGAGATTGTGGGAATCAGCATAGACAAGGGATTCGATGAATTTCCGATATTTGAAAACGAAATGGCAGAGATATCGCTTTCTGCAGCCCATCAAATCGGACTCGATTCTCCTTTTCATGCGGATGATTTTATTGTGACCAGGGAATTTCTCGGCCTGGGTTACGGGATTGTCGGTGCGGAAGAAAGGAATGCAATCTACACTCTAGCCCGGTCAGATGCCATTCTACTGGATCCTGTTTATACCGGTAAAGCGATGTACGGGTTGCTGGAGTTGATCGGGAATGGATTTTTTAACCCGGATGACCGAATCCTGTTCTGGCATACCGGAGGAGAAGCCTCGCTTTTCGGCTATGAATCCGAGTTGATGCATGCCAGGTGATTGGTTCGAACTTTGATCAAACCATGCAGACCACAGAGCTTGTATGCTCTTGCAAATTTGGTCAAAATTTCGTATATAATAAATTCGTTCCAGTCACTCTTGTCCAAAATAGACAAAAACGATAAACGCAGAGGACTCGGAGAAAACGCCAAGGTCGCAGAGGAAAAAAAATGCAGAAACCAAAAGCCAGAATGCATCAGTTATCCGGTAACCTGACTCTACTCTATACTATTAAAACGTTTTGGCTAATTTAATTATTTAAAAACAGCACACTCTTAAAAATGGGTTTAATTACGCGAGTTATACAAGATTGTTGGAATTTTGTCTTGCTCTGCGTCCTCTTTTTTTGCCATTGCGATCTCTGCGTTCCAGTTTCCATGCAATCACAGCTGTAATAACTATTATGAAATAGACACCCGAATCGAGCTCGGAGGAAGTATAAAAATGAGTCAGCATCCCCTGGCCGGAAAAAACGTGCCCAGAGAGTTGTTAATCAATATCCCCCATTTGGTTTCCAGTTATTATACACATAAACCCGATCCTCTTGAAAAAGAACACCAGGTATCCTTTGGTACCTCCGGTCACCGGGGCACATCGACTGCCACAACGTTTAACGAAGACCATGTATTGGCAATCAGCCAGGCTGTCGCTGAATATCGTCAAAAAAAAGGAATCACCGGCCCTCTTTTTATGGGGATGGATACGCATGCGCTCTCTGAACCGGCACAGAACAGCGCGATCGAGGTATTTGCTGCCAATGACGTGGAATTGCGTTTGGCAGAACACAGGCAATATACACCCACACCGGTGATTTCACATGCTATTTTGACCTATAATGCCTCTCATGCCAAACACTTGGCTGATGGCATTGTAATCACGCCTTCCCATAATCCACCCGAGGATGGTGGATTCAAGTATAATCCGCCTACCGGCGGACCCGCCGACGCAGACACCACTCGTGCTATTCAGGATCGGGCGAATGACATTCTCAACGACCACCTCAAGGCGGTCAAACGAATTTCTTTAAGAAAAGCTTTTACCCGGCAAAACGTTCAGCAAATCGATCTGATTATGCCCTATGTGAAAGATCTTGCCAATGTCGTGGATATGCAGGCGATCAGGAATGCTGGCCTAAAGATTGGTGTCGATCCCCTGGGAGGGGCGGGCATCAACTATTGGGAGCCTATTGCAGAAACATATGGGCTCGATATCACAGTGGTGAATCAACAGGTTGATCCCACCTTTTCATTTATGAGGGTGGACAGAGACGGCAAAATTCGAATGGATTGTTCGTCTCCGTTTGCCATGGCCGGGTTGATTGACCTCAAAGATCAATTCGATATCGCTTTTGGCAATGATCCGGATTATGATCGCCACGGCATTGTAACCAAAAGCGCGGGTTTATTGAACCCGAATCATTATCTCGCTGTCGCCATAGAGTATCTGTTCCAAAACAGACCTGAATGGGGTCCTGAAAAAAGTATTGGAAAAACTCTGGTGTCGAGTTCTATGATCGACCGGGTGGCGCGTGACCTGAACCGCCAGGTCATAGAGGTTCCTGTAGGATTCAAGTGGTTTGTCGAGGGACTTTATTCGGGTCAGTTTGGGTTTAGTGGCGAAGAGAGTGCAGGTGCATCGTTTCTGCGTCATCATGGCTCTGTATGGACCACCGACAAGGACGGATTTATCATGGATTTACTGGCAGCTGAAATTCTGGCTCATACCCAAACCGATCCTGCTGTGCATTATCAAAATTTGGTTGAAAAACACGGTGCTCCTGTCTATGAACGCACAGATGCCCCTGCTTCCCGCGAGCAAAAAGAAATTTTGAAAACCCTCAGCCCTGAACAAATCATAGCAGATGATTTGGCCGGGGATCCGATTTCGAACATCCTGACGCATGCACCGGGAAACAATGCTGCCATCGGAGGGATCAAAATTACCAGTGAATATGGGTGGTTTGCTGCCCGGCCTTCAGGTACAGAAGAAATTTACAAAATTTATGCAGAAAGCTTCAAGGGGCATTCTCATTTAGAGGAAATCATGAATCAAGCCAAAGAGCTGGTCAGTCGTGTTTTTGAAGAACAATCTAAACGTTAAGGATCGATGATTATGCGGATACTCTGTGTACTTTGTTTGCTGGGGATCATTGTGGCTTGTCAAACCCCACAAAGCTCGCTGACCATTGAACAACAAGCAGATGGAGTCTGGATCAAAGAAAAAGGTCATCCTGTCTTGTTTTATCAAAAAACCGCCAAGCCTGAACAGAATGAATATGCACGTTCACATTATTTTCATCCCCTCTATTCTCTCGATGGTACGGTGCTGACAGAAGATATGCCTGAAGATCATTATCATCACCATGGCATTTTTTGGGCCTGGCATCAAACCTATATCGGTGACAAGCGCATCGGAGATGCCTGGGTCAATGAGGATTTTGAGTGGCGGGTCGATCAAGTCAAACCGGTGCTTTTCCAGAGCGGCGCCGTAGGACTGAATCTTGTGGTCAACTATTTATCTCCCTTGTGGGTCGATGAACAAGGTCAACCCAAGCCTTTTATCGAGGAACATACGCTTGTGCAGGTCTATCCCAGAACCGATTCCACCCGGATGATCGATTTCCGAATCGGATTGCGAGCTCTTTTGCCTGATGTGGCCATAGGAGGGTCAGAAGATTCAAAGGGATATGGCGGGTTTTCTCTGCGCATTAAAATGCCCGATAGCCTGACCTTTACGTCTGCACTTGGCCCTGTTCAGCCCCAGAGAGATGCCATCAAAGGGGGAGGGTGGATGGACTTTTCCGCACCATATGAAGAAAATGGCGAATGGAGCGGGGTCACCTTGATGGTTCATCCTTCTAGTGAGGGATTTCCACAACCCTGGATATTGCGCCAAAAAAAGAGCATGCAAAATGCAGCGTACCCGGGCCGCGATCCGGTCACTGTGCCGACAGATAGACCCCTGGTATTCAAGTATAGATTGATACTTTACAAAGGACAGACTGACGATATAAATATCGATGCCCTGTACGAATCCTTTGCGAATAGAGTTGAATAAACAGGAATGAATCATGTTTACCGATCGGTATGATTTGGCAGCCGAATGGATAAAAGGTTCTGACTTTACGCTTGCATTTACAGGTGCAGGAATATCGGTAGAAAGCGGTATTCCTCCTTTTCGAGGTGCGGATGGACTTTGGGCAAAGGTCGATCCTACTGTGCTTGAATTGTCCTATTTTTATAGCCATCCCCTGGAATCCTGGCGGGTCATCAAACAGTTGTTCTATGAATTTATGGGCAAGGCTAAACCCAACGATGCGCATTATCGGCTGGCAGATATGGAAAACAAGCAATGGTTGCACGCCATTGTCACACAAAACATCGATAATTTGCATCAGATGGCCGGAAATACTCGTGTCTATGAATTTCATGGGCATACTCGGGATCTGCGGTGTGTTGATTGCGGCCGCATCGTATCCACCGGCGAATTTGAATTTGATCCTATGCCACCGACTTGTGAATTCTGTACTGGATTGCTCAAACCCGATTTTATTTTTTTTGGTGAACAGATACCCCCAAAAGCCTACGAGTCATCTTTTGACAGTGCCAACAGGGCACAGGCCGTTCTGGTTATCGGTACAACAGGCGAAGTGATGCCTGCATCTATGGTTCCTGCAAATGCCAAAGAAAATGGAGCCAAAATTATCGAGATCAATCCCGAACCTTCACTGTTTACCGATCGAATCACAGACCTCTTTTTACAGGGACCCGCAACGACGGTAATGAACCGGCTATATGCTGAACTGACCGAATCAAACAAATAAACGAGTTCACTGGAATGTCTCAAAGAGTCATTGCAATCATCGGATTTCCTGCTCAAACCATCGAATCTGGTTCGTGAACAAAGAGAGAAACGACAAATGACCTCTAAGGAACGATTTCAAGCCCGAATGAACCTGGAATCTGTTGACCGGATTCCCAATTTTAATATCATGATGACCTTTGCTGCGCATTATATTGAGCAGCCCCTTTCCCGGTATTATCAGGATTATAAAGTGCTTTGCGATGCCAATTTCGCAGTGCAAAATGATTTTACTCTGGATATTCTGCAGGCTATTTCAGATCCTTACCGGGAAGCGGCCGATCTCGGACTTTTGGTGGAATTCCCGCATGATTCTCTCCCTGTACGCAAAGAGGCTTTGCTCAAAGAGTATGATGATCTTTTGCGGTTAAAACCCATTTCGCCGGAGCATGGAAAACGTATGAGTGATCGACTGGAAGCCATTGCCCGGTTCAACGGTCATGATATCCCTGTTATGGGATGGGTCGAAGGTGCGTTGGCACAGGCTGCCACGCTGAGAGGCGTGGATCAACTTTTAATGGATTTATATCTCAATCCACAGTGGGTGAACGAACTGTTGGAATTTTGTGTTGAATTGGAAATCGAGTTTGCAATCCAGCAAATCAAGGCAGGCGCCGATATCATTGGACTGGGAGATGCTGTTGCTTCGCAAATATCCGCCAGCATGTATTCTGAATTTTGTTTACCCTTTGAAAAACGGATTTTTCAGGGCGTACTGGACCATGGTGCAGTACCCCGATTGCATATTTGTGGCGATACCTCACATATTTTGCAGGAAATGACCCAAAGCAAGGCCAGAATAATTGATATCGATTGGATGGTTGATATGGAGCGGGCAGCGGGAATTTTTGCAAAAAACATGTGTTGGGTGTGTGGGAACTTTGATCCGGTTCAAATCATGTTAAAAGGATCACCTGAAACCGTTTATCAGGCGGTTAGGGACTGTGCCCGAGCCGGCTCTGCACGCTCGCTGATTATGGCTGGCTGTGAAATTCCCGACGGAACACCTCACCAAAATTTGTTGGCCATGGCAGATGCGTTAAAGGATTTTCAGGTTTGATGAAATTCTATCGATTCATACTATTGTTGCACATGATAACTCTCACTATCATTCGTTCACACGCTCCCAAAAAATTACGCCGGGCTGACAAGCATGGTCAGATGATTCGCTGATCGGCACTTTCTGCTGGTGTGGCCTGAAAAAATTTATGGCAGATTTTGCATAAAAACGGTGTTGATATAAGGAATACTGACGATCTGGTGAGTTTGCGTGAATTTCCCCTGCAACATGATGACAACTCATAATCATAACCCTATAATAATCGGAGGATCTGATGAAGTTTATTAAAATTCTTTTCATACTGTTTTTACCCACTCTTCTTTGGTCAGAGGTATTCACACCTTTGGACGTTTTAAATACCCAACGAATCCTCGACATCGATACCAGTGTCGAGGGAAAAATCGCCTATACGCTATGGGTGCAGCGCAAGCCTGCTGAAGAGGCAGGATCTGCCTACCGTGAATTGCATCTTTATGATCCTGCAAGCGGATCGAGCAGAGCGTTTATCAAAGGCCAGGTGTCTATATCTTCTCCTGCATTTAGTCCTGATGGTCGTCAGATTGCCTTTTTAAGCAGACGGGAAAATCAGAAAAAAACTCAGATCTGGGTCATCCCCGTGGATGGGGGAGAGGCTGTGCCTGTAAGCGATTCACCCACCTCTGTTTCTACGTTTCGATGGCATCCTGATGGACGATCGATATATTATCTGGCTGAAACAGCGCCGACAGAGCGCGAAGAGGCATTGAAAGAAAAAGGGTACGAGTTTACCTATTTTGAGGAAAATCTCAAGCATCGAAATCTTTATCGTCTCGTGCTCGATATCGAGCCCTCCAAAGGTGAACAAGTGACCAGTGGTATTACCTTGTGGGATTTTGAATTCAACAAGGATGGATCCATGATCGCATTTTCTGCCAGTCCAAAGAACCTGATCGATCACCGCTATGCATTCCGCAAAATCTATCTTTTGCGGCAGGGAGAAGATCAATGGATTCAATTGACTGATAATCCCGGCAAATTGGGCAACTATGCATTTAGTCCGGATAACACCAGACTGGCCTATACAGGGGCATTGACTCAAAATGATCATGCTGTGAGCCAGGCTTATGTCATTCGTCTGGATACCCAAAAAGAGCTTAACCTGACCCCACGGGATTTTCGAGGTCATATCGAATGGGTCGCCTGGAAAGACAATGATACTGTGGTATATCGTGCCGGAGAAGAAACTGCGACGACCTTGAGTACAGTCGCTGCTGATGGCGGTGAACGGGATATTTGGCTGAGCTCCCTCAATACCGGTTTTGTTTTTGAGAATTTGAGTCAAAGTAACGATTGGACTCATGTCGCCATGGTCGGTGAATCCCCCACGATGATCAGTGATGTGTTTTATTGGCAGCCGGGTAATGATCCGCAAAAAGCGACAGATATCAATCCCTGGTTAAAAGACCGTAAACTGGGCAAGCAGGTAGTCTATTCCTATAAAGCCAGAGATAATGAAAAGGTCGAAGGATTGTTGATATATCCGGTTGATTATACAGAAAATGAGACGGTTCCTCTGGTGGTTGTCGTTCATGGAGGCCCGGAATCACACTATTCAAATGGCTGGGTAACCCGCTATTCCACACCCGGACAGGTACTCGCAGGCAAGGGATATGCTGTTTTTTATCCCAATTACCGTTCAAGCACAGGCTATGGTGTCGATTTTGCCATGACCGGTTTCAATGATGCGGCCGGTACTGAATTCGATGATATCGCTGACGGCATCACTGCTTTGGTAAAAGATAAAATCGCTGATCCGGAGCGTGTCGGTCTGGGAGGAGGATCGTATGGAGGATTTGCTTCTGCCTGGTTTGCGAGCTATTATACGGAAAAGGTCAAGGCTGTTTGTATGTTTGTCGGCATCAGCAATTTGATCAGTAAACGGGGCACCACAGACATTCCCTATGAGGAACTTTATGTTCATTCCGGCAAAAAGCTGGAGGACATGTGGGAACAGAGCCTGAAGAGAAGCCCGATCTATTATGCCCATCAAAGTCAAACAGCGGTATTGATCCTCGGAGGAAAAGCTGACACACGTGTTCATCCATCACAGAGCATAGAATTTTATCGCCGTCTGGTCATGAATGATCATCCTGCCGTACGACTGGTACAATATCCTGGCGAAGGGCATGGAAATGCCCGGCAACCCGGACGAATAGATGTTTTATATCGCCAGCTCATGTGGTATGACTGGTATGTCAAGGAGCTGAATCCTTTGGATGGCCCCATGCCACCTTTGGATATCAGCGACCAATATGGGCTGGAACTCCCTTAATAGAATTGAGCCCCGGGCGAAATTATGGTTTCTGCCCGGGGTGGCTGTTTCTCTTCTTTTGATACCTCTTTTTTTGATTTCTGCCAAGAAATAATACTCTGGTTTTAATGCTTGTGGCAACAGGCCAAGTCACATTGTCGAGTCCGAGCCAACCGCCTGTGTCGAATATGCCATCTTGCTGCCTTATGGGTGTTATTTTGCTATTCATGGGATGGATACGCCAAGGATTCCTGGTCAACTTTTACACTCTGTCATCGACGCATTTACGTCAAATGTTGCATTGATTATCGCATTCGGTCCATTGGGAAACCTGACAGGCATTTCTCAAAGGTCCGGTTCAGGATATCTTGCAAAAGTCAGTTTTTTTCGATAAATTGAGACATAAGGTGAATTCAAAAGCATCTGTCAGGCCGTTACATTATATAAAAAAAACAGATGAAACTCTCATAGAATGACCCCTGAAGGAATTTCGGTCTTGTTGAGAATAATCATCTAAACAGGGTCATGAAATTTGGAATCTAACGAAATTAAAACCGATGATCCGTTATTGCGAGATCATCTTGCGCTCGAGCGTACAGTTTTGGCCAATGAACGCACATTGCTTGCCTATGTACGCACTTTTCTAGCGATCGTCATTACCGCTATTTCATTTCTTCACTTTTTACAGGAAAAAATTTATCACTGGATTGCGTTTCTTTTGTTCCCTCTGAGCCTATTTATTCTTTTTGTGGGTATCATTCGCTATCTTTCCGTCAGAAAAAAGTGCCATCTTTGAAAGTTGCTTGATTGCCATTGAGAAAAAACCTATCTTGCAAATCAATCGTCAGGAGGATGAATGAAAGTAGAGGTTAAAGTCACCTATCTGGAGATGACCTCGCCGGAACAATTGGTTCCATCCAGTCAAATCATACCCGAAGCTGATATAAGAGAGGCACGAATCGTTACTCCGGAACTGAATTGGTTTTTCTATCATGCGGTTGGTCAGGATTGGAATTGGACTGATTGTTCTTCCTATACGCTTGCAATGTGGCAACGGTTTTTAGAGGAAAATTCTGTACAGACCCATATTTTTTATCACAAAGATACTCCCGTGGGGTACGGAGAATTGGCCTGGCGGGAAAAAGATGTCGAGATGACTCATTTTGGGTTACTGGCCAGATTCATCGGCAAAGGAATGGGGGGGTATTTTTTGACCGAAATGATTCGATCTGCCTGGGATCAGGGAGCGCATCGGGTATGGCTCCATACCTGCACATTGGATCACCCGGCTGCAATGAAAAACTATATGAAACGGGGGTTCTCGGTTTTTAAAACCAAAACCAATGAGGTCGAAATTCCGGATGAATCCGTCAAGCTATGGGTTGATCAATGAGCGACCATCAGCCTAGCAAAACTGTTATATTTGCCAATGGCCACGAAGGCGATCTCAATGAGGTTCTTCGGTTTATTGGGGCAAAGGATCGGATCATCTGTGCAAACGGTGGAACACGGCACTGTTTGAAACTGGGATTAACGCCTCAAATGATTGTCGGAGATATGGATTCCATATCCGCTGATATGCTCAGTGAATTATCTGCAAATGGAGTAAAGATTCATCGACATCCGGCAAAGAAAAATAAAACAGATCTAGAGCTTGCCCTCGATATTGCCACAAAAACGATTGCCACGAGTGTGCTGATCCTTACGGCACTTGGAGGGCGATTGGATCAACTGCTAGGTAATATCTTGCTCTTGAGCCGCTATACAGAACCCGGCAGAGTGATCGCCTTTGCGGACAAGGGGATTTACGGACGTGTGATTAAAGGACCGGATACCGTCACGTTACACGGTCAATGCGGTGATGGCCTTTCCTTACATCCTCTTACACATCACGTGGGCAATGTTTTTTTGTCCGGCACAGAGTGGGAGTTAAACGAACAGGTTCTGGAATTTGGCAGCACTCTGACGATAAGCAATACCTGGAAACAATCATCTATTACACTGAGTCTTTCCTATGGAATCCTCTTACTCTTGCACAGATCGAGGGTCTCTGAATCAGAGCAGTCATGATTCTGGCCTTTATATCAGCCCTGAGATTGTTAAACGATATCATCAATGGTTCGAGACCTATGTAAATAGCTTTTTAAGCCACAACTCATCCGATGAAAACATTCTGCTCAAAAGAGAACACACCCTGAATGTGGTCAAAGAGATGCAATATTTGACAAAATCTCTGGATATGCCTCACATTGAAGCTCTGGCGAGATTGGTGGCTCTATTTCATGACATCGGCCGTTTCCGACAATATGCCCGCTTTGGAACCTTTGCCGATCGAGACTCTGTCAATCATGCTCATGAAGGTATACGGGTTTTAAAGCAAGAAGGTATTCTGGCTAAACTCAGCTCTTATCAGACTCGCATTATCCTTACAGCGATTGCCCAACACAATCGTGTTCACATTCGCACCCGGCGCGAGCCCTACAGACTGTTTTGTAAGCTGATACGGGATGCGGACAAGCTTGATATTTACCGGCTGGTTCTCGATTATTACGAGCGCAGCGAAAAGGAAAAGCGCAATTCCGGCATTGAATTAGACCTGCCTGATATCCCAGAGGTTTCATCCCATATCATAGAAAAAATCATGTGCAGGGAACCGGTCAATTATCATGAATTATGTACTGTCAATGATTTTAAACTCGTACAAGCGGCCTGGATCTATGATTTGAATTTTCCGGCATCTTTGCAACGCGTGTTTAAACAAAGATATGTTCCCCGATTGATGGCCACGATAGGCGAATCTCGTGAAACCCGGAAACTATATTCGCGGCTCCAGGGGGATTTGATCGAATTGATGAATAAAAAAAGGGCTGTCCTGTAAAGACAGCCCTCCAAAGTTTAGATCTTACACATTTTGATTATTTGACGAGTTGCATAGATTTGGCTTCTTTATAGCCATTGCTTTCAATTTGATAGATATAGGTCCCTGACGGTGCGGCCTTACCCTGACTATCTTTGCCATCCCACATTATAGAGTGATTACCACTGTTCATATCCCGATCCAGCAGTTCTTTAACCAGCTGTCCTCTCATATTATAGATCGCCACTCGAGTATCGCCGGCTTCTTTTAGTTGAAAGGTGATCATGGTTTCAGGATTAAACGGATTCGGATAGTTTTGATTCAGTTGAAATGTTTCCGGCGCAATATTGATCTCTACAGATTCGTGTAAGGTTATCCGACCCGAATAGGTAACATCGGCCAGTTTATAAAAATAGGTCTGACCTCTTTCAACCTGTTGATCAGTATATTCATAGTGTTTTTCTGTCTGACTATTACCGGCCCCTGGAATGAGAGCAGAAGTGATCTGAGTATACTCGCCTTCTTTTTCCAGAGAACGATAGATATGAAATCCCAGGTTTTCGGTTTCCGACTGGGTCGTCCATTGTAGTTCCACGACGTTATCGATAAAATGGGCTGTAAAAGAGCTCAGTTCAACGGGAAAGAGGATATCTATGCGGTAATCTTCCACCTCGCCGTCGGGAGCCAGGCCTGTAAAACCCAATCCCGCTTGTGTTGAAAGTCGGAATCGGCAGTGGGCGGCAATATTGCGTTCTTCTCCAATCGGAACATCAAAGGTCAAAGTATTGAGCCCGCTGTTTACAGAGACATCTGTGAGGATATGTTCATGCGGTTGATCCCACGCACCACTTCCATCGAGATCCATCCAGGCATTCAGTATCCCTCCGGATCCACTCACGGTAACCTCAACGGTAGCTGTTGTGCCTTGCAGCAATGGTAGACTGGGAAATTCTATGCCGTCTTCATCATCCACACCATTATTGTCATCGCCGTCTGAAGCGATGCTCGGTTGACCATTAGATTCATTGTCGACCTGGCTGCCGAGGAAAAAGTTGGGTGTTACGATATGACGGGCTCCATCCTGTAAAAGTGTGGTATGGAAATTTTGCCCATTATCTTCAGGGGCATCACCAAAGTCCAGATCTGCTGCCTGGATATTGACTTGATAATCTTCGACTTCACCATCGGGTGCTAGTCCGGTTGGCTCATTTATACTGCCGGCATCTCCGCTCATTCTAAAGCGGGCAAAAGTCATTCCGGTAGCACCGGAGGGCACCTCTGGAAATGTCAATGTCAGGGGACCGGATCCTGTGCGGCTGGCTGTGGCTCGTTCTGACATTTGCCAGCCGTTTTGGTCGTAATCGATCCAGCCGGTTACTGTAACTTGACTACCGGCGGGCACATTGACTTGCATCGTGATCGTCGGCGTGGACAATTCCGTGATGGTGATCATGGATACACCGAGACCATCTTCATCGTCACTGTCACTATTGTCATCACCATCAGCTGTCGGAGATTGCTGGCCATTTTGTTCATCATCGATCAAAGCTCCCAGGCTATAACCGGGAATAATGGTATGGCGAGCACCATCAGACTCGAGTAGGGTGGGGTATCGCGGTTCTGGTGCATCACCAAAGTCCAGCCCTTGTTCGATCTCTATCAAATAGTCTTCCACTTCGCCATCCGGTGCGGTACCGGTGAAATGTTGATCTCTTTGCGAACTGAATCGAAAACGACTCATCGTGCTGCCCAGGTTTGCATTGGCAGGAATATCAAAGGTCAAACTGTTGCTACCGGCTATCAGGGATTGATTTGCAAATATCTGCTCCCCGGCATCGGCCCAGCTTCCATTTTGATTGAAATCGATCCAGGCATTGAGGAGTCCTTCCTGCGACGCCTCAACAATGACAGGTGCGGTCGCGCCCGGGGTAATGCTGGTGAGAGAAGGAAATGAAACTCCGTCTTCATCATCCTGATTTTGGTTGTCATCACCTTGTGCCAGCGCATCCGGATTCCCGTTTCCTTCACTATCGATCAAAGCGCCCAGATGAAAATCCGGGACGATGACATGTCTGGCTCCATTATTTGCCATCAATGTGGGGAAATCAGGATCCGGTGCATCGCCATAATCCCAGGCGAAACAAACTGTTTGAACTTCGACACGATATTCGATTTCGCTGCCTGCTTCCATCTCGAAATAAAAATTTAATCTCTCACACGACGGTTGAGGATTGATATCTCCATAAGAGAATTCATGTCCAATCTGAAAGAGCTGGCCATCATGGTCATTATTTTCTGGCGTAAATGCTCCTCTGTCGATCAACATTTCATCTCCGTCCGGGTTGTCGGGATAAGGAACGAATTCATTTCCAGGACATTGCGTTTCATCGTTCAGCCATCGGATACGTCCCGCATTTTCTCCTTGACGTAACCGTGCTTCTCCTTGCAAGACAGAGTATTCGACTTGAACCCAAACATATTTGTACTTGTTCTGATCAAATTCATTAGGAACATCTATGGTGGCAATGATCACATCACCTTGTTCATAGTTGCTGGCTCTAAAGCCGGCGACCTTTTGATGCCATCCATCGTACCCCTGAGGATTATCCCACCAAAAAGGTGTACCGGCAGCGAACACAACATTGAAACTGATCAGCATTGAAAAGAGCAAAAATTTTATGCTTTTCATGGTTGCCTCTCTATTAATAGTTTTATCGGATCACTATTTATGCCAATGTTTATATCATGTCACATCTGTGTTGATCTGATGGGACAGAATAATCATCGACTGTATTTGTAATCATTGTTTTATATGTGTTTATATCTCCTTTTTGTGCGATACATTCTGTTTAGACCTAGAATTACAAATTCCATACCACTTGATAAATCCAAGAGCAAGAGAAAAGGAGAATTTCTCATTTTTATTGTTGGTTATATAGGTATGATAATAATGCTTGACAAAACGGTTAGGAAAGTCATCTATGAATTCATGTCTGATTATTGGTGCAGGAATGGCGGGGTTGACCGCAGGGAGATTACTTGCAGAAAAGGGTATAGACGTACGTATACTCGATAAGGGACGGGGGGTTGGCGGACGTTTGGCGACCAGGCGAATTGAATCCCCAAAGGGGAATGGGGTTTTTGATTATGGCGCCCAATTTATGACCGTTTCTGATCCTTTGCTGCAAAAATGGGTTTTCAAGTGGAATAATGAGGGATATATCGAGCCCTGGCCTTTATCAGCTGAGCCGAATGGTCCTCGTACAAGGTGGATCGGCAAAAACGGTATGAGAACCATCGCAAAATTATTGGCTGAAAACCTAAAGGTACATACCAGAGTGCACATTATCAAACTCGAGTATCAAGATGAGCAATGGTGGGTATATGATAAAACCGGTTTATCATTTCATGCAGACTCTATCATTCTGACAGCGCCGGTCCCTCAGGCACTCGACCTTTTGCATACCAGTCAATACTCTCTCACCGAAGATGAGCAAAGGAGCCTGGCACAGATCGTCTATGAACCCTGTTTTGCATTACTTCTTATGATGGATCAATCGCCTGAAAAGTTGTCAACCGGTCCACTAGAACTTGAGCACGGCTCAATACGCTGGATCGCCGATAACAAACAAAAAGGCATTTCTCCGCAACGTATTGCTGTCACTCTGCATGCTTCGCCGGAATTTACCCGTCATCATTTCGACAAGGATCATAAATGGGTTATCGATCATATGATCGATGTTGCAGTTTCCTATATCGGTAAAATCAATGTCATCGATACGGTGCAATTACATCGTTGGCGATTTAGTCTGGTTACCAAGCCGTTTTCCAAACCGTTTTTCAGTCTATCGACCCCTCGTCCTCTCATCCTCGCCGGGGATGGGTTTTATGGAGCACGGATTGAAAGTGCATTCCTTTCCGGCAAAGCGGGCGCAGAGTACCTGTTATTAAATTATTTTCGTTGAATTGCTGGTCTCTTGTATTTGCAATTCAACGATTTATTTGTATATTTGTTCATGACAAAAAAGCCAAACTCTACATCTCAAATTCCGGACTGGCTAAAATGGGCACGAGAGATTCAGGCTCTTGCACAAACCGGCCTCACTTTTGCACAGAGTGAATATGAGGTTCTTCGCAACAAGCGATTGCTCGAATTGGCCGCAGAGATAACCAGCCAATACGGAAATTTGTCTCCTGATGATCTTTTGAACAATTTCAGTGCACAACCCGGATATGCCACACCCAAAATAGATGTTCGGGGTGCAGTGATCAGAGAGGGTGAATTGCTGCTGGTGCAGGAATGTACAGACAAGCGCTGGGCAATGCCCGGGGGGTGGGCCGATGTGGGAGAAAGTCCGGCAGAGATGGTCGTCAGAGAGGTCAGGGAAGAAAG
This sequence comes from Candidatus Zhuqueibacterota bacterium, assembly GCA_014728115.1. GTDB lineage: Bacteria > Zhuqueibacterota > Zhuqueibacteria > Residuimicrobiales > Oceaniaggregativiventaceae > Oceaniaggregativivens. The sequence continues at coordinate 17,092 of WJME01000315.1, read as the reverse complement.
CGGATTTATTGTCAGGCCCCTCAAAGTGGTCGGTATTTATGATGCCAATCGCAGTGGCCGGCCGATGCAATTTTATCACGCTTATAAGATCATTTTTCTATGCGAGTTGATTGGCGGGAGAGCGCGACCCAGCAACGAGACCCTGGATGTGGGCTTTTTCCCGTTTGATCAGCTCCCTCCTTTATCACAAAATCGCACCAACGAGATGCATCTCGGGGAGTTGAGGGCACACTTGACTGATCCTGATCGCAAAACCGCTTTTGACTAGAAAGCATTCCTAGAGAATGCCATAAAATCAGCGCAAAAGGGTTTGCGGTTTAAACTAGCCTTTTCTTTGAGGCTTGGCGGCTTTGCGTAAGTATATCATTACATGCTTTGATTTAACACGCTAATCCTGATTCTTTTTAAGGACCATCTTGTTGGGAATTAGGCTCATAGTTTGTATCAAGTCTTTTGTTCTCAATCTGGAAAGAGCCTGTTCTTTATTTTTTGGGGCAAGCGTGATGTTACTTTTTTTGCAAAATCGTTAATATTTCGCCAAAATAGATCCGGTGAAAATCTTTTTTGGGATAGAGCTTGTTGATCCGATCATCCAGGAATTGATTGGCATCCATGTCTTGCCAATAGATTTTTTTACATTCCAGAATGAGATGTGCCTCATGAAATCCCGGTGCGTTGATTATTGTTGAGGGCTTTGGTGAAAGACCAGAGATTGTGATTTTATCTTCATCCCGACCTGAGGCACGACCCAGATATTGGAGTTTATCCCGGTATTTTTCAGGGAATGCCGACAGGGTAAATGTGTCATACTTTTCCATAAATTGATAGGTATGACGTGTAGGTCTGACGACGACCTGTGCAAATGGCTTTTGCCACATGATTCCCAGGCTGCCCCAGGCAACGGTCATTGCATTATATTCTTTAGAGTCACCTGCTGTAAGGATAAACCATTGACGATCCCAAAGGTCGAATATTTTTGTTGTAAATGAACTTTGTGGTATGGTTTCCCACTGCATTCTTTTTCTCCTCACATAGTCATACATTGATTAAACAAGATCGAACAGACGATTCAATGAATCGACTGTTCGATCGATGTTCCACATCAGCGGAACGCTGGGAGGGGGGAGAGAGTTACGGACCTTTTCGTTTGCTATACTTTAGATATTCAGAGTGAGTGGTCAAGCCGATATAGCCCTTAGAAATGCCTCCGACGCGACCGTAATCAAAAACACGAATACAGATTACATTGAGTTGATTCTTTCTAAAGAGTTGTGAGAGAATAAAATAGGCTCTTTCTTCATTCAAGTGGTTTTTTCTTTTGCCACTTTTGGGGTATTTGTTCAGATTGCCGGTTTTTCCGACCTCAATACCATTGAGAAAGACCTGGTCGGCATCATTGATATAGCCAAGCACCAGCATCACTTTTTCCCGGTTCAATGCTTTTGGAAACGAGAACGATTTTCTGTACCATGCATATCCATCCAGATTGTCATAGCCCTGCTCTTCCCAATATCCGGGTACTCTGATGAGGTCCCAATGCTGATCATCATAATCCGAGTTCGCCCAATGACTGGAATCACCTGGTGAAAATTTCCAATAGCCGCTAAGATTGACAGCTAGTTTGAGAATATCCAGCCGGGAATAGAGTCCGATCTCTCCGTTTGTGATGCCGCCGCTTCCCTGATGGTCAAATACTTTAATGGCAAGCGTGTTTTCAGCACCAAAGCGGACAAATCCTTTGGGAATGAAATATATTCTCTTGACATTGAATGCGGTTTTGTATTCAGGCGGGAAATTCCCTTTTCCACCGATGAGGTTACCATTAAGATAGACCCGGTCTGCGTCGTCGATGCGACCCAGTTTGAAATAAAGGACTTTAGATCTGAGGTCTTTGGGGATAAAAAACCGAATGCGATACCATGCGAATCCGTCATATCCGGGAAAGCCTTCGTTTTCCCAGGTACCAGGAACCTGAATCAATTCCCAATTCGAATCATCGTAATCGGCCTCGGCATAATCCGTATTATCTCCGATTTCAAATCGCCATTCACCGTGCAGATCAATCTCTTGTTGCAGGTTCATAGCAAAAACGGGAAAAGTAACGCCAAGCAATATCCAACTCTTTATCCAGATCTTTCTCATGTTTCCTTTCGTTCCAGGGCCCATGTTGAACCGGGGCTGTATGTATTCATACAGCCCCGGTCAACTGAGAGGAGAGAGAAGAGAGAGAGATTAGTTCGAAACAGCCTTTTTCAAGACCAATCCTTCTGAGAGGGATTGGTCTTTTTCAAAATCATAATGCGTTAATACCATCAAGTTCAGCAAAGCACGGCGATAACCTAAATAGGCGACGATAAATTTTTCATCAGTTTCTTTTTGACGAGTGATAATTTGTAAAACATCCTGAATCGAGATTTCACTATTGGCGTATTGCTGCAAGCTCATGGTCAACAGTTCCTGCGCCAGGCGCAAACTGTTTTTCATGTTCAGAGTACGTTCCTGATATTCGTTGAGATTGGTAAAGGTATTGATCACATTTTTGCGGATATTTTCGCTATGTTCTTCGATATCCAGTAGCCGTTGTTTGACTTCCATTTGTTCGGCTTGAATGCGAGCATTGCGTTCACCCCAATCCCATAGTGGAATGTGTGCATTCAGAGTAATGGAATTACTATTGTCATAGTCTTCCCAGATATCGATGAATTTATTCTCTTGTCTTTCCAATCCGTAGGTCATTTCCAAGGTCATATGGAAAGAATTCCGACCCTTTTGTTGTTCAACATCGATTTCTGATTTACGTTTATATATTCTCAATCTTCTCAAGTGAGGGCTGGATTCATACCCATATTCAATGGCCTGTTCGAGATCGATATTGATTTCCGTAATTGGAGTTCTGGGTTCGACAATAAGTGAATCATCCATACTCAAGCGCAGACGTTGTTTCATATTGGCTCGTTCACGACGCAATTGGCTCTTGTTTTCCAGCACGTTTTCCTGGACATTGGCGATTTCCAGCTCAACCTGGATTCGTTCAATGGCTCTCGAGCTGTCTCGCGCCACGATTCTATCGGTGATTGACTTGAGGCGTTCCAGATATTTGAGTTGTTTTTCGTAAATTCTGCGTTGATACTCAAGCTGAAACAGGTCATAGTATTCTCCTGAAATGTGCTCCATGATATTGACCCGGTCAGCGGTATAGTTGACTTTATTGAGTTCCAGATTGAGCTCGGCATCTTCAAGATTATTTTTCAAACTATTGGGTCTGAAAAAGGGCTGAGCATATTTTACAAATACACGGTTGTAATAATCAACGTCCTTGTCGCCATTGTCGCGTTGGGTATACCGATAGACTTTATAATTCAGGGATATGTATCCGTTTGTCGGGTAATTGAACAAGATAACCGGTTGCCGCACCGATAATATAGCCTGCCATCTTTCTGTGTTTTGGCGGACGATTTCATCTCTTTGCAGCGTTGAATTCCACTTGTAATCAGATATTCGGCTCAAGTCGGGTGTCTGAAGATTCAGCGAGACAGACGACTTTAAATTAGCCCGTTGGGCGCGTAGCCAAAATAGAGTGCGCTCGATGCCGAGTTCCAGCCGTCTGATTCGATAGCTGTTATTCATGGTGATTTCAACCGCACGATCCAGTGACAGCTCAATATTGTTCTTGGCTGAAACGGGACCGGAAAGGATCAAGAAAAAGAGGAAAAATATGATAAAAAGATGGCGCTTGAACACTTTTCTCTTCCTTGAAAAATCTAAACACATCCTCTTCCCAACACTCTTGCAATGTCTCCAATATAAACAATTTAACCTACAAAGTGTCATCTCTGCATCATAAATTGTAAAAGAATGTAAGGCAGGTCGAGGTATCAGGGGATGTACTTGTACCCGATACCATATACGGTGAGAATATGTTTGGGATGATTGGGATCTGGTTCGATTTTTTTTCGCAGTTTTACAATGAAATTGTCCACTGTTCGTGAACTGGGATAGACTTCATACCCCCACACATCATTCAATAACGCATCCCGTGTAATGATTTGATTCTGATGGTCGATAAAATATTTGAGAATTTCAAATTCTTTATAGCTAAAGTCGACGGTTCCGCCATTATCATCCCATGCCTTGTACTGGCCAAAGTTTACATTGACGGGACCGATTTTTATCACACTGTTATTTGTCTCTTCTTGCTCTGAGCTTCTTCGCATCACGGCTTTGACTCTGGCCAAGAGTTCCCGAACGCTGAACGGCTTGGTGATATAGTCATCCGCTCCCAATTCCAATCCCAGGACTTTATCGATTTCCTGTCCGCGAGCCGTGAGCATAATGATGGGTATTCGCACACCTTTGGCACGCAACTCTCGGCATACATCAAAGCCTGATTTTTTGGGCAGCATGACATCCAGAATGATGAGATCCGGGGTTTCTGATTCTGCTAACACCAGTCCTTCTTCTCCATCAGAAGCGATGGAGACGTTATGACCATCGAATTCAAAGTTGTCTTTTAGGCCGATCGCCATCTCTTTTTCATCTTCAACAATTAAAATTTTTGCCATGATCTTTTCTGAATTTAGTTTCGATATTGACCTGATTTCTTTGTGGGAAATTTTAAATAAAACGTACTTCCATGATCGACTTTGCTTTTTACCGATACCGATCCGCCATGGATTTGCATGATGTGTTTGACGAGACTCAGTCCCAAGCCACTACCTTTGGTGTTATGAACCAGTCCGCTCTCAATACGATAAAATTTTTCGAAAATCTTTTTCTGCTCTGATTCGGGAATGCCGACTCCCTTGTCGGTAATCGCAATCACCTGATGCCCGTTTTCCCGATAGAGTTGGATGCGAATAAACTTTTCATTCGGACTGTTTTTAATGGCATTATCGATTAAATTGACCAGTGACTGGGTTATGGCTTCCGAGTCCACGCCGATATCTGGCAGGTCTGATTGTAAATCGAGCGCGAGCTGGAAATCTTTTTGATCGAGATGAAACTGATACATTTCAAGGGTCTGCTCTATCAAATGACGCAAGCTCTCAGGGGCCAACTGGTACTCTTTTTTTCTTGATTCGATCTTGGAAAAATCCAGAATATTATTGATTAACTGGGTCAAACGGGTGCTCTCACTCATGATCGTTCGATAATATTGGTTGCGTTTATCATCGGATCGTACTCTGTTCATCTCCAGAGTTTCTGCGTACATGCGTATCAACGCAAGAGGAGTGCGAAGTTCATGAGAAACATTGGCGACAAATGCCGTTTTCATGCGCGATAAGGTCATTTCTTGAGATACGTTTCGTAATAAATAGAGAATCCCCGTGATAAACACGAGATTGCTCACCAGCAAGAAGATGAGATTGGTGGTGGTTTTATCTCTGGATATCTCTTTGAGCGTGGTTCCTGAGAGCTTTATTTTGAGATCCAGATTGGGAAGGATCCACAACTCTTCGCTCTTTTCGTAATCCTTGACCTCTTCATCTTGCTCTGTAGCATAGAGCACTTGGCCGTTTTCACGGTCTTGTACTGCGAAACTAAAAATATCATCATTCATAGAACTGAATTTGCGGGCGACCACTTCGCTGACATATTCTTCAGAGTCGATCATGATTCCTGCCAGAACAGGCATGGTCAGGGATTTGTGGCGAATAACAGGAAAGACCAATATCATGAGCTCTTGTCTGCCTGTTGACCACGGAATGATATGAGGTTTTATATATCCCTCTTTGGCACGTCGTATCATGCGATCGATGTGTTGTGAAGATTCGCTGATCAAATGATTGATCTCATTCTCATAGCGAAACCTCAACACCCGGGGCGGCTGAACCCCGCTTTGGAAATCCATATACAGACTGGTATGACTGGGCGTCCAGTTGATAAATGCACCGCTTACAGTGGGATTGTTACGGGTAAAAGTCGCCAATTCCTCCGGGTAACCAGATGGATTCTGACGTTGTAATACGCCTGTGTCGATAATGGTTCTGATTTCTGCGATCCATGAATTCAAGATATCCCAACAATGTTGATTCACAGAGAACAGGATGGTATTGAGTTGCCGGTCATAGATCGATTTGATCAGTTCTTCATTTTTATTGGTCTGGAAAAATTGAAAAGCAGTATAACTCAATACCGGTACCAAAACAGCGATGATGATCGTGAAAAGGATTTTTTTGAACGGCGAATTTTCCATGAGAATCAGACTATACCAGTCATTCGAATAACGGGTGATCTAAACCCTGATCGGATTTTAGGGTGGCACGTTTTCCTAATATAAACAAATTCATTCAAGCACCAAAAGAAAATTTCAGGATTCCAAAAGTTTTTCTATCTGTCTGACCAGTTCCGTTGCACCCTGTTCCGGTATGCCATACCAAACATTTTTTACGTTGCCATCTTTTAAAATAAACAGAGTGGGAACGCTGTTGACGCCATAGGCTTGAAATGTTTCCTGGCTCACCAGAGCCAAAGCGTAAGAAAGATTTTTGGATTGAACATACTGGTAAATGAGGTTCCTCTCTTCCTCGGGAGTCGGATTTTGAATTCGTTTGTTCTGATCTGCATAAAAACCGTACAATTTGGTCACTGCTAAAATATCAAAGTCATTTCGGTCCTGAAATGTTTCATAGACAGTATCCAGAATGGGCAGGATTTCCCGGCAGGGCGGGCACCAGGAAGCCCAGAATTCCAGTATCTGTACCCGGGCATTGGGTTTCGAGGTATACCACTGGACAATATCCAGTTCCGGTGCCGGTTTGTCGATCATTTGCAAGACGGTCAGTCGGCCTCTGATGCGGGGGATATCGTGATCCTGGAGCTTTCTTTCCGCGGTTTGCAGAAATGTAATGGCCTTTTCACGCTCTCCCTGATCAACCAAATGATCAGCATATGCTCTTGCCAATCTGTCTTTGACCCAAATATCTTGATCGCCTTGCATGCTCGCAAGAAGGTAGGGATGTCCTTTGGAATACATGTCTGCATAAATGTAATTTTTAGCCACAAGGAGCAACAAACTGTCAGGTGCCTGATCCAGCGGAGTTTCGATCAAGCGGCTATAGACCTCTCCTGCTTTTCCATATTCACCCATCAAGACTGCCAAATCGCCCATGATGCCGTGACCGTTTGGATTTGTCCGGTAGTCATGTAACATCTGGTCATAGAGTTTTTGTGCGGATTCCCGGATTTTCATTTGTTCGTCCAGGTTATCTGCGTCTGTGAATGCTGATTCAAGCTTTGCCACCTCGGCAGAATATTTTAATTCAAAATCTTGTTCCTGACCACAGTGAATGATGAATAACGGTACAATGAGAAACCATAAAATTCGTGTTTGCATATTGGTATCCAATGGTTTTTTTACGATGGGATTATTGGGTTACGGCCCTTTTTTTCCTTGCAAATGTCCTGTAAAATTATTAAACCTAATAGATTGATTGCTTGTTCCCAAAATCGAAGCGATGAGCAATATATGCAAAATCTTGTTGCATCAAAGGAGAAAACATGCATTCTGTAAAACCCCTTACTCTGGACGAGAATCGTTTTTTTAGCTCAGATCCCGAACAAAGAAGAACTGCTCTGCATTTATATGAACGTATCAAGGACCTTCCTTTGGTATCCCCACATGGTCATGTGGATCCTAAAATTCTCGCAGAGAACAGTCCATTTCCTGATCCGGCCGAGTTGCTCGTCATTCCCGATCACTATTTATTCCGTATGCTCTATTCTCAGGGTATTCCCCTGGAGAAACTGGGCGTTCCTCGGGCGGATGGGGGGGAGACAGAACAGGATCACCGCAAGATCTGGCAAACCGTTGCGGATCATTTTTATCTGTTTCGGGGAACACCTACATCGGTCTGGCTGAACCATGAACTCTATACAGTTCTTGGTGTACGCAAACGTCTCACCTCAGAGACGGCAATGGATATCTATGATCAGATCGTAGAAACTTTGTCCCAACCCGAGAATTTGCCTCGTGCCATGTTTGAACGATTCAATATCGAGGTGTTGAGTACCACAGATTCGCCCATCGATACTCTGGAACATCATGAGAGGATTAAAAAAAGTGGCTGGAAGGGGCGGGTTATACCGGCATTCCGTCCGGATAATGTGACCGATTTGCTCTACCCCAATTGGAAGGGAAATATCAAAAAACTCGAGCAAGTCAGTGGGATCGATTGTGGCACATACAAGGGCTATATCGATGCGCTGGAAAAACGGCGCGAGTTTTTTAAGGAGATGGGTGCAACCTCGACCGATCATGGCGTGTTTTCACCCTTTACGATAGAGCTCGATCCTAAACAAGCCGCCAAACTCTACGATAAAGCGTTGCAGGGCAAAGCAACCTCTGAAGACGCTTCTCTGTTCACGGCACATATGCTCATGGAAATGGCTCGTATGTCCATAGAAGACGGTTTTACGATGCAGATTCATCCCGGTGTTTTTCGGGATCATAATCAAACGATATATGAAAAATTCGGCAAAGATAAAGGATGTGATATTCCCATGCCCACGGAATATGTCAAGAACCTGCGTCCTTTACTCAACAAATTTGGAAACAATCCTGACCTGACTCTGGTCGTCTTTACCATCGATGAGACCACTTATTCCAGAGAGCTGGCTCCCCTGGCCGGTCATTATCCTGCAATGCGGTTGGGACCTTCATGGTGGTTTCATGACAGCCGCGAAGGGATGCTGCGATTTCGTCGCATGACCACTGAAACGGCTGGTTTTTACAATACGGTAGGGTTTATCGATGATACCCGGGCGTTTCCATCTATTCCGGCGCGACATGATCTGGCACGGCGCATCGATTGCCGGTATCTGGCCGAGTTGGTGGCCGAAAGTGTACTCGAATTGGATGAGGCAGAGCAGGTCATCGTTGACCTCGCTTATCATTTGGCCAAAAAGACATTTAAACTATAATTCGATCTCCCTGGCTCGGAAAACGCTGAGGCAGGGAGTCATTTCCCGCAAAATTCTGCAAAGGAAAAGACATCTGAGAATCAGCATCACGTGTGAATGGATGATGGGTTGGGAGGTAAACGATGAAAAAAATGATTGTGATTCTGATTTTTATGATGGTCTTTCTTTCCGCATGTTCGAATGATACGCCCACAGATCCGCAAGAGATCGAAACTGCAAAATTGTACTATGGCTATTTTATGCACGGGTGGCAAAGCACGATCCCAAATCAGGCCATCGATTTAATCTCTTCTTACACCAACACCCTGTTTATCGATGGCGACAAACCCGGGGTATCTAAAGATATTATGCAACTGAGCCAAAAAGGGGCAAAAGCCATTGTTAATCTGAATTCGGTATTTCAAAACCAATTGGCCACGGATTGGAATCAAGAAATCGCCAAACTCGATACGTTATGGGGCAGCCAAAAACAACATATCGCTGCCATTTGTGTTCTGTATCGTCCGTTTTTATCGGAACATCGCGTTTCAGCGACCAACTGGAAATTCTGGACGCCAGATGAGGTCAGAGAAGCAATCGCAGCCGTTAAATCCGTATTTCCAACCCTTCCCGTAATGGTTGTTTTTGCTCCGGATCCTCAACTGCCCACCAGAATTCCGGATAACCTTGACTGGGTTGGGCTGGAATATTTCGCATTTTCCCTTGCCAAAGAACCTACCAGAGAAGAGTTTTTCAATGGCTGGACTGAATCAGGACAAGGTGAGGTCTGGGGCTTGAACGATTACCTGACTCAATTCGAATCAAATGGTCGTCCGATCATACTCGTGGCCCAATCCTTTGGCGATGATATTCAGTATAAATTTCCGGATGCCAATTCTTTGCAGTGGTATTTCGATGTTTCGAGCGATCAAGATAATATTATAGGGTTGCTATGGTGGCGTGCTTTTGATCCGTTCTGGGATCAAACTGCAAAGCATGGTATATATCCATACAAGGTCCCTCCTGAAAAAGATATGCTCATAGAAAATTTACCCAATATCATAAAATTACAGCGCGAAATGGGAGAGAGGATAATTTCCCCATGGTAAATCAGGAACAAATGGGATTTTAGATCATTATAAAGTATTATAGTCATGAATAAAATTGAGGGATATACTGCACGATTGCTACCAGGTCCTTAAATTGATAAACAGGGAGGAAATTAAATGTTTGCCTGGTGGATCAAAAAGTGCCTGTTCTCTCTCGCCCTCGTTTTTGGCACCTGCTATGCTCAAACATTATCCACTCATGCCCTTGTCAAGGGCACAGTCTATGACAAAAACAACCAGGACCCCATACCTGGTGTCAGTATTTACGTGCAAAACAAGCCATTGGGTTGTCTTTCAGACAGCTTGGGATCCTTTAGTCTATATGTCCCTCCGGGCCAGAGCACACTCGTCTTTCGTCATATCGGGTACGAGGTATCGCACAGACCATTGCCCGTAACCCCGGGTCAGATCTTTAACATCGAAATCTCTCTCTCTCCGCAAGTCCTTGAAGGAGAGGAGATTTATATTTCAGCCGAGCGCCTTTCGGGTAAAATGGGGCAATTCAAGATTCATGCCCCTGAACTTCGCGATATGCCTTCGCCCTTGCCAGACCCCATTCAGGCCCTGCAAACCATGCCAGGGGTCTATTCCATCAACGACCAAAGTCATTTTTACAGTGTGCACGGCGGTAGCTATGATGAGAATCTTATTTATCTCGATGGGTTCGAAATCTATCAACCCCATCTGGTTCGTAAAGGAATTGCTGAAAATCCTTCCCTGGTCAATCCTCTCCTGGTGAAAAATATCAATTTGCACTCGTCCGCTTTCCCTGTCACCTTTGGTGACAAAATGTCTTCTGTGTTGGATATCACTTATCGGGATTCTTTAAAGTCCGGTTTATCCGGTATTGCTGAAGTCGGTGCCATAGGGATCAATGCAGCCCTTTTCTACAAGAGCCCGAATCGTAAAACACAGGTTCTGAGCGCACTTCGCAAGGTACGATATGGATATCTCTTTGGTGTTTTGCAAACTCAGGGCGAGTATTCCCCCGAGTTTGTCGACTGGCAATTTACAGTGAAACATAAACTGAACGACTATTTGGCCGTGCAATTTCTCGGGGTAGAGGCGTTGAGCGATTACTATTTATTGCCGGATAATTGGGAGTATAAATTTTTCCGCATGTATGAATCCTCATATACCCGTTCTGATATGCGTGGACTGGAATCCTTTGGCTTTCAAACCCGGCTAACAGGGGTACGATTTGACTATGCTCATCCCAATGGTCTGCAGATGCGTTGGCTGAATTCTATCTATGAGCAATGGGAAAAAGAGGATACCGATATAAGCGAAACAATCTATTATCTTGACACAGTTTTGGAAGCGCCGGGTCCGGATAATTATAAAGACAAAAGCAACCGTGCTCATCTCGTTGCTTCGGACCTTCACTTTAAACAGCTTTCCAGTCTGTTCACCGCGAGTTACGGCCGGACCGGATATCGTTTTACAACCGGCTTTGAATTGAAAATGAATCGTACCCGCGATGAAATGTTTGAAAAACAGAGTGAAACCAATTTACATGGATTCATTTTCAAATATCCCACCTTGAATTATAGCCATCAGACAACAAGACAGCACCATTTTTGGAGTCATTATGTTCAGGGACAATTCCACCTGGGTAAACGCTTTACGGCATCCACCGGAGCGAGATGGCTGTATGCCTCGGTAAATCAGCAATGGGTGGTGCAACCCCGCATTTCGTTGCGATGGCTTTCTGATAAAAGTGAATTTTCAGTCGCGATCGGACGGTATGCACAGCCGCCCCTTTATAAAGAATTGCAGTTTCTGCAGGTCCCTGAACACAATTTGCTGATCCAAAAATCGGATCAAATCGTCATGGGTGTATTTAAAAAGTTACGCCCAGAACTGGAGATCAAAGTCGATGCATTTTATAAAAAATATACCGATCTTATCAGCTATGAGCTGAGGGACGTGCGTATGCGTTACTCTGGATATAATGATGCCAGGGGATATGCATATGGCCTGGATGTGCAACTTCGCGGCGCATTTTTACCCGGACAGGATAATTGGCTGAGTTATAGCTATCTGGTCACGCGCGAAGACCTCGAAGGCGATGATCTCGGCTGGGTCCCGAGACCTACTGATCGTCGTCATCAAATCTCACTGTTTATGCAGGATGCCATGAAAGAATGGCCAAACTCTAAATTTCACCTGCGTATTCTTTATGGGACCGGCTATCCTTATACCTGGCAACGCTGGATGCTGAACCGAGATACCTCGATGTATGAATTGGCAAAAGGAAAACGCAACCACGTGCGCATGCAAATGTACGGGCGCTTTGATGCCGGATTTACCCAGACGTTTATTCTCCATGACAAATACAAGCTCGTATTGAGACAAGAAGTGCTGAATGTGTTTAATCACTATAACGTCCTGGGGTTTGACTTTGTCATGAATCGCAAAGTGGATTTATCGCTTTCCGGACGGATTCTTAATTTTTCTGCAGAGATCGAATTTTGATCATTGCCCGATTTGCTCCCTGTTCCTCTTGATTCGGAATAAAATCGATCAAGAGTGAATTATTATTATATATGGCGGTGCAACAGATCGATCAGAGAAAACCAGTGCCAGAATATCGTAGCAAAAGTGTTTATAGAGGGACCGCCAACATTTGCAAGGGACAAGCATTGTCCTGTTCCCCTTAACTGACTTGGAGGTTGCTCATGTCTAAAGAATTTACACGACGATCATTTATACGTCACACCATGGGTGCAGGAGCCACACTGGCCCTGTCCTCAAAAGCTGTTTTCGCCCAATCTTCAGGTATTCCACTCAATGTATTGGGAAAGACCGGAGAAATGGTTCCCCGTATAGCCCTGGGACTGGGAAGTCGCTGGTGTTCGGTACAGGATGAGGATAAGGCACTGGCTATTCTCGACTATGCCTATAAAAATGGTATGTTTCATTGGGACACTGCCCACAGTTACCAACGCGGGGATGTGGTCAGTGAAGAACGGGTAGGTAAAATTCTACCTCCTATACGTGATAAAATTTTCTTGTCCAGCAAAACCCATCAACGCAATGCTGACGATGCCATGCGTGAGATCGAAATGTCGCTAAAGAGACTCAATACCGACCATTTTGACATCCTCCAGGTTCACCTGATTCGCTCTCTCGAAGATGCAAAAGAACTCGGTAAAAAGGGCGGGGTTGTCGATCTCTTTGAAAAACTAAAACAGGAAAAGGTGACGCGGTTTATCGGATTTACCGGTCATCTGACTGCCCAGGGAATGAAATATGCCGCCGAGAATTATGATTTCGATACGATGCTTATCGCCTTGAATCATTATGGTAAAGGCGAACAAAAATTCGAAGAACAAGCTGTGCCAGCGGCCAGCCAGGAACAGATGGGGGTGATGGTCATGAAAGTGGTCAGACCACGGGAAACCGTTGAAAACCTTCCGGTACCAGATTTGATCAGATATGCTCTGAGTCTCAATCATGTGGACTCGGCAGTGATCGGTATCGATAGCATCGAGGTCCTGAAAGAAAATATCGGGATATTAAAAAGCTTTAAACGTCTGCCAAAAGAACGAATGATGGAATTAAAAACAGCACTGCAACCCTTTTACCGCAGCAAAAACCTGCCCTGGATGAGTCCATCTTACCGCGACGGCCAATGGGTCTGAATTTAGCGAGTATTCCGGGAAAGACACGCTTTCCCGGATTTTCTACCTATATTTAATTCCAAAAAACCTTTGCATCTTTTCCTCCTGCCCCCTAAATTAAACAGGTTTCACCGATAATCTGATTATGATAAAAAAATGTGTTAAAGGAATCCTTATGAATAAAAATACCCTTTTTACCGTATTTGTTCTATTCAGCAAGATGATACTTGCTCAAGAGATTGTAGACTATATGCCTCAACCCGATTTTATGCCGGATTGGACTTTTGATGTGGAACCGCAAGTTTATACTGCGGAGAACCTCTATGAATATATCAATGGGGAAGCAGAACTTTATAATTCCTACACGTTTGAGAATATGGTGACCGCTGTCTATGTCAGCGAGCGAAATGACAGCCATACTCTGAGTGTGGATATTTATGATATGGGATCTCCTTTGGATGCTTTTGGGGTCTATAGCAATTTTCGTAATCCCGATGCCCGCTATGGCGATCTGGGTACCCAGGCGATCGTCTCTGAATATAATACCCGGTTTTATCAGGGGCGCTTTTATGTCAATCTCAATGCCGGCGTCAATAGCAAGGCGATGCAAGAGATCATGCAAAGGGTCGCTCGTGAAATTTCCAATACCCTGCCGGAACAGGATCCACCCGCAGAACTGGATGTGTTGCCCCGATTACATCAAATAGAAAACAGCATGAAATTCATACGCGAAGGATTTATGGGACAAAGTGCTTTTGAAAACAGTTTGTCTGCGAGCTATAGGGTTCATTCAGGGACGCTCACCGGTTTCGTGGTGATCAAAGAAAATACCGAGCAGGCTGATCAAGCCCTGCAAGCATTCAAAGAGTTCATTCAGCTTCGGGGGGAAATGCTGGACGAGCTGGAAAGGGGATTTTCAGCCATAATGCCTTATCAGGGAGAGATCATGATTGGGCATAAATTACAGTATCTCTATGGGGTCACCGATTATAAAGAAGCAGAATCGGCTAAACAACTCTTGTCAGATATCGAACAACAAATCAGATCGGATTATCCATGATCAGACGTATGTTTTTAAAAAGCCTGGCAGCCGGATCTGCCACTGCTTTTTCCACTCCCATCACCTTGTGGGGCCAGTCTCGTCAGGAATTCAAAGCCCTACCCACGCAAAGAGAAATTCGCAATTTTACCGAAACCACCTATTCTGCCGATATCATCGTCGCCGGCGGGGGACTGGCAGGGGTCTGTGCAGCCATTGCCGCGGCACGCAATGGTGCCTCGGTTGTGTTGGTACAGGACCGTTCCCGCCTGGGAGGGAATAGCAGCAGTGAAATACGCATGCACGTCCTCGGCGCCAATAATCATCGATTTACCCGCAACTGGAGAGAAACCGGTCTCATCGAAGAGTTGAAACTGACAGAATCAGCGAACAATCTGCAGCGGTCTTTTGAAATGTGGGATCTGATTCTCTATGACAAGGTGATCAGCGAACCCAACATCACCCTGTTGCTGGATACGGCTGTCATCGATGCCGAGTTGAACGCCCGCGGATCCATTGACCAGGCTGTGGCGATCTCGCCTTTGCTGGAAGAAAGGGTTGTTTTAAAGGGTCAATTTTTTGTCGATTGTACGGGAGACTCTGCCCTCGCAGCCCGTGCCGGTGCCGAATACATGTGGGGCAGGGAGGGCAAAAAGACCTTTGGCGAATCACTGGCTCCCGATGAACCGGATCACAAGACCATGGGCAATTCGATCATGTTTTTTGCCAAAAAGCACGATCGCGAGATGCCGTTTATCAAACCTGCATGGGCAAAGACCTATACCGAAAAAGATTTTCAGCATCGTCGTATCAGGTCTTATGAATATGGATATTGGTGGATTGAATGGGGAGGAGAACTCGATACGATCAAAGACAATCGCAAGATCCGGCATGAATTGTTGGCAATCGTGATGGGCGTATGGGACTATATCAAAAACAGCAGCGATCATCCGGATGCGGCCAACTATGCCCTGGATTGGGTGGGAATGATTCCCGGCAAACGCGAAAACCGGCGATTGCTGGGCGATCATGTCATGATTCAGCAAGAAATGGAAAATCAGGACATGTACCCGGATCGTGTGGCTTATGGCGGCTGGCCCATGGATGATCATCCGCCCGAGGGGATGGATCGTACCGATCAGAGTCCTTATCGCTCCATAAAAATGAAAACACCCTATAATATTCCGTTTCGCTCGCTCTATAGCCGCAATATCCCCAATTTATTGATGGCAGGCCGTAACATCAGCGCGTCGCATGTGGCGTTTTCATCCACCCGGGTCATGGCGACGTGTGCAGCAATCGGACAAGCAGCAGGCACCGGAGCGGCGTTTGCCGTTCAAAACCGTTGTACTCCCAGAGAGATTGTCGAAAACAAAGGGGTCTTGGATAGGTTCCAACAGCTTTTACTGCGCGACGATCAATCGCTGCTCAACGTGCGCAATACTGATGAGAACGATCTCGCTAAAAATGCCCGCATCAATGCGTCGCATGAAACCCTGGCAGGACCGGCCAAAAGCGTGATCGATGGCTGGAATCGCGATATCGGGGACGGTACCAGCCATCAGTGGCAGGCTCCCTGGCGGAACCTGGATACCTGGATAGAGCTCGAATGGTCGGCTCCGCAGCATATTCGAACCATACAGTTGACCTTTGACAGTGGTTTGAACCGTACCCTTTATCTGACCGGGAGTGACGGCCAATACAAGGCCCAGACTCGGGGAGCACAACCCGAAATGATATCGGATTATCAACTGGATTGTGTCCATGTCGATGGCAAGCGCTCTGTTATAGAACATTCAGGAAATTTTTTACGTCTGGTACGGCATAGGGTTGACTGGCAGAATGTGAAAAAGATCCGGATAATCATCCGCTCCACCCATGGGGATGATCTTGCACGTATTTTTGAAATACGATGTTATGCCTGAGTTTCGGAGAGAGAAGCGACCCTGGTCGCAAAAAAAAGCCCTGTCGAATCGATCGACAGGGCCTTTTTTATTCATACACTGGCTGTGATATTATTTGGTATAGATCATCTTTTTGATCTGTGTATATTGGCTTGTTTCCAGTTTGTAGAAATAGATTCCTGTGGGAAGCGAGCTGCCGTTCAGAGCGGTGGATGCATCCCATCGCAAATCATAACGGCCTGCGGGCTGAAAAGCGTCTACCAAAGTCGCCACGACCTGGCCTTTCATGTTAAAGACCTGCAATCTGACCCGAGTGTCTTCCGGCAATCCATAGCTGATGGTGGTGCCGGGATTAAAGGGATTGGGATAATTTTGATCCAGCGAATATTCGGTCGGAGCCATGAGTGCCGGATCGATAAAGATGTTGATGGGGCCGTGTTGTTTGGCCTGGCCATTGATATCCACATCTTCAAGACGGTAATAATAGTATTTGTTGGACTCGATACGGTCATC
>WJME01000032.1 GCA_014728115.1 Candidatus Zhuqueibacterota bacterium | reverse complement strand
TGCAATCACCTCACTTGCCCGGCCATCGCCATAATGTTCGCCACGCTCATGCACAGGATTGAATCCATGAATCGCCACCAGGATGGCATCGCGGTCGTTGCCGGCCAGTACATTCCAGCCATCGTGCACGGTTTCGACCCATTCGGTTTCAAGGCGCATGGTGATACAGGGCACGCTGTAAAAATAAGCCTCTTTTTGGATGCCCCCCGAATCGGTGACGATCTTTAGCGCATTGCGCTCGAGCTGGATCATATCCAGATATCCGACAGGCTCGATCATTCGCACCTGGTCCGATTCCTGCAATTGAAACAACAATCCATGCTCATGCAAAAAATGGCGCGTACGGGGATGTGCGGGAAAGATCACCGGCACCGGACTGTGCATAAAAGCCTCTATGATCCCCCCGAGATGCTCTTTTTTATCGGTATTCTGGGGCCGGTGGCAGGTCGCGAGGATATATTCCTTTGGTTTCAGACCCAATTTTTTCATCACATTCGATTTTTTCTCAGCCAGTGCGGCAAAATGTAAGGCCGCATCCAGCATCACATCTCCTGTGAGATAAACGCCCTGGCTGATTCCTTCTACGGCCAGATGATTGACTGCAGATTGTGTCGGACAAAACATCCAGTGCGATATCTTGTCGGTGAGTACCCGGTTGACCTCTTCGGGCATCTCGCGGTTAAAGCTCCGCAATCCCGCTTCGACGTGGGCAATCGGCACACCGAGTTTACAGGCGGCAAGCGCACCTGCGAGCGTGGAATTGGTATCACCATAGACCAGAACTACATCCGGTTTATGCTCCACCAGCGCATCCTCGATGGCACTCAGCATCTCACCGGTCTGCCGGCCGTGCGGACCGGAGCCGATCTCCAGATTCATATCCGGAGCCGGGATTTCCAGCTCGTCGAAAAACAGCTGTGACATATTTTCGTCATAATGCTGTCCGGTGTGACACAGAATTTCCTGATGTTCTTTACGCAGCTCCCGCGACACCGGTGCAGCCTTTATAAACTGCGGACGAGCGCCGATGATGGAAAATATCATTTTCATATGCGTTTTCATCTCTTTTTCATTTTGCGATCTTTTTGAATATTAATTGTTCAATTTTGAATTATGAATGTAGAATTAACAATGACGACGTGAGGTTTTTATTATTGATGTTAGAATTTTTCTCAATTCAATCGCCTTATCCAAATAAACATCGATATTACATTTGACAAGCTGGGAGTCTTTGACTATTTTGAGCCAGTATATGGATTCTCTGGCCTCTTTTAATGCAATGCTCATTTTAAAAATAAAATCTTGCTTGCTATACCCCCCCAGAGCCTCCTCTACATTGGCACCAACTGAAGTAGCTGCTTTTAGTAACTGTTTGGCGATTACATATCCTTCAACAGATTTGGGGAATTCGCGCACCAGGAAAACAATATTGACCGCAAATCGATAACTCTTTTCCTGAATAACATTCGATTTTTCCATGGCTTATCGCAATTTCATTTTGTTAACAAATCCCGCCAATAAATTCAAAATTTTTAATTCTTAATTCATCACATCCAGAA
Organism: Candidatus Zhuqueibacterota bacterium; assembly: GCA_014728115.1. Classification (GTDB taxonomy): domain Bacteria; phylum Zhuqueibacterota; class Zhuqueibacteria; order Residuimicrobiales; family Oceaniaggregativiventaceae; genus Oceaniaggregativivens. The sequence continues at coordinate 22,569 of WJME01000032.1, read as the reverse complement.
TCCAGAATCCAGAATCCTTACTCTGTATCCCACCCCTGATTCTCCAACAACTGTTCCTCGGGTACGTCTCGAAAATAGCGGGCCGGGGCGCCGACGACAATGACTTTATCGGGGACGTCTTTGGTGACCACAGCGCCTGCAGCGACCACAGCATCGGCACCGATGGTGCGGCCGGGCAGGATGATGGCATGCCCACCGATGCGCCCGCCTCGTTTGACGACCACGCCCTTGAAATGCTTGAACCGTTCCTCGGTGCGGCCCAGGAAATTATCATTGGTGGTATGGACACCAGGGGCAATGAAACAAAAATCGCCGAGTTCTGAATATGCGGTGATATAACAATTGGTTTCCAGTTTGCATTTTTTGCCGATGGTGCAAAAATTTTCTACGGTCGCATTGCGACCGATAATGGTATATTCGCCGACAGAGACATTTTCCCGCACAGCCGCGCCATCCGCGATGAGCACATTGTTGGCCACCTCGCAGCCTGCATAGACCACCACCTGTGCCCCGATCATGCATCCTGATCCAATGCATGCCGGCGGCAGACTCTTTTCATCCTTGAAAATGGAACGTTTGGACCGCATCGGCTGCTTGCCGACCACGGAATGCGCATCGATCCGTACATGATCTGCAATTTCTGCATCTTTATGAATGACCACGTGGTGACCGATTTGGCACTCTTTGCCGATCTTGGCACCGGATTCGATGACCACGAATTCACCCAGTGTGGTATCCGGGCCGATTTGAACATCCTCTGCAATATGTTTCATCGCATCCTCACAGTCAATGGTTTTTACATGGATTAATAGGATCGGAAATTAGACCGGTAGACAATACACTCCCCCGGGAGAGATCAAGAGGTTTTTCGCCCCCGGCGCATGATCCCTTTTAACCGATTCAGGTCTTGTTTGAGCATGCCACCGATACGCTGCCAATGAGCATATTCGAGGGGTCTTTCTCGCACTTGTTGGCGATACTCGAGGACAAACACCCAAAGAAGCGATAAAAACAAGGCAATGATCCCTGAGACAAGGACGATCATCTTTTTCGGCGGCCAGCTCGCCAAAGGGGGGGCAACAGCCGGATCGAGGACCTGGACGGTCGGGGTATTGCGCGCCTCTTCGATCTTGGCCTGATAATATTGTTCATTCAACAGTTGCCAGATGGTCTCCTGTACTTTGACCTCTCGCATGAGGCTGGCCAACTCTTCGGCAACCTGAGGAACCGCTGTAATCGCCATCAAAACATCGCTTCCGGCCGGCTGCTGGGACTCGAGCTCTCGATATTGTGCCTTGATCTGCTTCAGCTCTTGCTGTGCCCGCACCACCAGTGGATTCTCCGGTTTCATGGATTCAAGCATGACGCCAATTTCCGCCTCTTTGGCCATGATACGACCTTTCAACTCTCCCACTTGCAGGATCGATGCCTTGGTTTGTTCTTCCAGGGATACCGTCTTGTTTTCCTGCTGAAAGGCAGCCAAATGAGCGGTTGCCTGTTCGAGTTTTTGTTCGGTCTCTTTTAATTGATGCTCGATATAGATCCGGGAATTCTTGGCGCGGGACACACTCTTTTCTTGATTCACAGCATCCAAAGCACTTACAAACCGATTGGCAATCGCAGCAGCCAGTTGAGGCTCAGAGGCGGTTACGGCCACCTCGATCAGGCCCTGTTCAGACACCGTAACGCGAGTGATCTCGGGTAGTTTTATCAGACCCATCTGAACTGAAGGCACATCGAGAATATGCAATAGTCGCACACTGTCTTCCTGAAATGCAAATCGTGTTTGCAGTACCCGCTCACCTACTGTGCGGCTTTTCAGAATCTCTGCCAAAACCTCGGAAGAATTTGTTTCTCCGGGGATATTGAGGCCCGGTACAGAAACCTTAGAAAGCACCGAGGCCATGGAAGATCGATGCTCCTCCCGGGGGGGCATCAAAGTGGTAAAGGCTTGATATTTCCGGGGCAGCAACAAAGAAATAATCGCTGCAATGAACATGATTGCCAGAACATTGCGTATGATCATCCATCGATGCCGGACCATGATATCGACATAATCCAACATGTTTATTTCCTGTGGTTCTTGAGTTCTAGTCATTTCTTGCCGTTCTGATCACCAGATAAATCGTTGCAATTTGTGAAAGAGTGGTCATTACATCCTGAAATGTTTGCCAAAGATCGCGGTCTCTACGCGGCACCCATATCCGGTCACCGGGCTGCAAAATATTGATATCCTCATCATCTACGATTTCACCATTTGCCTTGATCACCTTGGTTTTGGACTTGTCAGCATCCCAGGCAAACCCGCCTGCTTTTTCAATATAATAAGAGAGATCGGTATTTGCCTTGTATACCACACCACCGGAGCGGGCAACGCGACCCGAAACCATGACCAGATTTGTTTTATGCGGCACCACGATCCGATCACCATCCCTCAAGATCACATCCTCTGACCGATCACCCTGAATCAAAAGACGATAGAAATCCACCACAATAGTGTGCAAATCACTCGAATTTTGCTTCATCACAAAATATTCATATTCCTGTTCACTCATCTGTTCAGGAGACATTTCTTTGAGTCGCTCAAACTCTTTATCCTCCACCAGGGACGTCATCGATCGAACGAGTTTGGCCTCCGACACCAGGGCATCCGGAGTGAGTCCGCCTGCCCGTAAAATGATATCGCTCAAATAGGTTGAATCTCTGTTAATCGCATATTTGCCCGGAAAAAGCACTTGTCCCTGCACATCTACCATAGGGCCTATATACCATTGAGGAATTTGTCGGATAAATACATGATCGTCTTCTTGCAAAAACAGATTTTCCTGGTGAGCCGGATCATCCAGGATCTGTTGCAAATCAATCGTAATGACATGGACATCCTTTTGCGGATCAATACGGGCGACTTTGGCTTCCTGCAAATACGCAGTTCGCTTTAAATATCCTGCCTGATAGATGAGATCCAACACACGCATGTTCTCTGCAAGAGTGTATGAACCCGGTTTTTTGATTTCCCCGGAGATATTCACTTCCTGGCGTGTTTTTAAATCCAACCGGGAATAGACATGAAGGCGGTCGTGATTTTGAATTTCCAGGGTTTCGAACAATGAATCATGAATACTGATATTATAGAGCCGCCGTGTTCCATTTTGCTTTAAACGAGACAATTCGATTCTTTGTACCAAAGCCAGGTCGTTCAACTCTCCTGCCCAGGAAATCATCTCTGAAACCGTTTCGGAGAATTTCGGCAAAACCTCGTATATTGCAGGTCGTCTGACCTGACCGGAGAGATGAACCCACCCCTGAACCAGAGGCACAAAAATCTGATCTCCGCTTTGCAGCAAAACAGGGGCTACTTTTTTCGGACGCACCAGATACTCGTATAAATCAACCCGCTGTACGAGCTCTTCATCCCGGACAATCTGAATATTTCGCAACGATCCGTTCGGCAAAGGCCCCTGGGCCAGCAAAAGGATATCCAGCGGAGAAGACAATGCATTCACAGTATAATCTCCGGGTGCAGTGACTTCTCCCATTACCCTTACACGGATCTGCTTTGGCGTCTGCATCAAAAGCTCCAGCTCGTAATCACTGTAATACTTTGACAATCTGTTATTCAGTTCATTTCGAAATGTCTGCAGACTGATGCCATGGACCTGAAAGATACCCACTGTGGGAATAAATATTTTGCCATCCACACTGACCTGCACCTCGAACTGTTGCTGCGCTTTGCCACCCAGGAAAATCATCAACCGGTCTCCGGGACCCAGTCGATAATCTTTTGGTAAACCGGTATATTGCCAGGCATTTTCCGAGGGCGAAGGACGTTGAAAAAACTGGTACCCAAAATAGCCCAGCTGACCGGAATCAGTCCCCTGCAGTGAGGAAACGGGAGATAATTTTTGCTCAGGGGGTGAATCACCAGAGTCTGTCGCTATGCTGCCTGTGGCTGTTTTCAATGGATTGTGAACCTCGAGATCTTGCGCCGTGAGGTGGGAAGAAAGAATCCATGCAACGCATAAAAACATTAAAGAATTGTGATAACCGAGTCTCGAGATGTCTATTTTCAAAATGCAGCTCCCGCATTGATGCATAATCTTGGCAAAATCTCTGACCATCCTGGTGAAACCTTGTAATAATAGCTATGGCAGTAGAAACCAGACTCGTGTCTGGGGAACCCATATACGAACCTGTTTCAAGAATAAAGATCCTTTTTCATCCTTACCCTGGGAAATTCTTTCTGGTCTGCGTTCCTCTGCATCAAGTTCTTTTTTTACTCTAGAGATTAGCGAAAAAAAGGTGATCGATCGGCATAATTTGATCAAATATAACCAATCCGGGGTATTTACGCAACACCCTTTTAATACAAATGGCCATACCGATGTTCAGACGATATGGCCATCAAGAGGAGAAAGAGAGTTTTGCCTATTTTAAAAATGTCATCTTTTTAATGAATTCAATATGATTCTCTCGAATGGTCATTCCATTACGCGTTTTGTTTTCCCATGCTTGCAGCCGGTAAAAATAGAGACCTGCAGAAACCGGTTGGCCATAGTTATTCAGTCCATCCCATACCGCTTTGTATACCCCTCCTGTCAGAGGCTCATCATACAGTGTGCGAACCTCTTGGCCGAGCACATTGAATATCTTTACCTGTACCTGCATACTGTAAGGGATTTCAAAAGAGATCGTGGTTGTCGGATTAAAAGGGTTGGGATAATTGGGATGCAAGACCACAGTCTCGGGAATGGTTTCTGATATCCCCTCTGTGCCATCCAGGCGCCCACCGGGTCCCATCTGATTCAAATCCGGTTCCTTGATCAGTACAACATACATACTCTGAACGCCGCGGGCTCCGGTAGCGTTATTTCCGCCCAGAGTCACGGTGCCATATTCGAAATACCCTCTCCACAGATCCAGTTCCCGGGCATTATCTGTCACCTGAATCGATTGGCCGGTTTTGTTAAAATGAGCATCGAGCCAATTGGGAACGGTCACTGCCCTGCTATCATAGGCAATATAGACGAATGCAGGTTGGGACAATTTCAAAGTCATATACCTTGAATCCGTGTTGGCCCGGTCATTGTTAGAGGTCATGAGCAATTTTACATGTTCCAGTTCTTCGGGAATGCTGGTCACCACATAATTCCGGTCAATGTAATAGGGTTCATTCAAATCGAGATATGAAAGACCGGTTTCGACCATTCCTTCCACATTGACCTGTAGATTGGGCAAAAACGTATAGGCATAGGTTGAGTTTGTAAACACCACATTCATCCCGGCCATTTCGGCACGAATTCCTGCAACCGTCAAAGCATATGCCAGGCCTGCTTTGTGGCGCGAGGTCTCCAAAAGAACCGTATGGCCATCCATATCCAACTCTGCAGAGAGGACAATGACATTATTGTTGATATAATAGTTTCGCCGGTTCTCTGCACTCAGCCTGTCGACAGCTTTGTCAAATGAGACTTTGATCAGCATATCCCCCAGGACTTGCACAGATTTTATTCGGGGACTCTGCTCCGGTTCGGTTTGGTGCATATAAAAGAAGGGTTGTGGAATCGATGCAGATAATCCGGCATTCTCTTGCCTGCCGATATCCCGGGCAAACAACACATAGAGTTTACCCGCCTGATGTGAGGTTGTCGTGAGATCGACGACCTTTAGCGATGTGTCCAGAACAGCTTGCTGCACTTGAATTCCACCTTGTATCAAATAATTTTGCGGATTTTCAGCGCTTGTACGATCCAATGGCTGGTCGAATTCCACACGAACTCGATTCGAGGCCAGGGTATTCACTTTGATCACCTGAGGAGGCTGATTCAGATCAAATGCACCATAATGAAAGGTATATGAACTGTTAGGCAAAATGGGATTGTCGGCCATATCGTGAATTTCGCTGACCATCAGGATATAGATTCGCCCTGCAATCAATGGGGTGGTTTCCATAATATAGAGATGTGCCTGGTCGGTTTCCTGAACGCCGAGTACACTTGCATCGTTGCTGAGCTCGTAATGCTCAGGATTGGTGGCAATAGACGCCTTAACTGCCTCGCTGAATGCGACCTGAATATGAGTGGCATCCATGACTTTGACCATGGCCAAGGTCGGCGGATTCTGATCTTCTGATTCATAAAGATACGCATAGCTGGTATTGGGGGTGATCAAATTGCCAGCCGGACTCTTGTCCGAAATGCCGTTGACTCTAAGTATATAAAGTTTATTGGGCAAATGTTTTTCAGTGGTCAGATGAACCACTTGATGAGAACCGGCCAGTCTGGCCTCCAGAACATTGACGCCACCACTTATTTCATAATGGGTGAGTGCTTCTGCAGTCTCTCGTGTAACGGGCTCATTAAACAAGACATCAATATGTTCCGCATCGATCATTTGTACCATACTGATCATCGGGCCTATGGCATCGGTACCCTGGAACAAGTAGCTATAAGAGGTATTGGTATTGATCGGTATCTGTTCAGCAGCACATTTCACGTGATTGACTGTCAGGATATAGATAGCGTTGGGTTCATGCGGAGAGGTTTGCAAGGTAACGATCGTGCCGGTCTCATCCAGAGTTGCTGAATGAATTTGGGTATTTCGATTAAGGGTGTAATTTTGAGCGGTCTCTGCACTGTTGCGTTCCAGGGGCTTGCTGAATGTCAATAGCAACTCGCTTGCATTATTTACATCCACCTGAACCAATGTTGGGCCAACACCGCTGGATTGCTCGCCCACGGTATAGGTATATGCACTATTGGGAATGATTTCGTTGCCGATCGGCGACAGATCAGTGATTTGGCTGATTTGAATAGTATATTGTTGTCCGGTCTGGTGCGGTGTGGTCACCAGCGTCACAGACTGTCCGGATACATCCAATGTTGCATTGAGAACGTGGATGTCACCATCGATCTGATAGAACCGGGCCTCTTCAGCAGACGATTTGGTGATTCGCTCGCTGAAAACCACCCTGATTGTAGATTCATCTATCACATCCAGACGCACGATCGTGGGTCCGGTTCGATCTTCCGGAGCGAACAGGTAGCTGTATTCATTGCCGGCAGTCATGAGATTACGATTTTCACTGGCGTCACGGATATTATTGACCTGCAGTTTATAGGTTTTATCTGCAGTATGTTCGCTGGTCTTGAGCCGAACGATTTGCCGGGAAGCATCCAGAGTCGCCTGAGAAACAGAGATTCCCTGATCGATGCTATAGTTGGCGGCTGTCTCGGCTCCACTCTTTTCAATCGGCTCATTGAACATCACCTCCAGAGTCGTTGCATCGATAATATTCACAAGCAACAAGACCGGCCCAACCACATCTCCGGGATCAAAGGTATAGGAATAGGTGCTGTTGGGTTGAATGGTATTTTTGTTTTCTGAAGTATCGGTGACACTGTTTACGGTAAGCGTATAAGTCAATCCGCCACTGTGTTCGGTGGTACTCAAAATGACGGCATTATCTGTTTCGCCCTGCTCTACCGAGACCACATTGATGCCTTGATTGATGGCATAAGAATCGGTTCTCAGTGCTGTGGAGGGATCAACGGGTTCGCTGAAATGAACCAATACCGATTGAGCATTTTCTGCCCGAGCCATGACCAATGTGGGGGGAGTATTGTCGCTATTGGGCTTGCCAAAAGTATAATCTGCTCGAACCCCGCCGGTATGATTCCCGGGAAGGTTGATATCATAAATATTACTGATAACCATGGTATATTGGCCGTCAGAATGATTGGTTGTTTTTAGATGGACGGTCTTGCGGTCACTTTGCAGTACAGCATCTGTAATTTCCGGACCGTTTTCGATATGATAGTTGCTTATCTCCTGACTTGATATAGGATCCAGAGTTTCATCGAAACGAATTTGCAGCTCTGTAGAACTGAGGGGGTAAATACCCGACAGTTTAGGGGCCCGAGTATCACCCAATTTAAAATGCAATTCTTCAGAATAGCTGCTCTCATTCCCTTCAGAATCATAGGCAGTGAGTGCCAGAAAATATTCTGTATTGGCTTGCAAACTCGTCAATTCATAGGAATTGGTTTTCCCTACATCCTGCTCAAGTGTATAATGGCGAGTTTTAAATCCATAATGGATTTTATATCCTTGTAGATCCGGTTCTTGGTTCGGATTCCAATTTAGTTTGATCCCGACAGCCAAACTCTGTGTCGAGATCAAAAACAAAATCAACCATTTTCCCATCGTCACTTTCCACACGTCTGAACAACTCATGGGCTATCTATCCTCCAATACAATAACACAGCACCACCGTTTTCCCAGCAATAGACAAATGGTGTGCCAAACTCTATTTCAATCTAAGTTCAATATTTTTGTTCAGGGATTATTTGTTTAACTACAAGATTTGTACGAGAATTACAAAAAAGAGAGCGCCTCCTCACCGAATACTCGTAAAGAGACGCATAAACTTGGGGATGCATCAATGCAAAAGCGTCATTTTTCTGGTAATGACGTGTTGACCTGCCTTTATCTGATAAAAATAAGTGCCAGAGGAAAGGGATTGTCCGGTCTGATCCCGACCATCCCAAAAGGTAGTCCAGGTTCCGGCTTGAAAGAGTCCCTCTTCCAGAGTCACAATTTCTTGTCCAGAAGCATTATACACAGCGATTTTAATATGCATGGCTTCCGGAAGTTCGAATTTGATCTGCGTACCGGGGTTGAACGGATTCGGATAATTGGCCAAAAGTGCGATTTTTTCGGGCAACCGGGCTGGCGTTTCCTCAGGAAAGATAACCACCTCTTTTGAAAAGTTACTTTCGTTGCCCCAGTAATCGATCGCGGTTACGGCAGCATAGTACCGGCTTCCTTTGGGTATGTCCAAAAAGGCTATACTCTGATTCAACGATACATCTTTTGAGTATTGATACTGTCGTGATTCGGGTCCCCAGTATACGCGATAGCCACTCAGGTCATCCTCATGATTTGGATCCCAGCGAATACGAACAGATTCAGCCAAACAATGAGTAAAGAGCAATAAACCCAAAATCCCCATTCCCATCCACTTGATGCTCACAATATTTCTCCTGCATTAATAGGGTGCCAATCTACCAGCAAAGCGGACGGGTGCCTCGACACAGCACCCATCACTTTAACTGGTGTGTGAATTAACATTATTTTTTTTCAAAACCAAACAACGCCCTGAGCTCTTGACCGGTTACTCGTTATGTTTTCTCCAGCCAGCATGGGTGATCTGATGCTGTGAGATCTTGTAATTCAATACTCTGGGAGAGATGCCGAGTAAATCCGCGGCCTCTTTTTGAATCCAGTGAGCCTGTTCGAGGGCTTGAACGATTGCCTGTTTTTCGAGGGTTTCCAGATTTAGAGTAGGTAATCCTGTGGGTTTCCTGTCTTCCCGTCGTCGGTTGCGTCCACCGGCTGCAAAATAGTCTTTGCCTGTAAGGGCAATATCTTTAAGGGTGATGGGATGTCCTTCAGCGGCGATCAGAACCGCGCGTTCGACAATATTTTTCATCTCCCGGATATTACCTGGCCAGGTATGGTTGGTCAGCAGCTGCATGGTCTCTTCAGTGAATTCGCCGATGTTTTTTTTGAGTTCCTGGGAAAACTTTACGCGGAAATAGTCTGCCAACAGCTGAATATCTTCCCGCCGCTCTCTCAGAGGAGGAATGTGTAAAGTGACCACATTCAATCGGTAAAAGAGATCGGCGCGAAAATTTCCGGCTTCCATTTCCTGCCAAAGATCCTTATTGGTTGCCGCGATAACACGCACATCAACTTCTATGGTCTTGTGGCCTCCCACACGACTAAAGTTTTGCTCTTGCAGAACGCGCAGAATTTTAGCCTGTGTCGAAGGATGCATGTCTCCAATTTCATCCAAAAACAACGTGCCACCATCGGCTTGTTCGAATTTTCCGATATGTGTGGACACAGCTCCGGTAAAGGCACCCCGCTCATGTCCAAACAACTCGGATTCCAACAAATGTTCGTGCAATGCGGCACAATTGACCGTAACATACGGTTTGTCGTGGCGTAGGCTTTGAGCCTGAATTGCACCCGCAATGAGTTCCTTTCCGGTCCCCGTCTCTCCCTGAATTAAAACAGAGGCATTACTCTTGGCAACTTTTTTAATCAGAGAATAGATTTTGCGGATCTCTAGATTACGACTGATTCTCGGATAATAGAGCTCAAATCCGGACAAACGACCGAACGAGCTGCGAGCCAACTGCTCCATGACATCACTGGTGATGACATCGGTTTCTATATCAGAGAATACTTGTTCTTCGATTTCGGTCATAGAATCGGACCCTCTCTAATGATTGATGGTTCTGAATCTGAACTGGACGAGTGCAAGAGATGCGTGATGATTTATATCGCACCATGCTTTACAGGGGTGCTGGAACAAAGATGCATAACCAAGAGGCTCGTCAGCGATTCCCGACCAATTGATATCAAATGACTAGCAAATTTTCTGCCAAACCTTCAAGAACTCGATTCTTTTGCATATTTTACGGTGAGCGCTTGATTAAACATATGAAAAATAGCCATTTAAATTTCAGCGGTTTTTTTCAGCAAGTGGTAATATTTTAATAAAAATATACGCCTCTAAAGCCAAAGTGTTCCACATGAATACAATTCTGTAATAGACAAAAGTGAATTACAAATGTGTAATTTGAGTTAGTTTTTCAACCCATTCCTTTCGATCTCTGGCATTAATGAGGATTTCGGGTAACTTGCCACGCCAGGCCTCTAATTCTCGCTGAAAATCAGGCACATCGAGCCCGGCACGATTCAAAAGCTCACGATCACGGAACAGGCGAACAGGTGTATCATCAAATATGATTTTTCCCTGCCACATGACAACCACGCGATCGGCAATCGATGCAACAAAATCCATGTGATGGGTAACCACAACAACGGTCTTTCCTTGACGGAGCAGACCTTTTGACATATCCTTCAAAAGTGAGACGCTTTTAGGATCCAATCCTGCTGTGGGTTCATCAAATGCGATCATTTCAGGATCCATCGCTAGAATCCCTGCAATCGCTGTACGGCGTTTTTCTCCTTCGCTCAATGTAAACGGAGAGCGATTTTCAAGACGGTCAAAGTCCAGACCAACGGTCTCAAGGGCGGATCTAACCCGTTGTGCCAGCTTTGAGTGATCCAACCCCATTTTCAATGGGCCAAATGCCACATCTTTGAATACCGTTTCTTCAAACAATTGATTTTCAGGAAACTGAAAAACCAAACCAATACGCCTGCGCAGTTGGGTCAGATTAACTCCTTTGGATGCGATATCGCTGCCATCACAAAGTACCCGGCCTTTACAGGGAGTCAGGAGACCGGTAAAGTGCTGCAAAAGCGTCGTTTTACCTGAACCGCTCGGACCGACAATAGCAAGACATTCGTTCTCATGAATGGCAAGAGAAATATTATTCAGGACTTTACTAGACTGTTTCGTGAGGTCGGTATAGTGAAAAGAGACTTTGTCAAATTCCAGTTTCATCGGGCAGCTCGGTTGGAGACATTCGTTTCTGACGTAAGAGATCCAGTTGTTTTTCGGCAAATGTGTCTGTCATACCTGCAATATAATCACAAACAGTCCGGATAAATCTAGGATTGGTTTGCAGTCTTTGCATGGCATCAGGATCTAGTTCCTTTGAGGAACGCTCATCGCTATTTAATAAAGGGTCAAGCCTGTACCAGGGCAACATTTGCGGACGATCAAAAATCGCGATAAATAAACTTTGTATGGTTCTGACGGCGCGGGCATCACTCCGGTCCTTTGAGGCCAGCCGAATAATTTTTTGATTGATGAATCGATCAAGCGCATCCTGCAAAGGATCAAGCTCAGCACTGAACCAAATCAGTCGCTCATCAAACACTCTTGTCCGGCCTGTTTTCTTTTTAAATTTTTCGATTCTCTCAGCACCGGACCGGATCACATCTGTCATCAAAATATGTACCATACGATTTATGAGGCGGCTGCGAACAAGGTAGATATTTTCTGACTGAAAATCCAGATCTTTTGTATGCTTTATCACAACCTTAACGAGGTCAATTTTGCATAAATCCTTTAATGCAACATATCCGGCGCGTAAACCATCTTCAAGATCATGCGTGCGCTGCGCAATCTCGTCACAAATGGCCACAATCTGGCCTTCAAGAGTCGTGGCATGGTCCAACTCATAGTTTAACCCCCCGATTTGAAAATCGGGATAGTTTAGGTCATTTCTTGCCAGACGTGTATGCTTGAGTAATCCTTCGCGTACAGCGGCAGTGAGATTCAATCCGGAACGTTCGTATTTCATTTCCAGGTGATCGACCACCCGAACGCTTTGATAATTGTGTTTGAATCCACCGACATCTTGTTTTAATCTGCCTTCCAAATCATCTTTGCCCGTCATAATTCGATGGAGAACAACTTCACCGATATGCCCGAAAGGCGTATGACCCAAATCATGACCCAAAGCAATGGCCTCTGCCAAGTCTTCATTTAATCCCAAAACGCGAGCCATGGTCCGCGATAGCTGGGAAACCTCCAGAGTATGAGTTAATCGGGTGCGGTAATGATCTCCTACATGCGTCAGAAAGACCTGACGCTTGTGTTTAAGTCGACGAAAAGCTGTGGAATGAATGATACGATCTCGATCCCGCTGAAAAGCGGTTCGATAGTCATGTTGATCCTCCGGATATTTCCGAGTATCGACCCACTCGTGACTTTTGGCCGCAAATGGAGACAGCATTTGTTCTTCAAAAAATTCCAAATCTTTACGATAGCGTATCAACACAGCCTCCGACTATAGTGGGGCAAGGTGCGGTTCTTTACCGATAAAATAGGTCTGATCTTTAAAGCCGATCTCTTTCAAAAGTTCCATTCCCCGATCAAAATCAGCAGCCACATCCCCGGGCTGGTGAGCATCACTGCCCAACATGATCGGCACTTGCAGTTCTTTGGCCATTTTCAGTATCTCTAAAGACGGATATAGTTCAGCGACGGGTTTACGCCAGCCCGAGGTATTGACATCAAGCGCGCAGGAATTGTCCCGAATGATTTTTAGTGTGTCCTGAATCAACGAGTCCATATTTCGCATAGCCCGATGGCCATATTTTTTGGGTTGATCCAAATGCCCTATGACCTGATATAGCCCGGTTTGAGCAGCAAGAGCCAACAACTCATAATTTCGCTGAAAAGTAAGATCAACACCAAATTCATCATAACGATGCATCAAAGCCGGATTGGAATAATCCCAATCTCCGAGAAAATGAACAGAGCCTATAACATAATCAAAGGGATGATCGTTCACGAACGCTGAAATAAAATCCATATATCCGGGCAAATAATCTGCCTCGATAGCCAAAAGAATGCTGATATCCTTGTGATATGTTTCCCGGGCGTTTCTAATGTCATTTATATATGTCGAAAAATCTTTCAACTCCATTCGTCCATCAGGATCATCGAGCCCGGGAACAGGAATATGCTCTGAGAATCCTATATATTTGAGTCCTTTTTCAATGGCATCTATGACATATTCCTCTACCGTGCCCTTGCCGTGTTTACAGAGATAGGAATGTACGTGGAAATCGCCCAGCATAAACCCTCACACTTTAATTTCGTTCAATATCATTTCAATTTTATCCAACCGGTTTGACCCAGAGTTCTTTTTACGTGTCAGCTCGATCAACAATTTTCCTAACGATCTGTAAATGGGCAAATATTCCGGGTGAGTCATCTCCATGGCCTGAACATGTTTACATACCGTACCTACATCCCCTCTCGATATCGGGCCGGTCAAAGCCCGGACAGGACCATTATGGCTGATATTCTCCAGGGTTGCTTTTACCAATGGCTGTAAGAGCTTTATCGCCTGATCCTGATTCAATCCGATATTCTGTAAAATATCGATGGCCATGTATTCAATGCCCACCAAATAATTGGAGGCCAGAGCGCAAGCCAGATGATAAAGGGCTTTATGCTGAGGTTCAATTTCTATGAGTGATCCATTTAACTTTTTCAATAATTCTTTTAGCCGTGGCAAAGACTCTGGATGTCCGTCAAAGGAAAAAGTGATGCCAAAAAGCCGTTTCCAATCCTCGGATGCCCCTGAAAAGGTTTGTACCGGATGCAATGACGCCAGAAAATGGGTATATTTTTTTAAAGGATCAAGAACAGAGGAAGACAGATTCCCGGAGGTGTGCACAACGAGACTTTCGACTCTGAGAACCTGTGCGTTTCTCAACTCTTCTACGGCCTGGGCAACATGATCATCGGGAATAGTCAGGAAAATCAGAGTAATATCGCCAGGGATATCGCTGATGGTTTTGCAGACAATTGTTTCTCCCAGAAAACCAGCACATACTTTTGCAGCTTGTGTGCGAATATCATAAAGTGCGCCTACATCTAGACCGGCTTCACGGCAGGCAATGGCGAGGCTCATTCCCAGACGTCCGACACCGATGATAGCGATTTTTTCGTGCTGCATGATTCCCTCGATTTAAGAGTCCTTGGCCACGACAAAAGAGGCATATCCCACTGTCCATCCACTATATTGCCCCGTTATATCTGCAGAATTTGCCCGATCAATACATCGAGTATGATAATTCCCCATTGCTCTCGCAGCAAATTGCAAAGCGGCAATCGGGCCTGCCCCACAGGCTTGCGCAACTTGATCCTGAATCGCCTCGAGAAATGATTCCGGAGCGTCAGCTTCGATGCTCTTGATCGTGGTGGTATCGATTTCCATACACTCTTTATAGGAATAACCATGATAGAGATCAGAACTGGCAACAATTAAACACTTTTTTTCACGCAAGGCTCGGCTCAACGAAAGACCTAAATGTTGACAGACCGCCACCGAATAATCATGAAAAACAATCGGAAGAATCTCGAAATCGTCGAGTACGACCTGTAAAAATGGCAGTTGGACTTCAAGACTGTGTTCTGCTCTATGGCCGTCTGTACGATGGCCGAATTCAGACACATGAATGATCTCGTTACCCTCTTGTACGAGACCTGCCAATTGATGATCAACGGAAATTCTGCCCAAAGGGGTTTCATAGTAATCACCGCTGAAAATGGAGACCCCAGGAAAAGCCTCTGCATGGCTGGGGGCGAGTACAATGATGGTATCAAATTTTTTGCTTGCGATTTGTCGATAAGCACTTGCGGCTGTTTGGCCCGAAAATTCGAATCCGGCATGTGGTGCGATTAAACCCAACACCGGGCCGGTCTGTAAACCACTTTTATCAGCAAGATAGTTTGCTATCAATGCTTCAAGCTTGATAGAGTCAGCCGGATAAAATTGTCCGGCCCAGGCACTTGTGCGTCCTCTAGACATATTGCCCTCCTCCTTTTTATCGCCATTAACGATACAACTCTTTTTTGGATTCCTTTCATATTAGTGTTGATTTTTATTGGTATTTTATATTGTAATTTGTTACTTTTTGCCAAACATTACAAGAGGATTATGGAACGAAAGACAAAAAAACAAAGAAAACGTTGCCACGACTGCAACACCTTTATCGATCACGGAAATGAGCGATTCTTTCTGGGCAGAGCATTTTGCAGTCGCAGATGTCTCCTCAGAGCGATTCGCAATGAAGTAAAGACCTTTTTGCCGGGAATTTTATCCAGTCGCAAGATATCGCTGACGATATTGATACAGACCATCAATTTTATTATCTTGATATTCCTTGTCATTGGATATTTCCAGTTACGCCATCGTTCTCCCGGCAGTGCGATCATTGTTGAGCAGACTCTAACCCCTATGGATAGCTTAAAACTGGCAGCAGAGCCTCCGGCTGCCATGGTTCTAAAAAGCGTCATAGACATCCAGGGAGAGGCCGATGACGGAATCATTTTGAGTTTAAGTGTAAATGATCGATTACAACAAGTAACCCTGGCCAAAAACGGAAAATTTCATTTTTCCGGTATAAAGCTAGATGAGGGTGAAAACCAACTGCTGGTCAAAGGTCTGGATCAAGCTGGCAATGTGGTTTTGATACAGCGCCTCACGACCAGATATGGTTCACCCACCTTGCGTTTTCTGGCTCGCGACTTTACCCGTGGAGATCGCTCAAAACCCCATCTGGCTCTGACCTTTGATGGCGGCGCCGGAAACGGGGCGGCTGAAAAGATTCTGGATATTTTAAAGCAAAAAAAGATAAAGTGCACCATGTTTTTAACAGGAGCATTTATCCGGCGTTATCCCGAGATGGTCAAAAGAATGGTCAAAGAAGGCCATGAAATCGGCAATCATACCTGGAGTCATCCTCATTTGACCACATTTGCAGAAAACCGGCAACATAAAACCATCAAAGAAATGACCCGGGAACGATTTCAGTCAGAATTGCAAAAAACCGAACAAGCGTTTTTCGAATTGACAAATAAACCCATGATAAAACTATGGCGTGCTCCGTTTGGTGAACACAATTTGGAGATCAGACAGTGGGCTGCCGAATTGGGTTACCGTCAAATTGGTTGGACACTGGGAAACGGCGAATCCCTGGATACTATGGATTGGGTAGCAGATACCAACCATGTCGCTTATCATACAGGACAGGAAATTCTTGAAAAAATTCTAAATTTCGGCCTGGAGGATAGCACGCAGGCCAATGGCGGCATTATATTGATGCACCTCGATACGCAGAGAAATGAAGATCAGGTCCACCACATGCTGCCCGTAATGATCGATAGTCTGCATCAAAGGGATTATGCATTTGTGAAAATATCTGATATGCTCAAAAGGTGAAAGAATTCAAATGTCCATGGATATAGAGGCTTTATTCACACTTTTTCGATCCAGGCGCAGTATCCGACGCTTTAAAGAGTATGGGGTTGATCGAGACATTATAAAAGAATGTATCGACTGGGCCAGAATGGCACCCTCTGCGGAAAATTCACAACCCTGGAGATTTATCGTACTGGACGACCCAGAGTTACGTTTAAAGACAGGGGAAAAAGCATTCCCACACGTATTCCGGGCCAGCCGATGGGCGCTCAAAGCTCCGGTTCTTATTGTCCTCTGTGCGCACCTGGACTTTATCGCAAACCGTATGGGCAAACTGTTTACAGGAATACCTTATTATCTCATCGATATAGGTATTGCAGGTGAGCATTTTGCTTTGGCAGCTCATGGACATGGTTTGGGGTCGTGCTGGATCGGGTGGTTTAGTCCTAAAGGAGTGAAACAAGCACTCGATCTCCCGCGAACCTTGCGACCCGTTGCTCTCTTTGCTGTAGGCTATCCTGCTCAGGACCTCGGCCCGGTAAAGAACCGCAACCCTTTAAATGATATTTGTCAGTTCAATAAAGAGCCATGATGGATTACCCGAAACTCTATGCAGGAAAACTATTAAAAAGATACAAACGGTTCTTGGCAGATATTGAACTGGAGAATGGTGAAACCATAACTGCCCATTGCCCCAATTCCGGTAGCATGCTCACATGCAGCGATCCGGGATCCAGTGTATGGCTATCGAAAAGCGCTAACCCTGACCGCAAATATGCTTATACGCTGGAGCTCGTCGGAAATGCGGAAACCTGGATAGCTGTCAATACGATGCATCCGAACAAAGTCGTCAAAGAAGCGATCGAAAATCATCAGATTCCAGAGTTGACAGGCTATGACCACCTGAAATCCGAAGCCGTAACCGGAAAAAGCCGGCTGGATCTTTTTCTCTCCGGAGTAAAGGGAACATGTTACATTGAAATAAAAAGTGTGACCCTGGCATACGAGGGTATCGCTTATTTTCCTGATGCAGTGACAAAGCGCGGTCAAAAACATTTGTACGAGTTACAAACCTTGTTGGAATATGGACATCGATGTGTAATGTTTTATCTAGTTCAAAGACAGGATGCGCAGTTATTTAAACCTGCAACATTCATCGATCCGGTATACAGCAGAGCTCTCAACGAGGCGCATAACCGGGGTGTAGAACTATTGGTTTATCAAAGTAAAATCACACCTCAGGGGATTCACATAGATAAAAAACTCGATTTTTCATTCGCCTGAATTGGGGACACATGAATATACTTGGCATCAGCGATATGACCGGCAATCATAGTCATAGTTGTGCGGTTTTATTGCAGGATGGGAAACTCTTGTTTGCCCTGTCCAAAGAGAGAATGAGTCGAATAAAAAACGATCATCGTTTTCCGATTGATGTCGTTGAGAAACTCTTGTCCTACACACAATTAAACCCATGGGATATCGATCAAATCGTTTGCCCCTATCCTCCTCCACAATATTATCGCAGCTTGTTCAGCAACCACTGGCTCGATCTTCCCAGGTCGTTGGCACTTACAGCCATCATGGCGCCGTGGTCATTGGCGAAAACAGTGATCCCCAACATCCGGAAAAGCATTTTTGATCCCCGGGAGGATCACGACCTGCAGAAAGCAGGGATAACATTGCAGCCCCACTATGTCGATCATCACAAATCACACGTTGCGGCAGCCTATGCCGAAAGTCCGTTCGACGATTGTCTCGGAATCAGTTGGGGGGGCTTTGCTCCTCATCTCGACGGAAAGAATGTCGCAGGTGCTGTTTATCGCTGTCAGGGAGAAAAAATATCGTTTCTTGAGGATATACCCATGCCTGCGACAGGATGCACCTATTCTGGTTTTACGGTCAGTCTTGGTTTAAAATATATGCAGCAAGAGAGTAAAGTCACCGCATTGGCAACTTTGGGTAACCCAAAAGCTGCCATAGACGAGCTCAATTCTGTTGTTACCCGGTTTGACAACGGAAAGTGGCTGCCCTATCGCTACTGGGTGGATTATATTCTGTCACCACGTCCGGCCGTATTCCTCAAAACACGTACCGCCAAAAAACTCGAAAAATGGAAAAATAGGTATACACCTCAGGATATTGCAGCAGCAGCTCAGGAGGCGTGGTCAGAAACCGTCATACATGCGATCCGTCATTTTTGTCAGGAATACAAATGTTCGAAATTGGCGCTGGCAGGAGGAACCTTTTTGAATCACGCGATCAATCAAAAGCTGTTGCAGCAGAATGAGATCGATGAAATTTTCATCCATCCGCATACAGGAGATGGATCTACTCCTATCGGAGCAGCGTTGTTATACGAGCAATCCCTCTCCGGCAAACTGGCCCGATTCAATCATTTTGATACTGCCTGGGGTTGTGAATTCAGTGAAATTGACATAGAGTCAGCAATACAAAAAAATCAAGAATCACTCACCATCGTTAGTCTGAACGATCCTATCGAATTCGCTGCAAACCGGATTGCCTGGGGTGAAATCATTGGCTGGTATCAGGGGCGCGACGAGTACGGCCCCAGAGCCATGGGCTCTCGCTCTATTCTCGCTGATCCGCGACTGACCAATCATCGTAAAAAGATCAATGTTGATATCAAGCAAAGAGAGCCTTACCTCCCTCTGGGTATATCTATTCTTAAAGAGCAAGCGAGCACCTATCTGGAAGATTTTTCCAGCGATCCTTTTATGACCAGATTATATACGATGAACGATGCTGCTCAAAGGGTTTTGTTGTCAGCAGGCGATACAAACCATCGCGTCAGAGCAGGCGCTGTCTGGCCATCAGATAAACCTTTCCGCAAATTACTGGAAAAATTCTATATGTTAACAGGTATTCCCTGTGTGTTACATAGCAGCCTGAATCTTCATGGCGAGCCGATTGTGCATACACCGGATGATGCGATTCAATTTTTGCTAAAAAGTGACCTGGATCGTTTAATAATGGGGACATTGAGTTTAAAACGCAAACACAAAGGATGATGTATGATTATCCGAACCCGCGCTTATGCCCGAGCAGGGCTTGCCGGAAATCCCTCGGATGGATATTTTGGCAAGACCATCTCTGTAACCCTTCGAAATTTCTATGCTGAAGTCACCATGTATGAAACACCGGATCTTGAAATCATTCCGAATGAACGGGATCATTCGTATTTTGAAAACCTCGATCACCTGGTCAAAGACGTTCAATTGCATGGCTATTATGGCGGTATCAGACTCATCAAAGCAGCAGCCAAAAAATTTCACGAGTATTGTGAACAAAAGGGAATTGTTTTGGCGAATAAAAATTTCACAGTTCGATACAGTTCCAATATACCGGTACAGGTAGGGATGGCCGGGTCGAGCGGAATCGTCACTGCAACTATGCGTGCACTTATGACTTTTTATGGTGTAGAGATTCCCAAACCCATGTTGCCGAATCTGATTCTGAGCGTAGAAACCGAAGAACTCGGAATCTCTGCCGGATTGCAGGATCGGGTAGTGCAGGTGTATGACGGCATGGTCTTTATGGATTTTGATAAAAAATTGATGCAGACACAAGGACATGGCGATTATCAATGCCTGGATATCAACTTGCTGCCACATATATACCTGGCCTATATCAGCGATTTGAGTGAAATATCTGGAATTGCCCATGGTAATCTGCGTGGCCGATTCGAGGCAGGTGACCCCCAGGTGGTGGAAGCCATGAAATTTTTTGCCAACTGCGCAGAAGAAGCCAAAGAGGTCATGCTCAACCACCAACCGGAAAAGCTCGGCGCCATTATGAATGCCAATTTTGACAAGCGACGGGAGATTTTTCCGATAAGCCGAAAAAATCTGGAAATGATCGACCTGGCAAGATCCTGTGGAGCGAGCGCAAAGTTTTCCGGTAGCGGCGGCGCCATCGTGGGCACCTATGAAGATGA
Organism: Candidatus Zhuqueibacterota bacterium; assembly: GCA_014728115.1. Taxonomy (GTDB): domain Bacteria; phylum Zhuqueibacterota; class Zhuqueibacteria; order Residuimicrobiales; family Oceaniaggregativiventaceae; genus Oceaniaggregativivens. Next base: position 1,905 of record WJME01000032.1, on the reverse strand, counting down.
GGCCATGTTTAAACGTCTGAAAGAAACGCTGTCCGAAGTCGGCGCTGTGGTCATAAAGCCAGAGTTTTGATCCATTTTTTACACCTCTGTCAAAAGCAATGGACTATAGCCATATTTTCTTTTGCATTGACACGCTAAAGTTCTTCAAAACAAATCCCGTTTTCCTATGATTTAGGTTTTTTGCTTTTGCATTTTCCTTTTCCCGGCGATCTTTAATGTTACGCTGCGTCTATCATTTTTTTCCAAGAGTGGTCTTTTGAGATTTTAAAAAGAGGAGAAAACGGCTCCTCTTTTTTTTTGAAACCCTTAAGGCAAATCAGTGTTGAATGTCATATGGAAATAGATACCCCGAAAATACGAGAACAATATCAGGAAAAACTGCTACAGTGGTTCGATAACGAATTGCGAGACCTGCCCTGGCGTAAAACCAACGACCCCTATGCAATCTGGATCTCGGAAATCATGCTCCAGCAGACACAGGTTAAAACCGTTCTCCCCTATTTCAATCGGTTCGTGGAAAAATTTCCTGATGTTTTTACACTGGCAGGGGCAGACTTGCATCAGGTATTGAAATTGTGGGAGGGATTGGGGTATTATGCCCGCGCCCGCAATTTGCACAAAGCCGCAAACGTGATTGTGGAAAAATACCAGGGACGTTTTCCAACATCCATAGAGCAAATCAAGGCATTACCCGGAATCGGTCCATATACCGCTGCTGCAATCTCTAGTATCTCTTTTGGTTCTGCACTGGCAGTCGTCGACGGGAATGTCGAACGGGTCCTGGCAAGGCTGTTTACCATGCCCACTAAAAGTCCGGCCGATCAAAAAAAGACAAAAGCTTTAGCGGAACAATTGCTCGCACGAAAACGACCGGGCGACTATAATCAGGCTATCATGGAACTGGGAGCTCTGGTTTGTAAACCCCGAAACCCACTCTGCGACACATGCCCTGTGGCTGAATTTTGCCTGGCCTTCAAGTATCAAAAACAAGACAGCTATCCGGTCAAGCGCCCCAAAAAACATCGTCCCCATCATCTTATCGCTGTAGGTGTTGTCTGGCATCAAGGCAAAATATTGATCGCGCGTAGACCCGAGAACGCTATGCTGGGCGGACTATGGGAATTTCCCGGTGGCAAGGTTAAAGATAATGAATCGCTGGAACAAACCGTGCAGCGAGAAATTCGGGAAGAAATGGGAATCAGAGTTCAGGTGGGTGCCAAGATCACCTGTATTGAACACGGATATACTCACTTTAGCATTACCCTGTGCGCTTTTCATTGTGAATATCTTTCAGGCACAGTAAAAGCGCTTGCCAGCAGCGAATGGAGATGGATTTCACCTGACGCAATAGAAAATTATGCGTTTCCCCGTGCCAATCACAAAATTTTCAAAGCGCTTACCCAGCCAAAATAAACCCACCGGTATCGTAAAGCTTACACATATTCCTATTAAAATATATAGTTTGCTGAGAAGAATAGGTCATTATAACATTCAAGAGGATAACGTTCAGTGCTTGAGTTTTTTCAAAAGGGTTTGTACATTTAGCAAATGAAAGGACTCGAATGTGAACATTTTAGTTTCCAGACTGCGATTTCTCGGTGATATCATTCTAACCACCCCTCTATTGAATGGGTTGCGCCAGGCCTATCCGGAGGCACATATCACTTATCTGGCAGAAGAACCATACATCCATATCCTGGACCATCATCCGGATGTTGACACTCTATTGGGATTCGCACGCGGAAACACGGCGCAGGAATGGGTCATCATCCGCCACCTCCTCACCCGACGTTTCGACATTGCCATAGATCTTTTTGGAAATCCACGTTCAGCATTGCTCACCTTTTTAAGCAGAGCCAAAACAAGGATTGGCGGGGACTTTAGGATGCGTAAACACTTTTACAC
>WJME01000314.1 GCA_014728115.1 Candidatus Zhuqueibacterota bacterium | reverse complement strand
CCCCTGTTCCTACCGCGGCCATGGCATCGCCGTACCGTTCACCGTCCAGGGCATCGTCGAACACGAGTTCGGGTGCGGCTTGTTCGTCGGCATAACGGTAAATCCTTACGGTAGAGCCGGGACTATAGAGGGGCGCAGACAGGTTGCTGACATAGATGGTGCCGTCATCGGCCACGTCGACCATGTTGATGGGATAAGTGCCACCGCTGATGAGGGCGGTATCCATTTTGCCCAGCGAATCGCCGGTCGCAGCATCCAGAATGATCACGTCGGTGCCGTATTTGCGCGTGGCCACCAGCACGTGATCGGTGCTGAGATTATAGGCAATGCTGCGTGTGACGTCGTTCCCCGGATCCATCACGGCCGAGTTTGCCCAGTTCAGGGGATATTGGGCAACAGCCAGGGTGCTGCAGAACAGCAACAAAATAATGACAAGATGCGCTTTTTTCATAGATTGCCTCCAAATTTTTTACCTCACGCCAGGAAAGCATCACGCAAAGCCGCCAAGGCGCAAAGAAAAATAAAAAATGCAGTCATTAAAGTAGCGTTTTATATTCACTGTTTAATATCATTTTTGTCCAAGTTTTGTCATTCGAACGATAACAGCTTTCGATTATCATGTTTTTTCTTTGCGCCTTTGCGCCGTGGCGTGAGAACCCTTAAAAATAATAACGGATGCCGACGGCCAGGTTGAGTGACTGCAGGCCGGATACGCCTTCCAGTTCGATGTTGGGTTGCAGGGTCGGCCACAGGTCAGCCACAATAAACCGGTAATAGCCCAGCATATCGACTGCCAGGCTGGATGACAGATGCATCTCTATGCCGATGCCGCTGCGAAAGCTCCAGTTCGTTTCCGAGCGTGTGGTTTCGGCAACAGGCGGCACGAACGGGATCACACTGGAATCGGCCTGCACTTCGCCGCGCGTGCCCTTCCAATGACAGAGTCCTCCGGCGATATTCAGATAGGGCCTGAGCATGCCGCGACTGGCAAAGCCATACCGGCCGCTGACCAGGACCTCGTAATGATCCAGCATCAATTCCAGTTTGCCGGCCGGATAGCCTGACAGGTTTTCGCGGTCATAGCGGGAAAAGGACACCAGTCCTTCGATGAACCAGTTGTCGTTATATTGTTGTCCGGCTGACACCTCGGCGCTTGTGGTCGGCTGAAACCAGTCTGCCAATCCGCCGGCCGGCTGCGAGAGCGTGGCGCTGGCGCTGATTGCCCAATCCCCGACCGACTGGCCGCTTGCGGCTGGCACTAAAAAAAATGAACATCCGATAAAAATGATCAACTGTTTACACAAACCCTGCATCCAGCTTCTCCGAGTCTGATCGTTAGCGTTTATTCGTGTTCATTCGCGGTCTATTTTAACCGCGAATACACACGAATGGACTCTAATACAAAATAACCAAATCCCTCAATATTTAAATACCAGTCCTGCCGTCACCAGGACCTTGGATTCGATGGGGAACCATTTTTTGCCGTCATCGGACAGCCTGATGCCCGGGAGCGAATTGTGGTCGAGATAATGCACATAATGAACGCCCATGGCGAGATCGACCGCTGAGTTGAACCTGATCTTTATGCCTGCATACGGCGATGCGAACAGCTTGGTGCCTTTTTTGGGCGGTGCAAAGTGCAAGAGTTCATACTCGTATTCATAATCGAATTTTCCGGTAGACAGGCTGTCGAGTTTAAAGCGCTTGGTCCAGTGCTCCTGCATGTTCAGCTGCCGGGTAAACAGGCTGAATCCGGCATCCAGTCCCGCATACAGCGCGAACGATTTATAGACCGGCACGGTATATTCGAAACCGCCAAACAGGCGCAATTCCTTGAGGCGCTGTGTCGGGTCGAATGTTGCCGAATAGATACTGTCTGTGCTGGTATACCGTAACGTTTGGTTGACGATTTCGGCGTTGGTGCCGGGCAGAAAATCGATATAGGTATCTTGCCAATAGTCCCATTGCCACTCATCCAGCACATCGTTCTGGGTGAGGGCCATATAGTCGTAATAGAGTTTCAGATTGAAATCCAGGCGTTCTGACAATATGAAACTCATGTGCGCGCCTGCTCCGAATCCCTGGGCTTTGCTGGCTTTGGTTTCTCTGGTTTGCGTTTGCAGAGTCGGACCGATGGTGATTTTCAGGGGCAGGGTCTGTGAAAACAGCGTCGATGCCGCGATCAGTATCGCTGCCATTGCCAGGCTTGTGGTTGACTGTTTCACATCCATTTAAAACTCCATTACCAGGGTATAGCGAACGGTTGCATCCAGGCGTTCATGGTTCATATAGGCCATATCGAATCCAAAGGCTGTGCCGCGCAGATCGAATCTCAGGCCGCCGCCGAGGCACAGGCTTTCCTCGTCATAGCCGAATTTATAGCCGGCGCGCACAATCAGCGTGTTGCTGATGATGCTTTCCATGCCCAGGTGAATGCGTTCGTTGGCATCGCTGGGATGGCTCGCCTCGGCTACGAGGGTGAGCCGTGTGGGATCATCGAACGATCCAACGAGTTCACCGGAAAGGCCCATTCTCAGGATCTGGGGCATCTTGAATTTTTCTTGCGAATAGTTGGATTCCAGTCCGAAATTTTGCAAAAACGTGCCGATGCGCAGACTGTGGAATCCGGTCTGGTACAGGAATCCGATATCCGTAATCACATTGTCCGCGTGATAGATGTCGATAGATTCACGGACATATTTGAGTGAGGCGCCGAATGAAAACTTGTCGGTCAGAGACCGGCCAAAGCTCAGACCCACGGCATAGGCGCCGGCGGTATAGGTGCCGAGATCGATATACGATCCGGTCTGGTCTGAACCCGGATTCTTTGTTTTTTCGATCTCGCCAAAATCAAAATAGACCGCTTGCACGCCGATGGTGCCGATGACCGGCACTGCATAAGTGAGTCCAAAGGCCTGATGAGAGGTTTCCACATACCAGTTGGCACGCGAGACGCTCAGGGCCAGGCGCTGTTGCTGCAAGGCGGTCAGGGCCGGATTCACGAACAGGCCGTCAGCCCCTGCATCCGGAAGGGTCATGCCGGTTTCGCCCATTCCCTGCAAACGAGCCGTGGCCGGCAGTTCCAGAAAAACGAACCCCGTGGTACCGGTCTTTTCAAAGTCCTGGGCACAGGGAAAAGAGTGCCATAACAGCATCAGGAAGGTGGAAAAAATGAATGTTTTGATCGTCAGGTTTTTCATATTAGAACCTATAGGGTTCAGGCGCCACAAAGATCATTTGTGTCTATTGGCGTTCATTCGCGGTGGAATTTGACCCGCGAATGGATGCCAATGCACGCGAACCATTGTAAAATCAATTGATGATCGAAAACTTGCCTGCCTTGGCCTCTCCCTGGAGATTGGTCACATGATAAAAATACATCCCGCTTTTGACATACTGTCCATATTCATTGATTTGATTCCAGAATGCCACGCCCGAATTCGGGTCACTGTGCTCGATGGTTTTGACCAGATCGCCGCGCAGGGTGTAGATCCGGATGGTGCACTGT
>WJME01000313.1 GCA_014728115.1 Candidatus Zhuqueibacterota bacterium | reverse complement strand
CGTTCATCGCGAACCGTCCAGCCATGATCCGGGGCAAGGACCTCGGGCGCACGTCCGCGTGCCACATAATAGCCATGGCTCAATAGAAAAAGCGCATTCACATCTGCCGTGCGTTGTAACAGGTCCAGGCTTTGTTCGATCCCTTCGTCGTACATATTATGCGGTTGAATCTGTATGCCCATCATACGGTTCTGATGGGGAGCTGAGTTTGTCCATCCGCGGGATGCAAGCAAGCCGGAGGCGAGCGCCGATGTTTTTATAAAATGTCGCCGGTTCATTCAATACTCCGTTATTTTAACTGACTCGATTTTTCCTGATAAACTGCAAATGCGGTGTTTTGCAAGTATTCAGCGATTTCGGGATCAATGGATTCCTGCCAGCGCATACTGGAAATGAGCTGCATCCAGCCCGGCATGGCCGCATGATAAGGATCGAGTGTCAATGTTTCGAGTCTTTTTCTTGCCAGATCTTTATCGAATCTACCAAATAGGGGCCATCTGAAAATCGTTTGAGATACATTTTGAGGAGGTTTGCCGGTAAAGGCCGCATAAAAGCAGCACATATTGAGATAGGTGCCCAATGTTCCCGGATGATCAGTGTCGGGTAAATTAAAGAGCTCCAGGTCTGGTCTTTCCTGGCGAACGCGCGTCCAGGCAGATGAACAGGGAGCATATAGGGTAACACTGTTTTTTCGAGCCTCACGCAGGATCATCTGTCTGCCAGTTTCATTCAGGGGTTCTGTGCGCCAACCCATTTCATAGAAAACCGGTTCACCGCCTGCCTGGCGAATGGTTTTGCACAGAGTTTCAGTATCATTTATGATTTCTGTGCTATCGGAATCAGCCATAAAATAGGTGATTTGCTGGATGACCACATAATCGAACCTGTCCCTGCTGATTTTGTCTACTAGAGTCCGGCCTAGCTCGAGGCCATATTGCGCTTTGAATCCTTTGCGCATATATTCATGGAAACCTGTGCCGCTTTTTCCGGTCAGAAAGGTAGAGACGGTATCAAAATGTTCGGATTCAGCTAGCCAATGTCCGGCCTGTTGGGGCATATCGTGAACATAGGTACTGCTGCTGCCCAGCCACAAGATTTTTATGGGTTCATTGGCATAGCAAACAGACTGTATAAAGTTCATACAGCCTAGTACCAAAAATGTCGCCAATATACTGGTCGCTTTGGGACAATGTCTTTGGATCATGGATAATATTCTTTGTAATCACAGATAAATCAGGTGTGTCATTTGTGCCCATATTAGGCAATATTTGCAATTTTTCCAAGCTGTTTTCGTTTTTGATAGTACCTCTATTCGCCCAACATCGTTTTGGGCGAGACAAAAACGTGGTGACAGGTCATCGAGATGAACCGTTCCTCTTGCATTATTGCCGGAGGAGTCTTAAGTTATCGATCAAGAGTTTCTATCGCATCTAATTTAGAGGAGTTTATGGATCACCGGACTCGCAAAACCATTCACGTGGTCAGCAATTCCCACTGGGATCGAGAGTGGGCTTATCCTTTTGAAGAAACACGTTTGTTGCTATTGGATTTTATGGACAACCTTTTGGATCTGTTGGAAAATGATAAAGAGTTTCATTCATTTACTCTGGATTCACAGACGTTGTGTCTGGAAGATTATTTGGAACTGCGCCCCGAGCGCCGGGATCAAATCGCCAAGCACGTGCAATCCGGACGGCTGATCATCGGTCCCTGGTATTCCCTGCCGGAAGAATATATCTGTAACGGTGAAAGCCTGGTTCGCAATCTCTTGGTTGGGCATCGTGTGGCCGAATCGTTTGGCAAGGTTTCCAAGACCGGATATACCCCGTTCAGCTATGGCCAGACCTCCCAGATCCCGCAAATTTATCAGGGATTTGGAATCGATACGATCATTTTTTACCGGGGGATCAATACCCCCCAATGTGAATATATCCTCGAGGGACCGGATGGATCGCGGTTGATGGGCTCCCGTTTCGGGACCATGAGTCGATTCAGCTATTATGTCTATGTCTACCGGGTATTGCGCTATGGCAGTGATGATGTGTTCCGGAGATATGACTGGGACCGGGGCGCGGCGCCATTCCGTATGGCCGGTGCAAGACATCCTCGAGCCCATTATTATATCCTGGATAAGGAGAAAAAACAGTGGAATGATGCGCCGATCCGGGAGCAGCTTCTCAAGCTGGTGCGGGATGAATCCGAGCATTTTAGCACCGATCAGATCGTATGCATGCAGGGGTTCGATTCCTCCGATCCGGATCCCAAAGAGACGGAAATCATGCGGTTATGCCAGAAATTGTTGCCGGAGCATGATATTAAATTTTCCAACCTGGAAAATTACATGAAGGCCATGCGGGAAAAAGTCGAGGATCCGGTCGTGCTGAGAGGGGAATTCCGCGATCCCGGGGCAACCGGCAAATGGACTCATCTGTACGGGGATGTCATCAGTGCCCGGATGCGCATCAAAAAAGCCAATCATATCGCAGAACTCAAATTGCAACGGCAGGCCGAACCCTGGAGTTCGGTCCGTGCTATGGTGGGGGATGAATATCTAAAACCGGCGCTGGACCGGGCATGGCGTTTTTTGCTGCAAAATCATCCGCATGATACCATCACCGGTGGGGGAGTGGATCAGATGGAAAAAGATGCCTTGCACCGGTTCGATCAGATCAACCTGATTTGCGATGGCTTGACCCGCAGGGCCCTGGCCGGTGTGCAGATCCGCATCGACAATTCCGATCTCGAGCCCCGCGGTGTTGTCTTGACGGTTTTTAATTCCTGTCCTTTTCCCCGCAAGGGAGTCATCTCGTGCTTTATCGACATGCCGGCCGAAATGGGATATGAAGCCTTTAGCATCGAATCCCCGGAAGATCAACAAGTATGTCCGGTTCAGGTGGAAAAACAGTTCGAATTCGGTACGCTGGTTCGCAATCTACAGGACATTTCTACCGAACTACGTTCGGAACGCGTTTTTTGCCATATTGAGGTTTGTGATGTACCCCCAATGGGATACAAAACATTTCATATCAAAAGAGAGACAAAGTTTGGTATGAATTCCAGCAGTCTTTTGACCGCGGCGCATACCCTGGAAAATGAGCATTTAAAAGCCGAGTTCAATGCTGATGGTACATTGGATCTCACCCATAAAGAGAGTGGTCATATATTCAAAGGCCTGCACTATTTCGAGGACAGCGGCGAGGTCGGCCATTCGTGGATTCATCAGGCCCCGGACGGAGACCGGATTTTGACATCGCATGGGTGTGCTCATTCGATAGAGATTGTAGAATCCGGACCTCTGTCATCCACCATTGCCGTGACCACCAAAATGGAGCTCCCTGTGGGTTTAGAACGCGATCTGGATGATAGATTCCGGCATGAATTCGATACCCATGTCGAGCGCAGCAAAGAAACTCGGCAAATGGAAATTACCAGTCGCTTTACGTTGCGGGCCGGAGAGAAACGATTGAACGTGACAACGACTTTTGAAAATACCTGCAAGAACCATCGGCTGCGCGTGGTTTTCCCGACCCATTTAAAGAGTGACAAAACAGACGCGGAAATCGGTTATGATGTCATTTCCAGAGATATACATGTCAGACCCGACAGTGCCTATTATGGCAAGCCCAATCCCCAATATCCCATGCACCGGTTTGTGGATATGAGCGATGGTAAAATGGGGTTGGCGGTTTTGAATGATTCCGGTTTGAGAGAATATGAAGCCATGGACACGGCAGATCGTCCCCTGGCGATCACGCTGTTGCGAGCCTTTATGTTCCGCCACACTCCTGTATTCGGTCGATGGGAGGTCTATCCCGAGATGGAGGGATCGCAATGTCTGGAACGCTTTGAATGGAGCTATGCGCTGTATCCGCATAAAGGGGACTGGCAAAATGGGGTCTTTAAGGAGGCTGAGGATTTGAATCTGCCGTTAGAGGCTGCTCAGGCGGGTCCGCACAAGGGGGATCTGCCCAAGAGTCTGAGCTTTATGAAAATCGAGGATGAACGGTTACAGATGACTGTTTTCAAACGATGTGAAGATCGTGCAGGCTCGTTTATCCTGCGACTGTTCAATCCAAGTCTGGACGAGATCACGAGCAGCATTCGGTTTTCCAGATCCATACGCGCGGCCTGGCAGACCGATCTCAATGAAGAACGGCAAACCTCTTTGCAGGTGCAGGACAACCGGCTGGAAATCGGGGTCGGCCACAAAAAAATCGTGACCCTGGAAATAGAATTTGCCTGATCGCTTGGTTTATAAACAGACCCTCTCAAACACCAGCTCGATGAGTTTGATGTTTGAGAGGGTATTTTGAATTTATCGCAAAAAGGTGATACGCTTTGTTTTGCGCAATGTGCGAGTGTTGGAAACAGCCGTGATTTGAACAAAATATAATCCGCTGCTTACCGTTCGATATTGTTCGTCCTTGCCGTCCCACACCAATGATTGCCTGCCATAGGGTGCACTAGTGTCCCATAGCGTTTTTACTTTTTGACCCCGGATATTATAGATTACCACTTTGACCTCTGATTGTTCGGGTACCGTGATGTTAATGGTTGTTTGGGAATTGAATGGATTGGGGAAAATATTCAGATCGAGCGTGTCTTTATCTGTTTGAATGGTCTCGACTCTCGTAAATCCTCCTTCATCCAGGGGGTTTTTCATAAAATGCAGGGTATCATTCGGTTCGAGCGCGAGCAAAGCGGTATAATCACTGAGCAGGTTGTATTGCATTGACAGGTCGACAATGGTTGCAGTATCTTCTGGCGAGGTCTGATACAGATTTTTCAGTTCCTCGAATCCGAGCATGCTGGCGATGATGTTTTTGTTAAGAGATGTATCATGATGAACCGGAACTGTAGTTGTCTGGGTAAAGATTTGATCGATATTGCTAAACGTTGCATTGACAGAAAATTCGATCAAATGATCATTCGTGTGGCTTCCAATAAAAAAGATGGGTTTTAAGGGGTCATTCATTACGGGATCTACTTCCAAAAAGTGTGTCAGGTGAGACGCATTTTGTCCGTCCACAGTGAGTTTTATGCGTTCTCGTAATGGAGGTGCGGCAAAATCCATCAGGGCACTGATGAATTCCCAGTCATCCTGTGCGGTTTCAAAATGAATGCCTCTTGTTTCTGCGGCCAGCGACTGTAGAAAATAACCACTGCCATAATATATTTTTTCATTTATTGTTACCAAAGGAGGAAGGCCAGTGGTTGCATCGATGAGATTGACTGTATAGAAATTGGGATCGATTTCAAAACCTTGCTTTACATTTTCAACCAGGTTTGGGATTTGTGATTCAGGGTAAAGAGAATCTGAGTTTGAAAACAAAAAAACTTTGTTGCAAGGATTGACTGCGTCTATGGTTTGTAAACTGTCCAACAATCGGGAGAGCTGTGAAGGATGGGTGTTCAAAGAGCTCAGGCCTAACAAGGGTACACCCAATTGTGCGCGTAGTGCCCCATCATCCTTGAATGCCCACAACCCGCTCACCACGAGTAGTCCGTTTTTGATCTTTTTAGAAATGACAGCTGCTCTGCCGTTCTTATCCATGAGTTCAATTTTCACATCAGGATCCTCATCCCACTCTAGCAAATTTATAACAGGGTGATAAATACTTTCAGGAAAAAACCGGCCAATATTGCCATCCATGTTTCGAAACAGATCACCCGAGATTTTTTTGTTTGTTGTCAACCCTTTAATATAGTATGAGGCAAGTAATTCTTTTCTTTTGCGGTTATAGTCATAAAAAGAAAGCAAACGTCCGCCGCGAAGGAACAGACTTTCCAAAGGTGCCAGAAGAGATTCTAAAGTGGATTGGTCAATTAATTGATCATGCCCATGATCATATGCTGCGAATACATCTGCTGTGTGAATGTATGGGATGGCAGATTTTGTATCCGAATATCTAGTCCACGTTGCCATCTCTTCGATCCCGGGAAATTTCCAGCACATGGCTGCATGTGGATCTGCATAAACGATGTGGGGTTTTTGAATCAGTTTCAATGTTTGAGCCAGGTCGGATTGTAAGAATTCACTTATACATCCATCTATAGCATCATCTGTGCCAGGTAACCATTCGGTTGCTGGACTCTGGATTTTTCCTTCACCGGCTATTAAAAGTTTAAACTCATCGCCGGGTTTTAGGGCCGATTTGAGTGTCTTGGAAATTTGGGGAATTTGTCTGTCAAGATCCCGATAAAGAGTGCTGCTATAATCCAGCCCAACCAAAACTGTTTGGGACGAGCTGTCAATAGGAAGATCAAAGAACGATCCGGGTGAAAATCCGAATTGGTAATAGGTTTTTTCACCAGGCTTTTGATTGGCGTGGGCAAAGACTCCGTTTTCAAATTCAGGCGAAAACGTGCAGGTTAATTGGTCTGCTGACCGAATATCCTCCAGGTAAAGATAATCATATCGATAGTCCACCGTATCTTTGAGAAATGAAAATGACAGATCAGGATGTTCTGCTAATTGAACCTTGCCCCAGGCGGCGTCTTTAGTTTTGAAAAGTATGTGCAAAGGCTGTTGGCTTGCATTATTGGCTTGTAACATTCTTAATGGCAAGGGGATCGAGGCTTTTTCACCCACCCAGCGACAGGGAGTGATATAATTGATTTTCACTTTTCTGGAATCACCGGCAAACAGGGGATAAATATCGAGTTCATACTGATTTCCTTTTTTTGACAAAAATGCCGGATCGCGTCTGACATTTACGATGCTGTCATAGATTGCCCTGGCCGTCCACGTATCCATCATAATGGCTTGCATGACACTGTCTCCGATCCACAGCCAAAGGTCATTGATTACCGACAGCTCCGGGAGGTTAAACCGGTGTATCACTTGTAATTGTTTGTTGGAGGTAAACTGGCCATGGTCAGAATATTCGAGATAAAGGGATTGTTCCACATGACTGCCATGCGGTTCAATGACCAGTGTTGCCTTGTCAATATAACCGGGCTTGGTTCCATACACACCAGGATCCTGAACGGATAAGATATTGACTGCGTGTAACGGGGCAAAGCAGAGAGAGCTCCAAAATAGTACGAGTATGCAACGTCGCATAGAGAGATCTCCTTTTTGTAAAAAATGATTAAAACCAGAGGATCGAGTAATGATTACTTGGTAACCTTTGTATTGCAAAGATAGTACCAGCACAACGCTAGAACATTTTTTTTAATCTTTGATTATAAAAGATTTGGGTTATATTAAAAATGATCGGATGCGGCCTGGCCACTTTACTATGAAAATTTTGCATTTGGTGCGAAAATATTTCCTAATTTTGGTTATCCACGAATAACACAAAGGACACAAAACTCGAATTCAGGTCACTCAATTTTTAATTTAGGCATTTCTTCGTGATCTTGAGTTCAAAACGATGGCTTGTTAATTTATATAAATTTGAGATTTCATATTCTTGAATATATACAGATTGAAGGTTAAATTAATTTAGGATACTCTGCATGAAATTCGGCTCTAGACGTGTGCTATGGCGCTATATTCGTTTTCAGATTCCGGTGAATCTGGGATTGCTGGTATTGTGGTTGGCCTCGTTTGGACTGGAATTTTTGCCAACAAAATGGATCGGGTTCACGCTTTTATTCTGGCTGATCAAAGATGCAGTGCTTTATCCCTTTTTATGGCAATCTTATGATACAACTCGGCAAGAGCGCCCTGCACCTATGCAAGGTCAGAGCGGTATCGTAATACGGGACCTGAATCCTGAGGGAGTCATTCGTGTGCGTGGTGAATACTGGAATGCACGGGTCATGGATGAGAATGATCCGATTGCACGGGATGAACGGATAGTGGTCAAAGATCGACGCAATCTTTTGCTCATCGTTACCAGGCCTCAGGATTTTGTCCGGGAACCTTGATTCGGTTCCCGGACACTGGCTGTTCAGAGTCATGCAATTGTTATTTCTTTTGACAGATAGACATCCTGGATTTTGTTCAGCAATTCGACGCCATCTTTTAAGGGTTTTTGAAAGGATTTGCGTCCGGTAATCAATCCCATGCCGCCGGCGCGTTTATTGATCACCGCCGTACGCACGACATCTTCCAGATCGTCTTTGCCCGTAGAGGCTCCTCCGGAATTGATCAGTCCGATCCGGCCCATATAGCAGTTGATGACCTGGTATCGAGTCAGATCGATGGGGTGGTCGCTGGTCAGGTCAGAATATACCCGATCATCTGTTTTACCAAATTCGAGGGCTTTATACCCGCCATTGTTTGTGGGCTGTTTTTGTTTGACAATGTCCGCTTTGATCGTGGCGCTGAGATGATTGGCTTGTCCGGTCAGGTCTGCTGCGGTATGATAATCTTGTTGTTCAATGCGAAAATCGGGGTTTCGCAAATAAGCCCAGAGAATGGTAGCCATGCCCAGTTCATGCGCATATCGAAAGGCCTGTGAAACTTCCTGGATCTGGCGGGTGCTCTCCGGAGACCCAAAATAAATCGTTGCTCCCACAGCCACTGCACCCATATCAAAGGCCTGATCCACGCTGGCAAACAGGATCTGGTCATAATCATTGGGATAACTCAAAAGTTCGTTATGATTGATTTTCAGAACAAAAGGGATCTTGTGTGCATATTTTTTCGCCACAGAACCCAATACCCCTAATGTAGATGCCACGCCATTACACCCGCCCTCGATGGCCAGCTTGATAATATTTTCAGGATCAAAATACTCTGGGTTGGGTGCAAAAGAGGCTCCAGCGCTGTGTTCAACACCCTGGTCCACAGGCAAGAGCGACAAATATCCTGTGCCGGCCAGACGGCCATGATCGTACAGGCTTTGCAGGTTTCGCAAAACAGTGGGTTTGCGGTCCGAAGGAATAAATATTCGATCCAGAAAATCCACTCCGGGTAAATGCAGGTTGTCTTTAGAAACCTTTGCCTTGTAGTTCAATAAAGATTCTGCTTCTTTTCCCAGCAAATCGGTTATAGTCTTTGACATCATTGCTCCTCGTATTGTGTATATGAACAGGAAAAAATTGCGTCGGTCTATCTATCATAACGAAATCCGGGCAGATCTTTTTCCTGAAAAAGAAAGAAGCAAAAGATGTCGAGTCAGCAAAGCAGGGTAAAGGGGCAAATTGTCATTCAATCAAAAAGCTGGGCCGTCTTTATGTAGAAGACAAAACCGGTTTAAAAACTATAACCTGCCGAGAAATTCAGGCCATATTGCCATTGTGTCTCCAGGTTTTGTGAGACAAAAGGATAATAGAGCCTCAATTTTAATTCAAATACAAATCTGCTGAGGCCAGGTAAAAATTCTGTGCCGAATTCAGCCAGGCCATTCAGGATCATGGTGTTGATTTTATCGATATAGTGATCTGTCCATTTAAAATACGTGACCAAATCATTATCCAGGATTACACTGTCATATCGATCTTGATAAAGAAATGTGCCGGCTAAACCAATGGATAAGTAGTGGTTGATATTACGAGTTTTCAAAATATATGTCTTGCCCTGAACGGCAAGGGCCATCCAGGACAGAGCAAGGTCAGATTGAGTAAACGATGTCTCGTGGACCATCTGACCATACTCTATGAATGAGCCAATTGCAAAACGGGAACCCAAAAGTCTGTCCAGTTCAAGTGAAAACCCTTTTCCCACACGAGATGTGGCATTGACCGGAGTCGCTCCCCGTGGTGGCAAAAGCCCCGAGCTGGCCGCAACTGCCTCTCCCTGTTGGTCATAAATAAGAGTCAAGTTCATTTTTTCATTAAAAGAAACACCATAGTACGCCCAATCAATATTCATGCTTGCGAATTGGGATTGGAGTCGTGTGTTTAAAGAAAAGGAAATTCTCCATTTTTGGTCGTACTCGGTGACTTTGACATTGTTTTCATGCGAGATTTGCAGACTGTGCATTCTGTGTTCTATAGCCTTGCGTTGGGGAAATGCTCCCAATTTATAAAGTTGGTTCTGTATGGCTGTAAACTGTTGTTGTAAGGCAATGTTGTTATTTGCCTCTGCTGCCTTGATCAAATGTGTTTCGATTTCTTTGAGGAGACGATCGCGATAAAGTTTTTTATGCATTCGTCCGAGATAAAAGGATTGCAAAGCACGAACGTTATCGTTTTTTTTGATCAGTGCTTGAAATTTTCGAACATAGTCCATTGCTCGGGGCCCCACGCTCTCCAATGAATACGTGATCTGCTCCTGTTTCGCATTATTTATGGCAAAACTCAAATCCTGATTATTTTGGAGCGCCTTATCGAGTGCGCCATATAACTCTTTGATTTGGGTGTATGCCTTGTGGATTTCCTGCAAATCATAAAGACGATTCTTGAGATTTTTTTCAGGGATCAGGATCAGTTTTTGAGTGATGGTATTAAATTGTTGCTCCAGAGCGAGGGAATCCAGGTGATCGAAATCAATGGGCTGTGACGGTTGAGAAAAAACGGGAACAAAGAGAGCGAATATCGTGAGAACAAAAAAGAGGAACGCTTTCATGATCACGATCCTTTGTTGGGCGCAGGTCAAAGTTTGATTATAATATGCTTTTTTGAAATATAATTCAAGTAAAAAATAATTCCTTTGTTAAACTGCTAGCGGCATGATCTGGGTGAGCTGGAGGGACAGGAGTATATTGAGGGCAATTCGTTACTTTTTGGGCAGAAGGAGATTCAACTGATCCGTCAGGGGTTGGATCTGAGTTTCATCCACGGTTCTCATGTCGAGGATCAATTTATTATTTTGGATGTGACCCATCACAGCGGGGTCTCCCAGACGTAATCTTTTGTGGAGATTTTCCAGGTCTGAATGTTGAATAAAGAGGCCAAAGCTGTCGATCTTTTCCAGGGGAAGAGCGCCGCTGCCTGTTTGTGAAAAACAGGGTTCTATGGTTACCCCAGTTCTGTTCTCCAAAGAGTCAAATACAGCCTGCGCCTTTTTTTTGACAAGATCAACGGAATCGGTGAGAAATTGTAATGCTTTATTGTTCTGCAAGAGTTGATCGGGATTAAGAAATAGCTTGAGTGTCGCTTCCATAGCACTAAAGACCAGTTTGTCGCATCGTACGGCTCGCATGATGGGGTTAGTATGGATTCGTCTGATCCACTCTTTTTCGCCGGCGATAATGCCTGCCTGAGGCCCCCCCAGCACCTTGTCTCCACTGAACGTGACGACCTGAACCCCTGCTGTGAGACTGTCCTGCACCAGGGGTTCATAGGGTAAACCCCACTCTTGCAGATCCGTGATCACGCCGCCGCCCAGGTCATGCAGGATGGGAATAGAATGTTGTTTAGCCATTCGGGCCAGTGCTTCGATTTCTACCTCGGCTGTAAATCCCTGAACCCGATAATTGGAGGTGTGCGCCACCGCAATGCATCCGGTATTCTCGTTGATGGCTTGTTCGTAATCAGAGAGTTTGGTTTTATTGGTGGTGCCCACTTCACGCATAATCGTGCCGCTTTGCTGCATGATATCCGGCATTCTGAATGCTCCGCCGATTTCAATGAGTTCGCCTCGAGAAATGATCGCTTCTTTTCCGAATGCGAGGGTATTTAGGGATAAGAACACTGCTGCTGCGTTGTTATTTACCATCACCGCATCCTGAGCCCCGGTGAGTTGACGAATGAGTGGAGCGATGTGGTCGTTCCGTTCCCCGCGTTTACCGGTTTCGAGATCGATTTCAAGGTTACAGTACCCTGACATGATCTGGCGGACGTTTTCCTGTGCAGCTTGAGAAAGAGGGGCTCTGCCCAGGCCTGTATGCAATATTACCCCTGTTGCGTTGATCACGGTGTGCATATTGGGGCGATGCAGGGTCTCGAGAGATTTTATGGCGAACAAGAGGATTTGATTCATCAGGTTTTCCCGGCTTGTATCCGGGTTCATGTCAGGAATCCGGATGCGTATGTGCTGTGCTCCTTTTTGCAGAGCTGATTTGACAATGTCCGGTGAATATTTTTTCATATAGGATTCCAGCGAGGGTTGCTGCAACAGCACATCAATGGATGGGATTCGCGTGTACAAAATTTGATTTGTCATAAGCCTCCTATGTATGCTTTGGCAAAAACAGAGCTGCGAGCGCACTGGATATGCCCAATATCACCAATAGTGACAGGGCGGTTTGCAATCCATAGGCTTCTCCCAGCGCTCCGAGGGGGGTGACCAATAGCCCTCCTACCCCCCAGGATACCCCCATCATCAGTGATGAAGCTGTACTGGCCCGATCGGGAAAGAGTTCCTGGGCAGTAATAATAACAACCGGAATCGAGGAAAACAGAAAAAATCCTGCCAAAGCCAGACAGACAAGTGCAATGATTCCGTCCTGATAAAGAAACAACCACAGAAACGGTATGGATGTTGTGATCGTTCCTGCGATGGTTAATTTACGACCCAGTCGGTCAGAGAGCGGGCCTCCGATAAAGCTCCCTGCCGCTCCTGAGAGCTCAAAAATCGTGATGGCAGTGCCGGCCAATAATATGGAAGTGTTTTTTTGAGTCAAAAAGAGGGGAATAAAGGTTGTAAACCCCACCACCATAAAGGCTCTGATCATGCCTACATACCATAGTAATAATAATACTCCGCGCCTGGCAAGAGGTTTTGCGTCCTGCAAGTGGACATGCGGAATTTTTGTCTCGAGCCGTTTGGGTAAGATTCGCCATAATATCAACGCAATGGCAATGCCCCAAATCATGGTAACCGGGGTCGCCTGCAATCCCCAGGCGGTCACGATGGGCAGGACGATGAGCGGGCCGAACGAGTGCCCTGCACTTCCGCCAGTGACAAATATCGCCATACCCAGCCCTTTTTTCTCATTACTTGCCTGTCCTGTAAGCACGGCAGCTTGTGGATGAAACGCAGCGGTGCCGATGCCTGCCATGATGATGATAATGACCAGCATCCAATACTGTGTTGCCAACCCTATCAGTCCCAGGAAAAGGGCTGTGACGAGCGGACCCAAAAATGTCCAATAGGTACGCGATGTTTTATCGGCAATATGCCCGAATACCGGTTGAATCAGAGAAGTCGCAATAGCGCTGATCGATGTCAGTACGCCTGCTAGCGTGAGACTAAAACCGAGTTTGGCGATCAAAAGAGGTAACAGGGGTGCCAAAAATCCCTGATAACTGTCGTTGATAAAATGCCCGGCTGAGAGAGCCATTACCTGCTTTATTTTCATGGATGACCAAATCGTTCGAATTTCGTAGGGGTATCAGATTTATCTGTGAATGTAAATTCTTGCCAAAATCGAAAGACTGTTTCTTGGGTATTTATTGATTTTTGACTTTTCCCGCCTTGAGGATAAACAAAACTCCCAGAATGATCAATACAATGGGAAAGAGCCATTCGCTACGGAACCAAAATCTCATATTGACAATCATCCACAATCCCAGCAACACCAGGATGAGTGCAGGATAAATCGCCCATGTGTGTTTCTTGGCTTCTCTGCCCTCCAACCACAGGTAGGCAAAGGTCAAAGCCCAACCCATGAAAAAGAGTGCCCCCAAATAGCGATTTGGCACTAATCTAAAGATGTTCAATAGGTTGACCGTCGCCATGGTAAACAATCCGCCAGCAGGAAGCACAGCCCACCATTGATGCGGTTTGCGCATATACATCAAGGCAAAAATGACAGCCAGCGCATAAAAAAGTACCACCACAAAAAGCTCGCTCAAACGGGGAATCAGATCATATAACAAGATGAACAATCCGAGTACAGCCAAAATGATGGCCAGTGCGAGTGTCGATCCTTTGCGATAATCGATGTAATACTTTGTAGCGAGTCCGGCCAGCAAGAGGAGAGTAATGCCTCCAAAAATATTTTGTACCGGATAGGCAATATTTAAATTCATCAACAGGGCAAAGAGCCCCAAAAGGACAATCGCACTACCAATAATGAGTTGATTGCGATCTGATGCCATGGATTCTCCTTTCAAAAATTAACTACAAGATACGAATTCAATTTTAAAAAAGAAACAACAAGTGCTACTTGATCATCTTTGGTCTTCGATAAAGGGGACAATATACAGAGGTGAAATATTTCCAGTAATTTAGTCAGATAAGATGAGAATAATACAGGGCTTGTAGGTGTCTAGAGGAGAAAGAGGCCGGATCCTTTTCAGGATCCGGCTGTATGACTATTTCAGCAGCATCATGCGGCGATTTTGTGTAATGGTTTGACCGTTGGTGATGACGGTCATTCTGTAAAAATAGGTTCCACTGGCCATCAAAGCTCCTCGCTCATTGCGCCCATCCCAGGTCGCAGAGTGAGTCCCTGCCTGCTTGACCCCATAGTATAAAATCTTTACAGGTTGACCGAGTATGTTAAATACACTCAGCGTAACCTCGGCCTGCTCAGGCAACGCAAAGGTGATTTCGGTTGTTGGGTTGAATGGATTGGGATAGTTTTGTTCCAAACTGAACTGGTCAGGCAGAGACCGGCTCGAATTCACCTCTGTACTGCTGGCGATAACCATATTTGCAGCGATCGTCTCTGCGGCAGCGCTCACATCCACAGGATTTAAAAGTTGGCTATTTACTTCCTGAGGCGTCTGAGCCGTAATTTTAAATGATCCTATGGGCAGGTTTTGGAGAGAATAACTCCCTTTTTCATCTGTCAGCGTCGATGCGATCATATGATCGTCATCCAGAGCCATTACCAGCGTTCCTTCGAGCGCCAAACCTGTCTCATCGACGATCTCGCCCTGAATTGCATAGCCACCTTCATCCTGGATGCCAAGGCGAAAATCGATACCTGTGATTTGACCGTCCTTGGGAACCCTGATTTTTTCAGCATGTTTCCAGTTTGAGGAATTTTCATAAAAGGACACAAGAAATCCCTCTGCATGGCAGGCCACGGAATAGACACCTGCTTCGAGTCCGGTCAGTTCGTAATTTCCCTCTGCATCGGAAATCGCGCGCACGGGTCTGGCAAAAGAGCGGGGCATGGCCACTATTTTAGCCCCTTCGACCGGTAACCCTGAGGTGCTGTCAATGACTGTACCAGTGATAGAGCCACTAAAACGGGGACGCCGTTCCAGTTTCAGATCAATGCCTTGCAACTCGGTCTGCGCATTGATTTCAATTTCTTTAGCCTCATCTCTTGTTTCGGCATCCTCGTACCATTTGGAGAAATAGTGCGGATGACGTACTTTGAGAAGATAATTCCCTGCTATGATTCCATCCACAGTCCAGCCGCCATCCTTGTTGCTTTTTGCCTTATGCTGAATTCGGCGATCAGAGGTAGAGAGCAATGTAATTGTGGCCCCTGCCAGAGGTATCTCTGTTTCATTATCCGTGATCACCCCTGCAAGAGAACTGCCTTTGCCCAAATCGACATCAATCGTTTTTGTTTGAACTGCTGTGATTTCAACAGGCGTGGCATCATGGATAAACCGGGCATTCTCGTAAAACTCTTTGATATATCCGGCTGCCTGCACAACCAGTTTATAGGATCCGCTTTGAATGGCAGAAAGGGTATAGATTCCCTGGTCGTCAGATTTTCCATGGTAAACAGGTTTATGTGCAGCGTTGCGATTTTCGGAAAAGATTCTAATGGTCGCTCCTTTAATCGGTTCACCGGTTTCAGAGTCAGTGATCGTTCCTGTCAGGCTGCCCAAAGGATCGAGTGCCATATGAATCTCGGTGTGCTGATCTTCCGTTATTTCGACCAGGGTGGCCTCATCGACCGAAAGCGCATTGTCATAGAATTCGGCCTGGAAACTATCTGCTGCTGCCATGACCCAATAACGGCCCGGATTCAACTGTATGGCGAACTTGCCATCCTTATCGGATCGCGTTTTACGCAGCCACTTGTCACGCTTGCCAGGCAAGGGTTTTTGTACTTCTTTGGCGACCATGATAATCGCGCCCTGGAGGGGTGAGTCATCGGGTGAAGATACAATTCTACCTGTCAGTGCATGTGTCATCGACAAGTTGAAATCGATTCCCTGGAGATCCCCATCCAGATCTACAATGATGAGTTGCGCGGCGTCGGGAGTATTTTGCTGATCAAAATATTGACGCAGGAAGCCTTGTTTATTTGCGAACGCGATATAATCTCCGGGACGTAATCCATTCAGGGAGTAATTGCCATTTTCATCGCTTATGGCGTGTGCACGATATCGGGGTTCGAGAGGAGAGTAAAAGGTAACGAGTGCGTTTTCAAGGGGCTGTCCGGAATCATCCTTAACTGTACCTGAAATCTGAGCACCGGTCTCGAGTTGAAAGTCAAATCCTGTCAGGCTGTCATCCTCTGCGATGGTGATGATTGTCGCTTCATCATTCGAGTAGGCATTCTGATAAAATTCCGGTACATATTCTTTAGCAAAGGCTTTGACCACGTACTGTCCGGGCAATAATCGACCCAGTGTATATTTCCCTTCAGCGTCTGTTCGGGCTCGTTTGCTGAAAAGGGGAGGAGTGAGTTTGGTTGCTTCCAAACGCACATCGGTTATCGGTTCTCCGCTTTCGTTCGTTACTGATCCGCTGATCCAGGCACTCGGTTTGTCGCCGACAAAGACTGGGGCTGTAGTCCTGTGAGCGACTCCTTTTATGGTTGAAAGCGCAATCACCTTGCCATGACCATGGCGTTCCCCAGCTGTAAACAATCCGGCCTCATCCATACTTCCCAGTGCAGGCGGATCAACAAACCATTTTACGCGTTCTGTTTGCAAAAGAATTCCTTCCTTGCTTTTTGCGATCAGATTGAATTGTTGTTGTTCACCTGGGTGAATAAATGCCTTTTCCGGTTGTATCGAAACCTTGACGGGGTTCTCCGAAGGTCTGATAATGACCGGGGCTGCTGCACGAACCGATTCTCCGGCGATGCGCCCTTTGGCGATCACTCGCCCCTCGGCGGGATTTTGACCGGCTATAAAAAATCCATCCTCAGAGATACGGCCCAAATCTTCCGGTATCAGCTCCCATTCGATATTATCGATTTTCTTTGGCTGATAGCGATCATTAAAAGCGATTGCTTTAAAAGCAACAGTTTCACGAGGTTCCAGTGTTACTTGATTGGGAACAATGCTCAGGGTATGTGACAGTGTCACATCGAGTATTCCCAGCAACAGACTTGTCAAGAGAATTAGCGATCTTTTCATGGTTAACTCCTCAATTTTCCTTGGCATTTTTTAGTTAAAAACTGTAAGTTGAGGAGCCCTGTCCTCATTCATTGATAGATCGTTTGCCGACGTCTTGAGAATGCCGGGCAGGGCTACGATTTCATCGAGTTGCAATCACCACCTCCTTTATGAACTAGTTTACCATATTGCGAGCAATTGTGTGTAATTCAAAAGCCAGATACAGCTGGTTATTTTCTAAAGCTTCAATCCCCCACTGAATAATTTCCAGGGCCGCTGCACGCAGATCTTTATCATCTGACCCTGATTGATCTGCAGGATTTAAAAGCCGGGTTTCCAGGGTTAGCAGATCCGTTCTGATGCTTTCGGTACTCTGGTTGTTTTGCATGGTTGCGCTGTTCAGCGCCAGCTCTAGCATTCTGTTTGCGGCGAGAATATATTCCAGAGCAAGATCCAGATTATTTACATCGATCGTCTGTTCTGCTTTGATCTTGAACTGACTTGCAGCACTAAAAAAGTCGGGTTTTACGATATCGGATTCCGAGGTGTTCTCTAGTTTGCGATCGAGTCTGTCGATCTGTTCCTGGGCACGCTGCGACAGGTTACCTGGTTTTGTATCTGATAGCACTCTGGCCAAGAGGGCACGAGCTTCCTGAAGATGCTGTTCAGCCAATTGAAACTCTTGATTTGTGGCTGCCTTTTCGGCCTGGTTATACAAGGTCTGTGCGCGTTCATAGGCCTTGTGGGCGGTTGTTCTGTTTGGCAGATTCTCGAGATTATCTTTGGCAATGTCCAGAATTTCTGCCAAAAGGTCGAGGTCAGCATAGATTTGGTCCTGGCTTGTAAGGTTATCTCCTTCGCACAGATCGATGATGCGCAACGAAAGTCGTATCGCGGTTTTGGATAAAGAGATGACGAGATGACGGTTACCGTTCTTTTGAGCGGATTGGATAGAGGATCTCAACTCTCGCAATTGCTCAAAAAGTTTTTTTGCTCTGTCATCCGGACAATGATTTGCCGCTATTTCTGCCCTGGAGTAGAGCATGCGAAATTCCCGTGCAGCATCCTCTTTATCTCGCCGGCTGTCTGATTGCAGTGTTTTTTGCGCCAAGTCGATGGTTTCCTTAAAAGAGGCCAGTGCCTTTGCCGGTTGTTTTTGAACTATAGCGATCAAGCCCTTTCGGTAGGCATCTCGCGCTTGATGTAATCTCTTTAGAGATTTGCGATCAGTTTTATCGATTCGCGCTTCAGCGTTTATGAGATTGTGCAATGCCCTGCGATGCGCAATTTCCACGGGCACACTGATCATGGGCCTGAGCACACTCCAAAGTTTGACCGTTGCGTTGCGGATGATTCTGTCGGCTCGGCGGTTTTGACCCTGGCGATATAGATATACGGCCTGGTCTCTTTGGCGATCAAGAGCCTCGAGCATCGGAAAAAGATCATTTCTATGATTGGCGTTTATCAACTTTTCTGCGAAATTGAGCTGATGATCAAACCATATAATTTGCCTTGGCAGGGGTTGTGCCGAGGCAATGAATGCACAGAATAGAAAAAGGAGTATTGCTTTTTTCATTTTTATCTCCGTTTGTTATTTGGCTGAATGCAATCTATATGCCATCCCAAGAGTGATTGTTAGGTTTTTATAGGTTCAATAAAAACAATAATAAAAAATATAGGTTTATTAAAAATTTGAATTCGGTTGTACCCGCAGGTACACTGCTGTACAGCTGGGTACGAGGATGAGGTCAGGATTTGAAAAAAGTTTCCAGTTCGGAAAATAAAGAATCCTGGTCGGATGTAATGGTATAACAACGGGGGAGGGAGCGCAAAAAGTGTTTGCCGTAACTTTTTTTTACGATGCGATTATCCAGAACAAGAACGGCCCCGCGATCTGCACGGCTGCGAATCAAACGTCCAAATCCCTGGCGTAATTTAATGACTGCTACAGGAAGGCTGTGTTCCATAAAAGGATTTCCGCCTGACCGTTCGATGGCTTCATACCGGGCTTCCACGATCGGTTCATTGGGTACCTGGAACGGCAGTTTGGTGATAATCACCAACTGCAACGCCTTCCCTATCACATCGACGCCTTCCCAGAAACTGTTTGTGGCAAACAAAACCGAGTGAGGGGTTTTACGGAATCGGGCTATTAGCTCGTGCCGGTTCAGGGAGCCTTGCTTTAGAACTGCAAGACCGATCATATCCAGGGATTCTGCTAATTCGTGGTATACTTTTTCCAAAATTCCATAAGAGGTAAACAATACGAATGCATGTCCCTTTGAGGTTGCCAGGCTTTTAAAGATAAAGTTGGCCAGAAACGGGACATATTCTTTTTGGAATTGTTGAGGGGTATCCAGCGGAATACCCAGCAGTACCTGATTTTCATATTCAAAGGGCGGGGGAAGATTTAATTCCGTTATGCGGGATGGGTCATTATATTGAGCCAGGCCGATGCGTTTTGAAATAAATTCAAATTTTTGATCGACTGTCAGGGTGGCAGATGTCATGATGACTGTATCAAAGGGTTCATAGACTGCCTGATTCATCATCTCTGAAACGTCCAGTGGCGATTGTAAAAACCGTAAGCTGGTACGCCCTCGGTATAAAGGCCTCATCTCGAGCCATCTTATGGTCTCCTGATCTTTGCCAAAAAGAATAGAGTCCAGGTCTTCTGCAATCATCGTCAAACGATCTGCCTGTGCGCGTATGTCGGTGATCAGCGAGGTCCAATCGTCTCCGGTATCTTTTGCCAGGGTATCCAACTTTTCGATCAGTCTGTAGACTTTGGTTGAAAATGAACGCAGCAACAACAAAAAATCGCTGACAGGATTTTCCAGGGCAGTGGATTTTAGCAATCGATCTCTGTTTTCCATGGTCAATCTGACCTTGATTTCATGGCCATAGTCGTTGCCAAACCCCAGCTGCATTTCCCGGGAGAAATCATCGCACAAATCATTGGTCATATTTGTCAGGGTTTGAAGGTCGGGGAGCAGGCGATGATTGATCCATTCATTGATAGATTTGTAAAGAGATAGCGAGCTCGTTTTATGATGAGATATTTTGTGCAGTACGCTGGACAAATATCCTCTTTGTTTGCCTTTGTGTTCCCGGTATAGGCGGGATAGCAATCTGAGGATACCCGCCCGGGTGATTCTGCTGCCAAAATAGCTGGTTGCAACATTTTCGAGATGGTGGGCCTCGTCAAAAATAATACGTTCATACGGAGGCAAAATGGCGGCTTGAGAAACCCCCTGAATCTGATGCTTGAGGGCGAGGTCTGCGAAAAGCAAGTGGTGATTGACCACCAATATGTGTGCGCGGGTTGCTTCTCGCCGTGCTTTGTTTACGAAACATTCCCGAAAGAAGGGACATTTGCTTCGTGTACATGTGTCACTTTCAGCAGCGATTTTTTCCCAGGTTGTTTCTCTGGGAACATATGTGAGGTCTGCTTTACTGCCTTCTTTGGTCGATCCGGCCCACTCGATAAGAGAGTAGAGCTCTTCCTGGTCTTCCTCGTCAGCATGGAGGTTCAGTTCCTGTTGAATGTCTTTGACTTTTCGCAGGCATACATAGTTGCTTTTCCCTTTTACAATAACCGCCTGAAAATTCAGATTCAGGGCTTTTTGCAAAAACGGAATGTCTTTTTGGATCAATTGCTCCTGCAAATTTATAGTATTGGTAGAGACGATGACCCGTTCCTTGTTTTGCATGGCCCAATGAATAGCAGGGATAAGATAGGCCAGGGATTTTCCTGTGCCTGTGCCCGCTTCGATCAGAGATATTTTATTGCCATTGAATGCCTTGGCGACATTTTCAATCATTTGTTGTTGCTGGGAACGGACTTCATAATTGGGCAGACGATTAGAAATCGGTCCACCCGGTTCGAGGAGCTCAAAGAGACCCTGAAGATTCAGATGTGTGGTTTCACTTTTTTTGAATGGTTCTACCACCACATAGATATTGTCTACCGGGTTATTGACGATATAAAAAGCGACAGAATAATCGTCCAGCGACATGGCAATTTGTAAATCCGCATTAGAGGGAGACAGGTATCCGGAAGGGTGGTTATGTATCACGACGTCGGCGTCACGGGCGATTTCAAGTACAGCGGGCACGGCAATTTCGTTTCCCCTGGCAATGACATCCACCACATGCACGATCAAATCTTCTTCGGTGTAACCGACAAAAAAGACCTCATTGCCTTGTGCTTCGGCAATGGCGTTTTGCATTTGGGTAATAACTGTGGGTGCGAGATAACGTTCGACGTGCGTCATATTGACTATTTCTCCGGCTGCAACGTCTTGGCCCGATAGCCTCTGTCGCATAAATCATGAGCAAAATGATCAAAGCCATGCGTGGTATAGACTGTTGCGGGATTGACCTTTTCCACAAGTCGAATGAGGTCATTATAATCTGCATGATCGCTGAGAGGAAGGGTCATATCAGCACGAACGTGAAACCGGTTTGCTGCGCTGGCCCAGCCGGTCAGAAATAGGGTACGCGGATTTGAGATACGTATCAACGTACCGGGCTTACGGCAGAGGTGCGGAGGGATGATCAACACTTCTCCGGTAAAAAGTTCAGCTTCCCGCCAGGGTGCACAATTCTTGAAGGGTATCCCGAATTCCTGATAGATTTGTGCCACTTGCCAGATGGAAGAGTGAGCACGAACCCGCCAGCCGAGATCGCCGAGGATTTTCATCGCTTCCTGGCTTTTACCCAGTGTATAGGCTAAAATAACAGGGGTTTGTCCGCGATAGATAGATTCTTCAACAAAGCGCGACATTTCATGAATGATTTCAGCAAGGCTTAATTTATGCTGATATTCCGGTGATCCAAAGGTCGATTCCATAATCAAAACATCTGCTTTGGGGATATCGATGCGTTCAGCTGTCAAGCCGGGTTTTAATTTAAAATCACCCGTATAGAGCAAGCTTTCGCCGTTACGTTCTATGCGAATCATGGCTGAGCCGAGAATGTGTCCTGCCGGATAGAGCCGGATGACATAGTCACCGAGCTCGAATGGTTCAGCAAAGTCCAGTGCAGTGGTGGTCTTGGGTTTACCTCTATGAGCCTGGAATCTTAACGTGGCTGGTGTTGCGATTGTATGATTATGATTTTTGAGATGATCAGAGTGGCCATGACTGATAAAACTAAAGTCGACTTTTCTTAAAGCATCGAGCCAGAAATCATGGTCACGCAGTTTTATACCCCACGCATCAAAAGAGAACATATCTCTATTAGCCGATTTTTTTCAAAAAGTAACGATGAATAAGATCATTGTCGGTTAATTCCGGATGAAATGTCGATACCAGAATATGACCACTTTCAGCCAGAACGATATTATCTTCGTACCACCCTAGGGGAGTGACACGGTTTCCGATCTTTGTGATTTTAGGTGCCCGAATAAAAACACCTTCAAAGGAGGATGCGATATCGAGCCGGATCTGAACAGGAGCGATAAATGAATCTATTTGTCTTCCGTATGCATTTCTTTGAACAGAGAGATCAATTAATCCCATAGGCGTAAACGGGGCATTCGGCACATGTGTTGCCAGGGTAATCAGACCAGCACATGTGCCATATACCGGATTTTGTTGTCCAAACGCTTTCAGGGGTTCCCAGAGATCGTGTTTATGTAATAAATGAACCAGGGTGGTAGACTCTCCACCCGGAATGACGAGACCGTCGCATTTTTTCAGATGATGTATCGTTTTGACCTGAAGGGTTTCTACACCCAGGCCTTGTAACATGACCTGATGTTTTGCAAAATCTCCTTGAATGGACAAGATACCGATGGTTCTAATCATAGAGCGTCTATTCCGAAATTACCAGCCGCGTCCGGCCATTTTCTGGTCTTCGGGAAGAGTTTTGATATCGATCCCAGGCATAGGATCTCCCAAATCTTCAGACAGTTTAGCGATCAGATCAAAATCAGTATAATGGGTAACCGCGGACACGACGGCTTTGGCTCGTTTTTCCGGATTAGAGGACATGAAAATTCCGCTTCCGACAAAAACCGATTCTGCACCCAGCTGAACCATCAGGGAAGCATCAGCAGGTGTTGCCACGCCTCCAGCAGAAAAATTGGGTACTGGCAATTTCCCGCTTTTTTTAATTTCTCTCAGCAGGTCGACAGGGGCGCCAAGATTTTTACCTTCAGCAACCAATTCTTCTTCACCGAGCAGAGTGATCCGCTTGATTCCGCTGGTCACCGCTCGCATGTGTCGAACCGCTTCGATGATATTTCCTGTCCCTGCTTCGCCTTTGGTTCTAATCATGGCAGCTCCTTCCGCGATACGTCGAAGGGCCTCGCCGAGATCACGGCAGCCACAAACAAAAGGGACTTTGAAACTATATTTGTCAATATGATAAGCTTCATCTGCGGGTGTCAGGACTTCGCTTTCATCGATAAAATCCACACCCAGCGCTTCGAGAACCTGTGCTTCGGCAAAGTGACCGATTCTGCATTTGGCCATAACAGGAATGGTGACTGCTTCCTGAATTTCTCTGATCATTTTGGGGTCAGACATACGTGCCACTCCACCCATGGCACGTATTTGGGCTGGAATGCGTTCCAGTGCCATGACAGCCACAGCCCCGGCATCCTGTGCGATTTTAGCTTGCTCGGGATTGGTAACATCCATGATGACGCCACCTTTGAGCATCTCAGCTAAACCGATTTTTAATTTAAATTCATTATCCATTTTTTATAGACTCCCTTAAAATATGTTTCGTCATAACAGGAAACAAAAAATTAATCAATTTTTTATTCAATTCCAATAACTAATGGGCAGTACCAGGTGAATGGGGTAGTGCGGAAGAGATCTCAATATCGGTTAAGCATTTATTCTCTGAAAAACGCGATAGTGTCTGAGATGACCTGATCATTTTTATGATGCGACCCTGATCTTGATACGGTCTGAATCAATAACGCAACCGGCGTTTTTTTTCTCTTTCTGATCGTTCCGAACGATTGATGGAATGACGTCCGCTATGCAGTTCACATTCTCTGGTCGGCTGATATCGAACCGCAAATATTTCAGTCACGACTTGTGGGCAATAATCCGATGCCAGCATTTTGGTCTCTGCACAAACGTCCAGCTCTACCACACCATCGGGTTTTAGAAAATCCATTACGGGCAACTGTAAAGTGTCGTGGGCGGCAGCCATAAAAGTCGCTGCGATAGGAAGTGCAGCTCGCGCACCCGATTGTCTGTTACCGAGGGACAAGGAAGGATCATCCAGCCCTACCCATACGCCGGCGACGATTTGTGGTGTAAATGTGACATACCAGGCATCGGTAAAGTTGTTGGTGGTGCCTGTCTTGCCCCCTGCAGGTCGTAAAAACCTATAGACTGATCTGGAAGCAGCCCCGGTACCTCTTGAGGCAACGGTTTTAAGCAAATCGGTCATGATATAGGCGGTCTCTTCCCTGAGAACCCCCTTGCTTTGCTGTTTTGCGCGTTCCAGGATATTGCCGTTTTTGTCTTCGACGCGCAGTACTGACACGGGTTTTACCAATACCCCATTATTTGCAAAAACACCAAATGCTGAAACCATTTCCAGGGGAATCACACCACAAGATCCAAGAGCGAGTGCATCTACAGGGTCGAGATGGGTCGTGATGCCCAGGTTCCGCGCATAGCGAATGACCTGTTCAGGGGGAACGTCCTCCTGAACCAGACGTGCTGAAACCAGGTTGAGTGACTTGCGCAGAGCTTCACGCAATGTGGTTTTCCCCCCAATAGAGCCATCATAATTGTGGGGTGTCCAGCGCGAGCCATCAGGCATGTGCACCACAATAGGTTGGTTGAGTTTTTCATAAGTAGGCATATAGCCATTGTCGATGGCAGCTGTATATACGATGGGTTTAAACACCGAACCGGGTTGCCGGATAGCTTGTATCGCCCTGTTAAATTGGCTTTCATTAAAATCGCGACCACCAATCATTGACAGGATATGTCCGGTCGAAGGATCCAGTGCGACCAGCATGACCTGTACAGGTGCCTTGACATGAATGAGCGAATCCACAAATGTTTTGTTTTGCATGAGTTCATCGAGTGAACTGTTGCGCAAGAGTGAGGGAGGAACCAGTCGGGCGAATTCACTCTTTTTGCGCATATTTCGGTTTACGACAGCCTGGAGATCGGGTAAAAAACTGTCGACCGCGGCTTCGGCAATTGCCTGAAGACGTGTATCCAGTGTCGTGTAGACCTTGAATCCTTCCTGATAGAGCTGCATACCATAATCTTTTTGCAGATTTTGGCGCAGATACTCTGTAAAATAGGGTGCAATGCCCAATGTGGTATTGTTTTTTGAATCGACAATGTCCAATTCTTTTTTTGATGCGTGTTCGAATTGTTCTTCGGTGATGAAACCTTCAGCTCGCATCCGTGCCAGCACGACATTGCGTCTGTTCAGGGCTCTTTCCGGGTAGCGGAAGGCATTCAGTGTTGCCGGTCGTTGGAGCATGCCGGTCAATAGTGCTGCTTCTGAAAGAGTGAGTTCCTGAACGTTTTTTCCAAAAAAGTGACGGGCAGCCGATTCTACGCCATAGGTACCATGTCCAAAAGACATCAGGTTCATATACATTTCCAGAATTTCCGGTTTTGTATATGTTCTTTCGATTTGGATTGCTGTGAGAATTTCTTTGATCTTTCTAACGATCGTTTTTTCTGGAGTCAGGTATAGGCGTCTGGCCAATTGCTGCGTTAGAGTCGATGCGCCTTGTTGTTTGCTCAGGGTAATGATGTCGGTGAAAATAACTTTGATAAGCCGTGTAGGTGAAATTCCCCAATGGTCATAGAATCTGTGATCCTCTGTTGCCAGAACGGCTTGCACCAGGGTGTCCGGGATTTGGCTCAGAGGAGTATAAAATCGCCGTTCGGTGAAAAATTCTTTGACAAGCACCCCATCTGCAGAATAGACTTTGGTCGCCAGTTCAGGTGAGTAATTTTCCAACTGCTCAAATGAAGGAAGATCCCTGCCGAGATAGATGGCAAATATCAAGAGAAAAAATACCAGACCGAAAAATATGGTCAGAAATTTTCTGCGAAAATCTCCCCAAAAAAATAATCGATATTTTTCTGTGGTTGAGGGTTTTGCTTTTGGGGTATGCTTTATCGTCATGATACCTAGTACCGTTTAATTCGGGTTAATACTTTTCTATAGCGGTTCAAATCTTCCAAAACTTTTCCGGTACCTCTGACCACTGCCAAGAGAGGTTCTTCTGCCAGAATAACCGGTAAATTGGTTTCCTGTCGCAATCGTTCATCCAATCCGCGTAATAAAGATCCTCCGCCGGTGAGCATAATACCCCGTTCGAGAATATCAGCTGAAAGCTCTGGCGGAGTTTGCTCGAGACACAGTTTTAGAGACTCTACGATTTGATCAACGGTTTCAGCCAATGCTTCCTGGACTTGTTTGGCTGAAATAGTAACGGTTTTAGGAATGCCGATGACCAAATCCCTGCCTTTGACAGCCATAGATTCTTTAACCGACTCAAAAGGAGCGGCCGAACCCATCTCACACTTTATGCGTTCCGCGGTGATATCACCGATAAGAAGATTGAATGTCTTTTTAAAATATTGGATGATCGCTTCATTCATTTCATCACCACCAACACGAATGGATATGGAATTGACAATACCATACATGGCCATAACAGCGATTTCCGTGGTGCCTCCACCAATGTCGATGACCATGCTGCCAACAGGCTGATTGATGGGCAACCCCAGTCCGATGGCTGCAGCCATGGGTTCGTCCACCAAATAGACTTCACGTGCACCGGCATGTTCAGCTGAATCGCGAACGGCTCTCTTTTCTACTTCGGTAATGCCTGTGGGAACACAAATCGCGATACGGGGCCGCGGGATACGAGACGGCAGTGATTTTTTGATAAAGTGTCGAATCATTTGTTCTGCAAGATCAAAATCGGCAATCACTCCGTCTTTGAGTGGACGAATAGTGATAATTTCATCCGGAGTTCTTCCGACCATTTCTTTTGCATCGAATCCAAAAGCGACAATCTGCTGATCGCTTTTTCGGATCGCTACAACAGAGGGTTCATCCAAAACCACATCTTTATTCTTGACATAGACCAGAGTGTTGGCGGTTCCCAGATCAATAGCGAGGTCGTTAGAGAAAATATTCGAGAATGAAAATTTCATAATAGGGTCTTTTCATGTTTAGGGTACAAATTTATGCAAAATATAATACAAAAGATCAACTTTATCAATAATCATTTCCAACATGCCATTAACAGTGCCCATCTGTATCTTGCTCGATGATACGCATTATTCGATAGGGTGTGGGTTTTGTTCCCGAAAATCAATCAAACCATAAAGTTGAATGATTTTCGGGAGTAAGATAATGATGAGTCCAAGGAGTGATTGTCTTGCTGCGCTTGGTCAATCAATGCCTAAAATGTCGTGTTCCTGTAAAGACCATGAACATATTGTGTTCGTTTGCAGCGTCGATAACCTCTTGATCGCGGATGGATCCTCCAGGCTGAATAACGCCGATGGCACCTGCTTTTGCAGCAGCATCTATTCCATCGCGAAAAGGGAAAAAAGCGTCGGAAACCATTATCGTTTCTTTGAGGTTATGGCCCATTTCCGAGGCTTTTTGTACTGCCAGCTTGGAAGAATCCACACGTGACATTTGGCCGGCACCAATGCCCAACGTGCGGGTATCTTTGATATAGATGATCGCATTGCTTTTTACCCACTTGCAAATCGTCCATCCAAATCCCATGGATACCCAATCTTGCTCTGTCGGTTTGCGTTCAGTCACTGTTTTAAAGTTGGCAGGATTTTCCTGAACACTATCCATATTTTGGACAAGATATCCACCATAGATCTTTTTTATATCCAGTCGGTCTCTTATCAACGTTGTCGGATCCCATTCCAGCAGCCTTAGATTTTTCTTCTGCGTGAGAATTTCCTTGGCCTCGTCGGTAAATTTGGGGGCCACAATCACTTCCAGAAAGACTTTAGACATTTCTTCGGCAACATCCTGGGTGACCGGTCGATTGAATGCAACCACCCCCCCAAAGGCGGAAACAGAGTCAGACGCAAATGCTTGCTTGTATGCCGTCAAGAGATCTTCATTCAACGAGACTCCACAGGGATTGTTGTGCTTGACGATAACGGCACAGGCTTTGTCGAATTCATAAGCCAATCCCATCGTGGAATGCAAATCCAGTAAATTGTTAAATGAGAGTTCTTTACCATGTAATTGTTTGCCAAAATGATTTTTTTCGACATTGTCGGTATAAAAAGCAGCCTGCTGGTGTGGATTTTCTCCATAACGCAGATCCATCACTTTTTGCAGTTCGAAATCCAGCAGATTAGGAAATATTTCCTTTGATTTGCCGAGAAAGCGGTTGATGGCCGAGTCGTATTGACTGGTGCGCAAGAATGCCTGAACAGCCAATGATTTGCGAGTTTCAAGGGTGGTGGAACCATCATTTTCCTCGAGTTCAGACATAATGAGTTGATATTGTTCTGGATCCGTGACAACCGTAACATCGGGAAAATTTTTTGCGGCTGCCCGAATCATACAAGGTCCGCCAATGTCGATGTTTTCAAGAGCGTCTGCGAGCTGTACATCCGGTTGAGCAACGGTTTTTTCAAAAGGATATAAATTGACGACGACCATATCGATAGGGGTAATATCATGCTTTTTGAGCTCATCGAGTTGATTTGATTCTCTTTTAGCGAGTATTGCGCCATGGATAAAGGGGTGAAGGGTCTTGACCCTGCCGCCAAGAATTTCAGGAAATCCGGTGACATCCGAAACAGAGATAATGTCAATACCGTTTTCTGAGAGATGGCGGGCAGTGCCTCCTGTAGAAATGATTTCAGTGCCTTGTTCTTGCAAGCTTTTAGCAAATTCTACAAGGCCTTGTTTGTTATAGACGCTCAGTAGAGCTCTTTTGATTTTTACCTTGTCTGCCACGATTTAATCCTTTTCTATTGGTTTATTGACCATAGATTTGTTTGCAAAATAATCCCTGACTGGGATACGCACACCTGTTACTTTTTTTTGATATAAACTCTGCGCCCTTTCACATCCAACTGGTTGTTACAAAAATATTCTATTGCTTGTGGTAAAATACGATGTTCGACCTCTAGAATCCGTTTTGCAAGGGACTCTGGGGTGTCATCATCCAGGACCGGGACGCATTCCTGAACAATCGGGGGGCCTGTATCATATTCAGTATCGACAAAATGAACCGTGGCCCCGGAAATCTTGGCACCGAATTCGAGAACCGCTTCATGTACATAGCGGCCGTACAGTCCTTTCCCTCCAAAGGCT
Source organism: Candidatus Zhuqueibacterota bacterium (assembly GCA_014728115.1). Taxonomy (GTDB): domain Bacteria; phylum Zhuqueibacterota; class Zhuqueibacteria; order Residuimicrobiales; family Oceaniaggregativiventaceae; genus Oceaniaggregativivens. The sequence goes on along the minus strand of WJME01000313.1, from coordinate 4,827 downwards.
GGCAATAATGCCGGGTGAATATTGATCATCTTGTGTTTATATTGATTCACAACAGCGGCGGGTATTTTTTTCAGGTATCCTGCCAGCACAACGAGATCAATGTTTTCTGTCTGCAATAAATTCAATAGTGTTTCTTGATATGCTGGTTCGTCGTCAAATTGATTGGGAGCAAGATGAATTGCCTTTGCTCCTTGTGATCGTGCCAAATCCAAAGCCGGTGCATCGGAGCGATTGCTGATGACGAGTGCAATACTGGCGTTCAGCCGGCCAGTCTTTATTTGGCCAAAAATAGAATCTAAATTGCTGCCTCTTCCAGATACAAACACTGCAATATTGAGTTTAGGCATGCAAATCTCCTGCTTTTTGCAATGTAAGGGATTTCCTGTCTGCATCCAGCTCAACCACTGCACCTACAGGAAGGGTAAACTTGTAATCGCCATGTCCATAAGGAAAATCCGTCAAGATCGGGATATGCAAATCTCTGGTATAGCGCTCGATAATATCTTGTATCACAAATGTATTTTCAGAATCCTGACAATCGATAAACTCTCCAAGCAAGAGGCCAGCAATGGAGTCGAGAATGCCTGCATTTTTGAGTTGTGCCATATAGCGGTCAATGCGATATAGATCTTCGCCAATATCTTCGAGAAACAGAATAGAATCTGAAAAATCCGGGCAATAGGGGGTGTGCAGGGCATGATTGACCAGGGCTAAACACCCGCCTAGCAGCCGGCCGTGTGCTTTGCCTGATTGCATAACTCGGCCAGAGTCACTTTGCAGAGTGTGTGGAAAAGGTTCATTCAAGACTTTCCAAAACCATTTTTCCGTAAAGGGATGTATTCCTTTACCCATCTCTACGGCGACCATGGGACCGGAATAGGAAACAAGATGACAACGAGCAAACAAGGCAAGGTTCAGCGTAGTAATGTCCGAATATCCAACCAAGGGTTTGGGGGTTTGAGAGATAGCGTCGTAATCTATTTGAGAAACAATTCGAGCGCATCCATAACCCCCACGCGAACATATGATGGCATCGATAGCCGGGTTGGATATCATATTGTTGAGATCTGCTATTCGCTGACTGTCAGAGCCGGCAAGGTAACCTGTTTTTTTATCAACATGCGAACCCGTAACAACATTATAGCCTTTTTTTCTCAAATAGTCAATGCCAGCTTTTAAACGATCTGGTTTGGGGGTACTTGCTGGTGATACCACGCCAATGGTATCACCAGGTTTTAGTCGGGGTGGGAAAACCGTGCTAGTCAATATACTCCTCGATAGCTATCGTGTAATGAGTCTTTGTGCTTCGTAAATGGAAAACGGTGTGGCCAGACGATAATCGCCAAAGCCTGTTGGATCATAAAACTCGAAATACCGATTGAATCGATAATACTGCCATACCTGATAGGGATATCGGCTATATTTGGGGAACGGATTTCTTTCGACTTCATCCGGGCCGCCGAGAATGATATAAATCATTCCCATATCCGTTTTCCAGCCTTCCTGGTTCATGGTTCCAAATGAGCGATTGGCAAAATCCACGCGGGAAAAGTAGGATTGTAATGCCTCATTCAGTTCTGTTCCAGGGGTAGGGTCATGTCGTTTCCAAAATTCTTTAAATTCTTCCAGTCTTTCGTCTTCCGGAGCATTATCGAGTTTCTTCCACTCTTCACGCGTTGCCACATATTCGGTTTGAGCGATCGCCTTATCCAGATCACGCACCAATGAGGGCATACCAACCCAGTTTACATAAAACGTCTTTTTTACTTCGAAATCGTCCTTGTCGCCATTGAGTTTTAGAGTCAGGTTATATTCATCGGCCATCAGACTGTCGGTCGGAATACGTATGGCTTCCATGATCCGCTGAGCGGGTGTGGGCTTTTGATACTCTCCCTTGATGCGATTTCGGGTTCGTTCACCCTTGATTTCATATTCTATTTTTAACTCGTCTTCGTCTTTGGGATTATAGATTTCAAAATAGACAAAAATATCGCCTGTAACTCCTTTGGTCGGGTCTGTGACAATAGGACTGATGGTTTTGATCCCGAGAGAGTCGGCTGTGATACGATCTGCCAGAATGATATCGCTTGTCATCAATTCATCTTTTGAAAAATCTTTTAATTCGGTTTTGAAATCTCGCTTGTACACATTGCCGGTCTCGACATTTTCGACATTCACATCGACTTTATATTTCTCAGGTTCGAGATCAAATGATTTATATGTAAAAGCAAACTGTGATCGGCTATTGGTCAGGTCAAAGTCTTTGACAAATACGGTTTCTTTCCAGATTTTACCATCGACCTGAAAATCGTCGTCATCGAATACAACAGCAGAAACTTCAAATTCACTTTCAAAGCCATCGCCTACCTTGATAAATTGCAGTTCGTCGTAGGCTATTTCAATATAAATATTCATCCGACTTTTTGCCCGGTCTTCAGGAACTGAAAAATTGGCAACATCCATATGAAATTCCGGTCCCGATTGTTGTTCGTCGGGTTGCCCAAACTCTAACTGGGCAAAACCCGGATTCGAGACGAGAATCAAAAGTGTCAATAAAAGCATCAATCTTTTCATATGTCCATCCTTTCCGGCAGAGGAGATTCTCTTTTTCTGCCGAATAATTCATACATGTCAGTCTGTGTTATCTCTATATCATAAAACGACCCCACGCACAGTTCTAATTCCGGCAAAACGACCACATTGTCGATTTCTGGTGCATCGCGCCATGTTCGTCCTATGCTTTGATGATTGTCTTTATCATACTCATCCACGAGTACTTTAATCCCAGAGTGCAATAGCTTTTGATTTTTATGATACGAAATTTCAGCTTGCAACATCATGATCTCTTCCTGACGCCGATGTTTTGTTTTTTCACTCACGGTATTGGAAAGATTAAAGGCGCGGGTATCTTGCTCCTTTGAATAGGTAAAAACGCCTAAACGGTCAAATTCGGTGTTCTCTACAAATGCCAATAATTCATTGAATTCATGTTTACTTTCACCGGGATAACCGACAATCAAAGAGGTTCTGAGAACCAGGGGATTGATCTTTTCTCTTAATTTGTCAATCAGTGCACGAATATCATGCCCTGTTACAGATCTTTTCATGCTTTTTAGGATTTTATCATTTATATGCTGTACAGGCATATCAATATAGGGGAGAATGGTATCGGCATTCGCGAGCACATCCATCAGACCTTCATTCCAATGTGCAGGATGTGTATACATGATCCTGATCCAGTCAAAGTATCTTTTTTTATCCAATTCGATTAAAAGATTCGACAGCTCTTGGCCATTACGATCCATTCCAAAGGCAGTTGTGTCCTGGGCGACGAGGATGAGCTCTTTTGGCGAATCTTTAGAGTTGGCCAGGTGATGCGCTTCGGCCAATATTTCTGGTATCGTCCTGCTCTTCAAATCTCCTTTGATGACAGGAATAGCACAGTAACTGCATCGATTATTGCATCCCTGAGCAATCGTTAAATAGCGATAATGGCTTGCGGTAATGGGATATCTTTTTCCGGATCGATTACTCGTGCCTGTTAACTTTTTACAGATGAGCATGCTTGTTTCGTCTGCATCGCGATGGGTAAATATTTCATCTATTTCTGGCATCAATTCGAGTAATTGATTTTTATAGCGTTGTGGCAAGCAGCCTGTCACCCAGATTTGGAAATCCGGGCGCTCTTGCTTTATTTGGGCGATATTCAGGATTTCGTCAATGGCTTCTTGTTGGGCAGCTTGTATAAAGGCGCAGGTATTGATAATAGTCATATCCGCTTCATCCGGATGTTCTGTAAAGTCCACATAAGGAGCAAGACTCCCCAGGATTTTTTCCAGATCGACAGCATTTTTGGGGCATCCCAAACTGATATAGTTTACTTTCACTTAAAAAGCGCCTCTACAAATTGTTGTGCATCAAAGGGTTGCAAATCATCGATCTTTTCTCCGAGACCGACATATTGAACAGGGACATCGAGTTGTTTGGCGATGGAAAAAACAATACCGCCCTTTGCGGTACCGTCCAGTTTGGTCAGAATGATTCCGGTAACATTCACTGCTTTGGCAAATTCTTTTGCCTGGGCCAAACCGTTTTGTCCTGTAGTCGCATCGACCACAAGTAAGACTTGATGCGGAGCACCTGGTATTTCCTTATCGATCACCCGATGAATTTTTGACAATTCTTGCATGAGATTGCTTTTTGTATGCAAGCGACCGGCAGTATCGATTAAAACAATATCTTTGTTTTTGCTTTTGGCCGATCTTATCGCATCAAACGCCACTGAAGCCGGGTCGCTACCAGGTTCACGATGAATACAATCCGCACCGACTCTTTCAGCCCATATAGCCAGTTGTTCACTGGCCGCAGCACGAAAAGTATCTGCTGCAGCCAAAAGAACCTTTTGGCCATCCTTGAGATAGAGGTGAGCCAATTTGCCAATTGATGTGGTCTTGCCGGTTCCATTGACACCGATAACACTGATGATATGAGGTTTTTGTGTATTTATGTCTGATCGGTTTACCGTTAAGATCTGAACGAGCTGTTCGCGCAGCAGATTGATAATATCCTGGGCAGTTGCGGCATTTTTTTTTCGACTTTGTTCTGCCAACTGTTCGAGTATTTTTTCTGTGGTCTCAAACCCTACATCACTGAGCAGTAAGGTTTCTTCAAGGTCATCGAGCATTTCTTCGTCGAGTTTGCCTCGTGAAACCACTTTTTGGATACCGCCTACGAGATTAGATCGGGTCTTTTCCAGTCCTTTTTGAAATTTTGAAAGAACACCTAGCACGTTTCTATCCTTCGTCTTTCCTGTTGGGGGTCAAGGGT